>NZ_OZ336860.1:0-785000 GCF_976987115.1 Pseudomonas fjordensis
GTGTCAGTGGAACTTTGGCAGCAGTGCGTGGAGCTTTTGCGCGATGAGCTGCCTGCCCAGCAATTCAACACCTGGATCCGTCCGCTACAGGTCGAAGCCGAAGGCGACGAGTTGCGTGTCTATGCGCCCAATCGTTTTGTCCTCGACTGGGTCAACGAGAAGTACCTGGGCCGCGTTCTCGAATTGCTCGACGAACATGGCAACGGTCTGGCGCCTGCTCTCTCCTTATTAATAGGCAGCAAGCGCAGCTCAGCTCCCCGCGCCGCGCCGAATGCGCCACTGGCCGCCGCCGCGTCGCAAGCCCAAGCTGCAGTGGCGCCTGTCGCCGCAGCACCTGCACCGACAGCTGCGCCGTCCAAACCTTCGTCGCGCAAAAATGCGCCGGAGAATGAGGAGCCGTCCCGCGACAGCTTCGACCCGATGGCCGGTGCCAGCTCCCAGCAGGCGCCTGTGCGCTCCGAGCAACGCACTGTGCAGGTAGAAGGCGCGCTCAAGCACACCAGTTACCTGAACCGCACGTTTACCTTCGAAAACTTCGTCGAAGGTAAATCCAACCAGCTGGCCCGAGCGGCCGCCTGGCAGGTCGCCGATAACCCCAAGCATGGTTACAACCCGCTCTTCCTTTATGGCGGCGTAGGTTTGGGTAAGACGCACTTGATGCACGCCGTCGGTAACCACCTATTAAAGAAGAACCCGAATGCCAAGGTGGTTTACCTGCATTCGGAGCGCTTCGTGGCCGACATGGTCAAGGCCTTGCAGCTCAACGCCATCAACGAGTTCAAGCGTTTCTACCGCTCCGTTGATGCCTTGCTGATCGATGACATTCAGTTCTTCGCACGCAAAGAACGTTCCCAGGAAGAGTTCTTCCACACCTTCAACGCCCTGCTCGAAGGTGGCCAGCAGGTCATCTTGACCAGTGACCGTTACCCGAAGGAAATCGAAGGCCTGGAAGAGCGTCTGAAGTCGCGTTTCGGCTGGGGCCTGACCGTTGCAGTCGAGCCTCCGGAGTTGGAAACCCGTGTAGCGATCCTGATGAAGAAGGCCGACCAGGCTAAAGTCGATCTGCCGCACGACGCTGCATTCTTCATCGCCCAACGCATCCGTTCCAACGTGCGTGAGCTGGAAGGCGCGCTCAAGCGGGTCATCGCTCACTCGCACTTCATGGGCCGCGATATCACCATCGAGCTGATTCGCGAGTCCTTGAAAGACTTGTTGGCCTTGCAGGACAAGCTGGTGAGTGTGGATAACATCCAGCGCACCGTGGCCGAGTACTACAAGATCAAGATTTCCGATTTGCTGTCCAAGCGCCGTTCGCGCTCGGTCGCACGTCCACGCCAGGTTGCCATGGCCCTCTCCAAGGAGTTGACCAACCACAGCCTGCCGGAAATCGGTGATGTGTTTGGCGGGCGCGACCACACCACGGTCTTGCACGCATGCCGCAAGATCAATGAACTTAAGGAATCCGACGCGGATATTCGCGAGGACTACAAGAACCTGCTGCGTACACTGACTACGTGATGACACCAGCGCAGCTTATTAAGGCAAGGGACTAGACCATGCATTTCACCATTCAACGCGAAGCCCTGTTGAAACCCCTGCAACTGGTCGCAGGCGTTGTTGAGCGCCGACAGACCTTGCCGGTGCTTTCCAACGTATTACTGGTGGTCGAGGGCCAACAGTTGTCCTTGACCGGTACCGACCTGGAAGTCGAACTGGTGGGTCGCGTCCAGCTCGAAGAGCCCGCCGAACCTGGCGAGATCACCGTGCCGGCGCGCAAGCTGATGGATATCTGCAAAAGCCTGCCTAACGATGCGCTGATCGACATCAAGGTGGATGAGCAGAAGTTGGTGGTCAAGGCTGGCCGCAGCCGTTTCACCCTGTCGACCTTGCCGGCCAATGACTTCCCAACCGTGGAAGAAGGCCCAGGCTCGCTGACGTGCAGTCTGGAGCAAAGCAAGCTGCGTCGCCTGATCGAGCGCACCAGTTTCGCCATGGCCCAGCAGGACGTGCGTTACTACCTCAACGGTATGCTGCTGGAAGTCTCTGAAGGCATCATTCGTGCGGTAGCCACCGACGGTCACCGCCTGGCGATGTGCTCGATGCGTGCCGATATCGGTCAGCCGGATCGCCACCAGGTGATCGTTCCGCGCAAAGGTATCCTTGAACTGGCGCGCTTGCTCACCGAGCCGGACGGCAATGTCAGCATCGTGTTGGGCCAGCACCACATTCGCGCGACCACCGGCGAGTTCACCTTCACTTCCAAGCTGGTCGACGGCAAGTTCCCGGACTACGAGCGTGTGTTGCCTAAAGGCGGCGATAAGCTGGTGGTCGGTGATCGTCAGGCTCTGCGTGAAGCCTTCAGCCGTACGGCGATTCTGTCGAACGAAAAGTACCGTGGTATTCGCCTGCAGCTGGCCAACGGCCAACTGAAAATCCAGGCCAACAACCCGGAACAGGAAGAGGCGGAAGAAGAAGTGGGTGTCGACTACAACGGCGCTTCGCTGGAAATCGGCTTTAACGTGAGCTACCTGTTGGACGTGCTGGGGGTGATGACCACCGAACAGGTTCGTCTGATCCTGTCGGACTCCAACAGCAGCGCCCTGGTACAAGAATCCGACAACGACGATTCGGCTTACGTTGTCATGCCGATGCGCCTGTAACCATGCTCAGCAGAAGCTAGATGTCCCTTAGTCGCGTCTCGGTCACCGCGGTGCGCAATCTGCACCCGGTGACCTTCTCCCCTTCCCCCCGCATCAATATCCTCCATGGCGCCAACGGCAGTGGCAAAACCAGCGTGCTGGAAGCCATCCACCTGCTGGGGCTTGCGCGTTCTTTCCGCAGTGCCCGCCTGTTACCCGTGATCCAGTACGAACAATTGGCCTGCACCGTATTTGGCCAAGTGGAACTGGCTGAGGGCGGTCATAGCAGCCTGGGGATATCGCGTGATCGCGGTGGGGAATTTCAGATCAGAATCGACGGGCAAAATGCGCGCAGCGCAGCGCAGTTGGCAGAGATCCTGCCGTTGCAGCTGATCAACCCCGACAGCTTTCGATTGTTGGAAGGTGCCCCGAAAATCCGTCGGCAATTCCTCGACTGGGGCGTGTTCCACGTGGAACCACGCTTTATGGCCACTTGGCAGCGCCTGCAGAAGGCCCTGCGGCAGCGGAACTCATGGCTGCGGCATGGTACACTTGACGCCGCTTCGCAAGCAGCCTGGGACCGTGAACTGTGCCTGGCCAGCGACGAAATAGATGAATACCGCCGCGCCTATATCAAAGCCTTGAAACCAGTCTTTGAGCAGACCTTGAGCGAGTTGTTGGAGCTCGAGGGGCTGACGCTGAGTTATTACCGGGGTTGGGACAAAGAACGTGAGCTGAGTGCAGTGCTCGCAACGTCCTTGCAACGGGATCAGCAAATCGGCCACACCCAGGCCGGACCCCAACGCGCTGATTTGCGCCTTAGATTAGGTGCACACAATGCTGCGGATATCTTGTCCCGCGGCCAGCAGAAGTTGGTGGTCTGTGCGTTGCGTATCGCGCAGGGCCATTTGGTTAGCCAAGCTCGACGCGGTCAGTGTATTTATTTGGTGGATGACTTGCCGTCGGAGCTCGACGAGCAGCACCGCCGCTCGCTATGCCGCTTGTTGGAAGACTTACGCTGCCAGGTGTTTATCACCTGTGTAGACCACGAATTATTGAGGGAAGGCTGGCAGACGGAAACGCCAGTCGCTTTGTTCCACGTGGAACAGGGCCGTATCACCCAGACCCACGACCATCGGGAGTGAAGGCATGAGCGAAGAAAACACGTACGACTCGACCAGCATTAAAGTGCTGAAAGGTTTGGATGCCGTACGCAAACGTCCCGGTATGTACATTGGCGACACCGATGATGGTAGCGGTCTGCACCACATGGTGTTCGAGGTGGTCGATAACTCCATCGACGAAGCTCTGGCCGGTCACTGCGACGACATCAGCATTATCATCCACCCGGATGAATCCATCACCGTGCGTGACAACGGTCGTGGCATCCCGGTAGACGTGCACAAAGAAGAAGGCGTTTCGGCGGCAGAGGTCATCATGACCGTGCTCCACGCTGGCGGTAAGTTCGACGACAACTCCTATAAAGTATCCGGCGGTTTGCACGGTGTAGGTGTGTCGGTAGTGAACGCCCTGTCCGAAGAGCTGATCCTGACTGTCCGCCGTAGCGGCAAGATTTGGGAGCAGACCTACGTCCACGGCGTGCCACAGGAGCCGATGAAAATCGTCGGTGACAGTGAAACCACCGGTACCCAGATCCACTTCAAACCCTCGGAAGAAACCTTCAAGAACATCCACTTCAGCTGGGATATCCTGGCCAAGCGGATTCGCGAACTGTCTTTCCTTAACTCCGGTGTCGGCATCGTCCTCAAGGATGAACGCAGCGGCAAGGAAGAGCTGTTCAAGTACGAAGGTGGCCTGCGTGCGTTCGTTGAATACCTGAACACCAACAAGACTGCGGTCAACCAGGTGTTCCACTTCAACATCCAGCGTGAAGACGGCATCGGCGTGGAAATCGCCCTGCAGTGGAACGACAGCTTCAACGAGAACCTGTTGTGCTTCACCAACAACATTCCACAACGCGATGGCGGTACTCACCTGGTGGGTTTCCGTTCCGCGCTGACGCGTAACCTGAACACCTACATCGAAGCGGAAGGCTTGGCGAAGAAACATAAAGTCGCCACCACCGGTGACGATGCCCGTGAAGGCCTGACGGCGATCATCTCGGTCAAGGTACCGGATCCGAAGTTCAGCTCCCAGACCAAAGACAAGCTGGTGTCTTCCGAAGTGAAGACCGCAGTTGAACAGGAAATGGGTAAGTACTTCTCCGACTTCCTGTTGGAAAACCCGAACGAAGCCAAGCTGGTCGTCGGCAAGATGATCGATGCTGCCCGCGCCCGTGAAGCCGCGCGTAAGGCCCGTGAGATGACCCGCCGTAAAGGCGCGCTGGATATCGCCGGCCTGCCAGGCAAACTCGCTGACTGCCAAGAGAAGGACCCTGCCCTCTCCGAACTGTACCTGGTGGAAGGTGACTCTGCTGGCGGTTCCGCCAAGCAGGGTCGTAACCGTCGCACCCAGGCCATCCTGCCGTTGAAGGGTAAGATCCTTAACGTTGAGAAGGCCCGCTTCGACAAGATGATTTCCTCCCAGGAAGTCGGCACCTTGATCACAGCGTTGGGCTGCGGTATCGGCCGCGACGAGTACAACATCGACAAGCTGCGCTACCACAACATCATCATCATGACCGATGCTGACGTCGACGGTTCGCACATCCGTACCCTGCTGCTGACCTTCTTCTTCCGTCAGTTGCCGGAGCTGATCGAGCGTGGCTATATCTACATCGCTCAGCCGCCGTTGTACAAAGTGAAAAAGGGCAAGCAAGAGCAATACATCAAAGACGACGACGCCATGGAAGAGTACATGACGCAGTCGGCTCTGGAAGATGCCAGCCTACACTTGAATGACGAAGCGCCGGGTATCTCCGGTGAGTCGCTGGAGCGACTGGTCAACGACTTCCGCATGGTCATGAAGACGCTCAAGCGTTTGTCGCGCCTGTACCCACAGGAGCTGACCGAGCACTTCATCTACCTGCCGGCCGTAAGCCTGGAGCAGTTGGGCGATCACGCCGCCATGCAGGATTGGCTGGCCCAATACGAAGTGCGCCTGCGTACTGTGGAGAAGTCTGGCCTGGTGTACAAAGCCAGCCTGCGTGAAGACCGCGAACGTAACGTATGGCTGCCAGAGGTCGAACTGATCTCCCATGGCCTGTCCAACTACGTCACCTTCAACCGCGACTTCTTCGGCAGCAACGACTACAAGACCGTCGTCACCCTCGGCGCGCAACTGAGCACCCTGCTGGACGACGGTGCCTACATTCAGCGTGGCGAACGCAAGAAGCAGGTCAAGGAGTTCAAGGAAGCCTTGGACTGGTTGATGGCGGAAAGCACCAAGCGTCATACCATCCAGCGCTATAAAGGTCTGGGCGAGATGAACCCGGATCAGCTCTGGGAAACCACCATGGACCCTGCTCAGCGTCGCATGCTGCGCGTGACCATCGAAGACGCCATTGGCGCAGACCAGATCTTCAACACCCTGATGGGTGATGCGGTCGAGCCTCGTCGTGACTTCATCGAGAGCAATGCTTTGGCGGTGTCTAACCTGGACTTCTGATCAGGTACATCTGCTGAAAACAAAAGGCCAACGCTTAGCGTTGGCCTTTTTTGTTGGTTCGCAGTCGCGCATTTTTAAATGCTCCACGTGGAACATCAGCCTATTTAACTTTCCACGGCGGGTGTCACGCTCTCCAATCGATACCCGTAGCCGTAGATCGTCAACAGCTGCCAGCCGCGATCCGCCGTCAGCCCTAGCTTGTTACGCAGGCGGTAGATATGCGTGTCCAACGGCCGCGACGAGACCATTTCTTCGTGACTCCAGAACCGCTCATACAGGTACTCGCGAGACAACGGGCGGGCCAAGTTGGCAAACAAACAGCTGGCTAGACGGTATTCCCGTTCTGTCAGGTTGATGGGTTTGCCTGCGCGGGTCACAGTTAGTTCGGCATCGTCGAACGTCAGGTCGTTAAAGCTCTGCACTTCCTGGCTAGCCGACTTCTGCAACCCGTGGCGCCGCAGGACGGCACTGACGCGTGCTTTGAGTTCGTTGGGCCGAAACGGCTTGCTGACATAATCGTCCGCCCCGCTATTCAACGCTGTCACGATGTCGCTCTCGGCATCGCGGCTGGTGAGCATGATGACGGCGGGAGGCGATTCCATGTGCTCGCGAGTCCAGCGCAATAACGCTATCCCGGAGATGTCCGGCAGTTGCCAGTCGAGGATCAGCAGGTCAAAGGTTTCCCGACGCAGCTGGCGCAGCAGGTCTTCACCGCGCTCAAAGAAATGCAGGGACCAGGGCTGTTCAGCCGGTCCGGGAATCTGTCGCAGTGTCTGTTCCACCCGTCGCAACTCCGCGGGTTCGTCATCCAGTATTGCGACACGCATAGGCGGGGTCCTTCCTACAAAAATACGAGAGCTTGAATGGGGGGCACATGGTGTACAAATGCCGGCCTCTGAATCTGAATAATTATGGACGGATTCTACAGTGCTTCGATCTCTCGATACGCTGAAAGCGCCGTAAACTCAATTCTCTGTGATCTTCGAAGAAGATATCGGCTCCTGTTGGTCTGGAAAAGGCTCGGCGCCGATCGCCTCGCCCGTGCGTCATGCCTGCTCCAATGTGCGGTATCGTTCATCGTGCGGCCGTGGGAAGTCCTTCAATGAGACCGAAATAAGCTTCACTGGTTTCAGAACACCGCATGCACTTCATCGCAACCCCATGGAGAGGGATCCTGGGCTTATGACACGTTTACTTATTGACCATCAATGCCTTGGCACGCTCGTGGCGGTAGCCCTGTGAACCTATGGCGCAAAGCCGAGAAACGCCAACCTACCCAGGCCCAGCTTTTGTTCCATGGGTTGGTTCGTGAATGGCTGCTGATCGGTCTGGTACTCCTGCCCTTTACCGCCTACTTATCCTTGAGCGCTGGCCTGGCGCTTAACAATCCGCTCTATGACAGCCTGCGCCGCCTCACGCCCTTACCGGTGGACCCACGCATCGTTCTGGTGACTATCGATGCGCCGAGCCTGGAAGCACTTGGCCCGTGGCCTTGGCCGCGTAGCGTACATGCCGACCTGATTGAACGCCTGAACGCTGCCCAGCCGGCGGGTATTTTGTTTGATGTGATCTTCAGTGAGAGCGGCAACAGCAATGACGACCAGCGCCTGGCCGATGCCGTATGCAAAGCCGGCAATGTATTGCTGCCCATCGCCGGGGATAGCAGCGTCAGCCCCAAGGCCCAGGTAACGCCGTTGTCGCCACTGCTCAAGTGCGCCAAGGGCGTCGGGCACATCAACGTCGAAGCGGATAAAGACGGTGTGGTGCGTAGCGTGTATCTACGTGAGGGCCCTGCGGGAAGCACACTCCCTCAGTTGGCGTGGCTGGCATTCGCCATGAGCGAGCATGCCGAGACGATGCCGGGCCTGCCGCAAGAGCCTACTGGAGGGCACTGGCACCAGGAACATGAGATTCGTGTGCCGTTCACTTCGGAACCAGACCCTTTTCCCAGCGTGTCCTACGTCAGCGTATTACGTGGCGAGGTACCTCCCGAGTCGCTGCGGGGTCGCCTGATTCTGATCGGCGCCTCAGCCTATGGCATGGCCGATCGTTTCGTGACGCCGCTCTCTTCCACCGTAGGTACCACAGCGGGGGTTGAGATCCAGGCGGACGTACTGAATGGTTTATTGCAGGGCCGCAGCATCGTCGATCTGCCCGGCTGGCTGGCGGCGTTGCTGGCAACGTCCCTGGTGGCCCTGCTGCTGGGCCTTCTGCTTGTGCGCCCCCGCTACGCCCTGTGGATGACCTTGGCAGGCATGGCCGCGGCGTTGCTGGGCTCATGGGCCCTATTGCGCCTGGGCCACTGGTGGAGCCCCGCAGCGTGCCTGATCGGTTTGCTGCTCAGTTACCTGATCTGGAATTGGCGGCGCCTGAGCGTAATCCTCGCCTACTTTGGCTGGGAACTGGCACGCCTGGATAACGAACCTAAGGTCCTTCCGGAACGGCGTCGCGCGCCCGCCAGCAAGGGCGATGTGTTGCAAGGGCGCATCTTTGCCCTTGAACAAGCCGTCAGCCGTACCCGCGATACGCGGCGCTTTATGGCGGACGGCTTGGAGTGCCTGCCGGTAGCAACCCTGATCACCGACCCTCAGGGCAGCATCCTGTTGGCCAACCGCGTGGCCCGTGAAGTATTCGGCAATGACCTAGTCGGCGAAAACCTCGTCGAACAGCTTGCTGATCTGGGCTATCCCCCGCTGCACAATGGTGTACGCCCTACCCTGTCGGCGCTGGAACTGGTCGAGTTTCGCGATATCCACCAACGCAGTTTGCGCATGGAATTGGCACCCTTGCTGCCTGCCGAAGGGGATTTCGCCCTCGGCTGGTTGTTGAGCCTCACGGACCTGAGCAAGGAGCGTGAAGCCCAGCAGCACCGCGAGACGATGCTGCGTTTCCTGTCCCATGACCTGCGTGCACCGCATTCAGCGATCCTCGCCCTGCTGGACGTGCACAACGGAGAGTCCCCTGTGTTTGCCCAAATCGAACAGCAGGTACGGCGCGCCTTGAGCCTGACCGAGTCCTTTGTGCAATTGGCCAAGGCTGAAGCGGACGGTTACCAGTTCCAGCCCACCCTGTTTGCCATGCTGGTGATGGATGCCTTTGATCAGGTGGCGGTGATTGCGCAGTTGAAGGGCATCCATTTGGTTCACGACCTGGATGAGGCGGACGAGGCCATGGTCTACGCCGACCAATCACTGCTCACCCGGGCGTTGTTTAATGTGCTGGAGAACGCGATCAAATATTCCCAATCCGGTACCACCGTCAGGTTGAAGCATGGCAGTGCGCAAGGTTGGTTGGAGTGCAGGATAAGTGACCAGGGACCGGGGATTGCGCCTGAGGATCTGCCGGAGTTGTTCAACCAATACCGACGTTTCGATTCGGCCCAGGGCAGCGAAGGTCTTGGGTTGGGCCTGACCATGGTCAAGGCGGTAATAGAACGGCACGGTGGGCGCATCGTGTGTGAAAGTGAGCTGGGCAAGGGCTCGACGTTTATCCTGCTGCTGCCGTTATTGGAGGACTGAAAAAGCGGCTTTTCTGCTGTGCATAAAAAACCGGTCACAAGGACCGGTTTTTTTATGAAGAAAAAACTTATGCACGTTTTTCTGAATTTTATGAGCTTCAGAAATATGTAAGTAAATCAGCTTGTTATGATGCAAAAAAGCCAATTCGCCAACAAAGCGTACACAGGTTATCCACAGATGCTCATACTGCCGGCGTTTCCACCACGACGGGTTCCGGTGGTAGGGAGCCCATGGCGCGTTGCTGCGCTTCATTCCATGCCGCAGCACGGTCATTCAGAGCGGCGATGGCACGTGGTCCTTCGCCTTCTGCATACATCGGCTCGCCGATCACCACGGTGATAGTGCCCGGGCGTTTGGCCCAGCCAGTCTTGGGCCAGAACTTGCCGGCGTTATGCGCAATCGGCAGCACAGGCAGGTTGGCGTTGACCGCCAGGGCGGTACCACCGCGTGAGAACTTGCCCACGGTGCCGTAGGGCACCCGCGTGCCCTCGGGAAAGATCAGCACCCAGACGCCGTCCTTGAGCAACTCATCGCCCTTCTTGGCGACATGCTTGAGCGCAGCCTTGGGGTTGTCACGGTCGATGGCGATCGGACGCAACATGGCCATGGCCCAGCCGAAGAACGGCACATACAGCAACTCGCGCTTGAGCACCTGGCTCAATGGCGAGAAGTACGCCGAAAGGAAGAACGTCTCCCAGGTGCTCTGATGGTTGGAGAGAATCACGCACGGTTGATCAGGGACGTTTTCAGCGCCTTTGATCTCGAAACGAATATTCAGGAACACCTTGCTCAGCCACAACGCGCAGCGGCACCAGTAGACGTTGATGAAGCGATAGCGCGCCTTGAAGGGCAGGAACGGTGCAATAAAAAAGCTCAGGGTGCACCAGAGAAACGAACTGGTGCCCAGCAGCAGGTAAAAGAAAAAGGTTCTGATGGCCTGCAAGATCGACATGGCGGCATTTACCGTTGCGGGACACGGCCCGCCTGTTAAAAGCGCACTCCCGAACAGTCCTTGGTCAGGAAGTCGAGGGCGGCTAGTTGTTGATAAGTTCTGCGGCAACAGCCGCCAGATCGTCAAAAATCAAGGTGCCTACCGGCAGGTTTTTAGCCTGGGTCTTTTCGCCTTTCCCGGTTTTAACCAAAACTGGCTGAGAGTCGACGGCTTTGGCCGCCTCCAGGTCACCGAGGCTGTCCCCGACGAACCATATCCCAGCCAAGGGCACCTTGTAATGTTCTGCAATAATTTTCAACATGCCAGGCTTGGGCTTGCGGCAATCGCAGCCCTCATCCGGCCCGTGGGGGCAGTAAACCACCAGCCCCACCTCACCGCCCTGTTCGGCCACTAACGCGCGCAAACGCGCGTGCATGGCCTCCAGGGTCGCGATGTCGTAGTACCCGCGGGCGATGCCGGACTGGTTGGTGGCGATGGCCACCGTCCAGCCGGCTTTGCTCAACTGCGCAATGGCCTCGATCGAACCGGGCAGTGGGATCCACTCCTCCACCGACTTGATGTAAGCGTCGGAGTCGTAGTTGATCACCCCGTCCCGATCGAGAATCAGCAGTTTCAACATGGTCAGCCCAGTACGGAGATGTCGGCGATATTGATGAACAAGCCACGCAGGCGCGCGAGCATGGCGTAGCGATTTTTGCGCACGCCAGCATCGTCGGCATTGATCATCACCGCTTCGAAGAACGCATCCACCGGCTCACGCAAGGACGCCAGGCGCGCCAACGCTTCAGCGTAGTTACGCTCGGCGATCAGCGGCTTCACGGCGTTCTCGGCCTTGGCGATGGCCGAGTTCAGCGAGAACTCCTTGGCATCGGCAAACAGGCCCGGGTCAACTTCAGCAGTGCCGAGGTTGTCGGCCTTGCTCAGCAGGTTCGACACGCGCTTGTTCACGGCGGCCAGGGCATCGGCTTCCGGCAGCTTGCGGAACGCTTGCACGGCTTGTACACGCTGGTCGAAGTCCAGCGCCGAGCCCGGTTGCAGCGCACGTACCGACAGGTAGACGGAAACGTCCACGCCTTCGTCTTCGTAACGCGCACGCAGGCGGTCGAACACGAACTCCAGCACTTGCTCGGCCAGGCCGGCTTGCTTGACCTTGGTGCCGAACTGGCCGACGGCGAATACCACGGCCTGGGTCAGGTCGAGGTCCAGCTTTTTGTCGATCAGGATACGCAGCACGCCCAAGGCCGCACGGCGCAGGGCATACGGGTCTTTGCTGCCGGTGGGCAGCATGCCGATACCGAAGATACCCACGAGGGTGTCCAGCTTGTCGGCAATGGCCACGGCCGCACCGGTCAGGGTGCTCGGCAGTTCTGCGCCGGCACCGCGGGGCATGTACTGCTCGTTCAGAGCCAGGGCGACATCATCCGGCTCGCCGTCGTTGAGGGCGTAGTAGTAACCGGCCACGCCTTGCATCTCTGGGAACTCGCCGACCATTTCGGTGGCCAGGTCGCACTTGGACAGCAAGCCGGCACGGGCGGCCCAGGCTGCGTCGCCGCCAATACGTGGGGCAATGTAGGCCGCCAGCTTGGAAACACGCACGGCTTTGTCGTAGACGCTGCCGAGTTTTTCCTGGAACACCACGTTTTGCAGGCGCAGGTTGAAGTCTTCCAGCTTCTGCTTCTTGTCTTGCTTGAAGAAGAACTCGGCGTCGGTCAGGCGCGGGCGCACGACTTTTTCGTTACCGGCGATGATCTGCTGTGGGTCTTTGCTTTCGATGTTGGCCACGGTGATAAAACGCGGCAACAACTTACCGTCCACGTCCAGCAGGCAGAAGTACTTCTGGTTGTCCTGCATGGTGGTGATCAAGGCTTCTTGCGGCACGTCGAGGAAACGCTCTTCGAACGAGCACACCAGCGGCACCGGCCATTCCACCAGGGCGGTCACTTCGTCCAGCAGGCTTGGCGGCACGATGGCAGTGCCTTCCTGCAGACGGGCCAGCTCTTCGGTGCGCTTGCTGATCAGCTCGCGACGCTCATTGGCGTCGGCCAGCACATAAGCGGCGCGCAGATCGTTGAGGTAGTTGGCCGGCGAAGTGATGCGCACGCTTTCTGGATGATGGAAGCGGTGACCACGGGAATCACGACCCGCCTTCTGGGCGAGGAGGGTGCAATCGATGACCTGGTCACCGAGCAGCATCACCAACCATTGGGTTGGACGCACGAACTCTTCCTTGCGCGCACCCCAGCGCATGCGCTTGGGGATAGGCAGGTCGTTCAGGGAATCTTCAACGATGGTCGGCAACAGGCTGGCGGTCGGCTTGCCGGTGATGACCTGGCTGAAACGCAGTTTCGGGCCGCTTTGGTCGATCTCGCTCAGTTCCACGCCACACTTCTTGGCAAAGCCAAGGGCGGCCTGGGTCGGGTTGCCTTCGGCGTCGAAAGCCGCCTGGCGCGGTGGGCCATCCAGGTTGATGCTGCGGTCCGGCTGCTGGGTTTCCAGCGCGGTCAGCAGCACAGCCAGGCGGCGCGGCGCAGCGTAGACTTTTTTGGCTTCAAACTTCAGGCCGGCAGTCTGCAGGCCTTTTTCGATACCGGCCAGGAATGCATCGGCCAGGGTATTGAGGGCCTTGGGTGGCAGCTCTTCGGTGCCCAGTTCAACCAGGAAATCTTGAGCACTCATTGTGCAGCCTCCAGCTTAGCCAACACTTCATCACGCAGGTCCGGGGTTGCCATCGGGAAGCCCAGCTTGGCGCGAGCCAGCAGGTAGGCTTGGGCGACGGAACGCGCCAGGGTGCGCACACGCAGGATGTATTGCTGGCGCGCAGTAACCGAAATGGCACGGCGGGCATCCAGCAGGTTGAAGGTATGGGAGGCCTTCAACACCATTTCATAGCTTGGCAACGGCAGCGGCTGGTCGAGCTCGATCAGGCGCTTGGCTTCGCTTTCATAGAAGTCGAACAGTTCGAACAGCTTGTCGACGTTGGCGTGTTCGAAGTTGTAGGTGGACTGCTCCACCTCGTTCTGGTGGAACACATCGCCGTAGGTCACCTTGCCGAACGGGCCGTCAGCCCACACCAGGTCGTAGACCGAGTCCACGCCTTGCAGGTACATGGCCAGGCGTTCCAGGCCATAGGTGATCTCGCCGGTGACCGGGTAGCACTCGATGCCGCCGGCTTGCTGGAAGTAAGTGAACTGCGTCACTTCCATGCCATTGAGCCAGACTTCCCAGCCCAGGCCCCAGGCGCCCAGGGTTGGCGATTCCCAGTTGTCTTCGACGAAACGGATGTCGTGCACCAGTGGGTCCAGGCCCACATGTTTCAGCGAGCCCAGGTACAGCTCCTGGAAGTTATCCGGGTTGGGCTTCAATACCACCTGGAACTGGTAGTAGTGCTGCAGACGGTTCGGGTTTTCGCCGTAGCGGCCGTCAGTCGGGCGGCGACTGGGCTGCACATAAGCGGCGTTCCAGGTTTCCGGGCCGATGGCCCGCAGGAATGTAGCGGTGTGGAAAGTGCCGGCGCCTACTTCCATATCGTAGGGCTGAAGTACCACACAACCTTGCTCGGCCCAGTATTGCTGGAGGGCGAGGATCAAGTCTTGGAAGGTACGCACGGCTGGCGTAGGCTGGCTCACGAAATTCACCTGTTACTTGGGCTGCGATTTAAAGAGCGGGAGTATACCCGATTCGGCCCCGCCACCACTCCCTGGAGCCTTATGCCACGCTGCTTTTGGTGTTCTGAAGATCCGCTGTACATGGCTTATCACGATCAAGAGTGGGGAACGCCGCTGCGCGATGCGCAGGGTTTGTTCGAGTTGCTTTTGCTCGAAGGGTTCCAGGCAGGCCTGTCCTGGATCACCGTTTTACGCAAACGCGAGCATTATCGAAAGGTGTTGTTCGGCTTTGATGCGCAGCGTCTGGCGCAGTTGAGCGATGAAGAAATCGAGGTGCTGATGCAGGACCCGGGCATCGTGCGCAATCGCTTGAAGCTCAACGCTACCCGGCGCAACGCCGCGGCCTGGCTGGCGCTGGAGGATCCGGTGGGGTTGCTGTGGTCGTTTGTCGACGGTAAACCCAAGGTCAATCACTTCAAGGATCGCAGCGACGTCCCGGCGATCACGCCCGAAGCCGAAGCCATGAGCAAAGCCTTGAAAAAGGCCGGCTTCACCTTCGTCGGGCCGACCATCTGCTACGCCTTCATGCAGGCCTCGGGCATGGTCATGGACCACACCCAGGACTGCGACCGTTACGCGGACTTGGTCAACGCCGGTTAGAATGCCGGCTTTGCGCACCACACACGATCAGGAGTGACCTGTGGAAAAGTTTAAAGGCGCCTTGCTGGTAGGCGCTCTTCGGTTGTTTGCCCTGCTGCCCTGGCGCGCCGTACAAGCCGTCGGCACGGGGATCGGCTGGATCATGTGGAAAACCCCCAACCGTTCCCGCGATACGGTGCGGATCAACCTCTCCAAATGCTTCCCGGACATGGACCCGGCAGAGCGCGAGCGCCTCGTGGGCCGCAGCCTGATGGACATCGGCAAGTCCCTCACCGAAAGCGCCTGTGCGTGGATCTGGCCGGCGCAGCGCTCTATCGACCTGGTCCGCGAAGTCGAAGGCCTGGAAGTGCTGCACGAGGCCCTGGCTTCTGGCAAAGGCGTGGTAGGCATCACCAGCCACCTGGGCAACTGGGAAGTGTTGAACCACTTCTATTGCAGCCAGTGCAAACCGATCATTTTCTATCGCCCGCCCAAGCTCAAGGCGGTGGACGAGTTGCTGCGCAAGCAGCGCGTGCAGTTGGGCAACCGCGTGGCGGCGTCCACCAAGGAAGGCATTCTCAGCGTGATCAAGGAAGTGCGCAAAGGCGGCCAGGTGGGCATTCCTGCTGACCCGGAGCCGGCTGAATCCGCCGGGATCTTCGTACCGTTTTTTGCCACCCAGGCGCTTACCAGCAAGTTCGTGCCGAACATGCTTGCGGGCCACAAGGCGGTGGGGGTGTTCCTGCATGCCCTGCGGCTGCCGGACGGCTCGGGTTACAAGGTGATTCTGGAGGCGGCACCGGAGGACATGTACAGCACCGACACCGCGACGTCCTGTGCGGCGATGAGCAAGGTAGTAGAGCGTTATGTCGGCGCTTACCCAAGCCAGTACATGTGGAGCATGAAACGCTTCAAGAAACGCCCGCCGGGTGAGGCGCGGTGGTATTGACTCACCGCTGACTCAAGGTCTATGCGAAACCAATGTGGGAGCGGGCTTGCTCGCGAATGCGGTGTATCAGCTACTTATTCAGTGACTGACACTCTGCATTCGCGAGCAAGCCCGCTCCCACCTTTTGATCTTTATTCAGGCCTGGCGATCTAGTTTCTTCAGAAACACTGTCATCTCTTTCTCGGCCTGTTTGTCGCCATGGGCCAACGCCGCTTCTATGCCTTTTTCCCAAGCGTGTCGTGCCCCAGCGTTATCACCCTGCCCCAACTGCGCCTTGCCCAACAACTTCCACGCCGCCGAATACTTCGGATCGAACTCGACGCATCGCTGCAAATGCTCGGCCGCCTTGGCGTTGTCCTTCAGGTCCAGGTAACCCTTGCCCAGGCCAAAGCGCAGCAGCGAATTGTCCACGCCCTTGGCGAGCATTTTTTCCAGGGACTCCAGCATCGGTTCACTCCTTGATCAGAAAAAGCTCAACCCCACGTGGAACAGCTTCTCCACATCGCGGATATGTTTTTTATCCACAAGGAACAAAATCACATGGTCACCGGTGGCGATCACCGTGTCGTCATGGGCAATGATCACTTCTTCATCGCGAATGATCGCGCCAATGGTGGTGCCCGGCGGCAGGCCGATATCGCGTATGGCCTTGCCAATCACTTTGCTGGACTTGGAGTCACCGTGGGCAATCGCCTCGATGGCTTCCGCTGCCCCACGGCGCAACGAGTGCACGCTGACAATGTCGCCACGGCGCACGTGGGCGAGCAAGGTGCCGATGGTTGCCAACTGCGGGCTGATGGCAATGTCGATATCGCCGCCCTGAATCAGGTCCACATAGGCCGGGTTGTTGATGATGGTCATCACCTTCTTCGCCCCCAGCCGTTTGGCCAGCAAGGACGACATGATGTTGGCTTCGTCATCGTTGGTCAGGGCCAGGAAGATGTCGGCGTCGGCGATGTTCTCTTCCATCAGCAGGTCACGGTCCGAGGCGCTGCCTTGCAGTACGACTGTGCTGTCGAGGGTGTCGGACAAATGCCGGCACCGCGTCGGGCTCATCTCGATGATCTTCACCTGGTAGCGGCTTTCGATGGCTTCGGCCAAACGCTCGCCGATCTGCCCACCGCCGGCGATGACGATGCGCTTGTAGCTTTCGTCGAGCCTGCGCATTTCGCTCATGACTGCGCGAATATTCGCCTTGGCGGCGATGAAAAACACTTCGTCGTCGGCCTCGATCACCGTATCGCCCTGAGGCAGGATCGGCCGGTCACGGCGGAAAATCGCGGCCACGCGGGTTTCCACGTTCGGCATATGCTCGCGCAGCTGGCGCAGTTGCTGGCCCACCAGCGGCCCGCCGTAATAGGCCTTCACGGCCACCAGTTGCGCTTTGCCTTCGGCGAAGTCGATGACCTGTAGCGCACCTGGAATTTCGATCAGGCGCTTGATGTAGTGGGTCACCACCTGTTCCGGGCTGATCAGTACGTCCACCGGGATGGCGTCGTTATCGAACAGACCGGCGCGGGTCAGGTACGCCGCTTCGCGCACCCGAGCGATCTTGGTCGGAGTGTGGAACAGGGTGTGGGCGACCTGGCAGGCGACCATGTTGGTCTCGTCGCTGTTGGTCACGGCCACCAGCATGTCGGCATCGTCGGCACCGGCCTGGCGCAGCACCGTCGGAAACGACGCGCGGCCTTGCACCGTACGGATGTCCAGGCGGTCGCCCAGGTCGCGCAAACGCTCGGAATCGGTGTCGACCACGGTGATGTCGTTGGCTTCACCGGCCAAATGTTCGGCCAGCGTGCCACCGACCTGCCCTGCTCCAAGGATGATGATTTTCATCCGGTCACTCCCTTAAAACCATTCAGCCGCGTGCGGCGGCGATCTTGATCAGTTTGGCGTAGTAGAAGCCATCGTGCCCGCCTTCTTGCGCAAGCAGTTGGCGACCGTGGGGCTGCTTGATGCCGGCCGTGGTAGCGAGGTCCAGCTCACGCGCGCCGCTGGTGCGGGCGAGGAAGGCTTGGATGACCTCGGTATTTTCGGTGGGCAAAGTGGAGCAGGTGGCGTAAAGCAGGATGCCGCCGACTTCCAAGGTGGGCCACAGCGCGTCGAGCAGTTCGCCTTGCAGCACCGCCAAGGCGGCGATGTCGTCGGGCTGGCGGGTCAGCTTGATGTCCGGATGACGGCGGATCACGCCGGTGGCCGAGCAAGGGGCGTCCAGCAGGATGCGCTGGAAGGGCTTGCCGTCCCACCAGGCGGCGGTGTCGCGGCCATCCGCGGCGATCAGCTCGGCGCTCAAGCCCAGGCGTGCGAGGTTTTCCCGCACGCGCACCAGGCGCTTGGCTTCAAGGTCCACCGCGACGACACCGGCCAGGCCTTTTTCCACTTCAAGGATGTGGCAGGTCTTACCGCCGGGCGCACAGCAGGCGTCGAGTACGCGCTGGCCGGGGGCAAGGTCGAGCAAGTCGGCGGCCAACTGCGCAGCTTCGTCCTGCACACTGATCCAGCCTTCGGCAAAGCCTGGCAGGCTGCGCACATCGGCAGCCGCTTCGAGCACGATGCCGTCCGTGCTGTACACACAGGGCGTGGCGTTGGTGCCAGCGTCCGCCAGTAACTGCAAATACGCGTCACGGCTGTGGTGACGGCGATTGACCCGCAGGATCATCGGCGGATGCGCGTTGTTGGCTGCGCAGATGGCTTCCCATTGCTCAGGCCAAAAGGCTTTCAGGGATTTTTGCAGCCAACGCGGGTGGGCGGTGCGCACCACCGGATCATGTTCCAGCTCGGCCAGCAGGGCTTCGCTTTCGCGCTGGGCGCGGCGCAGCACGGCATTGAGCAGGGCCTTGGCCCAGGGTTTTTTCAGCTTGTCGGCGCAACCGACGGTTTCACCGATGGCGGCGTGGGCGGGCACGCGGGTGTAGAGCAACTGGTAGAGGCCCACCAGCAACAGCGCCTCGACATCGGCGTCTGCCGCTTTGAACGGTTTTTGCAGCAGCTTGGCGGCCAGCGCAGACAACCGTGGCTGCCAACGGGCGGTGCCAAAGGCCAGGTCCTGGGTGAAACCGCGATCCCGGTCTTCGACCTTATCCAGTTGCGTCGGCAATGAACTGTTCAGCGAAGCCTTGCCGTTGAGGACGGCGGCGAGAGCCTTGGCGGCGGCCAGACGTGGGTTCATTGAGTGACCACCCCAAGCGTGGTGCCCAGGGCGAATTTCTCACGACGGCTATTGAACAAATCGCTGAAGTTCAGCGCCTTGCCGCCGGGCAATTGCAGACGCGTCAGGCACAGCGCCTGTTCGCCGCAAGCTACCAACAGGCCGTCTTTGCTGGCGCCGATGATCTCGCCGGGAGCGCCTGTGCCATCGGCCAGGGTCGCGGCCAACACTTTCAAGGCTTCGCCGTTGAGGGTGCTGTGGCAGATCGGCCATGGGTTGAAGGCACGTACCAGGCGCTCCAGCTCCACGGCCGGGCGGCTCCAGTCAATGCGCGCTTCGTCCTTGTTCAGCTTGTGGGCGTAGGTGGCCAGGCTGTCGTCTTGGATTTCACCTTCCAGGGTGCCGGCAGCGAGGCCGGCGATGGCCTGGATCACGGCGGGCGGGCCCAGCTCAGCGAGGCGGTCGTGCAGGCTGCCGGCGGTGTCTTGGGCGGTGATCGGCGTGGTGACCTTGAGCAGCATCGGCCCGGTATCCAGGCCGGCTTCCATGCGCATCACGGTCACGCCGCTCTCGCTGTCGCCGGCTTCAACGGCGCGTTGAATCGGCGCCGCACCGCGCCAGCGTGGCAGCAGTGAAGCATGGCTGTTGATGCAACCCAGGCGCGGGATATCCAGTACCGCCTGGGGCAGGATCAAGCCGTAGGCCACCACCACCAGCAGGTCCGGCTTCAGCGCGGCCAGTTCGGCCTGGGCCTCGGCGTTACGCAGGGTCGGCGGCTGCAACACGGGAATGTTGTGCTCCACCGCCAACTGCTTGACTGGGCTGGGCATCAGTTTTTGCCCGCGACCGGCCGGGCGATCCGGCTGGGTGTACACCGCGACGATGTCATAAGGGCTGGCAAGCAGCGCCTTGAGGTGTTCGGCGGCAAATTCAGGAGTGCCGGCAAAAACAATGCGCAATGGCTCGGTCATGGGAGTTCTCGGTTAAAAACAGTCACAAAAGAAAAAGGCTTGCCGCAGCAAGCCTTTGGAAGAAGGGCATCAGGCTTGCTGGCGATGCTTTTTTTCCAGCTTCTTCTTGATGCGGTCACGCTTGAGCGTGGACAGGTAATCGACGAACAGCTTGCCGTTGAGGTGGTCGCATTCATGCTGGATGCACACCGCCAGCAGGCCTTCGGCAATCAGCTCGAAAGGCTTGCCGTCACGGTCCAGCGCCTTGATCTTCACGCGCAGCGGGCGTTCCACATTCTCGTAGAACTCCGGCACCGACAGGCAGCCTTCCTGGTATTCGCCCATCTCTTCGGTCAGCGGTTCGAACTCAGGGTTGATGTACACCCGAGGTTCGCTGCGGTCTTCCGACAGGTCCATGACCACGACGCGCAGATGCACGTTGACCTGGGTCGCGGCGAGGCCGATGCCCGGGGCTTCATACATTGTTTCAAACATGTCATCGACCAACTGACGAACCTTGTCGTCCACTACGGCCACCGGCTTGGCGATCGTGCGCAGGCGCGAGTCGGGAAATTCGAGGATGTTCAAAATAGCCATAAGCGTAATTGCTGCACATGTGAGGAAGAGACAAATCGGCGGTGGGATGGACCCATACGGCCGGTGTGAAACGCTCGGAAGCCGCGAAGGCCATGGCATTTCACGCGAACGCACATAATAAAGGAGATTCACCCCATGAGGAAATCGCTACTCGTCTTGCTGCTTTGGGCCCCGTTCGCCACGGCGTTGATTGCGCAACCTACTGAGCGGCTGGATCAGGCAGCGCAACAGGCCATCCAGCACTTCTTACTGCACAACCGTATTTTTGACTCGCCCCAGGACCTGGACAAAGCCCCTTACATTATTGCCGCGCAAGGCGGGCGCGTGCTGGGCGCTAACGACGAGCGTGTGTTTGCACGCGGTCAACTGGACCCGGCCCAGCCAAGCTACGGGATATTTCGGCGGGGCAAGGCCTACACCGACCCCGATACCCAGGAATTACTCGGCATCAATGCCGACGACATCGGCACTGCGCGCTTTGTGCTTGCCGACAGCCTCACCACCCTGGCAGTGCAGCGGGTGACCCAGGAGATTCGCCCAGGTGACCGTTTGTTGCGCGCCGAGCCTCCCGTTGCTTTGGCCAGCCTGGAAGCCGGCAAACCTGCACCCTTGATTACAGGGCACATCATCGACATCCCCAAGGGCGTCACGCAGATCGGCGTGCTCGACGCTGTGACCCTCAACAAGGGCCGCCGCGATGGCTTGGTGGAAGGCCAACTGCTCACAGTGATCAAGGCTGGCGCCACCGTGCGAGACGCCCTCGGCGGCATGCCCACTCCCCTTCCGGATGAGCGAGCCGGCACCCTGCTGGTGTTTCGTACCTATGAAAAACTCAGCTATGCCCTGGTGCTCAGTGCTTCACGGTCGTTGGCCGTGCAAGACCGTTTCGAGACGGCTGATCAAGCGCAATAAATAGCCTGCTAAATAAGTTACCAACAGAGTTATCCACAGCTTGTTCCGGTCAAGGATGATCATATGAATCCGATAAACAGTAGCGATATTTCCCCGGCAGAGCTGGAAGCCCGGCTACGCTTGCACAGGCTGCCAGAACTGGGGCCCAAGCGTTTTCACGTATTGATCCAAGCCTTTGGTTGCGCTTCCAAGGCCCTGAGTGCTCCCGCCAGCGCCTGGCGTTCCCTCGGTTTGCCCGCCGTCAGTGCCGAGGCTCGACGTAGCCCCCAAGTACGTGACGGTGCCAGTGAGGCGTTGGCCTGGCTGGCGCGCCCGGCCCAGCATTTGCTGATGTGGGACCAACCGGATTACCCGGCGTTGCTCGCGCAGATCGACGATGCACCGCCGTTGTTATTCGTTGCGGGCGACCCCGGTATTCTGGAAAAACCACAGTTGGCCATGGTCGGTAGCCGGCGCGCCTCGCGCCCGGGCATGGACACGGCAGCGGCCTTTTCCCGCAGCCTGGCGAGCGCCGGTTTTGTCATCACCAGCGGGCTGGCAGTGGGCATTGATGGCGCGGCGCACCAGGCGGCATTGGACGTGGGCGGCCATACCATCGGCGTGCTCGGCACGGGCCTGGAAAATTTTTATCCACAGCGCCATCGCAAGCTCGCTGCGGCGATGATTGCCCAAGGCAGCGCCGTGGTTTCCGAGTTTCCGCTGGATGCCGCGCCCCAGGCCGGTAATTTCCCACGGCGCAACCGAATCATCAGCGGGTTGTCGTTAGGCGTACTGGTGGTGGAGGCCAGTATCGCCAGCGGCTCGCTTATCACCGCACGCCTGGCCGCGGAGCAAGGGCGTGAGGTGTACGCGATTCCGGGCTCCATCCACCACCCCGCCGCCAAAGGCTGTCATCAACTGATCCGTGATGGCGCGGTGTTAGTGGAAACCATCGAGCACATACTTGAAGGCCTGCGTGGTTGGCAGCGGTTGTCCCATGCGGCACCGGTGCCCGTGACCCATCCGCTGGTGGCGCTGCTGCACGCGGCACCGCATAGCAGCGAAGCCTTGGCGATTGCCAGCGGTCGGCCGTTGTCCCAAGTACTGGCCACCCTTACAGAGCTGGAGTTGGAGGGCCAGGTGATTTGCGAAAGCGGGCGCTGGCTGGCGCGGTGTCCGCTTTGGTAGTGGCCCGTTTTTGGCGCTAGGTTTTGTAACGAAGATCGGTAAACTGCCCAGAGCTTTAGTCCGGAGAGTTAACAATGGTCAACAGGTGGCGTGTGCTGGAAGCCGCACGGGAAATTCGCGCAGGCGCGGTGATCGCCTATCCGACCGAAGCGGTCTGGGGCCTGGGCTGCGACCCGTGGAACGAAGAAGCAGTGGATCGGCTGTTGGCGATCAAGAACCGCTCGGTCGACAAAGGCCTGATCCTGGTGGCGGACAATATTCGTCAGTTCGACTTTCTGTTTGAAGATTTCCCGGACACGTGGGTCGAACGCATGGCCAGCACCTGGCCAGGGCCGAATACCTGGCTGGTGCCCCATCAGGACTTGCTGCCCGAGTGGGTCACGGGTGTGCATGACACCGTAGCGTTGCGGGTCAGTGATCATCCGTTGGTGAGAGATTTGTGCGCCGAGGTCGGCCCGTTGATTTCCACCTCGGCCAACCCCCAGGGGCGCCCGGCAGCCCGCACGCGGATTCGCGTGGAGCAGTATTTTCGCGGGCAAGTGGACTTGGTGTTGGGCGGTGCCCTGGGTGGGCGCAAGAACCCGAGCCTGATTCGGGATTTGGTAACGGGTGATGTGGTGCGCCCGTCCTGACACCGCAGTGCACCCATCGCAGGCAAGCCAGCTCCCACATTTGATCAGTGTTCGCCGTCAAATGTGGGAGCTGGCTTGCCTGCGATGAGGCCCTTAAGGCAGCAGAATGGTCGACCCAGTCGTGCGCCGCCCCGATAACTCCGTCTGCGCTTTGGCCGCCTCCGCCAGCGAGTAGCGCTGGTTGATATCAATGCGCACCTTGCCACTCTTGATCATCGAAAACAGATCGTCCGCCATCGCCTGCAAGTTCGCCGGGTTGTTCGCGTAGGTCGCCAAAGTCGGCCGGGTGACGTACAGCGAACCCTTCGCCGACAGAATCCCCAGGTTCACCCCATCCACCGCCCCCGACGCGTTGCCGAAGCTCACCAACAAGCCCCGCGGCGCCACGCTGTCCAGGGAAGTCAGCCAGGTGTCCTTGCCGACGCCGTCGTACACCACCGGGCATTTCTTGCCGTCAGTCAATTCCAGTACGCGTTGTGCGACATCTTCCTTGCTGTAGTCGATGGTTTCCCAGGCGCCCAGCGATTTGGCCAAGGCCGCCTTTTCCGGCGAACTTACCGTACCGATCAACTTCACCCCCAAAGCCTTGGCCCATTGGCAGGCCAGGGAACCGACGCCACCGGCGGCGGCGTGGAACAAAATGGTCTCTCCGCCTTTGAGCTCATAGGTCTGGCGCAGCAGGTACTGTACGGTCAGGCCTTTGAGCATGGCACCGGCGGCCTGTTCAAAGCTGATCTCATCCGGCAGGTGCACCAGGTTGGCGGCAGGCAACACGTGCAACTCGCTATAGGCACCCAGCGGGCCGCTGCCGTAGGCCACACGGTCGCCGACTTTGAATTGGCTGACTTCACTGCCAACGGCATCGACTACGCCAGCGCCTTCCGCACCCAGGCCCGATGGCAGGGCGGGCGGCGCATAGAGGCCACTGCGGAAATAGGTGTCGATGAAGTTCAGGCCGATAGCTTCGTTGCGCACCCGTACCTGCTGTGGGCCAGGCTCCGCTGGCGTGTAGTCCACATACTCAAGCACTTCGGGCCCGCCATGGGCGCTGAACTGGATACGTTTGGCCATCTGCACTTCTCCTTGGGTTCGAATCTGCGTAGCCCCCTATCGGACTCCTAAGCTTGATCTTCGTCAACTGCCGCGCACCTAAGTGCAGTGGCATCTAAGCGCAGTGGTATCCTGTGCGCCCATTTGCCGCCGACGCCCCATGGGCCTCGCGTAGCTTTGCCCGATTCAAGGTGATGCCATGACTACCCGCACCGAGGCCGTTAAAGCCTACCTGCTTGACCTGCAAGACCGCATTTGCAGCGCCCTGGAAACCTTCGAGACGGACACTCGCTTTATCGAAGACGCCTGGACCCGGCCAGCCGGCGGTGGCGGTCGCACCCGTGTGATGGAAAACGGTTCGGTGATCGAAAAAGGCGGCGTCAACTTTTCCCACGTGTTCGGCAGCGGTTTACCACCGTCTGCCAGTGCCCATCGCCCCGAGCTGGCCGGCCGTGGCTTTGAAGCGCTTGGCGTGTCACTGGTGATCCATCCGCATAACCCGCATGTACCGACTTCCCACGCCAACGTGCGGTTTTTCATCGCTGAAAAAGAAGGCGAAGAACCGGTGTGGTGGTTCGGCGGTGGCTTCGATCTCACCCCGTATTACGGCAATGAAGAAGACTGCATTCACTGGCACCGAGTGGCCGAGCAGGCCTGTGCGCCGTTTGGCCCGGATGTGTACGCACGCTACAAGGCCTGGTGTGACACCTACTTCCACATCAAGCATCGCAACGAACCCCGTGGCATCGGTGGGTTGTTCTTCGATGACTTGAACGAGTGGGGCTTTGACACCTGCTTCGCCTTCATCCGCGCCATCGGCGATGCCTACATCGACGCCTACCTGCCGATTGTGCAGCGTCGCAAGGCCATGGCGTACACCGAGCAACAGCGCCAGTTCCAGGAGTTCCGCCGGGGCCGCTACGTTGAGTTCAACCTGGTCTATGACCGTGGCACCCTGTTCGGCCTGCAATCGGGCGGGCGTACAGAGTCGATCCTGATGTCGCTGCCACCCCAGGTACGCTGGAGCTACGACTGGAAGGCCGAAGCCGGCAGCGAAGAGGCGCGCCTTACCGACTACTTCCTGCAAGACCGTGACTGGCTCGGCGTTGCCGCGCCCAAGGCGGCGGTGTGATGGACCGTTATGTCGTGTTCGGCAACCCCATCGGCCACAGCAAATCGCCGCTGATTCACCGTCTGTTCGCCGCCCAGACCGGCGAGCAGTTGGACTACAGCACGATGCTCGCGCCGTTGGAGGACTTCACCGCCTGTGCCCGTGAGTTTTTCCAACAGGGCCGTGGCGCCAACGTGACCGTGCCGTTCAAGGAGGAGGCCTACCGTCTGGCCAATACCCTGACCGAACGAGCCCAGCGCGCCGGTGCCGTGAACACCTTGAGCAAACTGGATGACGGCACCTTGTTGGGCGACAACACCGACGGCGCGGGCCTGGTGCGCGATTTGACGGTCAATGCCGGGCTGACCCTGCAAGGTAAACGCATTCTGTTATTGGGCGCCGGTGGCGCGGTGCGCGGTGCGCTGGAGCCGTTGCTGGCGCAGCAACCCTCGTCGTTGATCATCGCCAACCGCACCGTGGAAAAAGCCGAGTTACTGGCTGAGCTGTTCGATGACCTGGGCCCGGTGTCTGCCAGTGGTTTCGACTGGTTGCGTGAGCCGGTGGACGTGATCATCAATGCCACGTCGGCCAGTCTGTCAGGCGATGTACCGCCGATTGCCGGCAGCCTGATCGAGCCGGGCAAGACCTTCTGCTACGACATGATGTACGCCAAGCAACCCACCGCGTTCTGCCGCTGGGCGAGCGAGCAAGGCGCGGCGGTGGCGATGGATGGCCTGGGCATGCTGGTGGAACAAGCGGCAGAAGCCTTTTTGCTGTGGCGTGGTGTGCGCCCGGATTCGGCGCCGGTACTGGCCGAACTGCGCCGGCAATTGGCCTGATTCCACGCGCTGATGTGGGCACCGTTAATGTGGGAGCTGGCTTGCCTGCGATAGCAATAGGTCAGTTACCCATGTGCTGGCTGACCCACCGCTATCGCAGGCAAGCCAGCTCCCACAGTTTTGATCGGGTTCAGTCTTCAAAGTCGATGGGGCAGTTATCGGGCCCGTCGAGCTTTTTCAGCTCCTCAACCACCTGCGGCCTGGCCCCACGCAACGTCAAGCTACGGCCCAGCCCCGCCAACCGCCGCGCCTCCTGATGCAGCATCTCCACCCCGGAATAGTCGATAAAGTTGATCTGCTGCGCCTCGATCACCACCCGCTCACCCTGCAAACGTTGCAAGCGAACTTGCAGGTAATGGCTGGCGCCAAAAAAGATCGAGCCGCCTACCCGCAACACATCCGCCTCACCGTCGCGCCAGTGTTGAACCCGTGGCTGCGACGTGCGCTTTAGGTAGAAAAACAGCGACGCCAGCACCCCGGCATAGATCGCCGTTTGCAGCTCCAACAACAAGGTGGCGACGCAGGTCAGGCTCATCACCACGAATTCGGCGCGGCTGACCCGGAACAGCGCGCGAATGCCGCGGTGGTCCACCAGCCCCCAGCAAATCAGCAGGATGCTCGCCGCCATGCTCGGGATCGGAATATGCGCGATCAACGCTGCGCCAAATAACGCAAATAGCGCCACCCACAGGGCGGAAAACACCCCCGCCAGCGGCGAACAGGCGCCCGCCTCGTAACTGAGGCCCGAGCGGGTGAATGATCCGGCTGACAGGTAGCCGGAAAAAAATCCGCCCACGATGTTGGATAAACCCTGGGCGCGAACTTCCTGGTTGGCGTCGAGCAGTTGTTGCGAGCGGGCCGACAGCGAACGGGCAATCGACAGGCTGGTCACCAACCCCAGCATCCCCACCGCCACGGCACTGGGCAGCAGGCGCAACACTAGGTCCAGGTCCATCGGCAATGGGCTGAACGGCGGCAGTTTGCCGATGAACGAACTGACCCGTGCCACATGCCCGAACATCGCCGGCCACAACCATGCCACCAGGCTGCCCAACACCAAGGCGATCAACAGTGTCGGCCAGCGTGGCACCAGGTTCTTGAGCAACATACCTGCCAGCAACGTCCCCAGCCCCAGGGCCAGGGATGCCTGATCCCACTCGCCACGATGATCGATCAACGCCAGCAGGCTGTTGATAGCCGTGGCCTGGCTGGGCAAATCCAACCCGAGCAGGTTGGGCAGTTGCCCCAGGGCAATCACCACAGCGGCGCCCAGGGTGAAACCCAGCACCACCGAATGGGAGACAAAGTTCACCAACGCGCCAAAGCGCAGCAGGCCAAGCAACCATTGGAACACCCCGGCGAGGAAGGTCAGCAACAGGATGAGGGTGATGTAGTCCTGTGAGCCTGGCACGGCCAATGGGCTGATGCTGGCGTAAAGCACGATGGAGATGGCGGCCGTGGGCCCGCAGATCAGGTGCCAGGACGAGCCCCACAGGCACGCGATCAATACCGGGATAATGGCGGCGTAGAGCCCGTATTCGGGTGGGAGGCCTGCGATCAATGCGTAGGCAATCGACTGCGGCAGCGCAAGCACCGCGCCGCTGAGGCCGACGATGGCATCCCGGCCGACGCTGGCGCGGGTCTGGCGCGGCAGCCAGCGCAGGAAGGGCAAGAGTGTATGGCGGGTGGGCCGGGGCATCGCAGGCTCGGGTAAAGGGTTTTGGCAAGAGTATCAATATGCATGGGTACTTGTGGGAGCTGGCTTGCCTGCGATGCTGGCGCCTCGGTGTGACAGGCATACCGGGGTGACGCTATCGCAGGCAAGCCAGCTCCCACAGGGGGCAGCTGCAGGCGTCAGAGTTTGGCTTTTACCACCGGCAACGCCTCCTGGCCATCCAGGGTTTTCACGCCCTCCAGCCACTGGTCCAGCACCGCCGGGTTAGCCTTGATCCATGCCTTCGCCGCCTGCGCATTGCTGACCTTGTTGTTGGCCACGTCGGCCATGATGCTGTTCTCCATGGCCTGGGTGAAACTCAGGTTGGTCAGCAGTTTCCCGACGTTGGGGCAGGCTTGTGCGTAACCCTTGCGGGTCAAGGTGTACACGCTGCCGGTGGCACCAAAGTATTGCTCGCCGCCTTTGAGGTAACGCATTTTCAGTTGCACGTTCATCGGGTGTGGAGTCCAGCCGAGGAAGGTGACGAAACGCTGCTTCTTAACGGCTCGCGAAACTTCCGCGAGCATCGCTTGTTCGCTGGACTCGATCAGCTTCCACTGCCCCAGGTCGAAATCATTTTTCTTGATGATCTCTTGCAACGAGATATTGGCCGGCGCGCCGGAGCCAATGCCGTAGATCTTCTTGTCGAACTTGTCGGCAAACTTGTTCAGGTCGGCGAAGTCATGCACCCCGGCGTCCCACACGTAGTCCGGCACGGCGAGGGTGAACTCGGTGCCCTCCAGGTTCTTCGCCAGTTGCACCACATCGCCGTTGGCCAAGAACTTGTCGTAGAAGCCTTGCTGCGCCGGCATCCAGTTGCCGAGGAAGACATCCACCTGGCCGTCCTTGAGCCCGCCGAAGATGATCGGCACCGCCAGGGTGTCGACCTTGGGTTGATAGCCCATGCCCGTCAGCAGGAAACTGGTGATAGCGTTGGTGGCGGCAATATCGCTCCAGCCTGGGTCGGCCATCTTTACCGTTTCGCAGCGAGTGTCTGCGTACACCTGGGCGCTGCTGAGCATCACCAAACTCAGTACCACGGTCAACTTTTGCATGGCCTTCCCTCTGTCTAGTTATTGGTTTTGGCAGGGTTGTGGAAAACGTGCTTTGCGCTCCAGGTCATCAAGGTCGATATGGTTGCGCATGTACTGCTGACTGGCGTCTACCAGTGGCTGGTGATCCCAGCTCTTGAGCTTGCCATGGGTCAGCGCTTCAAACACCAGGCGGCGACGGCGTTGGCTGGCGAGCACCTGTTGATGGATCGCCGGGATATCCCATTTAGCCCGCGCTTCACGCAAGAACGCCTCGAACAATGGCCGATGTTCAGCTGACTGGCTGAGGTTTTCCTGCTCGTTCGGGTCGTTGTGCACATCGAACAATAGGCAAGGATCGTCCTCGCTGTAGATGAATTTGTAGGCGCCCCGGCGAATCATCATCAACGGGCTGACGGTGCCTTCGGCCATGTATTCGCCAAACACTTCGTCATGCCCGCCCTGCCCATGCAAGTGCGGGACCAGTGAGCGGCCGTCCAGCGGCAAGTGCGGGTCCAACGTGCCGCCGGCCAATTCCACCAGGGTCGGCAACAGATCGGCGGTCGATACGGCCTGGGTGACGCGGCCAGCGGCGAACTGCCCCGGCGCACTGACCAGCAGCGGCACGCGGGCGGCCATTTCAAACCAGTGCATTTTGTACCAGAGGCCGCGCTCGCCAAGCATGTCGCCGTGGTCGCCGGAGAAAATGATCAGGGTGTCGTCGGCCAGGCCGGTGTCCTCCAGGGTCTGCAGCAGCTTGCCGACGTTGCTGTCGATGTAGCTGCAGGCACCGAAGTAGGCGCGGCGGGCGTCGCGGATCTTATCCACCGGCAGCGGTTTGTCCCACAAGTCATAGACCTTGAGCAGCCGCTGGGAATGCGGGTCGAGGTCGGCCTGGGGCGGCGTCGCGGGCATTGGAATCTCGGTGTCGGCGTACAGGTCCCAGAACGGCTTGGGAATGGTGTACGGGTCGTGGGGATGGGTCATCGACACGGTCAGGCAGAACGGCTGGCTGCCCTCCTCGCGGATATGATCGAACAGGTATTGCTGGGCCTTGAACACCACCTCTTCGTCGAAATCCAGCTGGTTGGTGCGCACACACGGGCCGGCTTGCAGCACCGAGGACATGTTGTGATACCAGGTAGGGCGTACGTCTGGCTCATCCCAGTTCACCGCCCAGCCGTAGTCGGCGGGGTAGATGTCGCTGGTCAGGCGTTCCTCATAGCCGTGCAACTGGTCGGGGCCGCAAAAGTGCATCTTGCCCGACAGCGCAGTGCGGTAGCCAAGGCGACGCAGGTAGTGGGCGTAGGTCGGTACATCGGCGGGGAAATCGGCGGCGTTGTCGTAGGCGCCGATCTTGCTCGGCAATTGGCCACTCACCAAGGTGAAGCGCGACGGTGCGCACAACGGGCTGTTGCAATAGGCGGCGTCGAACACCACACCTTGCGCCGCCAGGCGGCTGAGATTGGGCAGCTTGATCGGGGAAGGCCCGTAGAACGGCAGCATCGGCGCTGCCATCTGATCGGCCATGATGAAAAGAATGTTCTTGCGCTTCATGGTTTCTCGGCATTCCATAGGCGGTGTTTATGCCAGTGAGCATGCGGTCCATAAATACATGGGTAAAGCCCATGCACGGCAATGACTAGGATAAGTTGAGCTTATGTATGAAGCGCTGGGTGACCTCTCTCTCGATTTGCTGCGCGCCTTTGAGGCAGCGGCACGCCATCGCAGTTTCACCGCTGCCGCGATGGAACTGGGCACCACCCAACCGGCGGTCAGCCAGCAGATCAAGCGCCTTGAAGAGCAACTGGCGATCCGCCTGTTTGACCGCATTTATCGCGGCATCGAACTGACCGACGCCGGCGCCCTGCTGTTCGAGCATGTGCAAGGCGGCCTGCAGAACATCAACCAGGGCCTGGGCGCCATCACTCAACAAAGCCAGCATGAAGTGCTGCAAGTCGCCACTGACTTCGCCTTTGCCGCCTATTGGCTGATGCCGCGCCTGCATCGCTTCCACCAGGCCAACCCGCAGGTGGATGTCAGCCTGGTCACCAGTGAGCGCAATCACGCCACCCTGCGCAGCGATATTGATGTGGCGGTGCTGTTTGGCGATGGCCGTTTCAAGCAAGGCGAGAGCCTGTGGTTGTTCAATGAGGAAGTGTTCCCGGTGTGCAGCCCGCAGTGGCTCAAGGAACAAGCTGCGCCCCTGACGGTGCAGACCTTGCAAGACTGCCCGTTGCTGCACCTGCGCCAGGAAAACAACAGCCAATGGTTCGACTGGAACGGCGTGTTCCGCGAACTGGGTATCACGGCTGCGCCGACCCCTGGGCAATTGCGCTTCGACAACTACACCTTGCTGATCCAGGCCGCGATTGCCGGCCAGGGTGTCGCCATCGGCTGGCGCCACCTGGTGGATAACCTGCTGGAGCAGAATTGGCTGTGCCGACCGATCAGCCCCACGGTGACGTCGCGATTTGGCTATTACGTGGTGCAGCCCCAGCGCAAACGCCGTGGACAGTTGGTGGACCGCTTTGTCGAGTGGCTGGTGGCGGAACAGGCCAGCAGTGCGCAGTCGTTGACCGGGCTGGCCCTGCCGTCGATTGCGGTCTAGGATCGGCGCACAGTGGAACCGGAGTCCGTCATGCAACGTATCAAGGGCTACCACGCCCATATCTACTTCGACGCCAGCACGATCGAGCAGGCGCGCACGCTCTGTGAAGACGCCGCCAGGCTGTTCCCGTTGCGCATGGGCCGCGTGCATGAGCGGCCGGTGGGCCCGCACCCGGATTGGAGTTGCCAACTGGCGTTCGAGCCGGAATATATCGGCGTGGTGTTGCCGTGGCTGGCGCTGCACCGTGATGGTCTGGTGGTGTTCCTGCACCCGGAAACCGGTGACGACCTCAAGGACCACACCGATTACGCCATCTGGATGGGTGCGATGCGCGAATTGGACCTGTCGATTTTTTAACCATCCCTACCCGATAAACCCGCGTCTTTCCCTAAGTAAAAACCGGAAGGGTTGTGGGATTTATCTTGTCGCGTCTCATTATATGGGATTGATATTTATATATTGAGATATCCTGCGCCCTAGGTTTATATTCGCCCATCTGCTTTTTTCAGCACCCACTCATTTCAGGTGAAGCGATGCAGGCGCAATTGATCGCGCTCGATTGGGGGACCAGCTCCCTTCGTGCTTACAAACTCGGCCCCGCGGGCGTTGTGCTGGAACAGCGCTCGCTGGCTACCGGCATCATGCATTTGCCCACAGAGCCTCGGGAAATTGCCGGTGTGCTGTGCACCGACGGCTTTGAACTGGCGTTCGATAGTGCCTGCGGCGATTGGCTCGACGCCCAGCCCGGGCTGCCGGTGATCGCGTGCGGCATGGTCGGCAGCGCACAGGGTTGGAGCGAGGCGGCCTATCGCAGCACGCCCGTGGATGTCGCCAGCCTTGGCCAGGCGTTGCATGGCATACGCAGCCTGCGCGGGGTGCAGGTGCACATCGTGCCGGGGGTGATCGAGCAAGTGGGGCTGCCCAATGTGATGCGCGGCGAAGAAACCCAAGTGCTCGGCGTGCTGCAAGGGCTTGGGCCCCAGGTGTTGATCGGCCTGCCCGGCAGCCATTCCAAATGGGTCGAGGTGGTGGAAGGCCGCATTACCCATTTCGATACCTTCATGACCGGCGAAGTGTTTGCGGTGTTGAGCAAGCACAGCATTCTGGGGCGTACCCAACAGGCCAGCGAGCAGTTCCAGGCCGAGGCGTTTGATCGAGGCGTGCACGTGGCGCTGTCCAACGATGGCCAGCGTGGCGTGCTCTCGACCCTGTTCAGTGCCCGTACCCTTGGGCTCACTGCGCAACTGGCGCCCGACCAGCAACCCGACTACCTGTCTGGCCTGCTCATCGGCCATGAACTCGCCGGCCTGCCAGACTCCGCCAAGCACCAGCCGATCATCCTGGTCGGCGCCGCTCCACTCTGCGCCCGCTATCAACGCGCCCTCGCCCTTTGCGGCTTTGCCCACGTCAGCCTGGCGCAAGAAGCCACCGAGCGTGGCCTGTGGCAACTGGCGCAAGCCGCCGGGCTTACTCGACCTTTACTGGAGGCCTGACATGCTCAAGCAAGCACTCGCACAAAACGGTTTGATCGCCATCCTGCGCGGCCTACGCCCCGACGAAGCCCAGGCGGTCGGCCAGGTGCTGTACGACGCGGGTTTTCGCGTGATCGAAGTGCCGCTCAACTCGCCAGACCCTTACACCAGCATCCGCACCCTGCGCGACAGCTTGCCCGCCGATTGCCTGATCGGTGCCGGCACGGTGTTGACCCCTGAGCAGGTCGAACAGGTCAAGGCGGCCGGAGGCCAGGTGATCGTCATGCCCCACAGCGATGCCAAGGTGTTGCGCGCGGCCAAAGCGGCGGGCCTGTACTTGTCGCCTGGGGTAGCCACGCCCACCGAAGCCTTTGCCGCGCTGGCCGAAGGCGCTGATGTGTTGAAGCTGTTCCCGGCCGAGCAAATGGGCCCTTCAGTGATCAAGGCGTGGCTGGCGGTATTGCCGGCGGGCACGTTGCTGCTGCCGGTGGGCGGCATCACCCCGGACAACATGCAGGTGTTTACCGACGCCGGCGCCAAGGGCTTCGGATTGGGTTCCGGGCTGTTCAAGCCGGGCATGACAGTGGATCAGGTTGCGAGCCGTGCCCAGGCGTATGTCGCCGCCTGGAAAGCCCTCGGCTGAGAGCATATTCCGCGCCCACAGGCGCTGCATCTATAAGAGAGACAAGAGATGAAAATCACCAAACTGACGACCTTTATCGTTCCGCCGCGCTGGTGCTTCCTCAAGGTCGAAACCGACCAGGGTGTGACCGGTTGGGGTGAGCCTGTGGTCGAGGGCCGCGCTCACACGGTGGCCGCTGCCGTCGAAGAACTGTCCGACTACCTGATCGGCAAAGACCCACGCAACATCGAAGATATCTGGACCGTGCTCTATCGCGGCGGCTTCTACCGAGGCGGCGCGGTGCACATGAGTGCCCTCGCTGGCATCGACCAGGCGTTGTGGGACATCAAGGGTAAGGCCCTCGGTGTGTCGGTCAGCGATCTGCTGGGCGGCCAGGTGCGTGACAAAATCCGCGTGTACTCGTGGATCGGCGGTGACCGCCCCGCCGACACTGCCCGTGCCGCCAAAGAGGCGGTGGCCCGTGGCTTCACGGCGGTAAAAATGAACGGCACCGAAGAATTGCAGTTCGTCGACAGCTTCGAAAAAGTCGACCTGGCCCTGGCCAATGTCGCTGCTGTGCGCGATGCGGTCGGCCCTAACGTGGGGATCGGCGTCGACTTCCATGGCCGGGTGCACAAGCCGATGGCCAAGGTGCTGATGAAAGAGCTCGACCCGTACAAGCTGATGTTCATTGAAGAGCCGGTGCTTAGCGAAAACTACGAAGCGCTGAAAGAACTGGCACCGCTGACCAGTACGCCGATCGCCCTGGGCGAGCGCCTGTTCTCGCGCTGGGATTTCAAGCGCGTGCTCAGCGAAGGCTATGTCGACATCATCCAGCCGGACGCTTCCCACGCCGGCGGTATCACCGAAACCCGCAAGATCGCCAACATGGCCGAAGCCTACGACGTGGCCCTGGCCCTGCACTGCCCGCTGGGCCCGATTGCCTTGGCGGCGTGCCTGCAACTGGATGCGGTTTGCTACAACGCGTTTATCCAGGAGCAGAGCCTGGGCATTCACTACAATGAAAGCAACGATTTGCTCGACTACGTGCGAGACCCGGGCGTATTCGACTATGACCAGGGCTTTGTGAAGATCCCCAACGGCCCTGGTTTGGGCATTGAGATCAACGAGGAGTATGTGGTTGAGCGCGCGGCCATCGGCCATCGCTGGCGCAACCCGATCTGGCGCCATGCCGATGGCAGTTTTGCCGAGTGGTGATGCCTGACTGACGGAACGCGGTAAAACATGTGGGAGCGGGCTTGCTCGCGAATGCTGTGTGTCATTCAACACATCTGCGGCTGAACCACCGCATTCGCGAGCAAGCCCGCTCCCACATTTTTGATCCGGTTTCTTCAGTCAGCTCATTTTCAGACCTCAACAAACATATAAAAAGAGGCACCCCCCCATGCACCCTGAATCCCTCACCGGGCAGGCTTCTTTAGTCACGCCTAGCAGAAAGCGCTTTTTCATCATGGTGCTGCTGTTCATCACCGTGGTCATCAACTACCTCGACCGCAGCAACCTGTCGATTGCTGCGCCCGCGCTGACCAGCGAGCTGGGGATCGACCCGGTGCAAGTCGGGCTGATTTTCTCTGCCTTCGGCTGGACCTACGCCGCCATGCAAATCCCGGGTGGCTGGTTGGTAGACCGGGTGCCGCCGCGCATTCTCTACACAGCGGCCCTGCTGCTGTGGTCGATTGCCACGGTGATGCTCGGTTTCGCCGCCAGCTTTATCGCGCTGTTCGTGCTGCGCATGGCTGTGGGCGCGTTGGAGGCACCGGCCTATCCGATCAACAGCCGTGTGGTCACCACCTGGTTTCCCGAGCGCGAGCGCGCCACGGCCATTGGCGTTTATACCTCCGGGCAATTTGTTGGCCTGGCGTTCCTCACCCCGGTACTGGCGTGGCTGCAACATCAGTACGGCTGGCACATGGTGTTTGTGGTAACCGGTGGCGTCGGCATCCTGTGGGCCGCGATCTGGTATGCGGTGTATCGCGAGCCCAAAGACTTCAAAGGCGCCAACGAAGCTGAAATCCAACTGATCCGCGACGGTGGCGGGCTGGTGGACATGCAGGCTAAAACCGTCAAGGCACCTTTTAGCTGGACCGACCTGGGCATTGTGCTGAGCAAACGCAAGCTCTGGGGCATCTACCTGGGCCAGTTTTGCCTGAACTCCACGCTGTGGTTCTTCCTGACCTGGTTCCCGACGTACCTGGTGAAATATCGCGGCATGGACTTTATCCAGTCTGGCTTGCTGGCCTCCTTGCCGTTCCTCGCCGCGTTTGTGGGCGTGCTGTGTTCGGGGGTGTTTTCCGATTGGCTGATTCGCCGTGGGGCGTCGGTGGGCTTTGCGCGCAAGTTGCCGATCATCAGCGGGCTGCTGATTTCCACGGCGATCATCGGGGCCAACTATGTGGACTCCACGGGGTGGGTCATCGCGTTTCTGGCGGTGGCGTTTTTCGGCAATGGCCTGGCGTCGATCACCTGGTCGTTGGTGTCGACCTTGGCGCCTGCCCGTCTGTTGGGGCTGACCGGTGGGGTGTTCAACTTTATCGGCAACCTGGCGGCGATTGCCACGCCTATCGTGATTGGCTTTCTGGCCAGTGGTTCGTCCTTTGCGCCGGCCATTACCTATATCGCGGTCTTGGCGTTGCTCGGCGCGCTTTCCTACATATTGCTGGTAGGCAAAGTCGAGCGGATCGAGTTGTAAAAAAGGGCGACCTTCGGGTCGCCCTTTTTCGTTCTACGGCACCGACATCTCGTTACGAAATACATTGTGCGGGTCCCAGCGCTGCTTGGTACGCCGCAAGCGGATTTCGATCATCAGGTCGGGAAAGAAGATCTTGTACCACTGGGGGTTTTTACCATTGGCCGGATTACCGCCAGCGTAGGTCATGTCGAGGTCGGGATAATTGATGTAGCAGCCTTCGAACGCATCGTTGAACGGCACGCCTTGAGCATCGGCAAACGCATTGACGTACAGCCCTCGGATCCAGTCAGCATGGGCCTGGTCCGCAGCGGCGCTGTCTCCGTGCCAGTAACACTGGGGTTGCCACTTGAGGAAGGACGAACGCTGGGCGGCCGACGACTCCTTGCGCACGTGCGCGCTGGCGGCGTTGATCTGGCCGCCGAAGGATTGAATCTGGATCAGGCTTTGTGTCAGGTGGTTGTCAGGGTCTGGCCAGGTCAGGGTAGTCCAGATGGCCTGTAGCACTTGAGGGCTGAACTCCCCTTTCTGGTAGGCCGACTTATAGCGCCCGCGCTGGTTATCTCCCGCGCCATTCAAGGTTTGCTGGCACACCAGCCAATCCAGGCGCCGGGTCGCAGCTTGGGCGGATGACACTGAGTCGATGGTGCGCCCGTCAGCTGTGCCAGGCGGCAAATGGACCACATGAAACGGCACCAGCGACTCGGTGGCAGGCAAGCCGATGGCCGTGAGCATCTTGTCGACAAAATCATCGAAGGGCGCACGGTCGTTCAGCTCACCCTCCTTGTCCACATAATGGATGCCCAGAGTGATATTGCCTGTGTGCTCGTGGCGCATTTCCAGTTTGGTCGCCAGGCCCCAGGTGTCCGGGTTGTTCTGATGGCTGGCAAACCATAGCTGGTAAGCCACCAGCAGGTTGTTTAGTGCATCCTGGGTCAGTACTGACCAGTCCCATTCCAATACCAGCCACAGTACTTCTTTGGGGGCCGGTGGCAGGTCCTTGAAGTAATAGCTGGTGATAATGCCGAATTGACCACCCCCAGCACCGCAGCACGCGGCGAACAGGTCCAATTCGTCCTGTTGGGTGCTGTCCCTGCTGACATGGCGCGGTTCGAGCCTTTTGCCTTGGCTGTCAGGCACCAGGATATCGACCCCGCTGAGCCAGTCACACACCAGTCCATACTTGCGCGACAGCAACCCGTAGCCGCCGCCGCAAATGTGCCCGCCCAGGCCAACTGAATAACATGAGCCGCCGGGCAAGGTCTTGTTGGCCTGCTTGTACAACGCGCTATAGCTGTCCCAGATCTGGCCGCCGGCCTCCAGGCGAAAGCGGTAGCGAAAGGGCTGCGTCGGGCTCAGTTCGGAGCCAATCTGCCCGCTGGCGTCGTACACCACTTGGCTCAGCGCGCTGATATCCAGGATCGACAGCACCTCATCCGGGCTGTCGGGCATCTTGTTGGCGACAAACCCTTCATAGCAATGACCGCCGCTGCGTACGGTGATGCGTCCATTGGGCAGGGCCAATGCCTGGGCGGCGGCGTCCATGATGTCTTGGGGGCTGCGGCACAGGTAAACCAGGTTGGCGCCATTGGGCGAGGACTGACCCTGCAGGTTGCCCAAGGGCCAGCGCAGGTTGAAGCCCTTTTGCAAGCTTGAGTGACGACGGTCTGAAACAGTGATGAGATCAAATGCCATGATGTACTCCTGAGAGCCAAGAATGACTTCTGATGCGGCTAACTTAACGACCGAGGGGCAAGGACTGCAGGGCTTGCGAAGGTGGTTAGACGGCAAAGGGCACGAAGTGGGTTAAAAAGGAGAGACGCGATGCCTAGCCTTGTTTAGGAGCGAGCTTGCTCGCGAAAAACGTCAACGATAACGCGTGTTCGCTGAATGAACGCGGCGCCTGTAAGTTTTTCGCGAGCAAGCTCGCTCCTACACATTAGGCGAGATGCCCGCCTCCTTCTGAAGCCTAGCGTATAAGTCGGTGATATTTGGACAGTCTGATCACCGACCGAACAGGCACTTACTTACGTGCGTTGCGCACACCTTCCGACAGCGCCGCGCACAGCGTCAGCACGCCATCAATGGCTTGCTGGTCGTTCTTGGCCGTGGCGATGTGATCGATCAGCGCCGAACCCACTACCACCCCGTCTGCCAGGCGTGCGATGGCCGCTGCCTGCTCTGGTGTGCGGATACCAAAGCCGATGCTGATTGGCAGGTCGGTATGGCGGCGCAGGCGGGTCACGGCTTCTTCGACGTGTTCCAGGGTGGCGGCGCCGGCACCGGTTACTCCCGCGACCGACACGTAATACACAAACCCGGAGCTGCCATTGAGCACAGTAGGCAGGCGCACGTCATCGGTGGTTGGCGTGGTCAGGCGGATAAAGTCGATGCCTGCAGCCTGGGCCGGGTCGCACAGCTCGCCGTTGTGCTCTGGCGGCATGTCCACCACGATCAGGCCGTCGACGCCGGCTGCCTTGGCATCGGCAATGAACTGCGACACGCCATATTTGTGAATCGGGTTGAAATAGCCCATCAACACCAGCGGGGTGTCGTTGTTGTCCTGGCGGAACTCGCGAACCATCTGCAGGGTTTTCAACAGGTTCTGCTTGGCGCCCAGGGCGCGGATATTGGCCAGTTGAATGGCCGGGCCGTCGGCCATCGGGTCGGTGAAGGGCATGCCCAGCTCGATCACGTCGGCGCCGGCGGCCGGCAAGCCCTTGAGGATCGCCAGCGAAGTGTCATAGCCGGGGTCGCCAGCGGTGACGAAGGTCACCAGGGCGGCACGGTTCTGTTCTTTAAGTTGCGCAAAGCGGGTTTGCAGGCGGCTCATCAGTGTTTCTCCTGCTTGGACTGTTCCATATGGTGCATCACGGTCTGCATGTCTTTGTCGCCACGGCCCGAGAGGTTGACCACCATCAGGTGATCCTTGGGCAGGTTTGGCGCGCGCTTGAATACTTCAGCCAGGGCGTGGGCGCTTTCCAGGGCAGGAATGATCCCTTCCAGGCGGCAGCATTTGTGGAAGGCTTCCAGGGCTTCGTCGTCCGTCACCGAGGTGTACTGGACGCGGCCGATGTCATGCAACCAGGCGTGTTCCGGGCCGATGCCGGGGTAGTCCAGGCCTGCGGAAATCGAGTGGGCGTCGATGATCTGGCCGTCGTCGTCCTGCAGCAGGAAGGTGCGGTTGCCGTGCAGCACGCCGGGTACGCCGCCGTTGAGGCTGGCGGCGTGCTTGCCGGTTTCAATGCCATGGCCGGCTGCTTCAACGCCGATAATTTCGACGCTGGTGTCATCCAGGAACGGGTGGAACAGGCCCATGGCGTTGGAACCACCGCCGATGCACGCCACCAGGCTGTCCGGCAGGCGGCCTTCCTGGGCTTGCAGTTGGGTACGGGTTTCCTTGCCGATCACGGCCTGGAAGTCGCGCACCATCGCCGGGTACGGGTGTGGGCCGGCCACGGTACCGATCAGGTAGAAGGTGCTGTCGACGTTGGTGACCCAGTCGCGCAGGGCTTCGTTCATGGCGTCTTTGAGGGTGCCGGTGCCGGCGACCACAGGGATGACTTCGGCGCCCAGCAGCTTCATGCGGAACACGTTGGCCTGCTGGCGTTCGATGTCGGTGGTGCCCATGTAGATCACGCATTGCAGGCCAAAGCGCGCCGCCACGGTGGCGGTGGCCACGCCGTGCATGCCGGCGCCGGTCTCGGCGATGATGCGTTTTTTGCCCATGCGCCGGGCCAGCAGGATCTGGCCGATGCAGTTGTTGATCTTGTGCGCGCCGGTGTGGTTGAGCTCTTCGCGCTTGAGGTAGATCTTGGCGCCGCCGCAGAACTCGGTGAGGCGTTCGGCAAAGTACAGCGGGCTTGGGCGCCCGACATAGTCGCGCTGGAAGTAGGCCAATTCTTCGTTAAACGCCGGATCTACCTTGGCCGCTTCGTATTCGCGGGCCAGGTCGAGGATCAACGGCATCAGGGTTTCAGCGACGTAGCGGCCACCGAACGCACCAAACAGGCCGTTGGCATCAGGGCCGTTGCGTAGATCGGTCTGGGACTGAGTCATGGGACGCTCCAGGAAAGAATGTGTTTAAAGGCAATGACGGTCACTCTACGCGTGACGCCTTGGCCTGAAAACCGATAAGATCGCCGCAACCTGTCAGGAAAACTCACAGATGAGCCGCGACCTTCCTCCCCTCAATGCCTTGCGCGCTTTTGAAGCCACCGCCCGCCTGAACAGCGTCAGCCAGGCTGCGGAGCTATTGCACGTGACCCACGGCGCCGTCAGCCGCCAGTTGAAAGTGCTGGAGGAGCACTTGGGCGTGAGTCTGTTCGTCAAGGACGGGCGCGGCCTTAAACTCACAGATGCGGGTGTAAGGCTTCGCGACGCGAGCGCGGAAGCTTTCGAGCGTTTGCGCGAGGTGTGCGCCGAATTGACCCAGCGCGGCGCCGATGCACCTTTCGTACTCGGCTGTTCAGGCAGCTTGCTGGCGCGCTGGTTTATCCCTCGGCTAGGACGGTTGAATGCCGACTTGCCGGATTTGCGACTGCACCTGTCGGCGGGCGAAGGCGACCTGGACCCGCGCCGCCCAGGGCTGGATGCCTTGCTGGTGTTCGCTGAGCCGCCGTGGCCGGCGGATATGCAGGTGTATGAGTTGGCCAGCGAGCGTATCGGCCCGGTTATGAGCCCACGCTTCGCCGATTTTGAACAGCTGCGCCAGGCTCCGGCGACGGCACTGGCTGAGCAAGCCTTGCTGCACACCACTTCAAGGCCGCAGGCCTGGCCCAGTTGGGCACGGCAACACGGCATCGAGCCCGGCGCGTTGAAACTCGGCCAGGGGTTTGAGCATTTGTATTATTTGCTGGAAGCGGCGGTTGCCGGGTTGGGCGTGGCGATTGCGCCAGAACCGCTGGTGGCAGAGGACCTGCGAGCGGGTCGCCTGGTGGCGCCGTGGGGCTTCAGTGAAACCCCTGCGCACCTGGCGTTGTGGCTACCCAAGCGCGCCGCAGATGGGCGCGCCGGGCAGTTGGCGCAATGGCTCAAGGCTGAGCTGCTGCGCCAACCGGTGTAACCGGTCAATCAGTCACCGCGTTTGCACAGCAGGTAAGCCGCCAGCAGGCCCAGTGCGCCAACGGCGACGCCAGCGGTCGTCCATGGATGCTCTTGAGCGTAGTCACGGGTGGCAGCGCTGGTTTCACGGATTTTGACTTTGCTTTCTTCGTAGGCGTCGCTGATCAGGTGACGAGAGTGCTTGAGCGCGTTCTCGGCATTGCTTTTCAAGGCCTTCAGCGTTTTGCGCGACTCATCGGACGCGTCGTCCTTGAGGCTCTCCAGAGATTTGAGCAGGCTCGAAATCTCGGCTTCCATGCTTTCCAGCGACGCTTTGCGTAAAGAAGTGTTGGCCATGTGGACATCTCCTGAAGTGATTGAGTGGCGTGTGTAGATACCGACTGCGCCGGTTTCAGAAAGTGCAGTAATTCTGAACTTTCGCCTCCCAACGGTCGCCTGAAGCAGTACGCACATTCGCTGCTAGTCTTGATTGACGACCTAAAGGAGAAACGCCATGAGTGATCATCACACGTACAAGAAAGTCGAACTGGTAGGCTCTTCCACCACCAGCATCGAAGACGCGATCAACAATGCCCTGGCCGAAGCCAACAAAAGCATCAAGCATCTGGAGTGGTTTGAGGTGACCGAAACCCGTGGTCACATCAAGGATGGCAAGGCTGCGCACTTCCAGGTCACGCTCAAAGTGGGATTCCGCATTGCCAGTAGTTGATCGGCAGAGTTGAACTTTGCCCGCTGGCCGATTGCCATAACCTGCGCTACAAACAACGGGTGCCGATGCGATGAGCGTCGGCACGCTCTTTTTGATCAGCGCAAGGAAAGTAACGGATGAAGACGTTTCTGTTGGCGGTAGGGTTGTTGAGCATTGCGGGTACCGCTATGGCGGCGGGCAAGCCTTGTGAAGAGCTGAAAAGCGAAATTGCCGCGAAAATCGACGCCAAGGGTGCTTCGGGGTATTCGCTGGAAGTGGTGGACAAAGGTGCTACGCCAAGTGACCACACAGTAGTTGGCACCTGCGAAGGTGGCACCAAGGAAATTGCCTACAAGCGCGGTTAATCTCGTGTTGTGGACATAAAAAACCGACGCAAGTGCGTCGGTTTTTTTCGCCTGGATTTCAGCCCTTCATCACTTGTGCAAGCAGCTCGTAGGAATGAATCCGATCGGCGTGCTCATACAGGTCACTGGTAAAAATCAGCTCATCGGCGCCGGTCTGCTCGATCAACACCTCCAGCTGGGCGCGAATCTTCGCCGGGCTGCCCACCATGGCCAGGCCGAGGAAGCTGCCAACCGCGTCTTTTTCATGGGGCAACCACAGGCCGTCCATGGTTTTGACTGGAGGGCGCTGCACCAGGCTCTGGCCGCGCATCAACGCGAGGATACGCTGGTACACCGAGGTGGCCAGGTAATCGGCCTGCTCATCGGTGTCGGCCGCCACCAGCGGAATGCCGAGCATCACGTAGGGCTTATCCAGCACCGCCGAAGGCTTGAAGTGATTGCGATACACGCGAATCGCCTCATGCATCAAGCGCGGTGCGAAATGCGAAGCGAAGGCGTAAGGCAGGCCCCGCTCACCGGCCAATTGCGCACTGAACAGGCTCGAACCCAGCAGCCACACCGGTACATTGGTGCCGGTACCGGGTACCGCGATAACTCGTTGGTCGGGCGTTCGCGGGCCCAGGTAGGCCATCAACTCGGCCACATCTTCGGGGAAGTCGTCGGCACTGCCGGAGCGTTCACGGCGTAGGGCGCGGGCGGTCATCTGGTCGGAACCGGGGGCGCGCCCCAGGCCCAGGTCGATACGGCCAGGGTAGAGGCTTTCCAGGGTGCCGAACTGCTCGGCGATCACCAGTGGCGCGTGGTTAGGCAGCATCACGCCGCCGGAACCCACGCGAATGGTCGAGGTGCCGCCTGCCAGGTAGCCGAGCAGTACCGAGGTGGCCGAACTGGCGATCCCGTCCATATTGTGGTGCTCGGCTACCCAGAAACGGTGGTAGCCGAACTTCTCCACATGCTGGGCCAGGTCCAGGGAATTACGCAGCGACTGCGCCGGGCTGCCGTTGGCGCGTACGGGCACCAGGTCGAGGGTTGAAAATTTTACGTCGGACAGCGATTTCATAAGCCTGCTTCTCCAATAGGGCGCACAGGCTTTTTTAAACGAGCCAAAACCTGCCGCTGCATGTGCATGTTCTATGCAATGAGGGCATATACCCGAGATTCAATAGGTGGTTCTGAAATTTCCTACTGGATTGCTAGGTTTTTCCGACAAGATGAACTTTGCCGTGGCGTCTATCCTCAGAACCCTTACCGACGCAAAACCACCGTTCGAGGAGAAAGCTATGAGTATCGTTAAAAAGGCATCCGCGCATTGGGAAGGCGACCTGAAGACTGGCCTGGGCTCCATTTCCACGGAAACCGGCGTGCTGCGCGAAGCGCCCTACGGCTTCAAGGCCCGTTTCGAGGGCGGCAAGGGTACCAACCCTGAAGAATTGATCGGCGCCGCTCACGCCGGCTGTTTCTCCATGGCGTTTTCCATGATTCTTGGCGAGGCCGGGCTCAAGGCTGACAGCATCGACACCCAGGCCGAAGTGACCCTGGACCAGGTCGAGGGCGGCTTTGCGATTACAGCCGTGCATCTGATCCTGAAGGCCAAAATCCCAGGCGCGAGCCAAGCGCAGTTCGATGAACTGAGCAAAAAAGCCAAGGAAGGGTGCCCGGTGTCCAAGGTGCTGAATGCGACCATCACCTTGGATGCCACGCTGGTCAACTGACACGGCAGTCATCTTATGTGGGAGCGGGCTTGCTCGCGAATGCGCTGGGTCAGTCGATATCTTCGGTGAATGACACGCCGTATTCGCGAGCAAGCCCGCTCCCACATTTTAGTTCTGCGTTAAATCAGAACTCGTGTTTGCAAAATGTGGTCGAATAGCCCATGCAGCCTAGGCGCACACTCGTGCGCAGCGCATTCAGGGAGCTCCACACATGAAACGTTTTGCCTTGGCAATCATCTGCGGTGTATTGGCCACTTCGGCCGTGGCCGCGCCAAAAGATTGTGAAGAGCTCAGGAAAGAAATCGAAGTGAAGATCCAGGCCAAGGCGATTCCGTCCTACACCCTGGAAATCATCACCGCCGAAGAAGCCAAGAACCATGACGAAGCCATGATTGTCGGTTCGTGCGAAAACGGCACCAAGCGCATCATCTATCAAAAGAACAACGACTGACTCAGATGCAATTCACGCTGCGCTCTTCGGCCAATAACTGGCGGGCGGAGTCGTACAGCCGGATGTTGGGCGTGAACGCCAGTGAGCGCCCTTCCAGCACATAGCGCTGGCCGGCCTGAAAGTGGTCGTACTGCAGCGTCATGAAGCAGGTGCGATACATCATCTGGCTGAGGCCACCCAAACCGCCGCCGGCGGGCACTTCAAAGTCAAAGCGCACCATCAGCTCGTGAGGGCCGGGAGGCATTTGAAAAAAGCGCCCGTCGTCGAGGTTTTTTCCGTCCAGGCGCTGAGCCATCACCAACTTGGAACCCGGTGTCGGCGTGGTGAAATCGACCCAGGCCTGCTGCGGGTCCACAGGGGGGATGGGGGTAGAGGCGCAAGCGCTGAGGAATACAGCGGCGAGGGGAAGCACAAGCTGGCGCATGGCAGGTACTCAACACGAAGAGAGGCTTGAGTATAAACACGCCACGCCGTGGAAAAATCCCCTGCAAGCGCGATAGTCTGGCGAACCAATCACCCAGGAGCAGTCAGTGCATGATCAGGCGTTTTCTTCCAGGGCTGATGGTTGCGCTGCTCAGCGGCTGCTCCAGTGTCAGTTATTACGGCCAGTTGGCGAGCGGCCAGTGGCAGCTGTTGCGGGCCCGGGAGCCGGTAGCCGAGGTCATCGCTGACCCTGCTCGCCCGCCAGTGTTGCGCGAGCATCTGGCTCAAGCGCAGAAAGCCCGAGCCTTTGCCAGCGAACAGCTGCATCTGCCTGACAACCAAAGTTACCGGCTATATGCCGATATCGGCCGACCCTATGTGGTCTGGAATGTCTTCGCCACGCAGGAGTTTTCTCTGTCCCCACAGAACCATTGCTTTCCCATCGCCGGGTGCGTCGCCTATCGCGGCTACTACAACCAAGGTGCGGCGCGGGGCGAAGCGGCACTGTTGCGGCAACAGGGCATGGATGTGTCGATCGGTGGCGTGGAGGCCTACTCCACGCTGGGCTGGTTCAACGACCCGATCATGAGCTCGATGATGAGCTGGGGCGATGAGCGCCTCGCCACGCTGATCTTCCATGAGCTGGCCCACCAGCGCTTTTATGTGAAGGATGACACCGAGTTCAACGAGTCCTATGCCAGCTTTGTCGAGCAGGAAGGCACCCGACAATGGCGTGCGGCGCGGGGCCTGGCGCCTGTCGGCGATGCGGCGTTGAAGCAGCGTGACCAATTTATCCGGCTGATTCTCGATACCCGTAAACGCCTGGAGGCGTTGTACGCGCAGCCGTTGGCAGCGGACGCCATGCGCCGGGCCAAAGCGGCGCAATTCGAACAGTTGCGCAGCGAATACCGGCACCTGCGCGATAGCCAATGGGAGGGTGACAAGCGTTATGACGCCTGGATCAACCAGCCGATGAACAATGCCCGACTGTTGCCGTTTGGGTTGTATGACCAATGGGTGCCGGCGTTTGCGGCGTTGTTTGCGCAGGAAGGTGGGGATTGGGTGAAGTTTTATACTGCGGTGGAGCGGTTGGGTGGATTGCCGGTAGAGCAGCGGAAAGCGGCGTTGAGGCAGTTGGAGAGGGTTGGCCGTTAGGGCCTTATCGCAGGCAAGCCAGCTCCCACAGTTGACCGATTTTCAACATGAGGATGCGGTCAACTGTGGGAGCTGGCTTGCCTGCGAAAGCGCTCTTAAGACCGCTGCAAAAACGCCTGATGCATCTGGTCCAACGTCTCGAAATGCCAGGTCGGTGCCTCGGCATTCAGCTCTTCAAAACTCCCAAACCCATACCCCACAGCGGCCGAATCCAGCCCATTGCTGCGGGCCCCGATCAGGTCATGCTTGCGATCACCGATCATCAAGGTGGTGGCCGGGTCCAGTCTTTCCTCACGCATCAAATGCGCGATCAATTCGACCTTGTTGGTGCGCGTACCGTCCAGTTCGCTGCCGTAGATCACCTTGAAGTGCTTGGCAAAGTCGAAATGCCGTGCAATCTCGCGGGCGAATTCCCACGGTTTGGAGGTGGCGACGTACAGCTGGCGCCCTTGGCTGTTCAACTCTTCCAATAGCGGCATGACGCCGTCGAACACGCGGTTTTCGTACAGGCCGGTAACCTTGAAGCGCTCACGGTAGAAATTCACCGCCTCCCATGCCTTGGCCTCGTCGAAGGCGTAAAACTGCATGAACGCCTGCAACAAGGGCGGGCCGATGAAGTGTTCGAGCTTGGTCAGGTCGGGCTCATCAATGCCCAGTTTGGCCAGCGCGTACTGGATCGAACGGGTAATGCCCTCGCGCGGGTCGGTGAGGGTGCCGTCCAGGTCGAACAGAACGGTGGGGTGATGCAGGGTCATTGATCGAATCCTTCGGCCAGGTGCAGGTCTTTGAGCTTCACGTAGTTCGCCGCGCTGTAGGTGAAAAAGGCGCGCTCTTTGTCAGTCAATGCGCGAACCTGTTTAACCGGGCTGCCCACATACAAAAAACCACTCTCGAGTTTCTTGCCTGGCGGCACCAGGCTGCCGGCGCCGATGATCACGTCGTCTTCGACCACGGCGCCATCCATCACGATACTGCCCATGCCGATCAGGACGCGGCTACCCACGGTGCAGCCATGCAGCATGACCTTATGGGCGATGGTCACATCGTCGCCGATCAGCAACGGGAAACCCTCAGGATTGAACGGCCCGGCATGGGTAATGTGCAGCACGCAGCCGTCTTGCACGCTGGTGCGCGCACCGATGCGGATGCGGTGCATGTCGCCGCGAATCACTGTCAGCGGCCAAACCGAGCTGTCAGTGCCGATTTCGACATCGCCGATCACCACCGCCGAAATATCGACAAACGCCCCGGTGCCGAGGGTTGGCGTGTGGTTCTGATAGGTGCGAAGGGTCACGATAGCCTCTCTCTCTCTGCTGATAGCTGCGGTGGGTGTTGATTGTAATTAAGATGGCCCCATCTTTGTTCTACATGTTTCTTCAGCCAAGGTGCCCACCGTGAGCGCGAACAACCCTCTTTTGCAGTCCTACGACCTGCCGCCGTTCTCGGCGATCCGTGCCGAACACGTGCAGCCGGCCATCGAACAGATCCTCGCCGACAACCGCGTGGCAATCGCAGAGATCCTGCAAAGCCAGGGTAAAAATCCGACGTGGGCCGGCCTGGTCCTGGCCATGGACGAACTCAATGATCGCCTCGGCGCCGCCTGGAGCCCGGTCAGCCACCTCAATGCCGTGTGCAACAGCGCCGAACTGCGCGAAGCCTACGAGGCATGCCTGCCGGCCTTGAGCGCCTACTCCACCGAAATGGGCCAGAACCGTGAGCTGTTCCAGGCCTTCGAAGCCCTGGCCAACAGCCCGGAAGCCGCCGGTTTCGATGTGGCGCAAAAAACCATTCTGGAACACTCCCTGCGTGATTTCCGCCTGTCGGGCATCGACTTGCCGCCGGAGCAGCAAAAGCGCTACGCCGAGGTGCAGAGCAAGCTGTCTGAGTTGGGCAGCAAGTTCTCCAACCAGTTGCTGGACGCCACCCAGGCCTGGACCAAGCACGTCACCGATGAAGCCACCCTTGCCGGCCTGACCGACTCGGCCAAGGCACAAATGGCCGCCGCCGCCCAGGCCAAGGGCCTCGACGGCTGGCTGATCACCTTGGAATTCCCCAGCTACTACGCCGTCATGACCTACGCCCAGGACCGTGCCCTGCGTGAAGAGGTGTACGCCGCCTACTGCACCCGTGCGTCGGACCAAGGCCCGAATGCCGGTCAGAACGATAACGGCCCGGTGATGGAACAGATCCTCGACCTGCGTCAGGAACTGGCCCAATTGTTGGGTTATGCGTCGTTCTCCGAGCTGAGCCTGGCCACCAAGATGGCCGAGTCCAGCGACCAGGTGCTGAGCTTCCTGCGTGACCTGGCCAAGCGCAGCAAGCCGTTTGCCGCCCAGGACCTGCAACAGCTCAAGGCCTACGCCGCCGAGCAAGGCTGCCCTGATCTGCAAAGCTGGGACAGCGGTTTCTACGGCGAAAAACTGCGTGAGCAGCGCTACAGCGTGTCCCAGGAAGCCTTGCGCGCCTACTTCCCCATCGACAAAGTGCTGGGCGGCCTGTTTGCCATTGTGCAGCGCCTGTACGGCATCGAGATCGCTGAGCTCAAAGGCTTCGACACCTGGCACCCGGATGTTCGTTTGTTCGAAATCAAGGAAAACGGCGAGCACGTCGGGCGTTTCTTCTTCGACCTGTACGCCCGCGCCAACAAGCGTGGCGGTGCCTGGATGGATGGCGCCCGTGACCGCCGCCGTACCGTTGATGGCGTGCTGCAAAGCCCCGTCGCCAACCTGGTGTGCAACTTCACCCCGGCCGACAGCGGCAAGCCTGCCCTGCTGACCCACGATGAAGTCACCACCCTGTTCCACGAGTTCGGCCACGGCCTGCATCACCTGCTCACCCGCGTGGAACACGCCGGCGTATCCGGTATCAACGGTGTGGCGTGGGACGCGGTGGAACTGCCGAGCCAATTCATGGAGAACTGGTGCTGGGAGCCTGAAGGCCTGGCGCTGATCTCCGGCCACTACGAAAGCGGCGAGCCCCTGCCCCAGGACCTGCTGGAGAAAATGCTCGCGGCGAAAAATTTCCAGTCCGGCCTGATGATGGTGCGTCAGCTGGAGTTCTCGCTGTTCGACTTTGAACTGCACGCCACCCATGGCGATGGTCGCAGCGTGGCCCAGGTGCTGGAAGGGGTGCGCGATGAAGTCTCGGTGATGCGCCCACCGGCCTACAACCGCTTCCCCAACAGTTTCGCGCACATCTTCGCCGGCGGTTATGCGGCGGGTTACTACAGCTACAAGTGGGCCGAAGTGCTGTCCGCGGACGCGTTCTCCAAGTTCGAGGAAGACGGCGTGCTCAATGCCCAGACCGGGCGTGCGTTCCGTGAAGCCATCCTGGCGCGTGGTGGTTCCCAGGCGCCGATGGTGCTGTTCGTCGACTTCCGCGGACGCGCGCCGTCGATTGACGCACTCTTGCGCCACAGCGGCCTGAGTGAGGACGCAGCAGCATGAGTGAAGGGCCTGTGATCACCAAAAAGCAATTTATCGCCGGGGCTGTCTGCCCGGCGTGCAGCGAGCCGGACAAGTTGAAGATGTGGACCGAAGACAACGTGCCGCACCGCGAGTGCGTGGCCTGTGGGTATACCGATACGCTGAATGATCAAGGCCTGTCGGTGCCCAAGGAATTGGGCACAAGGGTCAATACCTCCGCGTTGAAAGCCCCGGCGGACCCTAAAGTGCAGGCAGTGCAGTTCTTCCCGAACCCGAAGCTGAAAAAAGACTAACCCCGCACCCCCCCTGTAGGAGCGAGCTTGCTCGAGAAAAACGTTAACGAAAACGCGCGTTATCCTGGATAAGCGCGCCGCTGTTGAGTTTTTCGTGAGCAAGCTCGCTCCTACAGTTTTTTCTGTGCCTGGCCCGTTGTGGTGATCCAGTCTTTCATTGAGCACAACGCAAACGCGCTGGTGCTGCAATCCCCATTCGCCAAAGCTGTGCGCAACTTGTCGACATCGGCTCTCATCATGTAGCGAACGCCGTCCTTGAAACCATTGCTGCTGCCAAAGCCGCCCAAGGTCATCTCGTTCAGCGCATCCTCCTTGCTCCACCCCTGAACCACCACCCGATACATCGCTGCCATCAGGCCGGTGCGGTCGGCGCCGTGCTTGCAGTGCATCAACACCGGGCCATCGGCCTCTGCTGCCTGAATCGCCCTGATCGCCGCCAGCACGTCGGAATCGTCGACGTGGTTGGTGCGATAGCTCAACTGCACTTGTTTGATATCAGATGATTGGAGCCACTGCGCATCAGATTCCGGCAGGAAGTTGATGACCGTAGCGATCTTGAGCGTTTGCAACAGGGGCAGCGCACGCTCGTCCGGCAATGCGCTGCGATAGAGCGTGGGTGTCATTTGGTGCAGGTTGTATTGGTTACCCACCGGCTGGGCCCATTCCGGCGAGCGGATCGACGCAGCCTCATCGGCGTGTGCGGTGTTGAGCAGGCTCATGAACGCCAGGCCGAGAGCGAGCAGTATGCGTGTGTTGAACATGAACGTTGTGACCGAGCGAGGAAGTGGTTGATGGGCCACAGACTCACTCAAGGCGGGTCAATACGGCGTGAGGTCCGCGTCAAAGAATCGTGATACTTGCGATCTGATCCGGTGTTTTTGTCGCCGAATTGACGCCTCTCAATTCTTAGCCTGCTATCATTTGTAACTAATGTTTGCCATTGTGCTGTATCTGCTTGGATCCAATTAGCCGCAAAGCCTTCACGCTGCTCCCAGAAGCGGCGGATAAACCCGTGACCACATGATGAGGTGTACCTATGTCTGATCAAGATCAAGACAACCCCCGGCGTGACTTTTTACGCAAATCCTTGACCTTGATCCCGGTGGTCACGGTTGCCAGCACCGGCCTTGGTGGTTCGATGTTGATGGCCACGCCAGAGCCTGCCCAGGCCGAGCCGGCCAAGCCTGCGGTCAGCGATAAAGCCTACGAGCCAAGCTATTTCACGGCCGAGGAATGGGCGTTTATCAACGCCGCCGTCGAGCGCTTGATTCCCGCTGACGCCCAGGGCCCAGGCGCCTTGGAGGCTGGCGCGCCGGAATACATCGACCGCCAGATGAACACCCCTTACGCCAGTGGCGCCCTGTGGTTCATGCAAGGCCCGTTCAACGCCGATGCGGCACCGGAGATGGGCTGGCAGAGCAAATTGGTGCCCAAGGAGATCTATCGCCTGGGTATTGCTGCCACGGATGCGTGGTCGAAGGCGTTCAACGGTAAAGCTTTTGCTGCGCAAGACAGCGCTACCCGAGACGATATGCTTAGGCGTCTGGAAGCTGGCGGCAGCGAAGTGGCGGCGCATTTCGATGCCGTGCCGCCCAAGATGTTCTTCAACCTTTTGCTGCAAAACACCAAGGAAGGCTTCTTTTGCGACCCTATCCACGGTGGCAATAAAGGCATGGTCGGCTGGACCATGATCGGCTTCCCCGGCGCCCGCGCCGACTTCATGGATTGGGTGGAACGCAACGAGCAATACCCCTTCCCGGCTGTTTCCATTCGCGGCGAGAGGGCATAAACGTGGCGACCATCATGAAGAAAGTGGATGCAGTGATTGTGGGCTTCGGCTGGACGGGCGCGATCATGGCCAAAGAGCTGACAGAAGCAGGCCTCAACGTGGTAGCGCTGGAGCGCGGCCCGATGCAGGACACTTACCCAGACGGCAACTATCCACAGGTCATCGACGAATTGACCTACAGCGTGCGTAAGAAGCTGTTCCAGGACATCTCCAAAGAAACGGTGACCATTCGCCACAGCGTAAATGACGTCGCCCTGCCCAATCGTCAGTTGGGCGCTTTCTTGCCGGGTAATGGCGTTGGTGGTGCGGGGCTGCACTGGTCGGGCGTGCATTTTCGCGTCGACCCGATTGAGCTGCGCATGCGCAGCCATTACGAAGAGCGCTACGGCAAGAACTTCATTCCCAAGGACATGACCATTCAGGACTTCGGCGTCAGCTATGAAGAGCTGGAGCCGTTTTTCGACTATGCGGAAAAAGTCTTTGGCACCTCCGGCCAAGCCTGGACGGTCAAGGGCCAACTGGTCGGCGAAGGTCGTGGCGGCAACCCCTACGCGCCAGATCGTTCCAACCCGTTCCCGCTGGAAGCGCAGAAAAATACCGTCTCCGCCCAGCTATTTCAGAAAGCGGCGACCGATGTAGGTTACAAACCTTACAACCTGCCGTCGGCCAACACGTCGGGACCGTACACCAACCCCTACGGTGCGCAGATGGGCCCGTGCAACTTCTGCGGCTTTTGCAGTGGCTACGTGTGCTACATGTACTCCAAGGCCTCGCCGAACGTGAACATCCTACCGGCCTTGCGCCAGGTGCCGAACTTCGAGCTGCGGCCCAATTCCCACGTGCTCAAGGTCAACCTCGACAGCACCAAGAAGAAAGCCACCGGCGTGACCTACATCGACGCTCAGGGCCGCGAATGTGAACAGCCGGCGGACCTGGTGATTCTTGGCGCCTTCCAGTTCCATAACGTGCGTCTGATGCTGCTGTCCGGCATCGGCAAACCCTACGACCCGATTACCAACGAGGGTGTGGTAGGCAGGAACTTCGCCTACCAGAACATGGGCACCATCAAGGCGTTCTTCGACAAGGACACCCACACCAACAACTTTATCGGCGCGGGCGGCAATGGCGTGGCCATCGACGACTTCAACGCCGACAACTTTGACCACGGCCCTCACGGCTTCGTGGGTGGCTCGCCGATGTGGGTCAACCAGGCGGGCAGCCGGCCGATTGCCGGTACGTCCAACCCACCGGGCACCCCGGCCTGGGGCAGCGCCTGGAAGCGCGCCACCGCCGATTACTACACCCATCAGGTCTCCATGGACTCCCACGGAGCCCATCAGTCCTACCGCAGCAACTACCTGGATCTGGACCCGGTTTACCGCGATGCCTACGGCCTGCCGCTGCTGCGCATGACCTTCGACTGGCAAGAAAACGACATCAAGATGAACCGCTTCATGATGGAAAAAATGGGCAAAGTGGCCCAGGCCATGAACCCCAAGGCCATCGCCGTGCTGGGTAAAAAGGTCGGTGAGCATTTCAATACCGCCTCCTACCAGACCACCCACCTCAACGGTGGCGCGATCATGGGTACCGACCCGAAAACGAGCGCGTTGAACCGCTACTTGCAGAGCTGGGATGTGCACAACGTGTTTGTCCCTGGTGCTTCCGCTTTCCCACAAGGCTTGGGCTACAACCCTACCGGCCTGGTGGCAGCGTTGACCTATTGGTCGGCTCGAGCGATTCGCGAGCAGTACCTCAAAAACCCCGGCCCACTGGTTCAGGCATAAGGAGCGATGACCATGAAAGCACTCGTTATCGCCTCCCTGGCGCTGTTCAGCAGCTGCTCGATCAGCGCCGCCGAAACTGATTTGATCAAGCAGGGCGAGTACCTGGCGCGTGCCGGTGACTGCGTCGCCTGCCATACCGCCAAGGGTGGCAAGCCCTTCGCTGGTGGCCTGCCGATGGAAACCCCGATTGGCGTGATCTATTCCACCAACATCACCCCGGACAAGACCGGCCTGGGCGACTACAGCTTCGAGGATTTCGACAAGGCCGTGCGCCATGGCGTCGCCAAGAACGGTAGTACGCTTTACCCGGCGATGCCCTACCCGTCTTACGCGCGCGTCAGCGACAGCGATATGCAAGCGTTGTATGCGTACTTCATGAAGGGGGTCGAACCGGTCGCCCAAGAAAACAAGGACAGCGATATTCCCTGGCCCCTGAGCATGCGTTGGCCGCTGGCGGCCTGGCGCTGGATGTTTGCCCCGGCGGTCGAGGCGCATCAGCCGCAAGCCGCCGCCGACCCGGTGATCGATCGCGGTGCCTACCTGGTGGAAGGTCTCGGACATTGCGGCGCTTGCCATACGCCGCGCGCCCTGACCATGCAGGAAAAAGCCCTGAGTGCTACGGACGGCAGCGACTTCCTGTCTGGCAGTGCGCCGTTGGAAGGCTGGATTGCCAAAAGCCTGCGCGGCGACCACAAGGACGGCCTCGGCAGCTGGAGCGAGGAGCAACTGGTGCAGTTCCTCAAGACCGGTCGCAGCGACCGCAGTGCGGTGTTCGGCGGCATGAGTGATGTGGTGGTGCACAGCATGCAGTACATGTCCCAAGAGGATCTGACCGCTATCGCCCGTTACCTCAAGAGCCTGCCGGCGGTGGATCCCAAGGACCAGCCGCACCAGTACGACAAGCAGGTAGCGCAAGCGCTGTGGAAGGGCGATGACAGCAAGCCGGGTGCGTCGGTGTATATCGACAACTGCGCGGCCTGCCACCGTACCGACGGCCATGGCTATACGCGCGTGTTCCCGGCGCTGGCGGGCAACCCGGTGTTGCAGACGGCAGATGCCACGTCGTTGATCAACATTGTGTTGAACGGCGGCACCTTGCCGGCCACCCATGCGGCGCCGTCCACCTTCACCATGCCAGCGTTCGCCTGGCGTCTGTCGGACCAGGAAGTGGCGGATGTGGTGAGTTTTATCCGTGGCAGCTGGGGCAACCAGGGCACGCCGGTCAAGGCGAGCGATGTGGCGGATCTGCGCAAAAACGATCTGCACACCACCTCGGGCGATGATCTGGGGCAGGTGACGCAAAAGCACTGATAAGTTCGCTGGCCGCCCAACGGCACTGGTCAGAAACCTCGCGCCTCGATACTGTATATAAAAACAGTATCGAGGCGTTTTCATGTCTACTGCGCTGCCGCCCCGTGGCCGGGGTACGGCCACCAACCTGCACAATCGCTTTGCACCCACCGTCAGCGTGGCCGAGGACGACGGCTGGTACCAGGAAGTGCCGCCGACCCAAGGCACCGAAGTGCGTATCGAAACGGCCAAGACCATCATCACCCGCAACAACTCCCCGGACTTGCCGTTTGATCGGTCCATCAACCCGTATCGCGGTTGCGAGCATGGTTGCATCTACTGCTATGCGCGGCCCAGCCATGCCTATTGGGACATGTCGCCCGGGCTGGACTTTGAAACCAAATTGATTGCCAAGAGCAACGCGGCCGATGTGCTGGAACAGCAGCTGTCCAAGCCGGGCTACGTGTGCGCGCCGATCAACCTGGGCTCCAATACCGATCCGTACCAGCCGATCGAGCGTGAATACCGGATTACCCGGCAAACCCTTGAAGTACTGCTGCGCTACCGCCACCCGGTGACCATCATCACCAAGGGCTCGCTGATCCTGCGCGACCTCGACCTGTTGACCGAGTTGGCCCGCCAGCGCCTGGTGGCAGTGATGATCAGCCTCACCAGCCTGGACGATGAGCTCAAGCGCATCCTGGAACCGCGCACGGCAGCGCCCAAGGCGCGGCTGCGGGCGATTCGGGTGATGCGCGACGCGGGCATTCCGGTGGGCGTGCTGTGCTCGCCGATGATCCCGATGATCAACGACAGTGAACTGGAGAGCCTGCTTACCGAAGCTCACGCGGCCGGCGCACAAAGCGCGGCGTATATGATGCTGCGCCTGCCGTTGGAGGTGGCGCCGTTGTTCGAGGAGTGGCTGGCGGCCCATTACCCGCAGCGTGCGGCCCATGTGATGAGTCTGGTGCGCCAGGTACGCGGGGGGCAGGTGTATGACAGCCGGTTTGGCGTGCGCATGCGCGGTGAGGGGCCGTTTGCCGATTTGCTGGCGCAGCGTTTCACCAAGGCAATCAAACGCCTTGGGCTGAACCGGCGGGAAGGGTTCAATCTCGATTGCACAGCGTTTTGCCCACCGGGCAGGCAGATGGCTTTGTTGTAGACTGATGGGGAAACGTGCACCTTTGCTGTAGGAATAGTCGCGTTTTGACATCACTGAAACCCGCGTTCTAGAGCGGTTCATTCAGTTTGAGTTAAGTTTCGGCGGTTACCTTGTTCAGCGAGTGACTGATGAGTCGGCGGCTTGGCCGGTGTGTGTTTTACAACTATTTCACCGCCATGGCGTCGAACTGACCTGAACCCTCCCCTGCATTGATCAAGAGGATGAATCATGAGTGACAAGGATAAACAGCCGTTGGCTGCGTCGGCTTCAGCCCCTCAGGTGGCGGAATCCGCCGATGCAGCGCTGCAGCATATCGTTGACGGCTTTTTGCATTTCCATCACGACGTCTTCCCCCAGCAGGAAGAACTCTTCAAGAAACTCGCCACTGCCCAGAGCCCACGGGCAATGTTCATCACCTGCGCCGACTCGCGCATCGTGCCCGAGCTGATCACCCAAAGCTCCCCAGGCGACCTGTTCGTGACCCGTAACGTCGGTAACGTGGTGCCGCCCTACGGCCAGATGAACGGCGGCGTTTCCACGGCTATCGAATACGCGGTGCTCGCCCTTGGCGTACAGCACATCATCGTGTGCGGGCATTCGGACTGCGGCGCCATGCGTGCCGTGCTCAACCCCGACAGCCTGGAAAAGATGCCGACGGTCAAGGCCTGGCTGCGTCACGCCGAGGTCGCCAAGACCATGGTCCATGACAACTGCGACTGCGCCAACGAAGGCGAGAGCATGGCGGTGCTGACCGAAGAAAACGTCATCGCCCAGCTGCAACACTTGCGCACCCACCCTTCCGTGGCTTCGCGCATGGCCAATGGTCATTTGTTTATCCATGGTTGGATCTACAACATCGAGACCAGCGAAATACGGGCCTACGATGCGGACAAAGCGGCGTTCCGACCGCTGAACGGCACCGAGCCGATCCCTTCAGCGACGCCTAAAGCGCGCTTCTAAAACACTTCCCTGCCGGGTAATGCGGTGGCTGCCATGGATGCAGCCAGGCTTTACCGCGCCCGGCGAATGCCTCGGGAGAGTCATCATGCGTGCTGCTCAATTGAAAGCTGTATTGCCACGGGAGCTGCTCGCCTCGGTGGTTGTTTTTCTGGTCGCCTTGCCACTGTGCATGGGCATCGCGATTGCGTCCGGCATGCCGCCGGCCAAGGGCCTGATCACTGGCATCATCGGTGGCCTGGTGGTGGGCTGGCTGGCCGGTTCGCCGCTGCAGGTCAGCGGCCCGGCGGCAGGTCTGGCGGTGTTGGTGTTCGAACTGGTGCGCCAGCACGGCATGCTGATGCTGGGGCCGATCCTGTTGCTGGCCGGCTTCCTGCAACTGGTAGCTGGGCGTTTGCGCCTGGGCTGCTGGTTTCGCGTTACCGCCCCGGCGGTGGTCTACGGCATGTTGGCCGGGATTGGCGTGTTGATTGTGTTGTCGCAGATCCATGTGATGCTCGACGGCGCGCCCAAGCCGTCAGGGCTGGATAACCTGGCAGGCTTCCCGGCAGCGCTGGCTGAAGCGATTCCGACCTTCGGCGGCGGGCTCGGCTGGCAGGCTGGCGTACTCGGCTTGTCGACGATGTTGGTGATGTACCTGTGGGACAAATTCCGCCCGCAACCACTACGGTTTGTGCCCGGTGCGCTGCTTGGCGTGGGCCTGGCGACCGTCGCCAGCCTGGTGCTGGCGCTGCAGGTCAAGCGCGTGGAAGTCCCGGAAAACCTGGCGGACGCTATCGACTGGCTGCGCCCCAGCGACCTGCTGAACCTGGCGGATCCACAGCTGCTGATCGCGGCGTTCGCCGTGGCGTTTATTGCCAGTGCCGAAACCCTGCTGTCTGCCGCAGCGGTAGACCGCATGCACAGTGGTCAACGTTCCGATTTCGACAAGGAATTGTCGGCCCAAGGGGTGGGCAACATGCTTTGCGGCCTGGTGGGTGCATTGCCAATGACCGGTGTGATCGTACGCAGCTCGGCTAACGTCCAGGCCGGTGCTACCACGCGTCTGTCGGCGATGTTCCATGGCCTGTGGCTGCTGGGCTTCGTACTGTTGCTGTCGAGCGTGCTGCAAAGCATTCCGGTCGCGAGCCTGGCGGGTGTGCTGGTGTACACCGGCATCAAGCTGGTGGACGTCAAGGCGTTCAAGGCGCTGGGCCGCTATGGGCGGATGCCGATGTTCACCTATGCGGCCACCGCGCTGGCAATCATCTTCACCGATTTGCTGACCGGCGTGCTGGTGGGCTTCGGGCTCACATTGCTCAAGTTGGCCTTCAAGGCTTCGCGCCTGAAAGTCAGCCTGATCGACCTGCCCCAGGAAGGTGAGATGGAGCTGCGTTTGACGGGGGCGGCGACCTTTCTGAAGGTGCCGGCGTTGACTCAGGTGTTGTCGGCTGTGCCTGCGGGAACCACCTTGCATGTGCCGCTGAGCAACTTGAGTTACATCGACCACTCTTGCCTGGAGTTGCTGGAAGAATGGGGCCGGGCCAATGCGGCCAAGGGCTCGACGTTGGTGATCGAGGCGCGTGGGTTGAAGCGTCGGTTGGAAGGTCGGGTGAGAACGACAGTGGGGATCGGCTCAGCGCCTGCCTGAACAGCACAACACCCGGTTCTTTGTAGGAGCGAGCTTGCTCGCGAAAAACCCTAACGATAACGCGTGCTTGCTGAGTAAACGCGGCGTCTGTGAGTTTTTCGCGAGCAAGCTCGCTCCTACAAAAAGCGTGTCCAGCTCCCCTGTTGGAGCTGTGATTTATGCTGGCTGATCCAGTGTCAGCTCAACCCCGAGCTGGCGCGACAGGCATGGCCAGCGCTTCCAGGACGCTTCGGTCTGCGGGCTCTTGAGCTGTTCGCGATAGGCCTCGACCGACTCCAGCGCAAAGCTTTCCTCGTTAAGCATCTCATCCACCGCCAGGTGCACGGCCTCATCCAATTGGTTGGCGAAGTCTTCACCGATCAGTCGATGGGCGATCACGTTGGCCACGGTGGTATCCGCTGGAATCAGCGGCTGGCCGAAATGCTTGATGTACAGATCGTTCACTTCTTCGACCAGGCGATGCGCCAGGTAGGCCTCATCCAGCAGGCCATCAAGGCCGTCGTGGCCGGCCAGGATCGCGGGCGGCTGCAGGAAGAAATGTTCAGCGATTTTCAGTACCGGCTTGATCTGGCTTTCAATCCCGGCCTCACGGGCCACGTCATTGGCGGCGTCGAGCAAATCAGGAACCAGGTCGATGTAGGCAGTCACAAAGCGCGTCATGACGATGTTGCGATCGCCCTCAGCCAGAGAAATGGCCGAGTGCAGGTGCGGCAATTGTTGTTCCAGCTGAATGGCAAGCTGGCCGGTGGTGGCTTCGTGTTGATGGGCACGGGAAATCTGCTCGCGCAATGCGGCGGTGTTCATGAGGGCTCCAGTGAAGCAGGCGTAGGAAAAGGGAAAAGACAAGGTAGTTCGTTTATACGAGCGCCTAAGACGCATTTGTCATAATTATTTCATGGTTATAGGCAGGGGTTATATCGAAATGCCATCGTTCGTCGGATAAACGATTCCGCCGCCCATTTTACGGGCTCCGTCTGTCTGTTTCTATTCATTTGCCCCCACACATTGCGGGGTTGCTACGGCTGTCTATACTCGATTTTGTACGCAATTAGCTGATGACGCCCAACTGCATGACGCAGGCAAGGCTTGGCGGTTGTAAGCAGTATGGAAGCCGCTCCCTTCGCCGCAGGTGCAAACCGGCGGGATAACAAGAAACATAAAGGGGAACCCGCAATGACGCGACATCCACACGTTTGGATGGGCCTCCTGTTGTGGTCGGTATTCGGCCAGGCGCACGCCGCCTGGACTACGAATATGGCGCCAGGGGCTACTGAAGTCAGCCACGCTGTGTTTGACCTGCACATGACCATTTTCTGGATCTGTGTGGTGATCGGCATCGTCGTGTTTGGCGCGATGTTCTGGTCGATGATCCTGCACCGCCGATCCACGGGCCAGGTAGCGGCCAAGTTCCACGAAAGCACCACCGTGGAAATCCTCTGGACGGTGGTGCCCTTGCTGATTCTGGTGGCCATGGCCATTCCGGCCACCAAGACCCTGATCAACATCTACGACAGCAGTGAATCGGATATCGATATCCAGGTCACCGGCTATCAGTGGAAGTGGCACTACAAATACCTGGGTCAGGATGTGGAGTTCTTCAGCAACCTGGCCACGCCCGCCGAGCAGATCCATAACCAGGCCACCAAGGGCGAACACTACCTGTTGGAAGTCGACCAGCCGCTGGTATTGCCGGTGGGCGCCAAGGTGCGCTTTCTGGTGACCGCCGCCGATGTGATCCACTCCTGGTGGGTGCCGGCCTTTGCGGTCAAGCGCGACGCCATCCCCGGCTTCGTCAACGAGGCCTGGACCCGCGTCGAGAAGCCCGGCATCTACCGTGGCCAGTGCGCCGAACTGTGTGGCAAGGACCATGGCTTCATGCCCATCGTGGTTGAGGTCAAGTCCAAGGCTGACTACGACACCTGGCTGGGCGAGCGCAAGGAGGAGGCGGCCAAGCTCAAGGAACTGACCTCCAAGGAGTGGACGCTGGACGAGCTGGTGGCCCGTGGCGACAAGGTCTATCACACCACCTGCGTGGCCTGTCACCAGGCTGAGGGCCAAGGCCTGCCACCGATGTTCCCAGCGCTCAAGGGCTCGAAAATCGCCACCGGGCCGGCCAAAGACCATCTGAGCATCGTGTATCACGGCAAGCCCGGCACCGCGATGGCAGCCTTCGGCAAGCAGCTCTCTGAAGTGGATATCGCCGCCGTGGTGACCTATGAGCGTAACGCCTGGGGCAATAACAAAGGCGACATGGTCACGCCCAAAGACGTGCTGGCTCTGAAACAGGCGGAAAGCAAATGACGACTTTCATTGCCAATGCCCTGAATCGCCCCGCTCACTCGCTTGCAGGAGAACGGCCATGAGCACTGTGATCGACCATGGTCATGCCGACCATGCCCACGGCCCCGCCAAAGGCTTGATGCGCTGGGTGCTGACCACCAACCACAAAGACATCGGCACCATGTACCTGTGGTTTGCCTTCACCATGTTCCTGCTCGGCGGCTCGTTCGCCATGGTGATCCGCGCCGAGTTGTTTCAGCCAGGCCTGCAGATCGTGCAACCGGCGTTCTTCAACCAGATGACCACCATGCACGGCCTGATCATGGTGTTCGGCGCGGTGATGCCGGCGTTTGTCGGCCTGGCCAACTGGATGATCCCACTGATGATCGGCGCGCCGGACATGGCCCTGCCGCGCATGAACAACTTCAGTTTCTGGCTGCTGCCGGCCGCGTTTCTGCTGCTGGTGTCTACCTTGTTCACACCCGGCGGTGGGCCGAATTTCGGTTGGACCTTCTATGCCCCGCTCTCCACCACCTATGCGCCGGAAAGCGTGACGTTCTTTATCTTTGCCATTCACCTGATGGGCATCAGTTCGATCATGGGTGCAATCAACGTGGTCGCCACCATCCTCAACCTGCGCGCGCCGGGCATGACCCTGATGAAAATGCCGCTGTTCGTGTGGACCTGGCTGATCACCGCGTTCCTGCTGATCGCGGTGATGCCGGTACTGGCGGGTTGCGTGACCATGATGCTGATGGACATCCACTTTGGCACCAGCTTCTTCAGTGCGGCCGGTGGTGGTGATCCGGTGCTGTTCCAGCATGTGTTCTGGTTCTTCGGGCATCCCGAGGTGTACATCATGATCCTGCCGGCCTTTGGCGCCGTCAGCTCGATCATCCCGACCTTCTCGCGCAAGCCGCTGTTCGGTTACACCTCGATGGTCTACGCCACTGCGAGCATCGCGTTCCTGTCGTTCATCGTGTGGGCGCACCACATGTTCGTGGTGGGTATTCCGCTGGTGGGTGAGCTGTTCTTCATGTACGCCACCCTGCTGATCGCCGTGCCCACCGGGGTGAAGGTGTTCAATTGGGTCAGCACCATGTGGCAAGGCTCACTGACGTTCGAGACGCCGATGTTGTTTGCGGTGGCCTTTGTGATCCTGTTCACCATTGGCGGTTTTTCCGGGCTGATGCTGGCGATTGCCCCGGCGGACTTCCAGTACCACGACACCTACTTCGTGGTGGCGCATTTCCATTACGTACTGGTGCCCGGCGCGATCTTCGGGATCTTCGCCTCGGCCTACTACTGGCTGCCGAAATGGACCGGCCACATGTACGACGAAACCTTGGGCAAGCTGCACTTCTGGTTGTCTTTCGTGGGCATGAACATGGCGTTCTTCCCCATGCACTTCGTAGGGCTGGCCGGTATGCCGCGGCGGGTGCCGGACTACAACCTGCAGTTCGCTGACTTCAACATGGTCTCGTCCATCGGTGCCTTCATGTTCGGCGCCACGCAGATCTTCTTCCTGTTCATTGTCATCAAGTGCATCCGTGGCGGCCCGCCTGCGCCGGCCAAACCGTGGGATGGCGCCGAGGGCCTGGAATGGAGCGTGCCCTCGCCGGCGCCGTATCACACGTTTACAACGCCGCCGGAGGTCAAATGAAGCTCTCCCTATACACCCCCTGTGGGAGCGGGCTTGCCCGCGATGGCGATATGTCAGGCGCTGAATCTGCCAGCCCTCAGGCCCTCATCGCAGGCAAGCCAGCTCCCACAGAAAGTCCAAGGCAAGGTGTTCGCTATGGCTGACTCCGTACCGCTCAAGCGCCTGGTCACCCGCCTGCTGATTTTGGTGTTGGCGATGTTCGCCTTCGGCTTCGCCCTGGTGCCGATCTATGACGTGATGTGCAAGGCATTCGGCATCAACGGCAAGACCGCCGGGCAGTACGAAGGTGAGCAAATGGTCGACCCCTCGCGCCAGGTGCGGGTGCAGTTCCTGTCCACCAACGCCATCGACATGGTCTGGGAATTTCATTCCAAGGCCGACGAGATTGTGGTCAACCCCGGAGCAGTCAACGAGATGCTGTTCGTGGCCTACAACCCCACCGATAAGCCGATGACCGCCCAGGCGATACCCAGTATTTCCCCGGCCGAAGCCGCGATGTACTTCCACAAGACCGAATGCTTTTGCTTCACCCAGCAAGTGTTGCAGCCCGGTGAGCGCATTGAGATGCCCGTACGTTTCATCGTCGACCGCGCGATGCCCAAGGATGTGAAGCATTTGACCCTGGCGTACACGCTGTTCGATATCACTGCGCGCCAGCCGCCCGTGGCCGTCAGGACCGGGGGCTAGCTACTGTTTGCCCCCTCAATCAGGAGAGCGAATACATGTCGACTCATGATACGTACTACGTACCAGCGCAAAGCAAATGGCCAATAATTGCCACGATTGGCCTGCTGGTCACCGTGTATGGCCTGGCCGTGTGGTTCAACGACTTGAAGGCCGCGCGCCCTGAATCCCACGGGCCGTGGATCTTTTTCGTGGGCGGCCTGTTGCTGGCCTACATGCTGTTTGGCTGGTTTGGCGCGGTGATCAAGGAAAGTCGCGCCGGGCTGTACAGTGCGCAGATGGACCGCTCGTTCCGCTGGGGCATGACCTGGTTCATCTTTTCGGAGGTGATGTTCTTCATCGCCTTTTTTGGTGCGCTGTTCTACGTGCGCGTCTGGGCCGGGCCTTGGTTGGCGGGCGAAGGGCCCAAAGGTATTGCCCACATGCTGTGGCCGAACTTTGAGTTTGCCTGGCCCCTGCTGAACAACCCCGACCCCAAGCTCTATCCAGCGCCCAAAGGCACCATCAGCCCCTGGGGCCTGCCATTGGTCAACACCATCCTGCTGGTGAGTTCCAGCGTGACCATCACCATTGCCCACCATGCCCTGCGCAAAGGCCATCGTGGTGCACTGAAACTCTGGCTGGCGATCACCGTGCTGCTGGGCCTGGCGTTTCTTGGGTTCCAGGCTGAGGAATACATCCACGCCTACAAAGAGTTGGGCCTCACCCTGGGCTCAGGCGTGTACGGCGCGACGTTCTTCATGCTCACGGGCTTTCACGGCGCCCACGTGACCATCGGCACCATTATTTTGTTTGTGATGCTGATGCGCATCCTGCGCGGGCATTTCAATGCCGAGCACCAGTTCGGTTTCGAGGCGGCCAGTTGGTATTGGCACTTTGTGGACGTGGTGTGGATCGGGCTGTTTTTCTTCGTGTATGTGCTGTGACGCCGCTTACCACGGCGCATGAGAGACCAGTTGGCCGCTGAAAAAGCCCCAGGCGATCAAGCCTACGGTGATCACGGCCAGCGTGACACGCACGGTCAATGCAGTGACGAGACGGTTGGAGTTGCCCTCGTCCTTGACCAGGAAGAACAAGCCACTGAACAGGCTCACGACGGTCGCGATCAGCATCAGGGCAATGGCGGCTTTGAGCATGGTCTGGCTCCGGGCTTATTGAAGGAGGGGCGATGAGATCGAGTATAGCCAGTGCCCTGCAACGCTTTCGTCCGGGTATCGCGCCGACGCTAGTGGTGCTCGTGTTGCTGCCATTGATGGTGGGCCTGGGGTTCTGGCAACTGGCCCGTGGGCACGAAAAGCAACTGCTGGTAGACCGTTATGCGGAGCGCCGCGCAGCCGAGCCGGTCAGCAGTGCGCAGCTCAATGACATGGCTGATCCGGCTTTCCGTCGCGTTCATCTTCGCGGGCAACTGGATAGTGAGCACAGCGTCTTGCTGGATAACCGCATGCGTGACGGCAAGGCCGGTGTCGAGTTGCTGCAACCCTTCCATGACCAGGCCAGCGGCCAATGGCTGTTGCTCAATCGCGGCTGGCTGCCCTGGCCGGACCGGCGTATCGCGCCCGCCTTTACTACCCCTGAACAGACGCTGAACCTCGACGCCTGGGTGTACGTGGCCCCCGGCGAGACCTTCCAGCTGCACGCCGACCCGGCCAGCACGCAGTGGCCGCGCCTGCTTACCGCACTGCACCCCGCCGCGCTGTGGGACGAACTGGGGCGCAGCGGTTTTGCCTATGAACTGCGCGCCGAAGCGGGCCCCGGTACCTACGAAACCCACTGGCCCATCGTCGCCATGGGCCCGGAAAAACACCTGGCCTACGCCGTGCAATGGTTCGCCATGGCCGTGGCGTTGCTGGCGCTTTACCTCTACCTCGGATGGCATAACAAAAAGGAGAAGCCCCATGGGAGCGGCCATGAATCCACCCAGCACATCTGACACGCCTGATCGGCGCAAGGGTCGCTGGCAGCTGATTTTGATCCTGATGATGGTGATCGGCCCGATGGCGCTGGCCACCTTTATGTACAAATTGCAGTTCTGGGTGCCGGACAGCCGCAGCTACCACGGCGAACTGATCGGCAACGGCCAGACCCGCGCCGACATCGGTGTGCAGGCCGATGAACAGCGCTGGCAACTGCTGGTCACCGCCCCCACCGCCTGCGCTGCCGATTGCCAGCAACTGGTGTACCTGGCGCGTCAGCTGCAGATCAGCCTTGGCCGTGATGCTTCCCGTGCCAGCCATGCCCTGGCCGGCGCGCAACCTTTGAGCCGCGAATACGAGGCCAAGCTCAAAGCCGAATATCCACAACTGCAACGCTACCCGCTGGATGTGTCGACCTTTGCCAGGAACGCTGCCGCACCCGGCGATGCGCAACTGTGGATCGTCGACCCTCACGGCAATCTGGTGCTGCGCTATGACGCCAAGGTCAAGGGCAAGGACTTGCTCAACGACCTGCGCCTGCTGCTGAAACTGTCGAACATCGGATAAGGGCACCGTCATGGCCAAGCCTGGATTTCGCCTCGCGCTGTTTGCCACCTTGCTGGCGTTGTTTGTCGTACTGCTCGGCGCCTATACCCGCCTGACCCACGCCGGCCTCGGCTGCCCGGACTGGCCGGGTTGCTATGGCTTTATCAGCGTGCCGCAAAGCGAAGCCCAACTGGCCCATGCCGAGTTGCACTTTCCTGATACGCCGGTGGAGGCCGACAAAGGCTGGGCCGAGATGACCCATCGCTACTTCGCGGGCAGCCTGGGCCTGATGATCGCGCTGCTGGCGGCGCGTTCGTGGCGTCATCGGCGTGATCCGGGCCAGCCAGTGAAGCTGCCGCTGTTCCTGCTGGCGGTGGTATTCGCCCAGGCGGCGTTTGGCATGTGGACCGTGACCTTGAAGCTCTGGCCGCAAGTGGTCACGGGGCATCTTTTGGGCGGCTTTGCGACCTTGAGCCTGCTGTTTCTGCTGACGCTGCGGCTGTCTGGTGTACTGCCGGCGTTGGTTGTGCCCAAGCGCCTGCAATATTGGGCAACGGCGGGCCTGGTGCTGGTGATCGGGCAGATCGCCCTGGGCGGCTGGGTCAGTTCCAACTACGCAGCGGTGGCCTGTGTCGATTTGCCTACCTGCCATGGTCAGTGGTGGCCGACGGCGGACTTTGCCAATGGCTTTCACCTGACCCAGCACATCGGCCCCAATTACCTGGGCGGGCAGCTCGACAGCGAGGCGCGCACTGCTATCCACCTGACGCATCGCATCGGCGCCGTGCTGGTCACGCTGGTGTTGCTCGGCTTGGCCTGGCAACTGCGGGCAGTGGGGATGACGCGCCTGGCCGGCCTGTTGTTGATCGCCCTGGCCGCGCAGATCTGCCTGGGGCTGAGCAATGTGGCGTTCGGCCTGCCGCTGCCGGTGGCGGTCGCGCATAACGCCGGCGGGGCGGCGTTGTTGATGACGCTGGTGCTGGTCAATTACCACGCGCGCACCAGCCTGGTTCGGGTGCGTCACCCGCGTCTGTTCGGCTGGCGTTTTATCCTGCGCAAACAGGGGGCGGGCTTGATGACTCTTAAAGGAGAACTGCCATGGCGACCGTGATCGGCGCACGTCGCGACCGGGCGATCTGGCGTGACTATCTGGAGCTGACCAAGCCCAAAGTCGTGGTGCTGATGCTGATCACCTCGCTGGTGGGCATGTTCCTCGCCACCCGCGCCGGGGTGCCCTGGACCGTGCTGGTGTTCGGCAACCTTGGCATTGCCCTGTGTGCCGGCGGCGCGGCGGCGGTGAACCATGTGGTCGATCGACGGATTGATGCCGTGATGGCGCGCACTCACAAACGACCGATGGCTGAGGGGCGTGTCTCGCCGATGGCGGCGTTAGCGTTTGCGTTGTTCCTGGCGATTGCAGGGTTGGCCCTGCTGCTGGCGTTCACCAACCCGCTGGCGGCCTGGCTGACCTTGGCTTCGCTGCTGGGTTATGCGGTGATCTACACCGGCTTTCTCAAGCGAGCCACGCCGCAGAATATCGTCATCGGCGGTCTGGCCGGTGCGGCGCCGCCGCTGCTGGGCTGGGTGGCTGTCACCGGGCATGTGAGTGCCGAACCCTTGCTGCTGGTGCTGATCATCTTCGCCTGGACCCCGCCACACTTCTGGGCCCTGGCTATTCACCGCAAAGAGGAATACGCCAAGGCCGACATCCCGATGCTGCCGGTCACCCATGGCGAGCACTACACCAAGGTGCATATCCTGCTGTACACCTTCGCCCTGCTGGCGGTGAGCCTGATGCCCTACGTTATCCACATGAGCGGGCTGCTCTATCTGGGCTGTGCGCTGGTATTGGGTGCGCGCTTTCTGCAATGGGCCTGGGTGTTGTACCGTGGCAGCCAGCCGCACGCGGCGATCAACACGTTTAAGTACTCTATCTGGTACTTGCTGTTGCTGTTTATCGTCCTGCTCGTAGACCACTACTTATTGTTGAACCTATGACTCGAACTCAAAAAACCGTCTTCATCCTCGTGGCCCTGGTGGCGTTGATCATGGGCCTGACCGTCAACAAAGTGCTCTCGGGCAAAGGCCAGGGCGATCCCACTGCGCTGATCGACGCGGGCATCATTCTGCTGCCACAAAGCCGTCAGTTGCCGGCGGTGACGATGACCGGCCAGGAAGGCCAGCCGGTGCTGGTCAATGAGTTGAAGGGCAAATGGAGCCTGCTGTTTTTTGGCTACACCTTCTGCCCGGATATCTGCCCGACCACCCTCGCCCAGCTTCGCCAGATCAAGAGCGAACTGCCCAAAGAGGCTGTGGATAAGTTGCAGGTGATCCTGGTCAGCGTCGATCCGCACCGCGATACCCCGGCGCAGCTAAAGCAGTACCTGGGTTACTTCGACCCACAGTTCCAAGGCCTGACGGGCGCGAACGTAGAGGATGTGCAGAAGGTTTCGAATGCGGTGAGCATTCCCTTCATTCCGGCAGATACCAGCAAGCCGAACTACACCGTCGACCACAGCGGCAACCTGGCACTGATCGGCCCGGATGGTACCCAGCGTGGGTTTATTCGTGCGCCGTTGAACAACCAGAAGCTGGTGGCGCAGTTGCCGGGGTTGCTGCAGCGCAAATAGCAGCCACATAAAGCCGATTTTGTAGGAGCGAGCTTGCTCGCGAAGAGCTCACAGGCGCCGCGTTTATTCAAGCAGCGCGCGTTATCGTTGACGTTTTCGCGAGCAAGCTCGCTCCTACAGATCGGGTTGGGTCAAAACGCCGGCTTGATCGCGCCTTTGTACTTCTCTTCGATGAACTTCTTCACTTCAGGCGTGTGCAGGGCTGCAACCAGCTTCTTCACCGCGTCTGCATCTTTGTTGTCTTCGCGGGTTACCAGGATGTTCACGTAAGGCGAATCGCTGCCTTCGATCACCAGGGCATCCTTGGACGGGTCCAGCTTGGCTTCCAGGGCGTAGTTGGTGTTGATCAGCGCCAGGTCGACCTGGGTCAGCACGCGCGGCAGGGTGGCGGCTTCCAGTTCGCGGAACTTGAGTTTTTTATCGTTGCCGGTGATGTCCTTGATGGTCGACAGGATGTTGGTCGGGTCCTTCAGGGTGATCAGGCCGTTCTTGGCCAGCAGCAACAGCGCACGGCCGCCGTTGGTGGCGTCGTTCGGGATCACCACATTGGCGCCGTCAGGCAGGTCGGCCAGTTTTTTGTACTTGCCGGAGTAAGCGCCCAGCGGTTCCAGGTGCACGGCGCCGACGCTCACCAGGTGAGTGCCTTTGGCCTTGTTGAATTCATCCAGGTACGGCTGGTGCTGGAAGAAGTTGGCATCCAGGCGCTTTTCAGCCACCTGTACGTTCGGCTGCACATAGTCGGTGAAGACTTTGACCTTCAGGTCCACGCCTTCTTTGGCCAGGGCAGGCTTCACGAATTCGAGGATTTCGGCGTGAGGCACCGGCGAAGCAGCGACCGTAATGGTCTCGGCGTGGGCGGAAAACGCAGCCACGGCGGCGAAAGCAACCAGTAGTTTTTTCATCCAGCAAGCTCCTTGTTCGGGCATCTGCCGGCTGTGTGCCGGCAATGGCCGTTATTTACGAGAAAAGTGCACCACCAGCCGGTCGCCGACGGTTTGCAGAATTTGCACCAGAATCAACAGCATCACTACGGTGACCACCATCACATCGGTCTGGAAGCGCTGGTAGCCAAAACGGATTGCCAGGTCGCCCAGGCCGCCAGCACCGACCACACCAGCCATTGCGGTGTAGGAAACCAGTGTAATCGCCGTCACCGTAATCGCCGCGAAGATGCCAGGGCGGGCTTCGGGCAACAGCGCATTGGTGATGATCTGGCGGGTGGTAGCGCCCATGGCCTGGGTGGCTTCGATGATGCCACGGTCCACTTCACGCAGAGCGGTTTCCACCAGGCGCGCAAAGAATGGCGTGGCGCCGACGACCAGCGGTGGGATCGCGCCGGCCACGCCCAGCGACGTGCCGGTGATCAGTACCGTGAACGGAATCATCACGATCAGCAGGATGATGAATGGCAGCGAGCGCAGGATGTTCACGATCAGCGACAGCAGCGCGTACAGGCCTTTTTGTTCGAACAGCTGGCGCGGGCTGGTCAGGAACAACAGCACGCCCAGGGGCAGGCCCAGCAGCACGGTGAAGAACAGCGAGCCGAACAGCATGGTCATGGTGTCGCCGGTGGCGAGCCAGATTTCAGACCAGTCGATATTGGCGAAGAAACTCAGGAAAACGTCCATCAGCGCAGGACCTCCATGTGAACGTCGGCGGCGGTGAAGCGTGCAAACGCGGCTTCCATGTCACCGCCGGTGACGGCGAGGGTCAGTTGCCCGTAAGGGATGTCTTTGATGCGGTCGATACGACCGGCAAGGATGCTGTAGTCCACCCCGGTTTCCCGGGCGACGGTACCCAGCAATGGCGCGTAGGTCGCGTCCCCTTGGAACGTCAGGCGCACGATACGGCCTGGCACATGGGCAAAGTCGTCGCGCTGCTCGCCTTCGTCCACCTGTTCGGCTTCTTGTACGAAGCGTTTGGTGGTCGGGTGCTTGGGGTGCAGGAACACGTCGGCCACCGAGCCTTGCTCGACGATCACCCCGGCGTCCATCACGGCGACCTGGTCGCATACGCGGCGGATCACGTCCATTTCATGGGTGATCAACACGATAGTCAGGTTCAGCTCGCGGTTGATCTCGGCCAGCAGTTGCAGGACCGACGCCGTGGTTTGCGGGTCGAGGGCGCTGGTGGCTTCGTCGCACAGCAGGATTTTTGGCTTGGTCGCCAGGGCGCGGGCAATGCCGACGCGCTGTTTCTGGCCGCCGGACAACTGCGCCGGGTACTTCTTGGCGTGGTCCGACAGGCCGACGCGGGCGAGCAGTTCAGCCACACGTTGGTCGATTTCCTTGCGCGACAGTTCGCCGGCCAGGGTCAGCGGCAGCGCGACGTTGTCGGCGACGGTCTTGGACGCCAGCAAGTTGAAGTGCTGGAAGATCATGCCGACCTGCTGGCGAAAGCGCCGCAGGCCGTTGGCGTCCAGGGCGGTGACTTCTTCGCCATCCACCTTGATCTGGCCGCCACTGGGCTCTTCCAGGCGGTTGATCAGGCGCAGCAGGGTGCTTTTACCGGCACCCGAGTGGCCAATCAGGCCAAACACCTGGCCGTTCTCGACGCGCAGGCTGGTGGGGTGCAGGGCGGGAATATCCTTACCGGCGACGCGGTAGGTTTTGTGGACGTTTTGAAACTCGATCACGTAGCGAACCTTGTGGGGCGCATTGAAAAGGGATCAGCGGTTAGCCGGGCGCGCATTTTAGCCTGTCCGTATAGCGTTTCTTAGCATTTATTTCGTATTCATCCAGTCATTTGGCAATAACGCGATCAAAGGTCATAAAAAAGGAACGGTGCAAAACCGAGTCAGTCACTACTTAAGCAACTCGATTTCCCAGGTGCCGTGCCTGGGGTTTTGCTCAAACGAGCCGGGGACCGCTCTGGCCACTTTGAATAAGGAGTTTTGACTGATGAGTACCAAGAAGCCAGCCACCCCGCCCAAGAGTGAACTTGCGGGTACCGATACCCTGGACCGTGGCAACACCAACGCCAAACTGCAGGCGTTGGAAGAATTCCGTTCCGATGCGACCGGCCAGGCCCTGCGCACTAATCAGGGCGTGAAGATTTCCGATAACCAGAACAGCCTCAAAGTCGGCGCGCGCGGCCCGTCGCTGCTGGAAGACTTCATCATGCGTGAAAAGATCACGCACTTCGACCATGAGCGCATTCCGGAGCGCATCGTGCATGCACGGGGTACGGGCGCCCATGGCTATTTCCAGAGTTACGGCGACCATTCGGCGCTGACCAAGGCAGGTTTCCTGCGCACGGCTGAGCATAAAACCCCAGTATTCGCGCGTTTTTCCACGGTGCAGGGCCCGCGTGGTTCCGGCGACACCGTGCGTGACGTGCGCGGTTTTGCCGTGAAGTTCTTCACCGACGAAGGCAACTTCGACCTGGTGGGCAACAACATGCCGGTGTTTTTCATCCAGGATGCGATCAAATTTCCAGACTTCGTCCACGCGGTGAAACCCGAGCCTCATAACGAGATCCCTACCGGCGGTTCGGCCCACGATACCTTCTGGGACTTTGTCTCGCTGCAACCGGAATCCGCGCACATGGTCATCTGGGCCATGTCCGACCGCGCCATTCCAAAAAGCCTGCGCGCCATGCAGGGCTTTGGGGTGCATACCTTCCGGTTGATCAATACCGAAGGTAAGTCCAGCTTCGTGAAATTCCACTGGCGTCCGAAAGTCGGCACTTGCTCGTTGGTATGGGATGAGGCGCAAAAGCTGGCCGGTAAAGATACTGACTACCACCGTCGTGACCTGTGGGAAGCGATTGAAAGCGGCGATTACCCCGAGTGGGAGTTGGGCGTGCAGATCGTGGCCGAAGAAGACGAGCATAAGTTCGATTTCGACTTGCTCGACCCGACCAAGATCATTCCCGAAGAGCTGGTACCGATCACGCCGCTGGGCAAAATGGTGCTCAACCGTAACCCGGACAACTTTTTCGCTGAAGTCGAGCAGGTTGCGTTCTGCCCGGGTCACATCGTGCCGGGCATCGACTTCACCAACGACCCGTTGCTGCAGGGCCGTCTGTTTTCCTACACCGATACCCAGATCAGCCGACTGGGCGGGCCGAACTTTCATGAGATTCCAATCAACCGGCCTGTCGTGCCGTTCCATAACGGCCAGCGCGACGCTCAGCATCGTACGGTGATCGATAAAGGCCGTGCGTCCTACGAACCAAACTCCATTGATGGTGGCTGGCCGAAGGAAACCCCTGCTGGTCCTACCGATGGTGGCTTTGAGTCCTACTACGAGCGCGTCGATGCCAACAAAGTACGTGAGCGCAGCGAATCCTTCGGTGACCATTTCTCCCAGGCCACGCTGTTCTACAACAGCATGAGCCACCACGAGAAAGAGCACATTATCGCGGCCTACAGCTTTGAGCTGGGTAAGGTGGAGCGCGAGTTCATCCGTGCGCGCCAGGTCAACGAGATCCTGGCCAATATCGATCTGGAGCTGGCCAAGCGCGTTGCGCAGAACCTGGGCTTGCCAGCGCCAACCAAGGGCACGGTGCCTGCCCGTGAAACCTCGTTGAAAGAGTCGCCAGCCTTGAGCCAGGTGAACTTGCTATCGGGCGATATTAAAACGCGCAAAGTGGCGATTCTGGCAGCCAACGGCGTTGATGGTGCGGCCATTGACGCGCTAAAAGCAGCGTTGGAAGCAGAAGGCGCTCATGCCAAGTTGTTGGGGCCTACTTCGGCGCCTGTGACCACTGCGCAGGGCAAGACGCTGCCGGTCGACGCCTCGATGGAAGGCATGCCGTCCATTGCCTTCGACGCAGTGTTTATCCCAGGCGGCAAGGAGTCCGTGAAGGCGCTGAGCGGTGATGGTGTGGCGTTGCATTACGTACTGGAAGCCTACAAACACCTGAAGGCGATTGCGGTAGCCAGTGATGTGAAACCCTTGCTGGATCTGCTGAAACTGGAGGCGGATGCAGGGTTGATCGTGGGCGCGGATGCCAAGGCGTTCAAGGCATTCTTTGCGGCGATTGCCCAGCATCGAGTGTGGGAGCGTGAGCCGAAATCCAAGGCGATTCCGGCTTAACTTATCGGTTGTTTGTTAGGTCGTCATCGCAGGCAAGCCAGCTCCCACACCGTTCAAAGGTGGGCGCTGGCTTGCCTGCGATGCTTTTAGTCCGCCTTGCGCGGAATCAGCACAACCTGCGCCGGAATATGTTTCAGGATTTGCCGGTGAATCTTCAGGTCATACCCCGAATCAATCCGCTTGACCCGCTTGGTCAGTAACGTGGCCAGCCACGGGTAATCCTGGGTGCGTGGCACTTGGATGCTGACGTCGCACTGGTAATTCACCACATCGGTGGCGATTGCATCCAGCTGATGGCGCATATCTTCGACATCCGCCAGGTTCAGCGCCACGGTGGTGCTGGGCGCTGCGGGGTCGATAACCTTGGCGGCGGGCTTGGCTTCAGCGGCTTTCAACGCGGCTTCTGCCTGGTCCAATTCGGCTTTGCGCGCATGGCTGATGGCGCTGTTGACGCCACCCGTCAGCGCAGGGGCCTTGGGCATCAAGGCGCGGGCACGGCTCAGGGCCGTGGCGGCCGCGTTGACATCGCCCTTTTGCAGCACGATCTGGCTGCGCTGCAAGTAGGCTTCGGCCAATTGACGCTGGTAGGCCTCAAGTGCCGGGTCGTTGGGCGATTGGGCCTGCAGGGCGGCCAACTGGTCTTCGGCGGTGGCCAATTCGCTGCTGGCCAGGTTTTGTTCCAGCTGCGCGATGGCCGCAGCCCGCGGATCCGGAGCCTGGGGGGCAGCGGGCGGCGTACTTTGGCAGGCGCCCAGCAGCAGTGAAAATGCGGCAAGGAGCAGATAACGGGAGGTGAACGGCTTCATTCCTGCGACTCTCTATTTGCGCAAAAAGCGAGCAAGTCTACACCCCTCGACGGGGCAGGACAAAACTCAGCAGAAACAGGGCGGCCGCCGTAACCACAATCGACGGCCCGGCCGGTGTGTCCTTGAACCAGGACAGCGCCAGGCCACCACACACTGCAAGCATCCCCAGGAGGCTGGCGCCAATCGCCATCTGCTCCGGAGAGCGAGCGTGACGTTGGGCGGCGGCGGCTGGAATGATCAGCAGCGACGTGATCAACAATACGCCGACAATCTTCATCGCGACAGCAATCACCACGGCGATGAGCAACATCAGCGCCATACGCAGGCCTGCGACGGGCAAGCCCTCTACCTTGGCCAGTTCTTCATGCACGGTGATCGCCAGCAACGGGCGCCACAGGGTCACCAGCAACACCAGCACCGCAGCGCTGCCGCCCAGGATCCAGGCCAAGTCCGTCGGGCTGATCGCCAACAGGTCACCAAACAGGTAGGCCATCAGGTCGATGCGCACTTCATGCATGAAGCTCAGCACCACCAGGCCCAGGGACAAAGTACTGGGCGCAAGGATGCCCAGCAGTGTGTCGGAAGCCAGTGGCTGGCGTTGCTGCAGGGTCACCAGCAGCACCGCCAGCAGCAGGCAGCCGACGGTCACGGCGATGGCCGGGCTTACATCCAGCAGAAAGCCCATGGCCACGCCCAGCAAGGCGGCATGGGACAAGGTGTCGCCGAAATAGGCCATGCGCCGCCAGACCACAAACGAGCCCAATGGGCCCGCCACCAGAGCCAAAGCCAAGCCTGCCAGCAGGGCGTAGAGCAGAAAATCAGCCATGCTTGCAGCTATCTCCATGAACGTGGGGGGTATCGACGACGGCGCCATGCAGGTCATGGGCGTGGTCGTGGTGGTGATGATAGATAGCCAGGCTCTGGGCGTTCTTGCCGAACAACTCCACGAACGCCGGGTCGCCACTGACCTGTTCCGGGTGGCCCGAGCAGCACACGTGGCGGTTGAGGCAGACCACTTGGTCGGTGGTGCTCATGACCAAGTGCAAGTCGTGGGAGACCATCAGCACGCCGCAACCATGGCGGTCGCGCAGGCGGGTGATCAGGCTGTACAGCTCGGCCTGGCCAGCGACATCGACACCTTGCACGGGCTCATCGAGTACCAGCAACTCGGGCTCGCGCAGCAAGGCGCGGGCCAGCAGCACGCGCTGCATTTCGCCGCCGGAGATGCTTTGCACCGGGTTGTCGATGACGTGTTCGGCGCCGACTTCCTTAAGCGCAGCCTGGGCGCGGGCGCGGTCTACGCCGGGCACCAGGCGCAGAAAGCGCAAGACGGAGAGCGGCAACGTCGGGTCTACATGCAGCTTTTGCGGCATATAACCCACGCGCAGCTTGGGCTTGCGCCAAACCGTGCCGCTGTGGGGCTTGAGCAGCCCGAGCACGGCGCGCACCAGGGTGGTCTTGCCAGCGCCGTTGGGGCCGATCAAGGTCACGATTTGCCCCGGCTCCACGCTCAGTGCGATGTTTTCCAGCACGTTTTGCCCGGCGAACGTGACCCCGACCTGCTCCAGGCGGATTAACGCATTGCTCATCAAACCCCCTGGCAGCCTGCGCACAGGCCGACCACTTCGACCGTTTGCCCCTCGACCTTGAAGCCAACGTCGGCAGCGCTTTTGACAATGGCGTCGCTGATGCTTTTTTGTTCAAGCTCAATGGCGGCGTGGCACTCGCGGCAGATCAGGAACTGACCTTGGTGCGCGTGCTCCGGGTGGTTGCAACCGACAAAGGCGTTGAGCGAGGCGATACGGTGCACCAGGCCGTTTTCCAGCAGGAAATCCAGTGCACGGTAAACGGTAGGCGGTGCGGCGCGGCGGCCGTCCTGCTCGCTGAGGACGCCGAGAATGTCGTACGCGCCCAAAGGCTTGTGGCTCTGCCACACCAGCTCCAGCACCCGGCGACGCAAGGCGGTCAGGCGCAAGCCTTTCTTTGCGCACAGGGTGTCGGCCTCTGACAATGCGGTGTGCACGCAGTGAGAGTGGTCGTGGGGACGGCTGGCAAGCGGTGTTTTAGGCATGAGCGGCGACAGATATTTGATAGAGACGTTATTATGTTACCCGTTCCTACGCCATCGAGTGGTCATCGTGTCCCGACTTTTTCCCGTTTTTGTCGTATTTGTCACCAGTTTGTTCGTTGCGGGTGCCGCTCAGGCCGAGGTCAAGGTGCTGACGAGCATCAAGCCGTTGCAGCTAATCGCGGCTGCCGTGCAGGACGGCGTGGCTGTTCCAGAGGTATTGCTGCCGCCGGGGGCGTCGCCACATAACTTTGCTTTGCGCCCATCCGACGTACGGCGCGTGCAGTCGGTCGACCTGCTGTACTGGATTGGGCCGGACATGGAAACGTTTTTGCCGCGTGTGCTTAAAGGCCGTACAGCGGCAACGGTGGCCGTGCAGGACCTGCCGGGCATGAAACTGCGCATTTTCGGCGAAGATAGCCATTCCCATGCCGATGAAGCCGACGAACATGACCACGATCACCGCCCAGGCAGTGTCGATGCGCACCTGTGGTTGTCGACCGTCAATGCGCGCGTGATCGCCGCACGGATGGCGGCCGACCTCAGCGCCGCCGACCCGGCCAACGCCGAGCGCTATCAGAGCAATGCAAAAGCCTTCGAAGAACGCCTGAACGCCCTGGATGCGCGCCTGAAGCAGCGTTTGGCGGGGGTTGATGGCAAGCCCTACTTCGTGTTCCACGAAGCCTTTGATTACTTCGAAGAGGCGTACGGCTTGAAGCATGCGGGCGTGTTCAGCGTGGCCGCCGAAGTGCAGCCGGGCGCTCAGCACGTAGCGGCGATGCGCGCGCGTTTGCAGGAAGTGGGCAAGACGTGCGTGTTCAGCGAGCCGCCGTTGCGACCTCGCTTGGCCGAAACCCTGGTGGCCGGGTTGCCGGTGAAGTTGGCGGAATTGGATGCGTTGGGTGGCTATACCCCGGCGACGGCCCAGGGTTATGAGCAGGTGCTGGAAAAACTCGGCAATGACCTCGCCGGTTGCCTGGAGTCGCTCTAACAGGCAACACAAAACCCCTGTGGGAGCGGGCTTGCTCGCGAATGCGTTGGATCAGTCAATGATGTACTAACTGACAGACCCCATTCGCGAGCAAGCCCGCTCCCACATTTTTTTGATCGAGTGGGGCTTTTTAGAGTGCGAACGGCAGGTGGACCGTGACCTGCTGACGCTGCGCCAAGCGATGCTCGAACTCAGCCGGGTCGTGAATCAATACATCCTGCCCGGCGAATGACTCGGCTGCGATCAGCCGGGACAGCCAGAACCGTACGCACGCCACCCGCAGCATGGTCGGCCATAGCTCGGCTTCCTTTGCGGTAAACCCCCGTAGCCCCGCGTAAGCGCCCAGCAGCGCCCGGGCACGGTGACCGTCAATCACGCCCTCGGCATCCGAGCACCAGTCATTCAAGGCGATGGCCACGTCGTAGAGCATCGGCCCTGAACAGGCATTGTAGAAGTCGATCAGGCCCGTCAGGTGCGTGCCTTCAAACATCGCGTTATCGCGAAACAGATCGGCGTGCACATTCGCCCGTGGCAGGCCGAGAATGTCGGCCTTGTGGGTGTCGATCTCGGCCAGCGCATCGCGCAGCAGGCGTTGCTGGGCCTCGTTGAGGTGCGAAATAAGCTGCGCGCCCTCGCTGAGCATCCAATCCAGGCCGCGGTCGGTCTTGCGTTCAAGTACCTTTTCGCCTTGGGTGGCCAGGTGCAGGTGGCCGAGCAGTTCGCCAACCTGGGCGCAGTGCTGCGCATTGGCCTCCTTGATGTGCTTGCCCGCCAGGCGCGGTTGCAGCAAGGCCGGTTTGCCCTTGAGTTCGCGCAAAGCGATGCCGTCGGTGGTACGCAGGGCGTACGGCACCGGCAGGTCGGCGTCGTGGAGCACGTCGAGCAGTTCGATGAAGAACGGCATTTCTGCCACCGGGCCACGCTCAACCAGGGTCAGGACGAACTCGCCCTGCTCCAGGCTGATAAAGAAATTGGTGTTTTCGCTGCCGGCGGCAATCCCCTGGAAATCAAGCAGGCGGCCGAGCCCGTAAGGGGCGAGAAAGGTTTCCAGCTCGGGCCGAGCCAGGGGGGTGAACACAGACATGGTTAAAACTGCCGTTACGGGCGCTGCGGTGGGCAGCGCCGGTTAAAATTAAGAAATCATTTCCATTCGAAGATCTTCCATGACGGGATCAGCATATCCGGCTGGTCAGAGCGGATGAAGTTCGCGTCGGTGCCGTCCGCACGTACCAGAAAGTACGGCGGTGCGCCTTTCGGGGTGACTTTGATTGCGTACAGGAAGCCGTTCTGGCGGTATTCCTGGATGGTTTTGTCGCCTTCCGTGCGAATGGTAACTTCCGGGTCTGCCGACGGGGCATCGTCTGCCGCCATGGCAGCCATCGGAGCGAGTGCAATCAAACCGGTCAACAGCAGGCGATTGAATGTACGCATGATAACCTTGTCCCTTTGTTTTCATTGGTCCGGCTATTCTAGCGCCTGACCCGCCGAAAAGGTTGATCCTGCTCATGAGCCAAGCGCCCCTCGTCCTGGTGGACGGTTCTTCTTATCTGTACCGCGCCTTCCACGCGCTGCCACCGCTGACCACCTCCAAAGGCCTGCCCACCGGTGCGGTCAAGGGCGTGTTGAACATGCTCAAAAGCCTGCGCAAGCAGTACCCGGACAGCCCATTCGCGGTGGTTTTCGACGCCAAGGGCGGGACGTTTCGCGATGAGATGTACGCCGAATACAAAGCCAACCGCCCGAGCATGCCCGATGACATGCGCCTGCAGATCGAGCCGCTGCATCAAAGCGTGATCGCTCTTGGCTTCCCGTTGCTGTGCGTCGAGGGCGTCGAGGCCGATGACGTGATCGGCACCCTGGCCCGCAGCAGCGCGGCCGCCAGCCGCCCGGTGGTGATCTCGACCGGTGACAAAGACATGGCGCAGCTGGTGGACGGCCACATTACCTTGGTCAACACCATGACCGGTAGCTCGATGGACATCGAGGGCGTTAAGGAGAAATTCGGCGTCGCTCCGGAACAGATCATCGACTATCTGGCGTTGATGGGAGATTCGTCCGACAACATTCCCGGCGTTCCGGGTATTGGCCCCAAGACCGCCTCCGGCTTGCTGGTGGGGGTCAATGGCGGCCTCAAAGAGCTTTATGAGCAGTTGGATATTGTGCCGACCCTGCCTATCCGTGGGGCCAAGACCCTGCCGGCCAAGCTGGAAGAGCATAAAGAGATGGCATTCCTGTCCTATCAGTTGGCGACGATCAAGATCGATGTGCCGCTGGATATCGGGCTGGACGATTTGCACCTGATCGAGCCGGATCGCGAAAAGCTGCTTGAGCTGTACGCATTGCTGGAGTTCAAGAGCTGGTACGACGAGATCCAGCGCGACACCAAGCGTGTCGAGCTGAAGGCGGCCAATGAAGTCGCGCCTGTCGCGCAGGTACCCGTGGAGGAGGTGGTATCGGTGCCCGTAGAGACGGTTTACACCACCATTCTTGACCAGGCCACGTTCGATCTGTGGCTGAAGAAGCTCAACGACGCCAAGCTGTTTGCCTTCGATACCGAAACCACCGGGATCGACGCCCAGCAGGCGCAATTGGTTGGGGTTTCGTTCGCGGTGCAGCCCCATGAGGCGGCGTATATTCCCCTGACGCACGCTTACATCGGTGCACCGGAACAACTGGACCGCGACACCGTGCTGCTGGCCTTGAAGTCGTTGCTGGAGGACCCGACCAAACTCAAGGTGGGCCAGCACGCCAAGTTCGACATGAACATCCTGGCCAACTGCGCCATTGGTGGCGACCCTGCCCAGGGCATTACCGTGCGCGGCATCGCCTTCGACACCATGCTTGAATCCTACGTGCTCAATTCCACCGCGACTCGGCACGATATGGACAGCCTGGCGAAGAAGTACCTGGACCACGACACGGTCAGCTTCCAGGACATCGCCGGCAAAGGCGCCAAGCAACTCACGTTCGACCAGATCGCCCTTGAGCAAGCCGGCCCTTACGCGGCTGAAGATGCTGATGTGACCTTGCGCCTGCATCAGCACTTGTACGCGCAACTGGCAGCGATCCCGAGCCTGGCCAGTGTGCTGACGGACATCGAGATCCCGCTGGTGCCGGTGCTGGCCCGCATCGAGCGCCAGGGCGCACTGGTGGACAAGGACCTGCTCGGCATCCAGAGCATCGAACTGGGTAACAAGATGGTTGAACTGGAGCGCCAGGCGTACGAGATCGCCGGTGAAGAATTCAACCTAGGGTCGCCCAAGCAGCTCGGGGCGATCCTGTACGAGAAGCTTGGCATGCCGGTGCTGAAAAAAACCGGCAAGGGCCAGGCCTCCACGGCTGAGGAAGTGCTGGCCAAACTGGCCGAGGATGATTTCCCGCTGCCCAAGGTACTCATGCAGTACCGCAGCATGAGCAAGCTCAAAAGTACCTATACCGACCGCCTGCCGGAACAGATCAACCCGCGTACCGGGCGTATTCATACGTCTTACCATCAGGCCGTCGCGGCGACCGGGCGCTTGTCCTCCAGCGACCCGAACCTGCAGAACATCCCGGTGCGCACCGCCGAGGGACGGCGCATTCGCCAGGCGTTTGTCGCGCCCAAGGGCTACAAGCTGCTGGCGGCGGACTATTCGCAGATCGAGCTGCGGATCATGGCGCATTTGTCCAAGGACGAAGGCTTGATGAACGCCTTCCGCAATGACCTGGACGTGCACACCGCCACGGCGGCCGAAGTGTTCAAGGTTGAGTTGAACGAGGTTACGTCCAACCAGCGCCGCAGCGCCAAGGCAATCAACTTCGGCCTGATTTACGGCATGGGTGCCCAGAAGCTGGGCAAGGACATCGGCGTCGACACCAAGACCGCCAAGGCCTATATCGATGTGTACTTCGCCCGCTACCCTGGGGTTCGCGAATACATGGAGCGCACCCGCGCCCAGGCGGCGGATCAGGGTTATGTCGAAACCTTCTTCGGGCGACGCCTGTACTTGCCGGATATCAACTCCAACAAACCCCAGGAGCGCGCGGCGGCCGAGCGCACGGCGATCAACGCGCCGATGCAGGGCACGGCGGCGGACATCATCAAGAAAGCCATGGTGCAGGTGGATAACTGGCTGACCGAGTCGGGCCTGGATGCCAAGGTTATCCTTCAGGTGCACGACGAATTGGTGCTGGAGGTGCGTGAAGACTTGGTCGCGCAGGTCAGCGAGAAGATTCGCGAGCATATGAGCGCGGCGGCGCAGTTGGACGTGCCTTTGGTGGTGGACGTAGGCGTAGGCGATAACTGGGACGAGGCGCACTGATTCTGCGGCTTCGCCATCACATTGCGCGGTGGCGAGGCGGTTTAGAGCGCAAACCGCGGTCAGTTATTTCCAATAGTTTTTTGAGCCTGTCGGAACTTAACCTGTGAACTGCCACTCAGAGTTACTGAATGGGTGGTGAAGCCCTTCAATGCTCCTATGTTGTGTTAAGTGTTGGCAGATAATTCTGGACCCCGCCCTAGCGGTCCGGAACTTGAACCCCGAACTTCCCCTCCCCAAAAGAAGTCCGGGGTTTTTTTTGCCCGCAGAAAAGTTATTCGGCGATTTCTGCGCCCTTGTCCGCCAATTCCATCCAGCCGGCCAGTACGGTGTAGGCTTCTTCCAGGCCCATGCGCTTGGGCGCGGAGAACAGCTGAATGGTGATGGTGTCGCCCCAACCCTTACGAATTTCGGACTGCACTTTGAGCAGGGTGTTCTTGGCTGCACCGTAGGTGAGCTTGTCGGCCTTGGTCAGCAAAATGTGCATCGGCATGCCGCTGGCGACCGCCCAATCGAGCATCAGCAAGTCGAAGTCGGTCATTGGATGACGGATATCCATCATCAGAATCAAGCCCTTCAAACTCTCGCGACCGCCCAGGTAAGCCTCGAGGTGACGCTGCCAGTGCAGCTTCAGCGGGATAGGTACTTTTGCATAACCGTAGCCCGGCAGGTCGACCAGACGCCGATCATCGTCTAGCTTGAAGAAATTGAGTAGTTGCGTGCGGCCCGGGGTTTTCGAGGTGCGCGCCAGGCTGGCGTGGGTCAAGGTGTTCAGTGCGCTGGATTTACCGGCGTTGGAACGGCCGGCAAAGGCGACTTCAAAGCCCTCGTCATCGGGGCATTGGTCCACTTTGGCGGCGCTGAGCATGAAGGTGGACTGTTGGCACAGGCCGAGGATGGGGTTCTTGAGTTGCATGAGATTTCCGATGTGGGCGGTGCCGAGAAAGGGTGCGGCAAGCGGTGTCGTTTCCGTTTCAGTAGCGCCAGTATATAATGCCGCAGATTTTGTGTGTGCTTTGTCCCAGCGAAGGATGAAGTTCACGGGAGCGAAAGACCTTTATTGCGCATTAGAACGCAAAACGCTCTCAAACCCTGAAAAGGTCGATGTATGGACCGACGGTTGCTCGCTTCTGCTGCCCTGATTCCGCTTTACGGCGCTCAGGCTACACAGGATCAACCGAGTTTGCATGGTCAGGCTGACGCAGCACGTGACCCAGGGTTTCAAGGCAATGCCGCCGCGTGGTTTGTGCATGGACTGCAGTACTGAGGATTACCAGGCCGTCACTGATGTGATGGTGAGTAAACCCGGTAGATAACTCTTAAACCCTTAGCCGTAGTTGGATTAGCTGATGAACAAACTGATCGTGAGTCTGCTGTTGACCTTGGGCATCACAGGCGCTGCCGTCGCTGCAGAGGGCCCCGTCAAAGGTGATGCCACTGCCGGTCAAGCGAAGGCCGCCGTGTGTGGTGCCTGCCACGGGCCGGATGGTAACAGCCCGGCGCCGAACTTCCCCAAACTGGCCGGCCAGGGTGAACGTTACCTGAGCAAGCAGATGCACGACATCAAGGACGGCAAGCGCACGGTGCTGGAAATGACCGGCCTGCTGACCAATCTCAACGATCAGGACCTGGCGGACCTCGCGGCGTATTTTGCCAGCCAGAAGGGTAGCGTGGGAGCTGCCGATCCTAAATTGGTCGCCCGTGGAGAGCAGTTGTTCCGTGGCGGTAACCTGGAAAAAGGCTTGCCTGCCTGCACCGGTTGCCACTCGCCCAATGGCGCAGGCAACGCTGCCGCAGGCTTCCCGCACCTGAGCGGCCAGCACGCCACCTACATCGCCAAGCAGTTGACCGACTTTCGCAAAGAAGAAGCCGGCCGGGCCAACGATGGCGACGCGATGACCATGCGCACCATCGCTCGCAAGCTGAGCGACGAAGACATCGCAGCCCTCTCCAGTTATATCCAGGGCCTGCACTGACCGGGCTGGGCGTTAACGCTCGATTAATCCCGCGATGCAAGCATAAAAAGGGTGGCTCAGGCCGCCCTTTTTTGTGGCCGCTGCCGTTACACTAACGAACTCATGTCCGCGTAGACCTGTCACAACAAAGGTCGCGTGAGGCGACTTTATTTGTCCAGGAGTAAAGCATGCGTAATCTGATCCTCAGCGCCGCTCTCGTCACTGCCAGCCTCTTCGGCATGACCGCACAAGCTGCCGATGTGCCGCTTGAAGCCGGTAAAACCTATGTTGAGCTGGCTAACCCGGTTCCCGTTGCAGTACCGGGCAAGATCGAAGTGGTGGAGCTGTTCTGGTACGGCTGCCCGCATTGCTACGCCTTCGAGCCGACTATCAACCCATGGGCTGAAAAGCTGCCCAAGGACGTTAACTTCCGTCGCATTCCCGCCATGTTCGGTGGTCCATGGGACGCCCACGGCCAACTGTTCCTGACCCTGGAAGCCATGGGTGTTGAGCACAAGGTCCACAACGCCGTCTTCGAAGCGATCCAGAAACAAGGCAAGCGCCTGACCAAGCCGGACGAAATGGCTGACTTCGTTGCCACTCAGGGTGTCGACAAGGACAAGTTCCTGGCGACCTTCAACTCCTTCGCTATCCAGGGCCAGATCAAACAGGCCAAGGAACTCGCGCAGAAGTACGGCGTGCAAGGCGTTCCAACCCTGATCGTCAACGGCAAATACCGTTTCGACCTGGGCAGCACCGGTGGTCCTGAAGCGACCCTGAACGTTGCTGACCAACTGATTGCCAAAGAACGCGCTGCCAAGTAAGGGGCTCGCCATGCGCCGCTGGGGTACCGAGCGTGTCGTTGGCCTGCATGAACCGCAGGTCAACGAGCATCACCTGGAGTCCACGGGCCTGCCGGCAGATAGCCGCTTGCGCCTGCTCAGCTTCAATATCCAGGTGGGCAACAGTACCGAGAAGTATCGGCACTACCTCACGCGTGGCTGGCAGCACCTGCTGCCCCACAAGGGGCGTACCGGTAACTTGCAGAAAATCGGCGACCTGCTCAGCGACTTCGACTTGGTCGCCCTGCAGGAAGCCGACGGCGGCAGCCTGCGCTCCGGCTATATCAACCAGGTGGAACACCTGGCTCAGTTGGGGGCTTTTCCGTACTGGTATCAGCAACTCAACCGTAATCTAGGGCGCCTGGCACAGCACAGCAACGGCGTGCTCAGCCGTCTCAAACCCACTGCCATTGAAGATCACCCCTTGCCAGGCCCCAAAGGCCGCGGGGCGATCCTTGTGCGTTTTGGCGAAGGCCCGGAAGCCTTGGTGGTGGTGATGATGCACCTGGCCCTCGGGGGGCGTACGCGCAACCTGCAGTTGGCCTACGTGCGTGAATTGATTGGCAACTACAAGCACCAGGTGCTCATGGGTGACATGAACACCCATGCCAACGACCTGCTGCAGAATTCTCCGCTGCGCGACCTGGGGTTACTGGCCCCGCAAGTCGAAGCCACGTTTCCCAGCTGGCGCCCGCAGCGCTGTCTTGACCATATCCTGCTCAGCCCAAGCCTCACACTGGAAAGTGTGCAGGTGCTGGCGCAGCCCATTTCCGATCACCTGCCGGTCGCGGTAGAGATTCGTCTGCCGGGTTCGCTCACGGCTGATGCATTACCCGCGTTGAGCCCAGGCCCTCGCGGACCCCTTGCATGAGCGACGACGCCCAGCGCTGGAAAGAGAAGTACCTTCAGAGCATCGAGCAACAAGACAAACTCGAACGCCGCTGGGCCGCCCGCCTCGATTTGCTGCGCCGCGGGCTGGTGCGCAGCACGCTGGCCGCTGAAGGCACCGACCGCGCCGTCGATCAATGCATGAAGGAAATGCGCGATGTCGTGCGCACGGACGACATGGATGCTGCCCTCGCCGCTTTACTGCCGCGTCTGGAAAAGGCCGTGCTGGATTCGGAGCAGCGCCGCGAAACCCGCGTCGACCAGATCAGCACCGCGCTCACCGCCTTGGTCACCCAGTTGCAAAAGCTGCCGCTGCCCCGCGAAGTGGCTCGCCCGCTGAAAACCTTCGCCAAGCAACTCGATGGTCGCGTGGCGCAAGCGCGGGAGATACCCCTGCTACTCAGTGAGCTGAGCAGCCTGCAGGGGCAGGCGCTGAATAATCTGGAGCCGGATGGCGAAACCACACGCCCAGGGCCGGGCCTGTTGCAACGCCTGTTCGGCAGTAAAGAAGCCGCCAGCGAAGCGCTTGCGGTTGATGCCGAGCCACTGCCGGCAGCGCAATCGGCAGCGCCAAAACCCGCAGCGCCCAAACCCGTGCTCGAGCCGGAAGAACCTGCGCAATCAGAAGAATTGACCCAAGCCTTACGTGCCTTTGCGCCGTTGCCGCCCTTGAAGCCTGCGCCTGTTGCAGCGGCCGAAGAGCAAGAGGTCGCCAGCGAAACGCCGGTATTCGACGCTCCAGAGCTGCCGTCGATTGCGTCTGCGCAATTACCTGAGCCCGACGTGCAGGTGCCGCCAGTTGCGGAGCCTGCTCACGAAAGCGCACTCGCCGCCTTTATCGAGCCGCCGCCGGTTCCAGTTGAAACGCCGAATGAGACCACCATCGGCAGCCTTTCATTGCCCCCCGTGCTGGAAGGTCCCGAGCCCGACGAACTGCAACCAGACGGCACCTACGCCCTGCCCGATTCACCTGAACCGTCCTACAGCTCGGTGGCCAAGCACATTGAAGGCACTTTGCTCGGCCTGCTGGAAGATCTTTCCCTGCCCGAACGCCATCAACCCCAGGCCGAGGCGATGCGTGAGCGTCTCGCCCATGGCTTGAACTGGTACGAACTGCTGCCGATCCTCGATGACCTGGCGGTGCTGATGCTGGCGATCACCGACAGTGGCCAGCATGAGTTTGAGGCTTACCTCAAGCAGCTCAACGAGCGTCTCGAGGCATTCCAGGGCCATCTGCAGGTCGCCAGCGAGGGCCACGCCGATAGCAGCCTGGCTGCGCGGGAGTTGGACACGCAGATTCGTGAGCAGGTCGATGGCCTGCAAAGCAGCGTGCAGGACGCCGCCGACCTGGACAGCCTCAAGCAGGTGCTCGAAAGCCACCTTGAAGGCTTGCTCGGTACCATGGACGAACACCAGCAGCAGCGTGACCTGCGCGAACAGGAAGTGGCCGCACGTTTAAAAGGCCTGGCTGAACGCGTGGCCCATATGGAGCAGGAGGCCCAGGGCTACCGCGAGCACCTGGAGGTGCAGCGCCAGAAGGCCTTGATCGATCCGCTCACCGGCTTGCCCAACCGTGCGGCGTGGAGCGAACGCCTCGATTACGAAGTCAACGCCTGGCATCAGCGCGGTAACAGCCTGTCGCTGGCCATGCTCGACCTGGACCACTTCAAGCGCATCAACGACGGTTACGGTCACCTGGCAGGGGACAAAGTCTTGAAGATCATCGCCAATGTGCTGAGCAAGCGCCTGCGGCCGACGGACTTCATCGCGCGTTTTGGGGGTGAAGAGTTTGTGCTGCTCATGCCCGACTCGGCCTTGGCGGAGGCCTTGGCAGTAGGTGAAGTATTGCGTGAGGCTATCGCAGCGTGCCCGTTCCACTTCAAGGGTGAGCGGGTAACGATCACGGTGTCCATGGGCGTGGCGCAGTTTCAACCCGGCGAGCGCAGTGACCTGGCGCTCAAGCGTGCCGATGAAGCGCTCTACAGGGCAAAGGCCGCGGGGCGTAATCAGGTGCAGGCGGCATAAAAGATGTTCCATTTTGTAATTTGACCGCCTGGCCGTGAGTCGTACGTTACACTGTTGCATTATCGTCTTTCAGTGTACTGCCTCTCGCCATGAAATCCTTGTATATCGCTTTAGCGTTTCTTCTGCTCGCCGGCTGCACCAGTGGTCCGCGCCTGAACACCAGCCATCCCTCGGTCAACCACGACAACCGCGTGCAGTTCGTTGTGGTGCATTACACCTCGACCAACCTCGAACGTTCCCTGGCGCTGTTGACCCATGGCCAGGTCAGCAGCCATTACCTGATCGGCGACGACGCCTCCGGCACCATCTACAAGCTGGTGGATGAAAGCCAGCGCGCCTGGCACGCGGGGGAAAGCGAGTGGATGGGGCGCACATGGCTCAACTCCAGCTCCATCGGCATCGAGATCGTCAACCCAGGGTTCACCGATACGCCGACGGGGCGTGTGTGGTACCCGTATTCCGAAGCGCAGGTGCAGTCGCTGATCGTGCTGCTCAAGGACATCAGCAAGCGCAACGGCATCGACCCCAAGAACATCATCGGGCACAGCGACATCGCCCCACTGCGCAAGCTGGACCCAGGCCCGTTGTTCCCTTGGAAGCGCTTAGCGGCAGAAGGTCTGGCCGTGTGGCCGGATGCCCAGGCAGTGGCCCGGTTTCAGGTGCAGTACGCCGCGCAGTTGCCGAGCATTACCTGGTTCCAGGAAGAGCTGGCGCGCCTGGGCTACCAGACGCCGCAGACTGGTGAGCTGGATGTGGCCACGCGGCACGTCATCGCCGCATTCCAGATGCGTTTCCGCCCGTCATTGTTTGACGGCACCCCGGATGCTGAAAGCGCCGCAATCCTGCGCGCCTTGAATCACCGCTGATGGTGTAAAAATAATAATGTAGGAGCGAGCTTGCTCGCGAATAACGCATAGACGACGCGGGCTGCCTGACAGCACAGCGTTATCGTTGACGTTTTTCGCGAGCAAGCTCGCTCCTAAAGGGGTAATGCCATATAGAACTGCGTACCCTGCCCCGGCCGTGAGTACACGCCCATGCGGCCGCCGTGCAATTGCACGATCTCCTTGCACAGTGCCAAGCCCAGGCCCGCCCCACCTTTCTTGCGGCCCACCTGCACAAAGGGTTCGAAGATCCGCCCCTGCTGGCCGTAGGCAATGCCTTCGCCGTTATCCTCGACGCTGATAATCACCCGCTCGCCATGGCGTCGTGCCTGCAGGCGGATCTGCCCGCCTTCGGCGGTGTGGCGCAGGGCATTGCCCAGCAGGTTGTCGAGCACCCGCTCCAGTTGCACTTGGTCGGCATATAGCCGTGGCAACTCAGGTTGGGCTTCCACCAGCAACTCAATGTGCTGGGCGTTCGCAGGCTCAGCAAATCGAGCCCGTGCGTGCTCCAGCAAGTCGGTGACATCGCACGTACCCAGGGTGAGTTTTTGCAGGCCGTTCTGGTAGCGCGAGAAGTTGAGCAGGTCGTTGATCAACTGCATCAGGCGCTGCATCTCTTCATTGACCGTATCCAGCAGGTCCGCCTCGCGGGAGTCCGGTGGGAACTTGGCTCGCTCACGGAACAAGCCGAAGGCCATGTGCATGCCGGTAACCGGCGTGCGCAGCTCATGGGAGGCGCGCAACACGAACTCGCTGCGCACCCGCTCGAAAGCGCGCTGTTCAGTCACGTCATGCAGCACCATCACGGCCCCGAGAATATGCCCCTGGGTATGGCTGACCGGGGTCAGGCTGTAGGTCAGCAGGCGCAATTCACCCTCGACTTCCACCTCCAGATCATCCGGGGCCCGCTCCAGGTTGCCGCCGCGCAGCACCAGTTGCAGCTGTTCATCCATTTCTGCGCGACCCATGGCTTCGCCAAGGCCTTGACCCAGCCGCTCCTCATCCCAGCCCAATTGGCGCTGCGCCACAGGGTTGAGGTGCTCCAGGCAGCCTTGGCGATCAATCATCAACAGGCCGTCATCGATACTGTCGAGCACCGCTTGCAGGCGCTGTTGGCCGGCCAGCAGCTCATCGATGTTAGTGGCCTGATGTTGGCGCAATGCTTCGGCCATGATGCCGAAACGGCGGGTCAACAGGTTCATTTCCGCTGCGGAGGAGATCGGCAAGGTGACTTCGAAATCGCCCTGCCCGATCTTGTCGGCGGCCTTGGCCAGCGCCTCGATGGGGCCGCCGAAACGCCGGGCGATGCCATGGGCCGTGACGAAACCGATGATCAGCACCGCGAGCCCTACCAGGCCGAGCAGGCCGGCAATCAACAGCGCTCGTTCGCGGGATTTATGCTCGCTGGTACTGATATTTTCCAGCGCCCGCTTGTGATCGGCGATCAGGCCGTTACGCAATATGTTGAAGGTTTCAGTCAGCTTTTCTTTGCTGCCTGCGGGCGGTGATGCCTGTTGGGATTGGTCAAACGCTTCCAGCAGCTTCTGGTAATCGGAGCGCGCCTGGCTGAAGCCATGGTTTTTGCCGTCTATCTGCTCATGGGCGATGCCTTGGTCCAACAGGTCGAAATAATGCTGCTTGGAGGCTTGCAGGGCGTCCGGGTCGGGGCGCTTCTCCAGCATCATGATCAACTGGTCGCCCAGGCTCTGACGCAACTTGAGCCCCAGGTCCAGGGTGATGAAGTTACTGCGGATCAGCGATTCCTGGGTTTTGGCCATTTGCATGACGCTGACCAAGCCCAGGATCAACCCTAGCAAAGCCACGGTGATCAGCGCTGAGATGCTCAGGAATAACCGGGTGCGCAGTTTCATCGCGAGCTTCATAAGGTCCTGTTCAAAGGTTGTACTGCTTGCGTTTGCGGTACAGCGTCGACGCATCGATGCCGAGTGTGCGGGCCGCTTGGTCCAGTGTGTCGCTGGTCGCAAGTACGGCGCCGATATGGGCTTTCTCCAGCTCATCCAGGCTCAAAGCCGCGCCGATACGCGGTGCATTGTTGGCCGGTTGCTCGGCCATCCCCAGGTGGCTGATCTCCACCTTCTCCTGAGGGCAGATGATGCTGGCGCGTTCCACCACGTTACGCAGTTCGCGGATATTGCCGGGCCAGCGATAGTTGAGAAGCGCTTCGCGGGCATTATCACTGAAGCCGCGCGCCGGGCGTGCGTATTCCTTGACGAAGCGGGCAAGGAAGCGGTCGGCCAGGGTCAGGATGTCTTCACTGCGTTCGCGCAGCGGCGGCAAGTGCAAGGTGATGACATTCAGGCGGTAGAGCAAGTCTTCACGGAAGCGGCCATCGCGCACCATGTCTTCCAGGTTCAGGTTGGTGGCTGCGAGGATGCGCACATCGGCGCGGCGGGTGACCGGGTCGCCCACCCGCTCATACTCTTTGTCTTGGATAAACCGCAGCAACTTGGGTTGCAACGTGAGGGGGAAATCGCCGATCTCGTCGAGAAACAGCGTACCGCCGTCCGCTTGGTTCACTCGGCCCAAGGTGCTTTCGCTGGCGCCGGTGAATGCGCCGCGGCTGTGGCCGAACAGTTCGCTTTCCATCAGTTCGGCAGTCAAAGACGGGCAGTTGATGGTCACGCAGGACTTCTTCGAGCGTTTGCTCCAGCCGTGTATCGCCCGGGCCAACTCACCTTTACCGGTACCGGATTCGCCGAGAATCAAGATGTTGGCGTCTGTCCCGGCCACCTGCCGCGCGGTTTCCAACACCACCATCATTGCCGGGCTATGGGAGTCCAGGCCGTCTTTAGGCTGGCGCACTTCGCCTTCCAGCGCTTCCAGCCGCGCCGAGAGCTGACGCACCTCCAGTTGCTTGGCGGTGGCCAGGCGCAGCTGGTCTGGGCTGCAAGGTTTGACCAGGTAGTCGGCGGCGCCAGCCTGGATGGCGTCCACGGCGGTATCCACGGCCGAATGGGCGGTCACAATCACCACGCGCATCCACGGTGCCTGCACGCGCATCTGGGCCAGCACGTCCAGGCCATTGTCCTCGCCCAGGCGCAGGTCGAGGAAGCACAGGTCGAACACCTGACGCTGCATCAGGGCATCGGCCTGGGCGGCACTGTTCGCGGTGGCGACGGTATAGCCTTCATCTTCCAGGCAATAGCGGAAGGTGCGCAGGATCGCAGATTCGTCATCCACTAAAAGAATGCGGCCTTGAAGTTCCTTGGCTGATTCCATCTGTCCCGCACTCCTTAACTATAAATGTGATGGTGTTTAGTCCCGGAATAATCGGGCAAGTTGCATGGTTTATTCTGATTCATAAAAGGCTTCTTCGCGCAGCTATCTGCGCGCCTTCCTACAGACGTCGTCTGAGCGCATTTTCCCTTCCGTTCGCCCTTCGATCCTTCGATGTGTGCGCTGGGTGTCTGGTTCCGACCACTTGCCGTCGTGCATTTCGCACGGCCTGCACGCAGGCATCGTGCAGGATGCTAGGCGATGATTCTATCGGGCAAGTATAACTCTTTGATTTTATTGAGTTTTATTTTGCAATAAAGCTGGCATGCACTCTGCAATATCTCCCCCAAGAGCGTCATGAACGAATAATCAGAATGCGGGAGCAATGCAGTATGACTCGCCAAAGCCTCAGCCAATTGCGTGTATCGCCGCTGCGCTTGCAGCAGGGCCTGTTTGCCAGCCTGGCCTTGATGGTCACGTTGATTGCCGGCCAGCAGTTGCAGCATTGGCAAGAGCGCGCGCAGCCAGCCCCGCAATTTGAACGTCCTGCCATGACCCAGACCCATTTCCGTTCCATTGGCAGCGCCAGCGCCGATGTGACTGCCCCGCAACTGAGCCTGGTAGATCAGGGTTCCACCCTGGACGAACTGCCGGCCCATGACCGTTGGGTGTTCTAGGCAAAAAACGTCGCTTGTGTTGAGCGGCTGCACGGCATCACCGCTGTTACCCCTATAGAAGCATAAGGAGAATCACCATGTTGAGTTGGGCAATCACATTTCTGATCATCGCCATTGTGGCTGCAGTCCTGGGCTTCGGTGGTATCGCTGGCACCGCTACCGGCATCGCCAAGATCCTGTTTGTGGTCTTCCTGGTGATGTTCATCGCTTCGTTCTTCTTTGGTCGCAAAGGCCGAGGTTGAATATGGCCAACCTGCCTTTTAAAGCCCTTGCTGCCGCCCTGCTGTTGGGCGGTAGCGGCTTGGCTTTGGCCGCCAATGACGGCCAATCCCGGGCTAACGAATTGCTCAGCGCGGATCCGCAGTACCGTGAAACCTGGCAAGACGTGGTGAAGAAAGAAGAGCGCCTGCCCGAGTGGGTGATGAACCTGTCGGGCACGGCCGAGCAAATGAATGCCGTTGAGGAAGATGGCGACAAGTACTTGGTCGGGCCGCTCTGCGAAACTGCAGACACCTGCCTGAACAAGCGCCTGATCGTTGCCTTCAGCCTCGACAAGGAAGATGCCTACGCCATGTTGGTGGAAGTACCGGCCGGTTTGCCGGCGGACAAGTCCCCGACGCGGCACGCCGATTACCGTTTTATCGGTAAGCCGGACGAGGGTATGCAAAAGCTGCTGATGGAGCAGCTCAAGAAAGATCCGAATTGGTACTAGGTTCCGTCTGACGGAGCCGGCGTCCATAGAAAGAAGCCCTTGTGCTTCTTTCTGTTTGCATCGCTCCTTGAGCGATGCATGACCAGGGGGTCGGGTTGCTCTGATCGATCAGGATCGGCGTGACCTACGGGTACAGGGAGTACCTGCGCAAGGGCCGGGTCAGGCGAAAAGCTGCGACGCAAGTTCACAAGACCTCAAGCTTGCTGAACTTGCGGCGGGCTTATGACTCTCATTCCCGCACTTCATGCCGCCCATAGCCGCAGTTTTGCTTTTTGCCGCTGGCTAACCATTACCGGGTATGTCGGCGCGACCATCTATCGAGAATTTTTCATCCGCGCTATAGGATCTTTCTGGCGCTAGGTGGTGGATTTCTCAGACATTTCTGCCAATCAATTCAAGTCGTCCAGTATCTCTGCGCGAGCCTGATTTGGCTGCTTGACGGCATATTCACCCGCCTGAATGGCGGATACGAACTGACCGTTTGGACAAATATTTTCAAAAAAAGCCATGCCGATTCGGCATAGGGTAGGCGTTTACGGCATTAGACGTCGCTCCCTTGCATGGGAATAGTTGCGCCTTTTTTCGCCTGCCAGTAAGCCATTTCGGCCACGCTGCGGTGACCTTCCATGGAGGCAGATGCACACACTTTTTCGCTTTCGAGCGTTGCAGCTGGCGCATTTGCCGTAAGTCCACTTGAAGCAAGGGTAATGACATGAAGAAGGCAAAGCTAAGCCTCGCCTGGCAGATCCTCATCGGTTTGGTACTGGGCATTGCAATCGGTGCAGTGCTCAACCATTTCAGTGCTGAAAAGGCCTGGTGGATCAGCAATGTGTTGCAGCCGGCGGGCGATATCTTTATCCGCCTGATCAAGATGATCGTGATCCCGATTGTGATTTCTTCGCTGATCGTCGGTATTGCCGGTGTAGGCGACGCGAAAAAGCTCGGTCGTATCGGCGTCAAAACCATTCTTTACTTCGAAATCGTCACCACCATCGCCATCGTGGTGGGCCTGTTGCTCGCCAACCTGTTCCACCCAGGCGCTGGCATCGACATGAGTACCCTGGGTACCGTCGATATCTCCAAGTACCAGGCGACTGCTGCCGAAGTGCAGCATGAACATGCGTTCATCGAGACCATCCTCAACCTGATCCCTTCGAACATCTTCGCCGCTGTTGCCCGTGGCGAGATGCTGCCGATCATCTTCTTCTCGGTGTTGTTCGGCCTGGGCCTGTCGAGCCTCAAGCCTGAGCTGCGCGAGCCGCTGGTGACCATGTTCCAGGGCGTGTCCGAGAGCATGTTCAAAGTCACCCACATGATCATGAAGTACGCGCCTATCGGTGTATTCGCGCTGATCGCGGTGACGGTCGCCAACTTCGGCTTCGCCTCGCTGCTGCCGCTGGCCAAGCTGGTGATCCTGGTTTACGTCGCGATCCTGTTCTTCGCCTTCGCGGTCCTGGGTTTGATCGCCCGCCTGTTCGGCTTCTCGATCCTCAAGCTGATCCGCATCTTCAAGGATGAGTTGGTATTGGCTTACTCCACCGCCAGCTCCGAAACTGTGCTGCCGCGTGTGATCGAAAAGATGGAAGCCTACGGCGCGCCGAAAGCGATCTGCAGCTTCGTGGTGCCGACCGGTTATTCGTTCAACCTCGACGGTTCGACCCTGTACCAGAGCATTGCGGCAATCTTCATTGCCCAGCTGTATGGCATCGACCTGTCGATCGGCCAGCAACTGATGCTGGTACTGACCCTGATGGTGACCTCCAAAGGTATCGCTGGCGTGCCGGGCGTGTCCTTCGTGGTATTGCTGGCGACGCTGGGCAGCGTGGGCATCCCGCTGGAAGGCTTGGCGTTTATCGCCGGTGTCGACCGTGTGATGGACATGGCGCGTACCGCCCTCAACGTGATCGGTAACGCCTTGGCTGTACTGGTTATCTCCCGTTGGGAAGGCATGTACGACGATGCCAAGGGCGAGCGCTACTGGAATTCCTTGCCGCACTGGCGCAGCAAGGAAGCTCTGCCTACGGCACAGGCCACCCGTAGCTGATTACAGATTGATCGAAAACAAACCCCGGAGAATTCCGGGGTTTGTCGTTTCTGCCAGCCCCGTTATCATTCGCCCCATCTTTCGGGGGACTTATCTGATGCTCAATGGCCTGTGGCTTGGCTTCTTTGTCGTGGCAATGGTGTCAGCACTGGCGCAATGGCTGGTGGGCGGTAATGCAGGGATCTTCGCGGCGATGGTCGAAAGCATTTTCGCCATGGCCAAATTGTCGGTGGAAGTCATGGTGCTGCTGTTCGGTACCCTGACGTTATGGCTGGGCTTTCTGCGGATTGCCGAAAAAGCCGGGATCGTCGATTGGCTGGCCAAGGCCCTCGGCCCGCTGTTTCGCCGCCTGATGCCGGAAGTGCCGGCCGGGCACCCCGCGATCGGTTTGATCACCCTCAACTTTGCCGCCAACGGCCTGGGCCTGGATAACGCCGCAACGCCCATCGGCCTGAAAGCCATGAAGGCGCTGCAAGAGCTCAACCCCATCCCCAATACGGCAACCAACGCTCAGATCCTGTTTCTGGTGCTCAACGCGTCCTCGCTGACGCTGTTGCCGGTGACTATCTTCATGTACCGCGCCCAGCAAGGCGCCGCGGACCCGACGCTGGTGTTCCTGCCGATCCTGCTGGCCACCAGCGCGTCGACGCTGGTGGGCCTGCTGTCGGTGGCAGTCATGCAGCGCCTGCGGCTGTGGGACCCGGTGGTGCTGGCCTATCTGATCCCCGGCGCGTTGCTGCTGGGCGGCTTTATGGCGCTGCTGGCGACCCTGTCCGCCACGGCGCTGGCCGGTTTGTCGTCGATCCTGGGCAATCTCACGCTGTTTGGGCTGATCATGCTGTTCCTGGTGATCGGCGCGTTGCGCAAGGTCAAGGTGTACGAGGCCTTTGTGGAAGGCGCCAAGGAAGGCTTCGACGTAGCCAAGAACCTGTTGCCCTATCTGGTGGCGATGCTGTGTGCGGTTGGCGTGTTGCGTGCCTCGGGGGCCTTGGAGTTCGGCCTTGAAGGGATTCGCCATGTGGTGGCCTGGACGGGCCTGGATACGCGCTTTGTCGACGCGCTGCCGACCGCGATGGTCAAGCCGTTCTCTGGCAGTGCAGCGCGGGCGATGCTGATCGAGACCATGCAGACCCAGGGTGTGGACAGCTTCCCGGCGTTGGTGGCGGCGACGATTCAGGGCAGTACGGAAACCACGTTTTATGTGCTGGCGGTGTACTTTGGCTCGGTAGGCATCCAGCGGGCGCGGCACGCGGTGGGGTGTGCGTTGTTCGCGGAGTTTGCTGGTGTAGTGGCGGCTATTTCGGTGTGCTACTGGTTCTTCGGTTAAGCATGAGCCGCCCCCCTGTAGGAGCGAGCTTGCTCGCGAAAAACGTTAACGATGACGCGGGGCATCAGGCTCCCCGAGGCGGTCTCAGGTTTTTCGCGAGCAAGCTCGCTCCTACAGGGCGGTGGAATCATTTTTTCGGCGCAGCATTACCCTGTTGTACTACCCAATCCACCACCTGCTTATTCAACTGATCCCCGGCCTGGCCAAAAGCAGCCACCACCGCAGGCACCTTGGCGTCACCCACCGGCTGCCTCACTTCGAAACGACGGCTGGCGATAATCCGTTGATCACGTCCACGCACCAATCGCGCGTCGAGACGAATCACCACCTCCACCGCCTTGCCCCGATACTCGCTCTGAAACGCCTGCAACTGCCCGCCCAGTTCATAGTCGGCTTGCAGGTTGGTCTCGTCAGTGCTCAACAATGTCACGCGCCCGTCGCGCTGGAAGCCATCCAGCAGGCGATTACGCAGCAGCACCGGCGCCGGGTCGCTCCAGCGTGAGTTCGCATAGTTGCTGATCAAGTTGCCATCTGGCACCACGGCGATGCGCGGCCTGTCGAGAAACTCGCTGGTCTGTGGCTTGGTCACGCGCAGCGACCAACTCACCGGCGTGCCTCGGCTGGCCGGTTGGGCGGACGCCAGGCGGTACACGTCCGAAGGGTCCGGCTTGGGTAGGATCGAGCAGGCGCTGACCAGTGCCAGGGCCATAGGGACGATCATGTGGTAAGCACGCTTCATGGCGTGAACTCCTTGTTCTTATCGCTGCCCAGCAGGTAACCACTGGGGTTGGCTTCCAGGCGGCGAGAGATGGCGCGCAGCGAGCCGAGGGTTTCACGCAGCTCGCGCACGGCTGGTGCCAGTTCGTTGAGGCCCTGCATGCCGCTGTTTACCGAGTCCTGGTTATTGGTCAGCAAGGTATTGATGGTGGCGGTGCTTTGCTCCAGGGATTTCATCGCCTGCTCGGCGCTGCCGAAGGCTTGCTTGCCTTGTTCGCTGAGCAATCCATTGGCGTTGCGCATCAATACGGTGGTTTGCTCCAGCGCCGCGCCGGCCTGTTTGCTCACTTGCATCAATTGCTGCATCACCACCTTGATGTCGCCGCGTTGCTCGGCAATGGCGCCGGTGGTTTGTTGCAGGTTGTCCAGGGTGTTGCTCAGGCGTTCGACGTTTTCCCGCGAGAACAGGTGGTTGGCGTTGTGCAGCAGCAGGTTGACGCTGGTCATCAGGTCGTTGCTGTTATTGAGCAGGCGCGCGATAGGCGATGGCGATGCGATGATTTCCGGCAGGTTGCCGTCCTTGCCCTTGAGCTCCGGGCTCTGCGGGGTGCCGCCACTGAGCTGGATGATCGAGGTACCGGTGATACCGGTCAGGGCCAGTTTGGCTTGGGTGTCTTCCTTGATCGGCGTTTGCCCGGCCAGGCGGATGCGAGCCAGGACGCGGCGCGGGTCCTTGGGGTCCAGGCGCAGGCTGATCACGTCGCCCACCTTGATGCCGCTGTACTGCACCGCACTGCCCTGGGACAGGCCGCTGACCGCCTCGTTGAAGATCACTTCGTAATCCTGGAAGGCGGTATCGACGCTGGACTTGGCCAGCCACAGGCCGAACAGCATCGCGCCGACCACCACAATTACGCTGAACAGTCCGATCATCACATGATGGGCTCGGGTTTCCATGTCATACCTCGTTGAGCGATTGAGCGGCATCCAATGCCGCGCGGCCCCGGGGGCCGTGGAAATATTCGTGAATCCAGGCGTCGTTCGTTTCCGAAACGACATCGATGGCGTCGGCCACCAGCACTTTCTTCTGCGCCAGCACCGCCACACGGTCGGTGATGGTGTACAGCGTGTCGAGGTCGTGGGTGACCAGGAACACACTCAAGCCCAGCGCATCGCGCAGGGTGAGGATCAGTTGGTCGAATTGCGCCGCGCCAATCGGGTCGAGACCGGCGGTAGGTTCGTCCAGGAACAGGATGTCCGGGTCCAAGGCCAGTGCGCGGGCCAGGGCTGCACGCTTGATCATGCCGCCGGATAACGAGGCCGGGTATTTGTCGGCCGCCGACAGCGGCAACCCTGCCAGGGCCAGCTTCACCGCCGCCAAGTGCTCGGCATCGGCGCGGCTGAGTCCGGCATGCTCGATCAATGGCAGGGCCACGTTTTCGGTCACCGTCAGCGAGGAAAACAGCGCGCCTTTCTGGAACAGCACGCCAAAGCGGCGCTCCACCAGTGAGCGTTCATGTTCAGGCAGGCTCGGCAGGTTTTTGCCGAACACCCGTACTTCGCCTTCACTGGGGCGACGCAGGCCAACGATGCTGCGCAACAACACGGATTTACCGCTGCCAGAGCCACCCACCACCGCCAGGATCTCGCCCTTGTACAAATCCAGGTCGAGGTTCTCGTGCACGCTTTGGCTGCCAAAGCGATTGCACAGGCCACGCACTTCAATCACCGCCTCAGTGGGCGCACGGTGTAGACGACTCACCAGCCCATCTCCATGAAAAACATCGCCGCGACCGCATCCAGCACGATCACCACAAAGATCGATTGCACCACGCTCGACGTGGTGTGCGCGCCGACCGACTCGGCACTGCCGCTGACTTTAAACCCTTCCAGGCAGCCAATGGCCGCGATCAAAAAGGCAAAGATCGGCGCCTTCACCATGCCCACCAGAAAGTGTTGGACGCCAATGTCCGATTGCAACAGCGAAAGAAACATCGCCGGTGAAATATCCAGGGCCACCGCACACACCACACCGCCGCCGACGATCCCCGAGAGCATCGCCAGGAAGGTCAGCATCGGCAACGCCACCAGCAGCGCCAGCACGCGGGGCAATACCAACAGCTCCATGGGGTCCAGGCCCAGGGTGCGGATGGCATCGATTTCTTCTTTGGCCTTCATGGAGCCGATTTGCGCGGTGAACGCACTGGCGGTACGCCCGGCGATGAGGATTGCGGTAAGCAACACGCCGAATTCGCGCAGGAAGGAGAACGCCACCAGGTCCACGGTAAAGATCGTCGCGCCGAAGCTCTTGAGCACGGTGGCGCCGAGGAAGGCCACGACGGCGCCCACCAGAAAGGTCAGCAGCGCGACAATAGGCGCCGCATCCAGGCCCGTCTGTTCGATGTGGGCGACCATGGGCGTCAGGCGCCAGCGCTTGGGCCGCCAAATGCCGCGGGCGAAGGTTTCGAGGATCAGGCCGATAAAGCCCAGCAGCTTCATTGCGTCTTGCCAGACCGTGTCTACTGCGCGGCCGATGCGGGCCAAGACTTGAATGCCGGCGGCCTCTTCCGGCTCTTTGATCGGTACGCAAAAGTCATTCAGGGAGCGGTAGACGGTCTTGAGCAGTGCCCGGTCGGCGGCTGCCAGGGTGCAATCGGTCTGTTCGGCAGAGTGTTCGATGCGCGCAGGGCCCAGCAATTCCACCAGCAACGAGGCGCCGGCGGTATCCAGCGCACCGAGGCCGTTGAGGTCAATGCGGGCGCCGGCGTCGTATTGGCCGTCGAGCGTGGCCGACAGCTTCTTCAGGTGGGCGTAGTGGGCCAGCGTCCAGTCGCCGGTAATCCGTAGCGAAGGCGGGGTACTGGACGTATCAAGATGGGCCGCGCCGGCCGTCGTGCGAGTGGTCATAAGCTCCGAGCTTGTTTGGCTATCCACAATTGCTACGTAATAGCACGATCCGGCTTACTTTGGGTTGTCCGCTTGTGCTGTGTCTATCACCTTGAAGCGCAGAACGCCGATGACCTGGCCGTCTTCGGTGAGCACCTGCACCTGCCAGCGCCCCACGGCGTCACCTGGGAAATTCTGCTTGTGGGTCCAGGCGCGATAGCCTTCCTTGCGCCCACCATGGATGTCCAGGGCAATGCGGTCGACTTCCTGGCCGTTGAATTTCCACACATGGTAGATCCGCTCATCCAGCCCGCGTGGCGCATTGATCGCGGTGTACGCATACAGCCCACCGCTGCGCAGTTGGGCGGCGGTGACTTGCTTGAGATCGTCGCCCGGCGTGCGGTCTTGCAGTTGGGTGCTGATGGCGACTTCGGTCATCCACAGGGTGGCGGGCGGTACCCAACTGCGCAGGAACCAGCCGGCGCAGCCGATGGCGGCCGTTACCCCCAGCAGCATCGCCCAGCCCTTGAGGCTGCGCAGCGGCAGGCTGACGGCCAGGCTCGGGATCGACAAGACCATGGCTACACCCAACGCCAGTTTGTAGCTCTGGGCGGTGGTCAGGTGCATGATGATCGGCAGTGCGGTGAGCAGCGCGGCGAACAGGGTCAGGGTGTGCAGGGCCAGGAACAGCGAGCGTTTGGGCGCCAGCCACTTGTAATACAGCGGGTCGATGATCGACACCAGCGCCGCCGCGCCGAGCAGGCCGGTAAACAGCGATTGGCCGCTGTTCCAGGCGGTGGTGACGAAAAAGAAGGGCAGCACGAAAAACAGACTTTCCTGGTGGATCATCTGGGTGGCGTAGCGCAGCAGCGGTTCAGGGATCTCGCGATTGAAAACCTTGGTGAACAGTTGCGTAAAGCTGTTCTCCAGCATCAGCCACAACCAGCTCACCAGCATGATCACCGCGATCCAACTGGCCATGCCCTGCTGGCGGTCTACCAGAATGAAGCTGCCCACCCCCGAGATGAAACCGCCGAGTGCAATCACCCCTGGGTAGCGCTTGATCAGTTCTATAACGCGCTGGATAAGGGGCGGCAAGTTCGGCATGGGCGGTTCACTGGTTGTGGGAAAAATCTCAGACAGAATAACGCCTTAGCCCGATATTCTGTGCGTCATTACTCAACAGGTTTGCGATAAAGCCTCAGGCCGATCAAACCGATGATGATCAGGCCCATCGCGCCCGCGCCGATCCAGGTCAAGGCGTCATAACTCAACAGCGGTTTTTCGATGCGCCAGTAGCCCGGCTGCTGGAACGCTTCGCGCATGGCCTGGTTGGTTTGCGCCAGGCTCACGGCCTTGATGCGTTTGACCGGGTCGCTGAAACGCCCGTTGCTGTAGTCACCGGCAGCACTCCAGTAATAGTCGGCCAGCGCACTGTTGCCCTGCACCGCCCAAGCCTGGCGGGCAATAGCGGCCTGTTGCAGGCGCGTAAATACTGCTGGGTCGAGGCCGTCCTTGAGCAGTTGGGCCTTGAGGTCTTGCAAAACTTGCTCGGCTTCAGGGAGGTTTTCCCGCTCAAGGTCGGCATTCAGGCTGAGGAACCCAACGCCGCCGAGCACTTCGCGTTCTACCCATGGGCCGTAGGACAAACCGTGCTTGAGGCGCAGCTGCCGGTACAGCGCCCAGTCGAGGTAGTCCTTGAGCAGGTTGTAGGTTTCATCATGCTGGTCGTCCAATACGGGCTCGGGGAACAGCCAGTGCAGCTTGGCGCCATCGCCCACCCAACCGCGGATCAGGTCGCGGTGGCTGGCGGCGGTGTGCTGGATTTCGGGGAGGGGGCGATGTTCGCTCGGCTCCACGGGGTCGAGTTGCCCATAGGTGCGTTCCAGGTAGGCGGGCAGCAGTTTGTCGAGATCGCCGACGACGATCAGGGTCATGTTGTTCGGCGCGTACCATGCTTTGCGCAGCTTCTCCAACTGGTCGCGGCTCAGGTGGCTGACCTCGGCGCGTTCGGCGCACTTGAGGCCCAACTCCACGGCCAATTGGTTGCTGGCGCTGTGACCGAGGTCTTGGCGATCCAGCAGGCGTTGCAAGTGTGAGTAATGGCCGCCGTCTTCGCGCTCCACCACCTGTTTGGCGGCATTGATATGGGCGTCGGTCAGTTGCGTGCGCGTGAGGATGGCCAGCAGCAGGTCCAGCACCTTGCGTTGGTTCTGCGCGGGCGCCTCGATCACGAAGGTGGTGTCGGCGTTGCTGGTGTAGGCGTTCCACTCGCCGCCCAGGGCTTGCATGCGGTCTTCGAGGTCGCCTTCGCCGCCGCCGTCGATACCGCTGAACAGCAAGTGCTCGAACAAGTGCGGCAGTTCTTTTTCTTCGCAACCGAAGTCGTCCAGGCCCACCCCAACCACCAGGCGAATAGCCACGTGCCCACGCTCGGTGCCCGGTTTGAGCAGCAGTTGCAGGCCGTTGGGCAAGGTGTAGCCCTCGACTTGCAGGCGGTCAAAGGCAAAGGTGTGGGCCGAGCCCAAGAGCAGGCAGGCGAGTAACAGGCGACGCATAACAAGCTTCCTGGCGAATGAGGTCCATTGTTAACTGACTTCGCTCGCGGGCGTACGTTCAGGGCGAATGGGTGATGTCGGCAATACTTTCGGCGGATAGCGCGCCGGTGTCGGACGTTTCCAACACTACATAAGCACTGCTGCAAAACAACGAGTTCAAGCGTTTCATGTCGGCAATCAGCTCCAAGTGCAGGGAACTGGTTTCCAGGCTCTGCACGATCTTGCGCTGCAGGCGGCTGACATGGGCGTGTGCCAGGCGGCGTTCCTGGGCGCGGAAGCGGCGCTTTTCACGCAGTAATTGGCGAGCGCTTTCCGGGTCGCCGCTGAGAAACACCGACAGGCCCAGGCGCAGGTTGGCGATCAACTGGCTGTGCAGGCCGCTGAGTTCTTCCAGGCCCACTTCGGAAAATTGCCGGCGCTGCGAGGTCTTCTGTTGCTGGACCTTGCGCAGCATGCGTTCGATCAGGTCACCCGCCAATTTCAAGTTGATCGACAGCTCGATGATCTCGGCCCAGCGGCGGTTGTCTTGTTCACTCAGGTCTTCCCGAGGCATTTGCGCCAGGTAGAGTTTGATCGCGCTGTAGAGCGCTTCGACGTCATCGCTCAGGCTGCGCACTTCTTGGGTAACGGCGGTTTGGTTGCCGCGCAGCACTTCCTGCATCGAAGTGAGCATATTGTCGATCAAGTCACCCAGGCGCAGGGTTTCGCGGGCGGCGTTCGCCAGGGCCAGGCTTGGGGTATTCAATGAGGCCAGGTCCAGATGGCGTGGCTTGGCCTTGCCATTGGTTTCAGGGCGTTCCGGCAGCAGCCATTCGCACAGGCGTGCCATGGGCCCGATGGTGGGTAACAGGATCAGGCAGCGGCTGACGTTGTAGAGCAGGTGGAAGGTGATGACCATGCCCTGAACGCTGTAGTCCAGGCCGTCCATCCAGCCCACGAGTGGGTCAAGCACTGGAATGATCAGCAACAGACCGATCAATTTGTACAACAGGCTGCCCAGGGCCACTTGGCGACCGGCAGTGTTTTGCATGCTGGTGCTGAGAAAGGCCAGCACGCCGCTGCCGATGTTGGCGCCGATCACCAGGCCGATGGCCACGTGCAAGCCGATCACGCCGGCACCGGCCAGGGTGGCAGTGAGCAATACCGCAGCGAGGCTGGAGTAGGAAATCATCGCGAACAGCGCGCCGACCAGGGCGTCCAGCAAGATATCGCCGGTCAGCGAAGCGAAGATGACTTTCACGCCCTGGGCATGGGTAATGGGCCCGGCCGCTTCGACGATCAATTGCAGGGCGAGGATGATCAGGCCCAGGCCGATCCCGACCCGGCCCAACTGCCCTGCCCGCGTCTGTTTGCGCGACAGGAAGAAAATCACCCCGAGGAAGATCAGCAGCGGCGACAGCCAGGACAAATCGAACGTCAGCACCCGCGCCATCAAGGCCGTACCGACGTCGGCGCCAAGCATGGTGGCCAAGGCCGGCGTGAGGCTCATCAGCCCTTGGCCGACGAACGAAGTCACCAGCATCGCGGTGGCGTTACTGCTTTGCACCATGGCCGTCACCAGGATACCGGCGACAAATGCCAGCCAGCGCTTGGACATGTTCTGCCCGATGACTTGGCGCAAATTAGAACCGTAGACCCGCAGGATGCCGGTTCGGACGATATGCGTGCCCCAGATAAGCAGGGTCACGGCGGAAAGCAGATTGAGCAAGGTCAGCATGCTCGGCCCCCCGTGTGGGTGCGCTCCAAAAGGAGCGAAGGAAAGTTACCGCGTGCCGCTCTACGTCTTGTACCTAAGCTGTAGTTGGCGAATGGGCTCTGCGCCAGCATCGCATAGCTAAACTTGGGATTGAAACAAAACTGTCATGAAGATCGTTCCCCACGCTTGGCGTGGGAACGCATCCTGTGACGCTCTGCGTCACTTTGCGGACGCGGAGCGTCCGAGAGGGCATTCCCACGCGGAGCGTGGGAACGATCACTCGAGGGTCAAATTTACTGACCCGGAATGTCCTTGCGCAGTTTCACTGGGTCCTGCTGTTTCTTCTTTTTCGCGATGGCCGTACGCATCTTGATGTTCACCGCTTCCACCGCCAGCGAGAACGCCATGGCGAAGTAGACGTAGCCTTTTGGTACGTGCACGTCGAAGGATTCAGCGATCAGCACGGTACCCACTACCAGCAGGAACGACAGCGCCAGCATTTTCAGCGACGGGTGCTTGTCGATGAATTCGCTGATCGTGCCGGCAGCCAGCATCATCACCAATACCGCAACGACGATGGCGGCAACCATCACCGGCACGTGGGAAACCATGCCGACGGCGGTAATTACCGAGTCCAGGGAGAACACGATGTCGATGATGGCGATCTGGATAATGGTGTAGATGAATTTGCCACCGGCGCCTTTGGGCTCGTCCTGGGTTTCATCTTCACCTTCCAGGGCGTGGTACATCTCCTGGGAGCTTTTCCACAGCAGGAACAGACCACCGAAGAACAGGATCAGGTCGCGACCGGAGATGCCCTGGCCAAACACCACGAAAAGGTCGGCGGTCAGTTGCATGACCCAGGTGATCGACAGCAGCAACAGGATGCGCGTGACCATGGCCAACGCCAGGCCGAAGATCCGAGTGCGTGCCTGCATATGCTTGGGCATGCGGCTGACCAGGATCGAAATCATGATGATGTTATCGATGCCCAGGACGATCTCAAGGGCCGTCAGGGTGAAGAAGGCAATCCAGATTTCCGGATTGGTCAGCCATTCCATGTGTATTCCTTTGAGCAAGTGTTAACCGCGCAAGCTGTAGCGCCGCGCGGTGAGTGAGTCGGTACGATTATAGAGTGCTGAACAGCGGAAAAATCCCCATCAGCAATGCGGCGAACATTATGCACAGGCACACCAGCACTGCCCACTTGAGCGTGAAGCGCTGGTGATCGCCGAATTCGATACCCGCCAGGGCAACCAGCAAGTACGTCGAGGGTACCAGTGGGCTCAGCAAATGCACGGGTTGCCCGACGATCGACGCCCGCGCCATTTCCACCGCGGTGATGCCGTAATGGCTGGCAGCTTCGGCCAGTACCGGCAGTACGCCGTAGTAGAACGCATCGTTGGACATGAAGAAGGTGAACGGCATGCTCACCAGCGCGGTGATCACCGCCAGGTAAGGGCCCATGGCTTCGGGGATGACTGCCAGCAGGCTCTTGGACATGGCGTCGACCATGCCGGTGCCCGACAGGATGCCCGTGAAGATACCGGCGGCGAAGATCAAACCCACCACCGCCAATACGCTACCGGCGTGAGCCGCGACGCGGTCCTTCTGCTGCTGCAGGCACGGGTAGTTGACGATCATGGCGATACTGAACGCCACCATGAACAGCACCGGCAGCGGCAACAGGCCGGCAATCAAGGTGCACATCAACGCCAGGGTCAGGGCGCCGTTGAACCAGATCAATTTCGGACGGCGGGCGTCGGGGAATTGCGACACGCTGATTTCGCTGTGGTCGATCTCGTCGCCCTGCAGGTGCAATTCACCCAGGCGTGCACGCTCGCGCTTGCCGTACATGTAGGCAATCACCAGGATCGCCACCACACCGGCGGCCATGGCCGGGATCATCGGTACGAAGATGTCCGACGGGTCTACATGCAGCGCACTGGCGGCGCGCGCGGTCGGGCCGCCCCAGGGGGTCATGTTCATCACGCCACCGGCGAGAATGATCAGGCCGGCCATGATCCGTGGGCTCATGCCGATGCGCTGGTACAGCGGCAGCATGGCCGCGACGCAGATCATGTAGGTGGTGGCACCGTCACCGTCCAGAGATACCACCAGGGCCAGCACGGCGGTGCCGACTGACACCTTGAGCGGGTCGCCCTTGACCATCTTGAGGATCTTGCGCACGGCCGGGTCGAACAGGCCGGAGTCGATCATCAAGGCAAAATAGAGGATGGCGAACATCAGCATCACGCCGGTTGGCGCAAGCTTGGTGATGCCTTCGAGCATCATCGGGCCGATCTTCGGTGCGAAACCGCCGAACAGCGCGAACAGGATCGGCACGATGATCAAGGCGATCAGCGCGGACAGGCGCTTGGTCATGATCAGGAACATGAACGTGATGACCATGGCAAAGCCAAGGAAAGTCAGCATAGGAATACTCCAGGCGTAGCGCGGCTAGGGAATGGCGGACCGAGTGGCGGTCAGCGCAGAACGAAAGGCACGAGGCGTACGGGTGGAGTTGGAGCGAACAGGCGGGTACGAGCGGACATCGGGAATCACCATTGTTGTTGTTAACAGCCGGTCTGTTGCCGGCAGTGGAGGCGATCCTAGACGGGGAAGCTTTCAGCCAGCTTTCGCTGAGAAAACAGCTGATGAAGGGCAGGTGCCAGTCTTCAGGTTCTTGTTCTTGTAGGAGCGAGCTTGCTCGCGAAAAACGTCAACGATAACGCGCGCTTTCTGAATAAACGCGGCGCCTGTGAGTTTTTCGCGAGCAAGCTCGCTCCTACAAGGGCAAGCCAGCTTACACAGTGGTGTTCAGGGCAGTTCGAGGCCGCCGGCGGCTTTATGCAGCGCTCGCAAATGCTCACCCACCTGTTTGAGGTTGGCCTCACAGGCGGCAATCTCGGCGGCGCGAGACGGATCGAGCAGCGCCCTCACCTCTTTATCCAGCTCGCCGGTCAACGACTGCAACTGCTTCTGGCGTTCGGCGCTTTCTGATTCCAGGCGCTTGGCTTCTGAAGGTTGCGGCAGGCCGTAACCACCACTGTCCAACAACTCGGCCGGGCGGCTGAGGAAGCCGCTGTTGGCGAGAATTTGCTGCAGCGTGTTGTTGGCTTTCTCCATGCCGCCATTTTTCAGCTCGCGGGCATTGAGATAGCGTTGTTTGACTTCGTCCTGGGCGAGCATCAGCTGTTTGCGATAGCTGGCCTGCTCCAGCAGCAACAGCGCGGCGCTGGTACGCAGGTCGGCCTGGGCAAACCATTGGCGACGCGCTTGCGCATCCAGGGACAACCAGTCTTCGACCTGGGTCTGCTTGATCGGCAGTTGCTTGCGCAACACATCGAACATGGCCTGGTAACGCTCGCGGAACGAGTCGAAGTGATACCCCAGGCGCAGGGCTTCGCGCTTGTCGTTCAATACGCTGGTATCGGCCAGGCCGCGGGCGCTGAGCACTTCCAGCAAACCGTTGGGGGTGATGTTGTCCAGGCCGGTCAATTGCGGATTGGCGCTGCCACTGCGCAACAGTTTCAGGCTTTCGACCGCACAATTGTTGGAGATAAAGAAGTAGTTGCCGTCATAGCTCCAGTGCATCTCAGCCGCATGTTCGACGGTGTCGTTGATTTCCTGGCGGCTGAGCTTCAGCGGCACCGATGCCAGGCCACGCAGTTCGGTCTTGGTGTACTCATCAATGACCTGGGCCAGCGGCAGGACGAACAGCCGCGACGGGTATTTGCCCACCAGGCCATCCCAGCTCGACAGCTGAACGTCACCGACGAAGGCGCGGTAAGACAAGACCAGGTGCCGGTCCAGATCCAGTCGGCAATCCGGGCCACGCGGGCGGCCCGGGGCGCAAATCACCAGGCGCAACATGCTATGGCCCCAACGGCTCACCAGGTTCTGGTTGGCTTCGGCAAGCAGATAGTCGATTTCGTACACGCGCTCCGGATCGATCTGGCCCAGGGGCGTCTTGGCGAAATCGTTGCCTGCGTTCAGGAAGGCATAGGTGCTGGCGCAGGTGTCTTGTTCGGGTGGAGCCCAGCCGAAGTGGTCCTTGTAATAACGGAACAGCGCGGGGCGGCGACAGGCGTAGCTGGGGTCCAGGAGGAAGTACTCCATGTTGACCGCGACGAACTCCAGCGGGCTGGTGGTTTCGTAGATGTCCGGGCTGCGCACCACCTGATGGTTATGCTGCTCACGCTCGCCGCGCCGACCCACATATTGTGGCCAGCCGGCAAGGTCCAGCAGGCGCGGGTCGTCACTGAGGGTAAAGCGGCGGTCGTTCTGGCCACGGCACTGGTCGGGCAAACCGATCAAGCCGGTGATGTTGTTCTGACGGCTGCAGCGCTGGATCAGCGTGCGCTCGTCCTTGGACCACAGGCGCGCACGGTCGTAGATGTGGGTCAGTTCATGCAGCACGGTGGCGAGCATTTCCCGGCGCACAGTGCCGTGGGGGCGATTGGTTTTCTGGGTGGCGGCGCTGCCGTCAGTCAGGCTGGCAAGCAGATTCTGGTTGAGGTCCAACTCGGACACCAGGGACGCCTGGCCGTAGGCGTTTTCAGGCATCTTGTCGGTCCAGCCGACATCGATACGTCGGTCCAATTGCTCGACAAAGCGCGGCGGCAAGGCGCGCAGCGCTTCATCGAGCAATGCCTGGCTGGCCTGCTGTTCGGCCGGGCTCAAGCCTTCGGTCTTGAGCCGCAGTTGCAGGCCGGCCTGGGCCGTACTCGCGCACAGCAGCACGGCCCCGGCCAGGAGCCAGGTTTTGAGGCGCCTCACAGAGCGAGGATAGCTTCTGCGAGGGTCTGGTCGCTGGCATCACGGGCTTCTGGCACGCGGGTGCGAAGGGTATCGAACGCGGCTTCCAGTTGGGCGCCACGGATCTCGCCATTGGTGGCGACGAAACTGGCGGCGTCATCGTGGGCTTCGCGCACGATCTTGGAGTCGCGGATGGAGGTGGTGGTGTCCGAGGTGAAATCAATGGTGCGTGCCGAAGCCCGCACGACGATGTTGCTGGTGGCCTTCAAGGTTTGCGCCTGGGCGACATCAGCCAAAAACAGCAGGCCGAGGGCGGCGACGATCAGCGGGCTACGCATGGGGTGACTCCAATGACAAAGATAGAATTACAACGATGATTATTGGACGAGAATTGCTTGCGCCAGTTCAAGGTCGCTTGCATGAAGTTTTGGCTGGGTGCGGCGCAGATAGTCCAGCGCGGACTCCAGGCGTGCGCCCCGCCATTGGCCGTCAGTGGCAATGAAAGCGGCAGCATCATCCCGAGCGGCCAGGACCAACTTATTGTCGAACGGCGCAGAGGTCACTTTGCTGGTGGCATACACGCTGACAACCGTGCTCTGGGTGGACACATCCAACGCTGAAGCCATGGGTGACCAGCAGGCGCAAAACAGAACAGGAACACTCAATAAACGGTATGAAAAAGCCATGGGACTCGACAACTGAAAGCGAGCGCCAAGGCTAGCGCAACCGCCGGGCGAGAGCCAGCGTCGAGCCATGCGGGAGCGGCGGGCGCTCCCGTCTGGTTGCCGTGGGTCAGATAGCCAGGATGGCCTGTGCCAGCTGTGCATCTGTTGCGGTATTCAGCTGTGGCGCTTGTTGGCGGATCTGGGCCAGGGCGCTTTCGAGTTTCACGCCACGGATGGCGCCTTCGCTGGCGACAAAGCTGGCGGCATCGTCACGGGCCGCTTGTACGACCTTGTTGTCGCGCAGGGATGAGGTGGCATCAGACGTGGCATCGGAGGTTGCCTTCAGAGCGCCGACGATCGAGTCGGTCGTCATGATCAGGCTGCTCGCGTTGGCATTGGCAGCCAGGGTCAGCACAGCGGCAGTGCACAGCAGGCGAAGACGGGACATGGGGTAACTCCTGTAGACGAATAATAAGGTGGCGCGAAACGGCCACAATGAAACGGACTGGGACTGTCGAGCATCAGACGCACGCTCTACAGGGTTCGCCACGTGGTGAACCGATATTAGGCGTGTGCCCGGCTATTCGGAAGCCTGTAATTAAACTGTACCTGTCATATTTTATTAATTTAGAACTGTATCTGTGTGCTTGAGTCGAGCCAATCCAATGCGCTATCGCACATACAACAAAGCCCGCCTCCGGTTACCCGGGGCGGGCTTTGTTTTGACAAATCAGGGTGCTGGCAGTGGACCCGTCAGGTCAGGGCCAGCGGGCGCTACTTAGCGCCAGAACGGCTTGCTCAGCTCTTCGTAGCGTTGAGCTTCGCTGATACCGGCGTCAGCCAGCAGACGCGAATCCAGGCGAGCCAACTGGTGGCGGCTGGAGATGCGGCGCTGCCACAACATCAGGTTGGCGAGAACGCGCAAAGGCAGGGAAGCCTGGGTGTTTACAGCTTTTTCTTCGAAGAACAGTTCGGAACTGAGTGTACGTTCCATGATGACATCCTTCCGCTTGTGGCGGGATTAGGTAGTGGTTTAACTGATGCCAATGATCCTCTTCCAAGGCAAGACTCTCTAGATACAGTTCACCTGTATTGTGAGAGGCCAGTTAACTGTTTAACGAGGCTGTACGGTACGAAATTGGGGCAACTGTACCTGTGCGCACTTAAAAGGTGCGAAATAGGTAATTTTGAGTTGAAATGTGGGATATTTCGGTAGGAAATGACCAGTACAGCAGTACAGTTTTTTCCATTAATGCGTGAGGGTTCACCGAGCTGATGAAACTGTATTTGCATCAGCCCGGATCTGTATTCATCAAGCCTTGAGCATGTGCCCGGTTTCTTCCAGGTTAATGTGCCAACTCAGTGCTTCGCGCAGGATGTGCGGGGTATGCCCGCCGATGGCGCAGGCGGCATCGAAGTAAGTGTTGAGCGCATCACGATACGCTGGGTGCACGCAGTTATCGATGATGACCCGAGCGCGCTCCCGTGGCGCCAGGCCCCGCAGGTCGGCAAGGCCTACTTCGGTGACGAGAATGTCCACGTCATGTTCGGTGTGGTCCACATGGCTGACCATCGGTACCACGCTGGAAATCGCGCCCCCCTTGGCAATCGACTTGGTGACGAAGATCGCCAGGTGCGCATTGCGGGCGAAATCCCCGGAGCCGCCGATGCCGTTCATCATCCGCGTGCCGCAGACGTGGGTGGAGTTGACGTTGCCGTAGATATCGAATTCCAGCGCGGTATTGATACCGATGATGCCCAGGCGGCGTACCACTTCAGGGTGGTTGGAGATTTCCTGCGGGCGCAGCACCAATTTGTCCTTGTAGTGTTCCAGGTTGCCGAACACATCGGCATTACGCCGCTCCGACAAAGTAATCGAACTGCCGGAGGCGAAGCTCAGCTTGCCAGCGTCGATCAGGTCGAATGTCGAATCCTGCAACACTTCCGAGTACATGGTCAGGTCTTCGAACGGTGACTCGATCAACCCGCACATCACCGCGTTGGCAATATTGCCGATGCCGGCTTGCAGCGGCCCGAGCTTGTTGGTCATGCGCCCCGCATCGACTTCTTGCTTGAGGAAGTTGATCAGGTGGTTGGCGATGCCTTGGGTATCGCTATCAGGCGGTGTCACCGTGGAGGCGGAGTCCGCCTGGTTGGTGATGACGATGGCGACGATTTTCTCGGGCGGGATCGGAATCGCGGTGCTGCCAATGCGGTCGTCGACTTTCACCAGCGGAATAGGCGTGCGCGTCGGCCGGTAGGTCGGGATGTAGATGTCGTGCAGCCCTTCCAGGTTCGGGTTGTGCGCCAGGTTGATCTCGACGATCACCTGTTTGGCAAAAATCGCGAAGCTGGCCGAGTTGCCTACGGAGGTAGTGGGCACGATATGCCCTTGCTCAGTGATCGCGACGGCTTCGATCACGGCGATGTCTGGCAATTTGAGCTGGTTATTGCGCAGTTGCTCGACGGTTTCCGACAGGTGCTGGTCGATAAACATTACCTCGCCGGCATTGATCGCCTTGCGCAGAGTGCTGTCGACTTGAAAGGGCATGCGTCGTGACAGTACGCCGGCTTCGGTCAATTGTTTGTCCAGGTCATTGCCCAGACTGGCGCCGGTCATCAGCGTGATCTTGAGGGGCGACGTCTTGGCGCGTTCGGCCAGGGCGTGGGGGACGGCCTTGGCTTCACCGGCACGGGTGAAGCCGCTCATGCCGACGGTCATGCCGTCCTCGATCAGTGCAGCGGCGTCTGCCGCGCTCATGACCTTGTTCAACAACGAAGGCAAGCGGATACGATCACGGTACATGAATTGTTATCTCTGGCTACGGAAAGCAAGGTGGGCAGTGTAGTGATTTCAAAAAGTTTCGGCCCGCTACCATGGTCGAATGCCAGGTCGCGATTTAGAGCCTTTGGTCGGGTTTCATGTGTGTGCAAAGCGGGAAGCAGAGCATCCCTGGATGCGTTCCCACGCAGAGCGTGGGAGCCATAAAAAAACCCCAGCCTACGTGAGGCCAGGGTTTCGGGTATTGCGCTGGCGCAGTGTTATTCGACGGCCTTGACCATGTCTTCGATGACCTTTTTGGCATCACCGAACACCATCATGGTCTTGTCCAGGTAGAACAACTCGTTGTCCAGGCCCGCATAGCCGCTGGCCATCGAGCGCTTGTTGACGATGATGGTCTTGGCCTTGAACGCCTCGAGGATCGGCATGCCGGCGATGGGGGAGTTCGGGTCGTTCTTGGCGGCCGGGTTGACCACGTCGTTGGCGCCCAACACCAGCACCACGTCGGCCTGGCCGAACTCGGAGTTGATGTCCTCCATCTCGAACACTTGGTCGTAAGGCACTTCGGCCTCGGCCAGCAATACGTTCATGTGCCCCGGCATACGACCCGCCACCGGGTGGATCGCGTACTTCACGGTGACGCCGTGGTGGGTCAGCTTCTCGGTCAGTTCCTTGAGCGCGTGTTGTGCCCGCGCCACTGCAAGGCCGTAGCCTGGGACGATAATCACGGTGTCGGCGTTGGTCAGCAGGAAGGTGGCGTCATCAGCGGAGCCGGACTTCACCGGGCGTGCTTCTTTGGAGCCCGCCGCAGCGCCAGCGTCCGGCGCATTGCCGAAACCGCCCAACAGCACATTAAAGAAGGAGCGGTTCATGGCCTTGCACATGATGTACGACAGGATCGCGCCGCTGGAGCCCACCAGGGAGCCGGCGATGATCAGCATCGAGTTGTTCAGCGAGAAGCCAATGCCCGCCGCTGCCCAGCCGGAATAGCTGTTGAGCATCGACACCACCACGGGCATGTCGGCGCCGCCAATCGGGATGATGATCAGCACACCCAGCACAAAGGCCAAGGCCAGCATCAGTGCGAACGCAGTGAGATTGCCGGTCAACATGAACGCCAGGCCCAGGCCCAGGGTTGCCAGGCCAAGTATCAGGTTCAGTTTGTGTTGGCCGCCGAACTGTACCGGTGCGCCTTGGAACAGGCGGAACTTGTACTTGCCCGACAGTTTGCCGAACGCGATCACCGAGCCGGAGAAGGTGATTGCACCGATGGCGGCGCCGAGGAACAGCTCCAGGCGATTACCGGCCGGTATCGAATCGCCCAACTGCTTGACGATGCCCAGGGACTGCGGTTCGACAACGGCGGCAATGGCGATGAACACCGCTGCCAGGCCAATCATGCTGTGCATGAAGGCGACCAGCTCAGGCATCTTGGTCATTTCGACGCGCTTGGCCATGATCGAGCCGGCGGTGCCGCCGACCAGTAGGCCAACGATGACGTAGCCAATACCGGCAGTCGCCAGTTCAGCCCCCAGCTTATAGATGAGGCCGACGGTGGTGAGTACCGCCAGCGCCATGCCGAGCATGCCGAACAGGTTGCCGCGCCGCGAAGTGGTCGGGTGCGAGAGGCCTTTGAGGGCCTGGATGAAACAGATCGACGCGATCAGGTAGAGCGTCGTCACGAGATTCATGCTCATTACTTGGGCGCCTCTTCTTTTACTTTCGGGGCTTTCTTCTTGAACATCTCAAGCATCCTGCGGGTGACCAGGAAGCCGCCGAAGACATTCACCGCCGCCAAGGCCACGGCCAGTGTGCCCATAGTCTTGCCCAACGGGGTGACGGTCAGCGCGGCAGCCAGCATGGCGCCGACGATGACAATCGCGGAAATGGCATTGGTCACGGCCATCAGAGGCGTGTGCAGCGCGGGTGTTACGTTCCAGACCACGTGATAACCGACATAAATCGCCAGCACAAAGATGATCAGGTTGTAGATACCGGGGGAGATAAGCTCTTCCATCGTCTGAATCCCTGCTTAGGCGTTTTTGCGGATGACTTGGCCGTCGCGGCACATCAGGCACGCGGCGACGATGTCGTCTTCGAGGTTGATTTCAAACTGCCCTTCCTTGGTGAAGACCAGCTTCAGGAAGTCCAGCAGGTTGCGCGCATACAAGGCCGAGGCGTCGGCGGCGACCGCGCCCGCCAAGTTGGTCGGGCCGCAGATGATCACGCCGTTTTCCACCACTACCTGATCGGCCACGGTCAGCGGGCAGTTGCCACCCTGGGCAGCGGCGAGGTCGATGACCACCGAGCCGGGTTTCATCTGCGCCACGGTATCGGCGCTGAGCAGGGTCGGAGCCTTGCGGCCCGGGATCAGGGCGGTGGTGATGACGATGTCGGCCTGTTTGGCGCGTTCGTGCACGGCCAGGGCCTGGCGCTGCATCCAACTGCTGGGCATCGGGCGCGCGTAGCCACCGACACCGACGGCGCATTCACGCTCTTCATCGGTTTCGTACGGTACGTCGACAAACTTGGCGCCCAGGGACTCGATCTGCTCCTTTACCGCCGGGCGTACGTCGGACGCTTCGATCACTGCACCCAGGCGTTTCGCCGTGGCGATGGCTTGCAGGCCCGCCACACCGGCGCCGAGGATCAGTACGCGTGCGGCTTTTACAGTCCCGGCAGCCGTCATCAGCATCGGCATGAAGCGCGGGTAGTGATGGGCGGCCAGTAACACGGCCTTGTAACCGGCGATGTTGGCTTGCGAAGACAGCACATCAAGGCTTTGGGCCCGTGAAGTACGCGGCGCGGCTTCCAGGGCGAAAGCGGTGATGCCGCGCTCGGCGAGCTTGGCGATGGTTTCGTTGCTGAACGGGTTGAGCATGCCCACCAACACGGTGCCACTTTTGATCAGCGCCAGTTCGCTGTCGCTGGGGGCAACCACTTTAAGGATCAGCTCGGCACCAAACGCGTCGTTGGCACTGCCAATGGTGGCGCCTGCCGTTTCATAGGCACTGTCGACGATGCTGGCACTGATGCCTGCGCCGCTTTGTACAGTGACCTTATGGCCCTGGCCGATCAGCTTCTTGATGGTTTCCGGGGTGGCAGCCACCCGCGTTTCACCGGTCTGGGTTTCGAGAGCAACACCAATGTGCACGTCAAATCTCCTGCATGATCTTTTTGCTTTTGATCTTTTTGTAAAAAGGCCAGTGCACCGCGAGTGGCGCAGCTGGGGCGGCCGATCAGCACGATCCCGCTGAAATGACAGCGGGGCGCGGCATTTTGCAGGCGAACTTTACGGCCATCAAGGGATTATGACGGGTGACGAAAAATTAACTACAAGTCACCCTGTGACTGATTGTCGCAACAAGCTGAAATAACCTCTTTAAATACAGGTCTTTAAAGGCGTTCAGGCGTTTTCGGTCCGTTTTTCCATTGCGAGTGTGAATAGTCGTGCATTGGCCGGTAAGAGTCGCTACGAGCCATGAGATACATGGCTTTTAGCCTTATTTTTGGCTGACAAGTACAGTCTGTTTAAATGCGACATATACGTACATCTGTAGGTTCTGAATTTATCTGACTACAAAGTCAACAATTGCGTTGTGTCCTTCATTTACATGGGTTGTAGCGTCTTGACTGGTCGAGCAACCAGTCCCTGAATGCATGCAGAGAGGCTGATTCGACCTTTTTGTCAGGAATCATCAGGTAATAAGCCTTTTCGCTGGTCAGTGCTTCGGTGCTGGCGATGACCAGTTGTTGCTCCTTCAGCTCCCGCTGTATGAGGAAGGGAGGAATCAGTGCGATGCCCATGTCATGCATGGCCGCTTGAGACAGCATCGAGAATAGCTCGTATCGAGGGCCTGTCATGTCGCGAGGGATGTTCAGTTGTTGGGCGTTGAACCATTGGCGCCAGGCATAGGGGCGTGTGGTCTGCTGCAGCAGGGGCAGCTCGGCGATCTGTTGAGGGGTGAAGTGCGTGCGGTCGCCGAGTAAGCGTGGGCTGCACACCGGTACCGGGTTTTCGCCCATTAACCTGTGGGATTGTGTACCCGACCAATCGGCATCCCCAAAGTAGATGGCGGCATCGAACTCGGTGTCGGCGAACAGGAAGGGGCGCGTACGGTTTGTCAGGTTTACCGTGACTTCCGGGTGCTGATGTTGGAAATCCTTCAGGCGTGGGATCAGCCACTGCGTGCCGAAGGTAGGTACCACCGCCAGTTCGATCACATTGGCGCCCTGCTGGCCCATCACCGACAAGGTGTCGCGCTCTACGGCGTCCAGTTGCGTTGCAACCCTGCGGCTATAAGACAGCCCCGCCTCCGTCAGCTTCACTCCACGGCGTGAGCGGCGAAACAGCTCGACACTCAAAAATTCCTCCAGGCTGGCGATCTGTCGGCAAATCGCGCCTTGGGTGATGGAAAGCTCCAATGCTGCCTTGGTGAAGCTCTCGTGCCGGGCTGCTGCCTCAAAGCTGATGAGTGCGGTGGTACTGGGGATTTTTCTGCGCATGTACGTTGCCCTCACAGATAAAGCGCATTTCTGGGCTTTTTTAGTGTTACGAAGTGAGAAATTAGCACAAGCCTATGCAAAAACCTCGTTTGCCCTCTGCGCTGACCGCGCCTAGTCTGGTTCCACGACTTCTGATTTTTTCCGCGAGGACTTATTCATGGCTGGCAAGGCAAGCTTCAACTGGATCGATCCACTGTTGCTGGATCAACAGCTCACCGAAGAAGAGCGCATGGTGCGTGACAGCGCCGAGCAATTTGCTCAGGACAAGCTGGCTCCCCGCGTGCTCGAAGCCTTCCGTCATGAAAAGACAGACCCCGCTATTTTCCGTGAGATGGGCGAGACCGGTTTGCTGGGGGCGATGATCCCTGAGCAGTACGGTGGCAGTGGTTTGAACTACGTCAGCTACGGTTTGATTGCGCGTGAGGTCGAGCGTGTCGACTCCGGCTATCGCTCGATGATGAGTGTGCAGTCTTCCCTGGTCATGGTGCCGATCAATGAGTTCGGTACCGAGGCGCAAAAACAGAAGTACCTGCCCAAACTGGCCTCTGGCGAATGGATCGGTTGCTTCGGGCTGACCGAGCCCAACCATGGTTCCGACCCGGGTGCGATGATTACTCGTGCACGCAAAGTGGATGGCGGCTACAGCCTGACCGGCGCCAAAATGTGGATCACCAACAGTCCCATTGCGGATGTGTTTGTGGTGTGGGGCAAAGACGATGCAGGTGATATCCGTGGCTTCGTCCTGGAAAAGGGCTGGAAGGGCCTGAGCGCTCCCGCTATCCACGGCAAGGTGGGTCTGCGGGCCTCGATTACCGGGGAAATCGTCATGGATAACGTATTTGTGCCGGAAGAAAATATCTTCCCGGATGTCCGTGGCTTGAAAGGCCCTTTTACTTGCCTTAACTCGGCGCGGTACGGGATTTCCTGGGGCGCGCTGGGGGCTGCTGAGTTCTGCTGGCATACCGCGCGCCAGTACACACTTGATCGCCAGCAGTTTGGTCGCCCATTGGCTGCCACTCAGCTGATCCAGAAGAAGCTGGCCGACATGCAGACCGAGATTACCTTGGCCCTGCAAGGTTGCCTGCGCCTGGGTCGGATGAAGGATGAGGGGACGGCGGCGGTTGAGATCACTTCGATCATGAAGCGTAACTCGTGTGGCAAGTCATTGGACATCGCGCGCATGGCCCGGGACATGCTGGGCGGCAACGGCATCTCTGACGAGTTCGGGGTGGCGCGCCACCTGGTCAACCTGGAGGTGGTCAACACCTATGAAGGGACCCATGACGTGCATGCCTTGATCCTGGGGCGCGCACAAACCGGTCTTCAAGCGTTCTATTAATAGGAGCATGGTCATGGGCGCGCTTTCGCATCTGCGAGTGCTGGACTTGTCGCGAGTACTCGCGGGCCCTTGGTCCGGGCAGATTCTTGCAGACCTTGGGGCCGAGGTGATCAAGGTCGAAAGGCCGGGCAGCGGCGATGACACGCGCGCTTGGGGGCCGCCCTTCCTTAAGGATGCGGATGGCGAGAATACCAGTGAGGCGGCGTATTACCTGTCGGCCAACCGTAATAAAGAGTCGGTGACCATCGACTTTACGCGGCCGGAAGGCCAGAAACTGGTGCGCGACCTGGCTGCCAAGTCGGACATCCTGATCGAAAACTTCAAGGTGGGCGGCCTTGCGGCCTATGGGCTGGACTATGAATCCCTCAAAGAGGTTAACCCTGAGCTGATTTACTGCTCCATCACCGGGTTTGGTCAGACGGGCCCCTATGCGATGCGCGCCGGCTACGATTTCATGATCCAGGGCTTGGGCGGGCTCATGAGCCTGACCGGGCGGCCTGAAGGCGATGAAGGGGCCGGGCCGGTAAAGGTTGGCGTTGCCTTGACCGATATCCTGACCGGGCTTTATTCGACTGTGGCGATCCTGGCTGCGCTAGCTCATCGCGATCACGATGGCGGTGGGCAACACATCGATATGGCGTTGCTGGATGTGCAGGTGGCTTGCCTGGCGAATCAGGCGATGAATTACCTGACAACCGGGGCGCCGCCCAAGCGCCTGGGGAATGCTCACCCTAATATTGTGCCCTATCAGGATTTCCCCACTGCCGATGGAGATTTCATTCTCACCGTAGGCAACGACGGGCAGTTCCGTAAATTCGCTGAAGTCGCTGGACAACCACAATGGGCGGATGACGTGCGTTTCGCCACCAATCGCGCGCGTGTGGCTAATCGCGCGGAGCTGATCCCCTTGATTCGCCAGGCGACGGTCTTCAAGACGACCGCTGAGTGGGTGTCGCAGCTGGAGCAAGTGGGCGTGCCGTGTGGGCCGATCAATGATCTGGCGCAGGTGTTTTCCGATCCTCAGGTCCAGGCGCGTGGTTTGGCGATTGAGCTGCCTCACGCATTGGCGGGGACAGTGCCCCAGGTTGCGAGCCCGATACGCTTATCCAAGACGCCTGTGGAGTACCGGAGTGCGCCTCCTCTATTAGGGGAGCATACGCTTGAGGTGCTGCAGGGGGTTCTGGGGCTGGGAGCTGCTCATGTGGCCGCATTGAAGGAGGCGGGCGTTATTTGAACTTCCCTTCTATATAGGCGCGCAGTGGTGAGCTGGTTGTTTTTTAACCGAAGCTAACTTATTGATAGGAAAGCAAAATTAAGAGTTGACGGCGAATTATATCTGTCTATAATTCGCCCCACTTCCGGCGCAGTCGAAACGGAAAACTCCTTGGTAAACAAAGAGTTATGCAGTTCTCGACAGCAAGTTGCTTCAGTTCATCGAAGCCAAAAGGAAGTTGAAAAAGAGGTGTTGACAGCAGCGTGTAACGCTGTAGAATTCGCCTCCCGCTTACGAGAGATCGCAAGCGCAAGTGGTTGAAGTTGTTGAAGAAATCTTCGAAAACTTCTGAAAATAACCACTTGACAGCAAATGAGGCTGCTGTAGAATGCGCGCCTCGGTTGAGACGAAAGATCTTAACCAACCGCTCTTTAACAACTGAATCAAGCAATTCGTGTGGGTGCTTGTGGAGTCAGACTGATAGTCAACAAGATTATCAGCATCACAAGTTGCTCCGCGAGAAATCAAAGATGTAACCAACGATTGCTGAGCCAAGTTTAGGGTTTCTTAAAAACCCAAAGATGTTTGAACTGAAGAGTTTGATCATGGCTCAGATTGAACGCTGGCGGCAGGCCTAACACATGCAAGTCGAGCGGTAGAGAGAAGCTTGCTTCTCTTGAGAGCGGCGGACGGGTGAGTAATGCCTAGGAATCTGCCTGGTAGTGGGGGATAACGTTCGGAAACGGACGCTAATACCGCATACGTCCTACGGGAGAAAGCAGGGGACCTTCGGGCCTTGCGCTATCAGATGAGCCTAGGTCGGATTAGCTAGTTGGTGAGGTAATGGCTCACCAAGGCGACGATCCGTAACTGGTCTGAGAGGATGATCAGTCACACTGGAACTGAGACACGGTCCAGACTCCTACGGGAGGCAGCAGTGGGGAATATTGGACAATGGGCGAAAGCCTGATCCAGCCATGCCGCGTGTGTGAAGAAGGTCTTCGGATTGTAAAGCACTTTAAGTTGGGAGGAAGGGTTGTAGATTAATACTCTGCAATTTTGACGTTACCGACAGAATAAGCACCGGCTAACTCTGTGCCAGCAGCCGCGGTAATACAGAGGGTGCAAGCGTTAATCGGAATTACTGGGCGTAAAGCGCGCGTAGGTGGTTTGTTAAGTTGGATGTGAAATCCCCGGGCTCAACCTGGGAACTGCATTCAAAACTGACTGACTAGAGTATGGTAGAGGGTGGTGGAATTTCCTGTGTAGCGGTGAAATGCGTAGATATAGGAAGGAACACCAGTGGCGAAGGCGACCACCTGGACTAATACTGACACTGAGGTGCGAAAGCGTGGGGAGCAAACAGGATTAGATACCCTGGTAGTCCACGCCGTAAACGATGTCAACTAGCCGTTGGAAGCCTTGAGCTTTTAGTGGCGCAGCTAACGCATTAAGTTGACCGCCTGGGGAGTACGGCCGCAAGGTTAAAACTCAAATGAATTGACGGGGGCCCGCACAAGCGGTGGAGCATGTGGTTTAATTCGAAGCAACGCGAAGAACCTTACCAGGCCTTGACATCCAATGAACTTTCTAGAGATAGATTGGTGCCTTCGGGAACATTGAGACAGGTGCTGCATGGCTGTCGTCAGCTCGTGTCGTGAGATGTTGGGTTAAGTCCCGTAACGAGCGCAACCCTTGTCCTTAGTTACCAGCACGTAATGGTGGGCACTCTAAGGAGACTGCCGGTGACAAACCGGAGGAAGGTGGGGATGACGTCAAGTCATCATGGCCCTTACGGCCTGGGCTACACACGTGCTACAATGGTCGGTACAGAGGGTTGCCAAGCCGCGAGGTGGAGCTAATCCCATAAAACCGATCGTAGTCCGGATCGCAGTCTGCAACTCGACTGCGTGAAGTCGGAATCGCTAGTAATCGCGAATCAGAATGTCGCGGTGAATACGTTCCCGGGCCTTGTACACACCGCCCGTCACACCATGGGAGTGGGTTGCACCAGAAGTAGCTAGTCTAACCTTCGGGAGGACGGTTACCACGGTGTGATTCATGACTGGGGTGAAGTCGTAACAAGGTAGCCGTAGGGGAACCTGCGGCTGGATCACCTCCTTAATCGACGACATCAGCTGCTCCATAAGTTCCCACACGAATTGCTTGATTCATTGAAGAAGACGAAAAGAAGCAGCCCGAAATTGGGTCTGTAGCTCAGTTGGTTAGAGCGCACCCCTGATAAGGGTGAGGTCGGCAGTTCGAATCTGCCCAGACCCACCAATTTTGTGTGGGAAACGCCTGTAGAAATACGGGGCCATAGCTCAGCTGGGAGAGCGCCTGCCTTGCACGCAGGAGGTCAACGGTTCGATCCCGTTTGGCTCCACCACTACTGCTTCTGTTTGTATAAAGCTTAGAAATGAGCATTCCATCGTTGTGATGGTGAATGTTGATTTCTAGTCTTTGACTAGTTCGTTCTTTAAAAATTTGGGTATGTGATAGAAAGATAGACTGAACGTTACTTTCACTGGTAACGGATCAGGCTAAGGTAAAATTTGTGAGTTCTCTTAACTGAGAAATTCGAATTTTCGGCGAATGTCGTCTTCACAGTATAACCAGATTGCTTGGGGTTATATGGTCAAGTGAAGAAGCGCATACGGTGGATGCCTTGGCAGTCAGAGGCGATGAAAGACGTGGTAGCCTGCGAAAAGCTTCGGGGAGTCGGCAAACAGACTTTGATCCGGAGATGTCTGAATGGGGGAACCCAGCCATCATAAGATGGTTATCTTGTACTGAATACATAGGTGCAAGAAGCGAACCAGGGGAACTGAAACATCTAAGTACCCTGAGGAAAAGAAATCAACCGAGATTCCCTTAGTAGTGGCGAGCGAACGGGGACTAGCCCTTAAGTGGCTTTGAGATTAGCGGAACGCTCTGGAAAGTGCGGCCATAGTGGGTGATAGCCCTGTACGCGAAAATCTCTTAGTCATGAAATCGAGTAGGACGGAGCACGAGAAACTTTGTCTGAATATGGGGGGACCATCCTCCAAGGCTAAATACTACTGACTGACCGATAGTGAACTAGTACCGTGAGGGAAAGGCGAAAAGAACCCCGGAGAGGGGAGTGAAATAGATCCTGAAACCGTATGCGTACAAGCAGTGGGAGCCCACTTTGTTGGGTGACTGCGTACCTTTTGTATAATGGGTCAGCGACTTATTTTCAGTGGCGAGCTTAACCGAATAGGGGAGGCGTAGCGAAAGCGAGTCTTAATAGGGCGTCTAGTCGCTGGGAATAGACCCGAAACCGGGCGATCTATCCATGGGCAGGTTGAAGGTTGGGTAACACTAACTGGAGGACCGAACCGACTACCGTTGAAAAGTTAGCGGATGACCTGTGGATCGGAGTGAAAGGCTAATCAAGCTCGGAGATAGCTGGTTCTCCTCGAAAGCTATTTAGGTAGCGCCTCATGTATCACTGTAGGGGGTAGAGCACTGTTTCGGCTAGGGGGTCATCCCGACTTACCAAACCGATGCAAACTCCGAATACCTACAAGTGCCGAGCATGGGAGACACACGGCGGGTGCTAACGTCCGTCGTGAAAAGGGAAACAACCCAGACCGTCAGCTAAGGTCCCAAAGTTATGGTTAAGTGGGAAACGATGTGGGAAGGCTTAGACAGCTAGGAGGTTGGCTTAGAAGCAGCCACCCTTTAAAGAAAGCGTAATAGCTCACTAGTCGAGTCGGCCTGCGCGGAAGATGTAACGGGGCTCAAACCATACACCGAAGCTACGGGTATCACGTAAGTGATGCGGTAGAGGAGCGTTCTGTAAGCCTGTGAAGGTGAGTTGAGAAGCTTGCTGGAGGTATCAGAAGTGCGAATGCTGACATGAGTAACGATAATGGGTGTGAAAAACACCCACGCCGAAAGACCAAGGTTTCCTGCGCAACGTTAATCGACGCAGGGTTAGTCGGTCCCTAAGGCGAGGCTGAAAAGCGTAGTCGATGGAAAACAGGTTAATATTCCTGTACTTCTGGTTATTGCGATGGAGGGACGGAGAAGGCTAGGCCAGCTTGGCGTTGGTTGTCCAAGTTTAAGGTGGTAGGCTGGAATCTTAGGTAAATCCGGGATTCTAAGGCCGAGAGCTGATGACGAGTTAACTTTTAGTTAACGAAGTGGTTGATGCCATGCTTCCAAGAAAAGCTTCTAAGCTTCAGGTAACCAGGAACCGTACCCCAAACCGACACAGGTGGTTGGGTAGAGAATACCAAGGCGCTTGAGAGAACTCGGGTGAAGGAACTAGGCAAAATGGCACCGTAACTTCGGGAGAAGGTGCGCCGGTGAGGGTGAAGGACTTGCTCCGTAAGCTCATGCCGGTCGAAGATACCAGGCCGCTGCGACTGTTTATTAAAAACACAGCACTCTGCAAACACGAAAGTGGACGTATAGGGTGTGACGCCTGCCCGGTGCCGGAAGGTTAATTGATGGGGTTAGCTAACGCGAAGCTCTTGATCGAAGCCCCGGTAAACGGCGGCCGTAACTATAACGGTCCTAAGGTAGCGAAATTCCTTGTCGGGTAAGTTCCGACCTGCACGAATGGCGTAACGATGGCGGCGCTGTCTCCACCCGAGACTCAGTGAAATTGAAATCGCTGTGAAGATGCAGTGTATCCGCGGCTAGACGGAAAGACCCCGTGAACCTTTACTATAGCTTTGCACTGGACTTTGAATTTGCTTGTGTAGGATAGGTGGGAGGCTTTGAAGCGTGGACGCCAGTCTGCGTGGAGCCATCCTTGAAATACCACCCTGGCAACTTTGAGGTTCTAACTCAGGTCCGTTATCCGGATCGAGGACAGTGTATGGTGGGTAGTTTGACTGGGGCGGTCTCCTCCTAAAGAGTAACGGAGGAGTACGAAGGTGCGCTCAGACCGGTCGGAAATCGGTCGTAGAGTATAAAGGCAAAAGCGCGCTTGACTGCGAGACAGACACGTCGAGCAGGTACGAAAGTAGGTCTTAGTGATCCGGTGGTTCTGTATGGAAGGGCCATCGCTCAACGGATAAAAGGTACTCCGGGGATAACAGGCTGATACCGCCCAAGAGTTCATATCGACGGCGGTGTTTGGCACCTCGATGTCGGCTCATCACATCCTGGGGCTGAAGCCGGTCCCAAGGGTATGGCTGTTCGCCATTTAAAGTGGTACGCGAGCTGGGTTTAGAACGTCGTGAGACAGTTCGGTCCCTATCTGCCGTGGACGTTTGAGATTTGAGAGGGGCTGCTCCTAGTACGAGAGGACCGGAGTGGACGAACCTCTGGTGTTCCGGTTGTCACGCCAGTGGCATTGCCGGGTAGCTATGTTCGGAATAGATAACCGCTGAAAGCATCTAAGCGGGAAACTAGCCTCAAGATGAGATCTCACTGGAACCTTGAGTTCCCTGAAGGGCCGTCGAAGACTACGACGTTGATAGGTTGGGTGTGTAAGCGCTGTGAGGCGTTGAGCTAACCAATACTAATTGCCCGTGAGGCTTGACCATATAACACCCAAGCAATTTGACTACTCTAACGAGCATCAGATTGCGGTGTGTGAAGACGAAAATGAACCGAAAGTTCGACGCTCACAAAACACCGAGATCTGTCACATACCCAATTTGCTGAAGCGAGGCCAGTTGGCCACGACTCAGTACCAGAATTTCTTGACGACCATAGAGCATTGGAACCACCTGATCCCATCCCGAACTCAGCAGTGAAACGATGCATCGCCGATGGTAGTGTGGGGTTTCCCCATGTGAGAGTAGGTCATCGTCAAGATTAAATTCCAAAACCCCTGTCTGCTAACGCAGACAGGGGTTTTGTTTATGTAGAAGCTCATGAATTTCACCGGCACGTTGCCAACGCAACGGTCTGGTACACAGAATTTCTTGACGACCATAGAGCATTGGAACCACCTGATCCCATCCCGAACTCAGCAGTGAAACGATGCATCGCCGATGGTAGTGTGGGGTTTCCCCATGTGAGAGTAGGTCATCGTCAAGATTGAATTCCGAAACCCCTGTCTGCTAACGCAGACAGGGGTTTTGTCGTTTAGGGCTGCCCATCACAGCCAATCTACCTTACCCCTACCGCCTGTCGGTTTCCTACGCTAAAAGAAGATGCTTCTCACAAATTCCTAAGATTTGTCGAAGTTTGGCCGAAAGCCTGACGAGCCATGCGTGCACCGAAATAGAGCGACCGCAGAGTCCGCCTATCCCGTTACATGGAATGTTCCACTCGGCACGCTCACCCCCCTTTGGCAAAAGAAGTCGATGAAATGAATCTCAAGTTCAGTCATAAAATTCTGTTGGCCGCGTCAGGCGTCGTGGTTTTAGCCTTCGCGTTATTCACGCTCTACAACGACTACCTGCAGCGCAGCACCATCAGGCAAAACCTCACTTCGTCCATCCAGCAATCCGGCGAGCTCACTGCCAGCAGTGTGCAGAACTGGCTCAGTGGTCGCATCTTGGTTCTCGAGAATCTGGCGCAGAACGTTGCCCACCAGGGCAGCGCCGCCGATCTTCCTGGTTTGGTCGATCAACCAGCGTTCACCAGCAACTTCCAGTTCACCTATGTGGGACAAGCCAACGGGGTATTCACCCAGCGCCCTGACGCGAAGATGCCTGACGACTACGACCCTCGTCAGCGCCCTTGGTACAAGCAAGCAGTAGTGGCGGACAAAACCATGCTTACTCCGCCTTATATGGCGGCTGTGGGCGGTCAGATCGTGACAATTGCCATGCCGGTGAAAAAGAACGGCGAGTTGTTGGGTGTTGTTGGTGGTGACCTGAGCCTGCAGACACTGGTGAAGATCATCAACTCGGTAGACTTCGGTGGCATTGGCCATGCGTTTCTGGTCAGCGGCGATGGCCAGGTCATCGTCAGTCCAGACCAGGACCAGGTGATGAAGAACCTCAAGGACATCTACCCTGGCACCAACGTGCGCATTGAGAAGCTCAATCAGGACGTCGTACTCAAAGGACAGGATCGCATCCTCTCTTTCACGCCTATCAGCGGCTTGCCAGGCGCTGACTGGTACATAGGCCTGTCGATCGACAAAGAAAAAGCCTATGCCCCGCTGGGCAAATTCCGTACTTCGGCCTTGATTGCGATGTTGATTGCCGTTGTGGCTATTGCGGTGCTCCTGAGCCTGTTGATTCAAGTACTGTTGCGCCCGTTGACCACCATGGGCGTGGCCATGCAGGACATTGCCCAAGGCGAAGGTGATTTGACCCGACGCCTCGACGTGACCAGCAAGGATGAGTTCGGCGAGGTCGGCAGTGCATTCAACCAGTTCGTCGAGCGAATCCACGCGTCGATTTCCGAAGTGTCTTCGGCAACGCGCCAGGTGCACGATTTGTCCCAGCGTGTGATGGCTTCATCGAATGCGTCGATCATCGGTTCTGACGAACAGAGCGCGCGTACCAACAGCGTGGCCGCAGCCATCAACGAACTGGGCGCTGCCACTCAGGAAATCGCGCGTAACGCCGCTGACGCGTCCCAGCACGCCAGTGGTGCCAGCGAACAAGCTGACGATGGTCGTAAAGTGGTGGAGCAAACTATCCAGGCGATGTCCGAGTTGTCGCAGAAGATCAGCCTGTCCTGCACCCAGATCGAAACCCTTAATGCCAGTACCGACAACATCGGGCACATCCTGGATGTGATCAAAGGCATTTCCCAGCAAACCAACTTGCTCGCCCTCAACGCGGCGATCGAAGCGGCCCGTGCTGGTGAAGCCGGGCGTGGTTTTGCCGTGGTGGCGGATGAAGTGCGTAATTTGGCGCACCGTACCCAGGAGTCGGCAGAGGAAATCCACAAGATGATCACTTCGCTGCAAGTGGGCTCGCGTGAAGCTGTGACCACCATGAACGCCAGCCAGGCTTCCAGCGAAGAAAGTGTTGAAGTCGCCAACCAGGCAGGTGAGCGCTTGGTCAGCGTGACGCAACGTATCGTTGAGATTGATGGCATGAACCAATCCGTCGCGGCCGCGACTGAAGAGCAGACCGCAGTGGTCGAAACCCTCAACGTCGATATCAACCAAATCAACCTCTTGAACCAGCAAGGTGTGGCCAACCTCAACGAGACGCTCAAGGACTGCGATGCGCTGTCCCAGCAGGCCAGCCGATTGAAGCAATTGGTCGATAGCTTCAAGATTTGATTCTGACTGCATCGGAGCGAGGCCTCTCGCTCCGACTGCTTGGCCCTGTCCACGGTGCTATTCAGAGGAAGCTGATAGCGCTCAGGTAGTCGCAGCCCTTGCGTAACAGCGCCTGGCTCTTGGGTGGATAGCACATCCCCATTTTTTCCAAGCCCCACCTGGCATTGTCGTAACGGATCATCGACGTGTCACCGATGTCTTCGCCCAGCCCGTCCAGATAAAAGCCCAGCACCCCGAACAGGGCGTTATCGCGGCTCACTTTGCGCAACGCTCGTTGCCACTCTTCAACGCTGACTCGGTCAAAAACGTGCCCAGCCTCGCTGAAGGCATCAAGGTACTGATCCCAATTCAGGGGCTGCGGATTGTGCAAGTTGAACACGTTTCGCCCAGGGTCAAAATGAGCGCTGTGGAAGGCGATGAAACGCGCCAGGAAGTCCACCGGCATCAGATCGAAATTGGCCTCCAGTCGCGGCACCAACCCCAATTGCAGAGACCCCTTGAGCATCAACAGCAAGCGGTTTTTCTGTGGTTGGCAGACACCGTTCTGGCTGTTGAAGCTGATATTCCCCGGCCGATGAATATTAACCCAGGCCCCTTGCTCGACTGCTCGTCCTAATAGCCGCTCGGCGACCCACTTGGAGAGGTTGTAGCCGTTTTTCACGTAGAGCGGCAGTGTGCGCTGGGCAGGCGCTTCAAGTACGTAGCCATCGACGTCCACGCTGCTGCAGGCTGACAGCGTCGAGATGAAATTGAGGACCTTCTTGCAGTGGGTCTCGCAAAGACGCAGGCACTCCAGCAGAGGTTCGACGTTGTCCTTGGCGAGTGAGGCGTAATCCATCACATGATTGACCTGCGCGGCGTTATGCACCACCACGCCGTAATGACGGGCGAGGTGCTCGTACACATCGTCCGCCAAGCCCAGGCGGGGTTTACGAATATCAGCGGCGTATACCTGCACTCGGCTCAGGTCCAGATGTTCCAAGCGGTATTCACGCAATGCCTGGGCGAACCTTGCCGCCGCCGAATGGCCGGGCAACTCACGCACCAGGCACGCCACGTCCTGCGCTCCGCCAGCCAGCAGTGCCTGGACGATATGCACCCCGACAAAGCTGTTCGCGCCAGTGACGATGGCTTTGCGCGAATCTCCCGCAAGGGCCTCGGGCAGCACTTCGACCGCCAGTGCTTGCGTCGCGTCTTGCTCCATCTGGTTGGACTGGGTATCCGGCAGCGCGCTGCCATCCATGAGTGCGGCCAATGTGCGGATGGTCGGCGTTTCAAAAAAGGGGCTCAGGCAGAAGCTACGGCCAAACTGCTCGCGCAGGCGTAGCAACAGCGTCGACAGCAGGATGGAGTGGCCACCCAGGTTGAAAAAACTTTCATCGATCGAGAGGTCGCCAGCGGGTAATCCCAACAGTTCACCCCACAGGTCAGCCAGTTGTGCCTGCAAAGGGTCTCGTACGCGGCAGCGGCTCACCTCGACGGGTGTGGGTATTGGCATGGCCAGTAAGGCTTTGCGATCGATCTTGCCGTTATCCGAACTAGGCATGCCTGCCAGCTCGCTCCAGGCGCTTGGCTGCATGTGCACGGGCAACCATTGCCGAGCGTGTTCCTTCAGGCTTGCCAGCGTAGCGCCAGGTTCTGGCCGGGCGGCAAACCCGATGACTCTGTGTGCCGCATCGATCACCACTGCCACTTGGCGAAACAAGCGACTGTCGCGCAAGCACTGCTCAATATCCTGGGGCTGAACTCGAAAACCGCGAATCTTGACTTGTTCATCTCGGCGGCCACCCAGTTCGATGCCTTCTTGCGTCCATTTCGCCAAGTCGCCGCTGCGATAAGCCTGCAGCACTTGCCCATTGGGCAGTGTCAGTGCCACGAACGGATTGTCGGCCAGCGCCGGTGTATTCGAATAACCCAGGCTTACGCCCGGGCCGACAATGTACAAGTCGCCCATTACCTGTTCATCTACGGGCTGCAGGTTCCCATCGAGGATCAGCACCTGGCTGTTGGCGATGGGAAGTCCAATATTGCGATGGCTGTCACCTCGCTGGAATACCCGATGGGTCACCAACACAGTGGCCTCGGTCGGCCCATAGAGGTTATGTAGTTGGCATTGACCGGCCAGTTGTTCGATCACGCAGGGCTCGCAGAAATCACCTCCGGTCAGCAGATGAGACATTCCTAACGGCTGATCCAGCGGCAGGATACTGAGCAGCGCCGGTGGCACGAACCCATGCGTGACGCGTTGCTGGCGAATCAGCTCTACCAGTTGCTGAGGGTCGTGACGTTGGTCTGCACTGGGGACAATCAACTCGGCGCCGGCGATCAAGGCCGGGAAAATATCGATCAGTGACGAATCAAAGCCCAGCGACGAAAACTGCAGGACGCGGCTGTGTTGATCCAACGCCACGCGCCTGACGAGCCAGGCCGTGAAATGCGCCAGGTTGTATTGGCTAAGCAGTACCCCCTTAGGCCGGCCCGTCGTACCCGAGGTGAACAGTGCCACGCAGGGCTCGTCGGCACCGGGACGATGGCGCATCAGCGGTTGCGTCATGTCGGCGCTATGCGCTGCGACCTGGCTCACATCCAGTGAAACGAAACGCTCTCGCAGCGGGTGCTGGCCGTTCTCCAGCAGCACGCACGCCTTGAGGCTGGTCAGCATGCAGTGCTGGCGTTGCTCCGGGTGGTCCGGCACCAACGGCAAATACACGGCGCCACAGCCAAGCACCGCAAGAATGCTGGCGTACAGCTCGGCGGATTTCTCCAAGCATACGCCGACTGCTCGGGGTGACTCGGCACTCTCCAGCAGGGGAAGCAGGCGTTGTTGGATTGCCATGGCTTTTTGCTCGAGCTGCCGATAAGTCAGCACGTGACCTGCGATGTTCAGCGCGGTTCGATGCGCGAAGGTATGAAGGCTGGCCTGCAGCCGTTCGATCATGGGCGTCCGGGCCGCGTGCAGTAAGGCAGGGTCTGCCGTGTGGTTGAACCGGTGCATGAAAGCCAAGGCATCCAGCTCTTGCAGACTCTGTTCAGGCCAGGCGTTAGCAGTGGCCGTTGCCGAGAAATAAGCGGGGTCTCTTGAGAAACCGCAGACCAACAAAGCAGTGCACTCCACCAAGCCATCCGTTGCCTGCTGGCGCAACCGCTGCCCATTGCCGCTGGGCTCCTCGGCAACGTCTTGCACAGCTAGCAGGCGCCGCTCGCGGTCATAGCAGCGTAACTGCAGTAAGGGCAGCCCGTGTTCGCGGAGCGGGCCGACACCCACGCGCAAGCTTAACCAAGGCGCACTGGTGGGCGAGGGCGGCAGCGGCTGACTCCCGTCGTCAATCACCAGGTCGACAGACCCCGTTCCTGCCACATGCCCATATTGCTCCAGCTCCTGCTTGAGCGCCTCCAGAGCTTTACTGGTGCCCCGCCACTCGATCTGCAAGCGCCTCATGCCAACCTCCTCGATACGGGCAGGTAGTCGCTCAGGGCTCGTGCCACGCTAGGGGTTTGCAGGACACCGCTGTGGTGCAGAAAGCCCATGATATTGGCCACCAGCGGATGTTGATGGGTGATGGGAAAGTCCAGCGCCTGGATTTCATCGCGCAGTGCCAGGCGAGCGTCGGCACTGATAACCAAGTGTTCGATCAGTTGCAGATCGAAGTCTTTTTGTAGGTCGTTGGTCAGGTAGTGCGTCAGGAACACGGGCAGGGCTTGAGCAATGTGGTCGCGAGCTTGCGAGCTTGCCGATTGCCAGTAGAGACGCACCAACTGTGTCCAGAACCGCGCATGCCGCCCTTCATCAAACAGATGATCGGCCATCAGGCCGCGGACAGAGGATTTGACGCTGCCGTCTTTGGAAAACGCTGCGACGTCATGGGTGACGGTGTTCTCGGCGATGGCGACGCCGATCAACTCAACGGCATCGTGCAAATATACCGGTACCTGCGCCTGGGCTGCCGGCAGCGCGCGGCCCAATTCAATTTTCCCGGGTAGATCAAGCGGTTGGATTCCGGTCATCTCCACGGCTTGCTGCAGGAAATCCAGCGCGACCAGCGCGTGGTAATCCTCGTCGACAACGACCGTCATCGCGTCGTAGCGGCAGGCGAGGGGGAAGGGCAGGGAGAAGCGATTTTTAGCGATGCTGCGCGCGGTTTTGTCGACGATCTCGGTTTCGAAAATCACCACGTCATTGATGAATTTATAAAAGCTTTGCACCAGTACGAAGTCGCGCCATTGTGGGCAGTGCTTGAGAAAGGTTGCACTCAGCACCAGAGGCTGGCGGCACAGGGGGAAGATGAGTTTGTCGTCGTCTTCCAACATCCGCCGGGGGCGTGTGCGGATGGTTGCGCGACGCTCCCAGTCATCGGCAAAGGATTGGTAGTGGGCGGCGTTCACGGGCGTACCTCTTGCATCGAGGCCAGTACGTCGTCCCAGAGGGTAATACGACTCTCCACGGCGCCCAGGGCGGTGTTATCGGCCTCTCGCTGACGGCTGGGGTCTGCTTCGATCAGGCGCTGTAGCAACTGATGCGCCGCAGGCCCGTGATCATCGCTGTCCATTTCGATATGGCGGCTGAGGTAGTGACATAACGTAGGGGCCTGCCGATCTATGAAAGCATGGCTATGCAAAAGCCTCTCGAACATCGACGGAATTACACTCTCGCGGCCATGCAGGAACGCTGCTGCCACACAGTGGGTCGGCGCGCTCAAGGCGATTTGCAAGGTGCTGTCGACGAAGCGGGCCACGCCCTGGGGCGCACCGATCATTTGCAACGCTGCGCTTACCTCCACTCCTTGGCTTTGCAACTCGATAAAGCGGGTGATTGCGACAGTGCTGGCGCCCACTTCCGTCATGGCGTCCAGGTACAACTCGAAGTGGCTGCAATAGCCTCGCGTCGGGTGTTCGTCCGACTCTTCAGCCAGCACGATTTCATTGATCAGGCGGGCAGCGTGCGGGTCAGCGCAGGGAAGCCAGGGCAGTTGCGTGCAGGTCAGGTCCTGTTGCAGGCGTTTGGTCAGGCTCATGAAGTCCCACACGGCAAATACATGGTATTGCATAAAGTGTTGTAACTTGCCAAGGGTGGTTATTTCTATAAATAACGGGTGGCCGAGAAGTTTTTGTTTTTTTTGCTCAAGTAAATATTGATGCATGGTTGACGCCTATAGTTGTTGCGAGTGCTGTAAAAGCAGTGTTGGAATATTATAGTTGTGGATGTAAGAGTAACTTGGCCACGATCACGTGCACGACGCTGCCTTTTAAGTAGGCGGTCGCAGCGGTTTGGGAAAGCGGAGCTTGCTAGGCGAAGATAGTAAGCTGATTGAATGTTTGAACCGGTATACAAATGTATTAAAGGACTTTGCGGGTATTTATATGTGCGGTAAGTTGCCCGGATATAGGTGGGATTTTTCCGTGTACTAAGTCGGCGTTAATTGCCCTTTAGTTGATTTTTTTAATATTTCTGACGGAGCAACAATCCTGATAGGGAAGTTGCTCCGTCACATAAGTATTAAGGGCTCAGGCGAAAAAACCGACTACACGGCTTTTTTGTCGGCGCTCTCAAGGCCCCTGAGGTAGGTCGCGATTACCTCCATGCCTCGCATCAAGTGGTTACGCAGCGTCAGGATGCTCTCCTCGACCTTCTTCTGTGCCACCAGGCTCAGCAGTTCGCGGTGATCCTCCTGGGAAGTCTCGCCCAGCCCCATCGCTTCAAGGTTGAAGCGCAGGAAGCGCTCCTCCTCGTTCAACCCGTGCTCGACCAGAGTGAGTAGCCGCTGGTTGGGCGCCTTGCCATACAACACCATGTGGAACAGGCGATTGAGCCGACCAATCTCGGTGTAGTCTTTTTCGATTTCCAGTGCATTGATACAGGCCTCGGCTTGAGCAAGGTCCGCGTCGGTGAGCAACGGAATCGACAGGCGCAGGGCTTCGGACTCCAGCAGCATGCGCAAGGCATAGGTCTCAGCCGAATTGTCCTCGATCAACGGGGCAACGACGGCACCCTTGTGAGTCACCACATGCAGCAAGGATTGCGCCTCCAGCTGGCGCAAGGCTTCGCGCACGGGCATGCGGCTGACGCCGAACAGGCTGGCCAGTTCTTGCTGGCGCATGGCGGTGCCACAGGGCAGTCGCCCATCGAGGATGGCATTACGCAAGGTTTCTTCAATAACCGAGCGCGCAAGATGGGCGGGAATAGGCCCGCTGATTTTGATGCTGCTTAATGGGTTCGGCTTCTGCGTCACGGTTGCGCTATCCTCCTTTTCTTGAATAATAGTTTGGCTAATTGGATCCAAAGAACACTAAAGATGGGCCAGGCGCTTGTCAAACAGCCAGAGTTTCCGTTTGTAAGGGCTTACACAGCATACTTTGTGTCTCTCACAAGGGGCGGTTATAAAAACGCGGCTCCCGCGAATGATTGCACTGTGCCATTGTTTTTTGTAGGGCCAGGCTTCACCATTCCTTGAAATTCCGTCTCTTTCATGGACTGAACACTTTGGCGGTAAGTTTTATTCCCTATCGACTGCTTTGCTGGCTTTTATCAGCAATTTTACTGGCTGGCCTGATGCTTGGCGGGCTGCGTGCCGATTGGGATTTCTCGCAGATCAGCCGCAAGGCCACCGCCGTCTACGGGCCGTTGGGCCAAGGCCAGCAGCGTATCGACGCCTGGCAGCGGCTATTGGCGAGCGAAAAACAGGTCAGCGAGCAGGACCAGCTCAAGGTCGTCAATTTGTTCTTCAACAAGCAAATGACCTACGTGGAAGACATCGATCTCTGGCACGTTGTCGATTATTGGGAGACACCCGTCGAAGCACTCTGGAAAGGTGCCGGTGACTGCGAAGACTACGCCATCGCAAAGTATTTCAGTTTGCGTCATCTGGGGGTGTCCAGCGACAAACTGCGCATTACCTACGTCAAGGCCCTGCGGCAGAATCGAGCGCACATGGTCCTGACCTATTACTCGACCCCCGACGCCGTACCACTGGTGCTCGACAGCCTGATGGATGAGATCCTGCCGGCCACCCGTCGCACCGATCTGGTCCCGGTGTACTCATTCAACGCCGAGGGGCTGTACTTGCCCGGTGCCAAGGGCAACAAGAAAGTCGGTGATACCAAACGCCTGTCGCGCTGGCAGGATGTGTTGAGAAAAATGCGTGCGGAAGGCTTTCCAGCCGAGCCTGCCAACTAGGAGTAACTGATCGGATGTCTCTGTTCAAACAGCTATTGATCGCAATCTGTCTGTTCCTGGTGGTCGCCTTCAGCGGCAGCTTCATGGTCAGCCTGGAAAGCTCGCGCACCCAGTACGTCAACCAACTGCGCTCCCACGCCCAGGACGCCGCGACGGCGTTGGCGCTGTCGCTGACCCCGAATATCGACGACCCGGCCATGGTGGAGCTGCTGGTCAGCTCGATCTTCGACAGCGGTTACTACGCCAGCATCCGCGTCGTGGACCTGGCCACCGACAAAACCATCGTCGAGCGCAGCGGTATCCCGGACAACAACGGCGTGCCCAACTGGTTCGTCAAGTTGATCGGCCTGGAGCCGGCCGGCGGTGATGCGTTGGTCAGCCGTGGCTGGGAACAGGCCGCACGGGTCGAAGTGGTCAGCCATCCGATGTTCGCCCTGGCCAAGCTCTGGCAAAGCGCCCTGGGCAGCCTGGGCTGGCTGCTGCTGTGCGGCGCGGTCAGCGTGGTGCTCGGTGGGCTGCTGCTGCGCCGGCAATTGAAGCCGTTGGACTATATGGTCAAGCAATCCCACGCCATTGCCCGCCGCGAGTTCCTCAGCCTGCCTGACTTACCCCGCACGCCAGAACTGCGTCGCGTGGTACAGGCCATGAACCAGATGGTGGAAAAGCTCAAGGCGCTGTTCCAGGAGCAGGCCGAGCGTAGCGAAAAACTGCGCACCGAATCCTATCAGGACAACCTCACCGGCCTCGCCAACCGTCGTTATTTCGAGATGCAGCTCAACGCCCGCGTCAGTAACCCGGAAGAGACCAACTCCGGCTACCTGCTGTTGCTGCGGGTCAAAGACCTGGCCGGCCTCAACCAGCGCCTGGGCGGCCAGCGCACCGACCAGTTGCTGCAAGCGATTGGCGAACAACTGCTGCGCCAGTGCGCGCCGTACCCGGAAACCCACAACCTCGTCACCCGTATTCGTGGCGGTGAGTTCGCCGTGCTGGCGCCGGGTTTGATGCGTGAAGAAGCGGTGCAGCTGGCGCAGAACCTGGAAAGCACTTTGCTCAGCCTGCAAGCGACCGGCGCCAGCGACGTTACGCCGGTCGCCTATATCGGCCTGGCGCCGTTCAGCCATGGCGATGCGCCCCAAGCCTTGTTGACCCTGGCCGACCAGGCTCTGGCCCAGGCCCAAGCGCAGGGCGACACCAGTTGGGTGTGCCTGGACCGCAGCGCCGCCGCCAGCGTGGGAGACGATCACCATGCCTGGCACACCTTGCTGGACCAGGCCCTGACCCAGCAGCGCTTCCAGCTGTATTTCCAGCCGGTGGTGGCCAGCCAGGACCCACAGTTGGTCTTGCACTACAAAGTGCTGTCGCGCTTGCAGGACGAAGACGGCCACACCATACCGGCCGGGCGCTTCCTGCCGTGGCTTGAGCGCTTCGGTTGGTCGGCCCGCCTGGACCGCCTGATGCTGGAGCAGGTGCTCAAGCAGATGAGCAGCCACACCGAGAACCTGGCGCTGAACCTCTCGGCCGCGACCCTGCAGGACACCCAGGCTCTGAACCGCATTTATGACCTGCTACGCCAGCACAGCAACCTGGGCCCGCGCCTCACCCTGGAGATCGGTGAAGAGCAACTGCCTGAGCAGCACGTGCTGGAACAGATGACCCAGCGCCTGCGCGAGCTGGGCTTCTCCCTCAGCCTGCAACGTTTCGGTGGGCGGTTCAGCATGATCGGCAACCTGGCGCGCCTGGGCCTGGCGTACCTGAAGATCGACGGCAGCTACATTCGCGCCATCGACCAGGAAAGTGACAAGCGCCTGTTTATCGAGGCCATCCAGCGAGCGGCCCATAGCATTGACCTGCCGCTGATTGCCGAGCGTGTAGAGACCGAGGGCGAACTGAAGGTGATTCGTGAGATGGGGATTTTCGGTGTGCAGGGCCAACTGTTTGGCGAGCCCGCACCCTGGAAATAATTTACCTGTAGGCGTGAGCTTGCTCGCGAAGATCGCCAACGATAACGCGCAAAGCCTGACACCCCGTGGCGATTTCAGTTTTTTCGCGAGCAAGCTCGCTCCTACAGGGGTAGGAGCGGTTGGATTAAATCAATCCTTTCTCGTCGTCATCGATCAACTGGCTCAACCCACCCAACGCTTCCCGCGCCTGGTTACGGTCCATCAACTTGGCCTGGGCTGCCGGGGGCAGGTCGGTCACGCTGATCACCCCTTTGCGGGTCAGCACCTGGATCAAGTCGTCCAGCACCCGGATCATCTCCAAGTCGCTCTGCTTGAGCTGGGCCAGGCTGGTTTCCACTACTTCGTTGGCGTACCAGGCCTGGATCTCATGGTGATCGGCCGGCAGGGTTTCAGTGGAGTCGGCAAAGGCGATAGCCTCTACGCGAACCAGCGCGCCCTGTGCATCACGTTGCACGTAAAACATAACAACCCCTCGAAAATGCGCCACAGGCGTTCAACAGCATAGGTCAACGCTGCGTGTATGGGCGTGAGTATGCGATGCACCGTCCGCCAGAGCCAGCGGCCCGCAGGCCAAAAAATCGGCCGCCTGAAAGGGCGGCCGATTAATCGTGTCTTAAGTGTGGTCGATCTTGATGGTCGGGTCGGCACCACTGATCAGCGAGTTGATGCTGGTGTGGGACCAATCGTTGCCTTCCAGCTTGATCGTCACATCGGCATTGGCCAGGCCACCGGCGGCGTTGAGCTTGCCTTCACTGCTCACTTGCAGGGTCGACACGCCGTCTACCGTGGTGATCTTGAGGTAGTTGTCGATGGTGCTGTCGGTTTCACCTTTCAACAAATCACGCAGATCAATGCGGTCGCCTTCCGAGGCCTTGAAGTCCTTGATCACATCGTTGCCGATGTCGCCAGACTTCCACACAAAGGTGTCGGCACCCGAGCCACCGATCAGGATGTCGTTGCCCTGGCCGCCAATCAACGTGTCGTTGCCGGTGCCACCCAGCAGGATGTCATTGCCTTTGCCGCCATCGAGCGTGTCGTTGCCGCCTTGGCCGAACAGGATGTCATCGCCAGCGCCGCCCAGCAGTGTATCGCCGGCATCTTTGGCGCCGGAGACGTCGAAGTCCACATAGTGCTCGGTGACGTACTGGTGAACGTTAGAGGCAGTCACTGCCGAGACAGCCACGCCGGTCTTCTGTGCGACAAAGGCCTGCAGCGCGTTGTAACCCTCGCCATTGATCCCACTGAAGCTCACCAGGTCGCCGAAGAGGATGTCGTTGCCGTCGCCACCGCTGACGGTGTCCGCGCCCGGCAACGTCGCCTCTGTGTGGCCGAGGATAGCGTTGGCCAGGTCCTTCGGATCGATGTTGGCCTGTGGCTTGCCATCGCTGTCGTACGGTGCCAACTGATTCAGGCTGACCCCACTGTTGAGGCCGATGGCTTCTACGCCACCTGTGGACAGACCTTTAAGCAGTGCGAACGCGCTGTTGGAGTTGAGGGTGGTGGAGTAGTCGGTATCGTAGCCGAGGCCGCCTTGCACCGATATTTCATAGGTGCCATCCCCTTGGGCGTGGATGATTCCCTTGTTGTACCCCCAGCCGTAAGACCAGAGGGTTACCTTGCCGGCAGAGTTGATATCAAGGTAGTTATTCGAATCGATGTTGATCCGGGTGGCGGTACCTATGGTGTAGTTGTTCATGGTGACGACATCATCGAGCCTGACGTTGCCGTACAAGTATGGGTTGGTCTGCTCGGACGCTTGGTAAAACGTCGGCTGACCATCGGTGATGAAGTACGTTGTATTGATAGCGCCAGTGTTGCCAGTCGCCTGGGCACTCTTGAAGAAGTTGGCCGCGGCCTTGAACACGTCTTCGTAGTTGGTCCCGCCGGTAGACACCATGGAATCCAGGACTTTCTGCAGCGAGTCCAATGCACCTGGGTCTTTCAGGTTGACTGTCACCGTGCGATTGACCTGGTCGCTGAAATCCGCCAGGAAGATATTCACAGTGCCAGAAGTGCTGGCGCCGATACTGTTTTTCAGCGAGTTGAACGTGGTGGTCAGCGAGGTTTTTGCCGCTGCTATCGAGTCCGCACCCATACTGCCCGATGTATCGATCATGAACGCGATGTTGTAGTTCTTGCCCTGCACCACGTTCAGGCCGGCGATGTCGGCCACGACGATGTCGTTGCCATCGCTGCCATTGATGGTGTCGCTGCCCGAGGTGCCGGTGACCGAATTGTAGGTCGCCGGATGCACCGTGACGGGCAATTGCGCGGTGGTGGTCGCTGAACCGCCGATGCTCTCGGTGGAAGTCGAGGTGACCGTCAGGTTGAACTGGCCGCTGTAGTAGGTCGGCGGCTTGATGGTCAGGGTGTTCAGGTCCCAGCCGGTGACATTCACTTCGCCCACGGTTTTACCCGCGGTAAAGGTGTGCCCCGATGCGTCGGTAAGCACCGAGCCTGCCGGAATGCCGCTGATCTTCACGCTCAGGGTTTCGGAGCCGTCGGTGTCGGTCAGCGCGGTGGTGACCTTGGACAATTTGACCGTGCCGTTTTCCTGGCCTTCGTTGAGCTTGTAGCCCACGTAGTAACCGTCGCCGTTGCTGCCATGCAGGTCGGACAGGGTTACGCCGGCGTTGGTCAGGTCGGTGAGGCCGGTGTACAGCGGCACGGTGCTGGTGCTCAGGTTCTGCACCGCCCCGCCGTTGACCGACAGGTTGACGTCAAAGCTGCCAGGCCCCGCCTGGTTGGCCTGGTAGATCTCAAGGCTGTAGTAACCGGTGGTGGTTGGCGTGAACGAGCCGCTGAACTTGCCGCTGTTGGTGCCCCACAAACCGCTGGCAACATCTTTACCGCCAACGTTGACCACCACGCTGTCATCGGCGATACCGCTGAAGGTGTAGCTCTTGCCCGCTTCCATATAGATCAGACCGGAGATCTTGGAACCCGAGCCGGCGGCGACGTTGTCGACGGACTCGACGTTGGTCACCACAGAGGTGTTGTTGGGTGTGCCCGCGTTGTCGATGGCTTTTTTCAGTACGTCTGGCGCAGCGCCGTTGCCGTTGTTTCCAAGGCCGGCGATGCTGTTCCAGCCCTGTTTGACCAGCCCGGTCGAGGCAACGTTGTTGTCGGCCACGCTGAGGGTCGGTGCGTCGGCCACTGGGGTGATATCGACTTTCACCGTGGCGCTGGTACCCAGGTCCTTGCCATCGGTTGGCTGGAATTTGAACTGCGCGTAATCCGCCTGCTTGTTACCCACACCGGTGCCGCCATAACCGTCGGCGCCGGACTCGTTGGCGTTCGGCGTAAAGCGCAGTTGGCCGCCGTCGATCTGGGCCTTGGTAAAGGTCTGGCCGCTGGTCACGTTGGTCCAGGTGCTGCCGTCCGCCGCCAGGTATTGCAGCTTGCCGGCCACCGGCAGCTCGGTGATTTTCACCCCGAGGCTGGCTTGCGGCGAGTCCACATCGCTCACGCCGAAGTTGGCCCAGGTCAGGGCCAGCGCGGTGTCTTCCGTACCGGTCACGGCACCGCCAGTGGCCACTGGCGCATCGTTGACCGCCACCACGTTGACGGTGGTGGTGGCCACGTTGGAGTAGTTGCCGCCATCGGTCACCGTCACGGTGATGGTGCGCGGCGTGGTGCTCGGGTCGTGGCTGTTGTTGGTGAACGTGATGTTCTGGATACGCTGCATGTAGTCAGCCAGCGTCGCGCTGCCGGACAACGTCAGGGTAATAGTCCCCGTCTGGTTGTTGGTGCTGACGCTGATGCCATTCACGCTATTGCCCAGGTTCAGGGCGTCACCGGCCTGTGCGTTGGTCAGCGTGACCGTCGCGCCCGTCAGCAGTGTGCTGTCTGGGTCAGTGATCTTGATATCCGTGTCGGCGATCGACACGCCCGGCCCGGCGGTACCCTCGGTAAACGTCGTCTTGTAATCAGCACCCGTGGCGCCGCTGGAGTTGTTGGCATCCAGGTCGAGCACCGGCGGCGCATCGTTGTCGAGGATGTTGGTGGTGACGGTGCCTTTGTCGATCACCAGATTCTCGAAGTTGCCCCCGGTGACCTTGTCGATGGTGATAACGATCTGTTCCGTAGGTTCGGTGATCTTGTCGTCGAGCGTGCGGATATCAAACGGCACGCTGCTGGAGCCTGCCGGGATCTTCACGGTGTACACGCCAGTGAAGTCCGAACCGTCAGTGGCGGTGCCGCTGTATTTGAGCGTCACGGTCACGTCGGTTTGCGGCGGGTTGGTCAAGGTCAGGGTGTAGTGGGCGGTGCCACCTTCAGTGACCGAACCGTCGCCCGTAATGCTGATTTTGGTATCAGTCACTACATCCGTGACCTTGGTGACCGCGGGGTTGCCGTCAACAATCAGATGCTCGTACTTGTCGCCACCGCTGACCACGCTGGTGATCTTGGCGCTGACATCATTGGCGCCGATATAGGCATCGTTCGGTGCGGTAGCCGTCGTGAAGCTGGTGGACTTGCCGTTGCCGATGGTGATGGTCGAGCCGTTATCCAGCCTTACCACCAGGTCGGAGCCCACGTTGTTCACGGCTGCGCCGTTTTTGTCGACCAGGGACGCGGTGTAGACGATCTGCCCGCCTTCGCTGACCGAGCCAGTGGCCTTGAGTACCACGGTCACGTCGTCGATGGTGTCGTTGACGGTGGTCGTGGCGCCCGCAGGTGTGATGGTCACACCCTCGAAATTGCCGCCGGTGGTGCCGGTGATCTTGACGGTCTGGGTGCTCTTGTCGATGAACACGTCATCGGTAGGCGCCGGGACGGTCACCGTGCCCACGGTCTCACCTTGCTTGATGGTGATGCTCGAACCGTTGTCGAGCTGGACCAGCATGTCGCTGCCGGCCTTGTTGCTCAAGGTGGCGGTGTAGGTGATCTGGCCGCCTTCGTTGACCGCAGTCGGGGCGGTCAAGGTGACGGTGGTCAAGTCGGTGGAGCCTGGTGTGTCGGTGACAGTGGTGTTCACCGCCGTCGTGCCCGGCACCAGGTTCTCGAAGTGCTCGCCACCGGTCACGCCTTTGATGGCGGTGGTGACGGTTTGGTCGCCTTTGTAGACGTCGTTTGGCGCTACGGTGGTGATGGAGCCGCTCGACTGATTCACACCGATGGTGATGGTTTTGCCATTGTCCAAGGTGACGGTCAGCGGATTGGTGATGTTGGTCACCGGTGCGCCGTTTTTATCCACAAGGCTGGCGGTGTAGACGATGTTGCCGCCTTCGCCGACGGTGGTGGTGGCGGTCAGAACCACATCGACTTTGTCGATGGTGTCGTTGATCGTGGTGGTTGCGCCGTTGCCTGCAACTTCCAGTTTTTCGAAGTTGCCGCCGGAAGCGTCGGTGATCTTGACGGTCTGGGTGCTCTTATCGATAAACACGTCATCGGTAGGCGCAGGCACAGTCACGGTACCGACGGTTTCGCCGGCCTTGATGGTGATGCTTGAACCGTTGTCGAGTTTCAGCGTGACGTCAGTACCGGCCTTGTTGCTCAAGGTGGCGGTATAGGTGATCTGGCCACCTTCGTTAACGGCACTTGGTGCAGTCAGGGTGACAGTAGTCGTGTTGTCGGTACCTGGTGTGTCCGTAACGGTGGTGTTCACCGCGGTAGTGCCAGGGACCAGATTCTCGAAATGCTCGCCGCCGGTCACGCCTTTGATGGCGGTAGTGACGGTTTGATCGCCTTTATAGACATCATCCGGAGCAAGAACCGAAACGCTACCGCTCGACTGGTTTACGCCGATGGTGATGGTCTTGCCGTTATCCAGGGTCACGGTCAGCGGATTGGTGATGTTGGTCACCGGCGCGCCGTTTTTATCCACAAGGCTAGCGGTGTAGACGATATTGCCGCCTTCGCCGACGGTGGTAGTGGCGGTCAGGACCACATCAACTTTGTCGATAGTGTCGTTGATCGTGGTCGTTGCGCCATTGCCTGCAACTTCGAGTTTTTCGAAGTTGCCGCCAGTAGTCTCAGTGATCTTGACGGTCTGGGTGCTCTTGTCGATGAACACGTCATCGGTAGGCGCGGGCACGGTTACGGTGCCAACAGTGTCGCCAGCCTTGATCGTGATCGACGAACCGTTATCCAACTTCAGCGTTACATCAGTGCCAGCTTTGTTGGAGAGCGTGGCGGTGTACGTAATCTGCCCACCTTCGTTTGCCTGGGCCGGAGCCGTCAGCGTCACGGTGGTGGTGTTGTCGGTACCGGGGGTATCGGTGACAGTGGTGTTCACTGCCGTAGTGCCAGGCACCAGGTTCTCGAAATGCTCGCCGCCAGTCACGCCTTTGATGGCGGTGGTAACGGTTTGATTGCCCTTATAGACATCATCCGGCGCAATGGTAGTGATGGAGCCACTCGACTGATTCACACCGATGGTGATGGTCTTGCCGTTGTCCAAGGTGACGGTCAGCGGATTGGTGATGTTGGTCACCGGTGCGCCGTTTTTATCCACAAGGCTGGCGGTGTAGACGATGTTGCCGCCTTCGCCGACGGTGGTGGTGGCGGTCAGGACAACATCAACTTTGTCGATGGTGTCGTTGATCGTAGTGGTCGCGCCGCTGCCTGCAACTTCCAGTTTTTCGAAGTTGCCGCCGGAAGCGTCGGTGATCTTGACTGTCTGGGTGCTCTTATCGATAAACACATCATCGGTAGGGGCGGGCACGGTTACGGTGCCAACAGTTTCGCCAGCCTTGATGGTGATGCTTGAGCCGTTGTCGAGTTTCAGCGTGACGTCGGTACCGGCCTTGTTGCTCAAGGTCGCGGTGTAGGTGATCTGACCACCTTCGTTAACGGCACTTGGCGCAGTTAGCGTAACCGTGGTGGTGTTATCGGTGCCCGGAGTGTCCGTAACGGTGGTGTTCACCGCGGTAGTGCCAGGGACCAGATTCTCGAAATGCTCGCCGCCGGTCACACCCTTGATAGCGGTGGTGACAGTTTGGTCGCCCTTGTACACATCGTCAGGAGCAAGAACCGAAACGCTACCGCTAGTCTGGTTTACGCCGATGGTGATGGTCTGGCCGTTATCCAAGGTGACGGTCAACGGATTGGTGATGTTAGTCACCGGTGCGCCGTTTTTATCCACAAGGCTGGCGGTGTAGACGATGTTGCCGCCTTCGCCGACGGTGGTAGTGGCGTTCAGGACCACATCAACTTTGTCGATGGTGTCGTTGATGGTGGTGGTTGCACCGTTGCCTGCAACTTCCAGTTTTTCGAAGTTGCCGCCGGAAGCGTCGGTGATCTTGACGGTCTGGGTGCTCTTATCGATAAACACATCATCGGTAGGCGCAGGCACGGTCACAGTACCGACGGTCTCGCCAGCTTTGATGGTGATCGAAGAGCCGTTATCCAACTTCAAGGTGACGTCGGTACCGGCCTTGTTGCTCAAGGTAGCGGTGTAGGTGATCTGACCACCTTCGCTCGCCTCGGTTGGAGCGGTCAGCGTCACGGTGGTGGTGTTATCGGTGCCCGGGTTATCGGTGACAGTAGTGTTCACTGCCGTCGTACCAGGGACCAGGTTTTCGAAATGCTCGCCGCCGGTCACACCCTTGATAGCGGTGGTGACAGTTTGGTCGCCCTTGTACACATCGTCAGGAGCAAGAACCGAAACGCTACCGCTAGTCTGGTTTACGCCGATAGTGATGGTCTTGCCGTTATCGAGGGTGACGGTCAGCGGGTTGGTGATGTTAGTCACTGGCGCGCCGTTTTTATCCACGAGGCTGGCGGTGTAGACGATGTTGCCGCCTTCGCCAACGGTGGTGGTGGCCGTCAGGACAACATCGACTTTATCGATAGTGTCGTTGATCGCGGTGGTTGCGCCGTTGCCTGCGACTTCGAGTTTTTCGAAGTTGCCGCCAGTGGTTTCGGTGATCTGAACGGTCTGCGTGCTCTTATCGATAAACACATCATCGGTAGGCGCAGGCACAGTCACGGTGCCAACGGTTTCGCCAGCTTTGATAGTGATCGAAGAGCCGTTATCCAACTTCAGCGTTACATCAGTACCGGCTTTGTTGCTCAAGGTCGCGGTGTACGTGATCTGGCCGCCTTCGTTAACGACACTTGGCGCTGTCAGCGTCACAGTAGTGGTGTTGTCGGTACCCGGAGTGTCCGTAACGGTGGTGTTCACCGCGGTAGTGCCAGGGACCAGATTCTCGAAATGCTCGCCGCCGGTCACACCCTTGATAGCGGTGGTGACAGTTTGGTCGCCCTTGTACACATCGTCAGGAGCAAGAACCGAAACGCTACCGCTAGTCTGGTTTACGCCGATGGTGATGGTCTGGCCGTTATCCAAGGTGACGGTCAACGGATTGGTGATGTTAGTCACCGGTGCGCCGTTTTTATCCACAAGGCTAGCGGTGTAGACGATGTTGCCGCCTTCGCCAACGGTGGTAGTGGCGGTCAGGACGACATCGACTTTGTCGATCGTGTCATTGATCGTGGTCGTTGCGCCATTGCCTGCAACTTCGAGTTTTTCGAAGTTGCCGCCGGAAGCGTCGGTGATCTTGACGGTCTGGGTGCTCTTATCGATAAACACATCATCGGTAGGCGCAGGCACAGTCACGGTGCCAACGGTTTCGCCAGCTTTGATAGTGATCGACGAGCCGTTATCCAACTTCAGCGTTACATCAGTGCCAGCTTTGTTGGAGAGCGTTGCGGTGTACGTGATCTGGCCACCTTCGTTAACAGCGTTAGGCGCTGTCAGCGTCACAGTAGTGGTGTTGTCGGTATCTGGTGTGTCCGTGACGGTGGTATTCACCGCCGTAGTACCCGGCACTAGATTTTCAAAGTGCTCGCCACCGGTTACGCCTTTGATAGCGGTGGTGACAGTTTGGTCGCCCTTGTACACGTCATCTGGAGCAAGAACCGAAACGCTACCGCTCGATTGATTTACACCGATGGTGATGGTTTTGCCGTTATCCAAGGTGACGGTCAGCGGATTGGTGATGTTGGTCACCGGTGCGCCGTTTTTATCCACAAGGCTGGCGGTGTAAACGATGTTGCCGCCTTCGCCAACGGTAGTAGTCGCCGTCAGGACCACATCAACTTTGTCGATAGTGTCGTTGATCGCGGTGGTTGCGCCGTTGCCTGCAACTTCTAACTTCTCAAAGTTGCCGCCAGTAGTCTCAGTGATCTTGACCGTCTGAGTGCTCTTATCGACGAACACATCATCGGTAGGCGCAGGCACGGTTACGGTGCCGATGGTTTCGCCAGCCTTGATGGTGATGCTTGAACCGTTGTCGAGTTTCAGCGTGACGTCAGTACCGGCCTTGTTGCTCAAGGTGGCGGTATAGGTGATCTGGCCACCTTCGTTAACGGCACTTGGTGCAGTCAGGGTGACAGTAGTCGTGTTGTCGGTACCTGGTGTGTCCGTAACGGTGGTGTTCACCGCGGTAGTGCCAGGGACCAGGTTTTCGAAGTGCTCGCCGCCAGTGACGCCTTTGATGGCGGTGGTGACAGTCTGGTCGCCTTTGTACACATCGTCTGGCGCGATGGTGGTGATAGAACCACTCGACTGATTCACACCGATGGTGATGGTCTTGCCGTTATCCAAGGTGACGGTCAACGGGTTGGTGATGTTAGTCACCGGCGCGCCGTTCTTATCCACAAGGCTGGCGGTGTAGACGATATTGCCGCCTTCGCCGACGGTGGTAGTGGCGGTCAGGACCACATCAACTTTGTCGATGGTGTCGTTGATGGTGGTGGTTGCGCCGTTACCTGCGACTTCGAGTTTTTCGAAGTTGCCGCCGGAAGCGTCAGTAATCTTGACGGTCTGGGTACTCTTATCGATGAACACGTCATCGCTAGGAGCGGGCACAGTCACAGTGCCAACAGTGTCGCCAGCCTTGATGGTGATGCTTGAACCATTGTCGAGTTTCAGCGTGACGTCAGTACCGGCCTTGTTGCTCAAGGTCGCGGTGTAGGTGATCTGACCACCTTCGTTAACGGCACTTGGCGCTGTCAGCGTCACAGTAGTGGTGTTGTCAGCACCTGGTGTGTCCGTAACGGTGGTGTTCACCGCGGTAGTGCCAGGGACCAGATTCTCGAAATGCTCGCCGCCGGTCACGCCTTTGATGGCGGTAGTGACGGTTTGATCGCCTTTATAGACATCATCCGGAGCAAGAACCGAAACGCTACCGCTCGACTGGTTTACGCCGATGGTGATGGTCTTGCCGTTATCCAGGGTCACGGTCAGCGGATTGGTGATGTTGGTCACCGGCGCGCCGTTTTTATCCACAAGGCTGGCGGTGTAAACGATATTGCCGCCTTCTCCAACGGTAGTAGTCGCCGTCAGGACCACATCAACTTTGTCGATAGTGTCGTTGATCGCGGTGGTTGCGCCGTTGCCTGCAACTTCTAACTTCTCAAAGTTGCCGCCAGTAGTCTCAGTGATCTTGACTGTCTGAGTGCTCTTATCGACGAACACATCATCGGTAGGCGCAGGCACGGTTACGGTGCCAACGGTGTCGCCAGCCTTGATGGTGATGCTTGAACCGTTGTCGAGTTTCAGTGTGACGTCAGTACCGGCCTTGTTGCTCAAGGTGGCGGTATAGGTGATCTGGCCACCTTCGTTAACGGCACTTGGTGCAGTCAGGGTGACAGTAGTCGTGTTGTCGGTACCTGGTGTGTCCGTAACGGTGGTGTTCACCGCGGTAGTGCCAGGGACCAGGTTTTCGAAGTGCTCGCCGCCAGTGACGCCTTTGATGGCGGTGGTGACAGTCTGGTCGCCTTTGTACACATCGTCTGGCGCGATAGTGGTGATAGAACCACTCGACTGATTCACACCGATGGTGATGGTCTTGCCGTTGTCTAGGGTCACGGTCAGCGGATTGGTGATGTTGGTCACCGGTGCGCCGTTTTTATCCACAAGGCTGGCGGTGTAGACGATATTGCCGCCTTCGCCGACGGTGGTAGTGGCGGTCAGGACGACATCGACTTTGTCGATGGTGTCGTTGATCGTGGTGGTGGCGCCATTGCCTGCAACTTCGAGTTTTTCGAAGTTGCCGCCGGAAGCGTCGGTGATCTTGACGGTCTGAGTGCTCTTATCGATGAACACGTCATCGGTAGGCGCGGGCACGGTTACGGTGCCAACCGTGTCGCCAGCCTTGATGGTGATGCTTGAACCGTTGTCGAGTTTCAGCGTGACGTCAGTACCGGCCTTGTTGCTCAAGGTCGCGGTGTAGGTGATCTGGCCGCCTTCGTTAACGGCACTTGGCGCAGTCAGCGTAACCGTGGTGGTGTTATCGGTGCCTGGGGTATCCGTAACGGTGGTGTTCACCGCCGTAGTACCCGGCACCAGATTTTCAAAGTGCTCGCCGCCGGTTACGCCTTTGATAGCAGTAGTGACGGTCTGGTCGCCTTTGTAAACATCATCAGGAGCAAGAACCGAAACGCTACCGCTCGATTGGTTTACGCCAATGGTGATGGTCTGGCCGTTATCCAAAGTCACGGTCAACGGGTTGGTGATGTTAGTCACCGGCGCACCGTTTTTATCCACAAGGCTGGCGGTGTAGACGATGTTGCCGCCTTCACCAACGGTGTTAGTGGCGGTCAGAACTACATCAACCTTATCGATGGTGTCGTTGATGGTGGTGGTCGCGCCGCTGCCTGCCACTTCTAGTTTTTCGAAGTTGCCGCCGGTGGTTTCGGTGATCTGAACGGTCTGAGTGCTCTTATCGATGAACACGTCATCGGTAGGGGCGGGCACGGTTACGGTGCCAACCGTTTCGCCAGCCTTGATGGTGATGCTTGAACCGTTGTCGAGTTTCAGCGTTACGTCGGTGCCGGCCTTGTTGCTCAAGGTCGCGGTGTAGGTGATCTGGCCACCCTCATTCGCTTCGGTCGGAGCTGTCAGCGTTACGGTAGTGGTGTTATCGGTGCCCGGTGTATCAGTAACGGTGGTGTTAACCGGGGTAGTACCTGGAACCAGATTTTCGAAGTGCTCGCCGCCGGTCACACCCTTGATAGCGGTGGTGACGGTTTGATCGCCTTTATAGACATCATCAGGAGCAAGAATCGAAACGCTACCGCTAGTCTGGTTTACGCCGATAGTGATGGTCTTGCCGTTATCGAGGGTGACGGTCAGCGGGTTGGTGATGTTAGTCACTGGCGCGCCGTTTTTATCCACGAGGCTGGCGGTGTAGACGATGTTGCCGCCTTCGCCAACGGTGGTGGTGGCCGTCAGGACAACATCGACTTTATCGATGGTGTCGTTGATCGTGGTCGTTGCGCCATTGCCTGCGACTTCGAGTTTTTCGAAGTTGCCGCCGGTGGTTTCGGTGATCTGAACGGTCTGAGTGCTCTTATCGATAAACACGTCATCAGTAGGGGCGGGCACGGTCACAGTACCGACGGTGTCGCCAGCCTTGATCGTGATCGAAGAGCCGTTATCCAGCTTCAAGGTGACGTCAGTACCGGCCTTGTTGCTCAAGGTCGCGGTGTACGTAATCTGACCACCTTCGCTCGCCTCGGTTGGAGCCGTCAGCGTCACGGTAGTGGTGTTATCGGTACCCGGTGTATCAGTCACAGTTGTGGTGACGTTATCGGTACCTGGGACCAGATTTTCAAAGTGTTCGCCGCCGGTCACGCCTTTGATGGCGGTGGTGACGGTTTGATCGCCTTTGTACACATCGTCTGGCGCGATGGTGGTGATGGAGCCGCTCGACTGATTCACACCGATGGTGATGGTCTTGCCGTTATCCAAAGTCACGGTCAACGGATTGGTGATGTTGGTCACCGGTGCGCCGTTTTTATCCACAAGGCTGGCGGTGTAAACGATGTTGCCGCCTTCGCCAACGGTGGTGGTGGCGGTCAGGACGACATCGACTTTGTCGATGGTGTCGTTGATCGTGGTCGTTGCGCCATTGCCTGCAACTTCCAGTTTTTCGAAGTTGCCGCCGGAAGCGTCAGTGATTTTGACGGTCTGGGTGCTCTTATCGATAAACACATCATCGGTAGGCGCAGGCACAGTCACGGTGCCAACAGTTTCGCCAGCCTTGATCGTGATCGACGAACCGTTATCCAACTTCAGCGTGACGTCGGTGCCGGCCTTGTTGCTCAAGGTCGCGGTGTAGGTGATCTGGCCGCCTTCGTTAACGGCACTTGGCGCAGTCAGCGTAACCGTGGTGGTGTTGTCGGTACCCGGAGTGTCCGTAACGGTGGTGTTCACCGCGGTAGTGCCAGGGACCAGATTCTCGAAATGCTCGCCGCCGGTAACACCCTTGATAGCGGTGGTGACGGTCTGGTCGCCCTTGTAAACATCATCAGGAGCAAGAACCGAAACGCTACCGCTAGTCTGGTTTACGCCAATGGTGATGGTCTGGCCGTTATCCAAAGTCACGGTCAACGGGTTGGTGATGTTGGTCACCGGTGCGCCGTTCTTATCCACAAGGCTGGCGGTGTAGACGATGTTGCCGCCTTCACCAACGGTGGTGGTAGCAGTTAGAACTACATCCACCTTGTCGATGGTGTCGTTGATCGTGGTCGTTGCGCCGGAGCCTGCCACTTCGAGTTTTTCGAAGTTGCCGCCGGAAGCGTCAGTAATCTTGACGGTCTGGGTGCTCTTATCGATGAACACGTCATCGGTAGGGGCGGGCACGGTCACAGTGCCAACAGTGTCGCCGGCCTTGATGGTGATGCTTGAACCGTTGTCGAGTTTCAGTGTTACGTCAGTGCCCGCTTTGTTGGAAAGCGTGGCGGTGTACGTAATCTGCCCACCTTCGTTCGCCTCGGTCGGCGCTGTCAGTGTAACGGTGGTGGTGTTATCGGTGCTCGGTGTATCGGTAACGGTGGTGTTCACCGCTGTAGTGCCAGGGACCAGATTTTCGAAGTGCTCGCCACCAGTGACACCTTTGATGGCGGTGGTGACGGTCTGGTCGCCCTTGTAAACATCATCAGGAGCAAGAACCGAAACGCTACCGCTAGTCTGGTTTACGCCGATGGTAATGGTCTGGCCGTTATCCAAAGTCACGGTCAGCGGATTGGTGATGTTGGTCACCGGTGCGCCGTTCTTATCCACAAGGCTGGCGGTGTAGACGATGTTGCCGCCTTCACCAACGGTGGTGGTAGCAGTTAGAACTACATCCACCTTGTCGATGGTGTCGTTGATCGTGGTCGTTGCGCTGTTGCCTGCAACTTCCAGTTTTTCGAAGTTGCCGCCCGAAGCGTCGGTGATCTTGACGGTCTGCGTGCTCTTATCGATGAACACGTCATCGGTAGGCGCAGGCACGGTCACAGTGCCAACCGTGTCGCCGGCCTTGATGGTGATCGAAGAGCCGTTATCCAACTTCAACGTGACGTCGGTACCGGCCTTATTGCTCAAGGTCGCGGTATAGGTGATCTGGCCACCTTCGTTTGCCTCGGCCGGAGCGGTCAGCGTCACCGTAGTGGTGTTGTCAGTGCCTGGTGTATCCGTAACGGTGGTATTAACCGGGGTAGTACCTGGAGCCAGATTTTCAAAGTGCTCGCCGCCGGTCACGCCTTTGATGGCGGTAGTGACGGTCTGGTCGCCTTTGTAGACATCGTCTGGCGCGATGGTGGTGATAGAACCGCTCGACTGGTTTACGCCAATAGTGATGGTCTGGCCGTTATCTAAAGTCACGGTCAACGGGTTGGTGATGTTGGTCACCGGTGCGCCGTTCTTATCCACAAGGCTGGCGGTGTAGACGATGTTGCCGCCTTCGCCAACGGTGGTGGTCGCGGTCAGGACTACATCGACCTTGTCGATGGTGTCGTTGATCGTGGTCGTTGCGCCGTTGCCTGCAACTTCCAGTTTTTCGAAGTTGCCGCCCGAAGCGTCGGTGATCTTGACGGTCTGGGTGCTCTTATCGATGAACACGTCATCGGTAGGCGCGGGCACGGTTACGGTGCCAACCGTGTCGCCAGCCTTGATGGTGATCGAAGAGCCGTTATCCAACTTCAGCGTGACGTCAGTACCGGCCTTATTGCTCAAGGTCGCGGTATAGGTGATCTGGCCACCCTCATTCGTTTCGGTCGGAGCTGTCAGCGTTACGGTAGTGGTGTTATCGGTGCCCGGTGTATCAGTAACGGTGGTGTTAACCGGGGTAGTACCTGGAACCAGATTTTCGAAGTGCTCGCCACCAGTGACACTTTTGATGGCGGTGGTGACGGTTTGGTCGCCCTTGTACACATCATCAGGAGCTAGAACCGAAACGCTACCGCTCGATTGGTTTACGCCAATAGTGATGGTCTGGCCGTTATCCAAAGTCACGGTCAGCGGATTGGTGATGTTGGTCACCGGCGCGCCGTTTTTATCCACAAGGCTGGCGGTGTAAACGATATTGCCGCCTTCGCCAACAGTGTTGGTGGCCGTCAGAACCACATCGACTTTGTCGATGGTGTCGTTGATCGTGGTCGTTGCGCCGTTGCCTGCAACTTCCAGTTTTTCGAAGTTGCCGCCCGAAGCGTCGGTGATCTTGACGGTCTGGGTGCTCTTATCGATGAACACGTCATCGGTAGGCGCGGGCACGGTTACGGTGCCAACCGTGTCGCCAGCCTTGATGGTGATCGAAGAGCCGTTATCCAACTTCAGCGTGACGTCAGTACCGGCCTTATTGCTCAAGGTCGCGGTATAGGTGATCTGGCCACCCTCATTCGTTTCGGTCGGAGCTGTCAGCGTTACGGTAGTGGTGTTATCGGTGCCCGGTGTATCAGTAACGGTGGTGTTAACCGGGGTAGTACCTGGAACCAGATTTTCGAAGTGCTCGCCACCAGTGACACTTTTGATGGCGGTGGTGACGGTTTGGTCGCCCTTGTACACATCATCAGGAGCTAGAACCGAAACGCTACCGCTCGATTGGTTTACGCCAATAGTGATGGTCTGGCCGTTATCCAAAGTCACGGTCAGCGGATTGGTGATGTTGGTCACCGGCGCGCCGTTTTTATCCACAAGGCTGGCGGTGTAAACGATATTGCCGCCTTCGCCAACAGTGTTGGTGGCCGTCAGAACCACATCGACTTTGTCGATGGTGTCGTTGATCGTCGTGGTTGCGCCATTACCTGCAACTTCCAGTTTTTCGAAGTTGCCGCCAGTGGTTTCGGTGATTTGAACGGTCTGGGTGCTCTTATCGATAAACACGTCATCGGTAGGGGCGGGCACAGTTACGGTGCCAACAGTTTCTCCGGCCTTGATAGTGATCGAAGAGCCGTTATCCAGCTTCAACGTGACGTCAGTACCGGCCTTGTTGCTCAAGGTCGCGGTGTAGGTGATCTGACCACCTTCGCTCGCTTCGGTCGGAGCGGTCAGCGTCACCGTAGTGGTGTTGTCAGTGCCTGGTGTATCCGTAACGGTGGTATTAACCGGGGTAGTACCAGGAACCAAGTTCTCGAAATGCTCGCCACCGGTCACACCCTTGATAGCAGCAGTGACGGTCTGATCGCCTTTATAAATATCGTCTGGCGCCACGGTAGTAACGGTGCCGCTGGATTGGTTAACACCGATGGTAATGGTCTGACCGTTATCCAAAGTGACGGTCAACGGGTTGGTGATGTTAGTCACCGGCGCGCCGTTCTTATCCACAAGGCTGGCGGTGTAGACGATATTGCCGCCTTCACCAACGGTGGTGGTGGCCGTCAGAACCACATCGACTTTGTCGAGGGTGTCGTTGATCGTGGTGGTTGCGCCATTACCTGCAACTTCCAATTTCTCGAAGTTGCCGCCAGAGGTCTCAGTGATCTGAACGGTCTGCGTACTCTTGTCGATGAACACGTCATCGGTAGGCGCAGGCACAGTCACGGTGCCAACAGTTTCGCCAGCCTTGATCGTGATCGAGGAGCCGTTATCCAACTTCAGCGTGACATCAGTGCCCGCTTTATTGGAAAGCGTGGCGGTATACGTAACCTGACCACCTTCGTTCGCCTCGGTTGGCGCTGTCAGCGTCACAGTGGTGGTGTCGATCGAATCGGTAATGGTGGTAATCGCTGGCGTGGTGCTCGGCACCAGGCTCTCGAAATTGCCGCCAGTCGCGCTGGTGATCGTCGTACTGACGGTGCTGCCGTTGACGTAGACGTCATTAGCCGGCGTATCAACGACAACGCTACCCGTCGACTCACCGGCCTTGATGGTGATCACCGAGCCATTGCTCAAGGTGACGTTCACCGGCGTCTGCGCCGGGTTGGTCAGGGTGGCGGTGTAGGTGATCTGGCCGCCTTCGGTCACAGTCGAACCAGCGGTTAAAGTAACCGTGGTGGTGTCTATCGAATCGGTAATGGTGGTGACCGCAGGCGTGGTATTCGGTACCAGGTTCTCGAAGTTGCCGCCCGTTGCGCCGGTGATGGTGGTGCTGACGGTCGAGCCATTGTTGTAGACGTCGTTGGCTGGCGTATCAACGACAACGCTACCCGTCGACTCACCGGCCTTGATGGTGATCACCGAGCCATTGCTCAAGGTGACGTTCACTGGCGTCTGTGCCGGGTTGGTCAGCGTGGCGGTATAGGTGATCTGGCCGCCTTCGGTCACAGTCGAACCAGCGGTTAAAGTAACCGTGGTGGTGTCGATCGAATCGGTAATGGTGGTGACCGCAGGCGTGGTATTCGGTACCAGGTTCTCGAAGTTGCCGCCCGTTGCGCCCGTGATCGTGGTGCTGATCGTCGAACCGTTGTTGTAGACGTCGTTAGCCGGCGTATCAACGACAACACTGCCTGTCGATTCGCCGGCCTTGATGGTGATCACCGAGCCATTGCTCAAGGTGACGTTCACCGGGGTCTGCGCCGGGTTGGTCAGCGTGGCGGTGTAGGTGATCTGGCCGCCTTCGGTCACGGTCGAACCAGCGGTCAGGGTGACCGTGGTGGTGTCGATCGAATCGGTAATGGTGGTGACCGCAGGCGTGGTATTCGGTACCAGGTTCTCGAAGTTGCCGCCCGTTGCGCCCGTGATGGTGGTGCTGATCGTCGAACCGTTGTTGTAGACGTCGTTAGCTGGCGTATCAACGACCACGGTCCCCGTCGACTCACCGGCCTTGATGGTGATCACCGAGCCATTGCTCAAGGTGACGTTCACCGGGGTCTGCGCCGGGTTCGTCAAGGTGGCGGTGTAGGTGATCTGGCCGCCTTCGGTCACGGACGAGCCAGCGGTCAGGGTGACCGTGGTGGTGTCAATGGTGTCGGTGATCTGCGTCACGGCCGGGTTAGGGTCGATGGTCAACACCAGGTTGCCGCCGCCGCTGGTGCCGGTAACGCCCACGCTGATCTGGCTCGGGTCGTTGTAGGGGGTGTCGTTAGGGGCCAGGGGAACGTTGACCGTACCGGTCAGTTGGCCGGACGGGATGGTAATCACCGCGCCATTGGACAAGGTGACGGTCAGGTCGCTGGTGGAGGGCCTGGTCACGGTGGCGGTGTAGGTCAGCACACCACCGGCTTCGGTGATGGTGGGCGTTGCGCTCACGGACAGGGTCGACGGCTGCAGCACCAGGTTGCCCGCGTCAGCGGAGCCTGGGGCGCCGGTCAGCGCGTTGAGAGCCGAAGTGCCCTGGCCAAGTGTGCCGGTTGGGAAGCCGATGGTGGGATCGACGCGGCCGGCGGTCGCATCCAGCACCACGAAGCTATGGCCACCCCCGGCGGCACCGTTACCGGCAGCGTTTGCGCCAGCCGCGGTGGCTTCCAGCTCGGTGGTCGGGTCGGCGCCGGCGGCGATGGCTTGTTGCAACTCGGCCACCGATGGCGCGGCTTGCTCGCTGGCCGCCGCCAGGTCGGCGGTGGAGTCCGGCATATCGGCGCTCCACTGGGTGTCACGGCCCAGGTCCAGGATGCGGCCGTCGGCCAGCTCCAGGCTCACGGCGCCCGACATACCGGTGTCGATCTGGTCACCCGCGAACAAGCGATCACCTTCAACGAGGACGCGGCGAGCACCTTCCGGAGAAATTACGAAAACTTGACCAACAATGCTTTTGACGGTGGCAACAACACTGCTCATTAAAATTTTCTCCGGCGATCCGTTTCGACAAATCCATTTCGCAGCGCGCTATTAGCGCTGCCAATCTGGGGGCGTAGTCTATAAATGCATTGACGTCAAATATTTGGCTTGATTTTTTAGCTATCTAGTTTGTGCCAAACTATTGACCTTATGGTCGCCATCCTAAACAATCGCCCTAGTAATGTCACATTGATATTTATGCGGCGAACCGTCCTACATGTGTGAAGCAGTTCCGCTTTTTGAACTTTCCGACGTACGGTCATTACGGTAGCCATTATCCGACGCAGCGGTGCCAATCGCTGTGATTTAAGACAAGAAGTCTTGGGGAAATTTTAAATGCGTCTGCACCTGTTCAAGGCAATACCGTTCGCTCTCGCCGCCAGTTTCGTACAAGCCCAGACACTGCCCCAAGCCATGCAACAGGCATTGGATGTACACCCGGAAATTCAGGCGGGTGTTAACAGCCGTATTGCCGCCGATTACCAATTGCGCGCCGCACAAGGTGGCTACCTGCCGCGTGTCGACTTGAACGCCGGTTACGGCCGCCAAGGAACCGACAACGCCACCACCCGCGCCAACAACCCTGGCGGCAATCACTGGGACACGCTCAACCGCGGCGAATCCAGCCTGCGCCTGCAGCAAATGATTTTTGACGGTTTTGCTACCTCCAGCGAAGTCGGGCGTCAACAAGCCAACGTTAATTCCCGCGCTTACTCCTTGCTCGGTACTTCCGAGCGCACCGCGCTGACCGTTGCCCAGGTTTACCTGGAAGTATTGACCCGCCGTGAGTTCGTGCGCCTGGCCGAAGACAACCTGCGCAACCACGAGCGCATCTACGATCAGATCAAATTGCGCACCCAGCGTGGCGTTGGCAACGGTGCCGACCAGGACCAGGCCGAAGCGCGCCTGGCCCAGGCCCGCAACAACTTGATCACTGAGCAGACCAACCTGGCCGACGCGCAGGTCAACTACCTCAGCGCCGTCGGCCAGATGCCCGACGAACTCGAGCGTCCGGCCCCGTTCATGGCCATGCTGCCAGCCGACCTGAACGAAGCGCGCCGCCAGATGCTCGACAACAGCCCGGTGCTGCGTTCGGCCGAGTCGGATATCTCTGCCGCCGAGAAGCAGTACGACGCCGCCAAATCCACGTTCTACCCACGCTTTGACGCTGAACTGGGCACCAACGCCGACAACAATGTCTCCGGTGACCCCAACCACAGCAATGGCTGGGAAGCCATGGTGCGCATGCGCTTCAACCTGTTCGCCGGTGGCAGCAACAAGGCCGACCTGCAATCGAAGTCCTACCAGGCCAACCAGGCGCTCGACATCCGCAACAACGCCTTGCGCCAACTCAATGAAGAGCTAGGCTTGGCTTGGAACGCCCTGAACAACGCCAACGCGCAATTGCCGGTCGCCCAGCAGTACGTGGATCACAGCACCCGCGTACGCACGTCCTACCAGCAACAGTTCAGCCTTGGTCAACGTACTCTGTTGGATTTGCTCGACAGCGAGAATGAATTGTTCACTGCTTCCCGCCGCCTGGAAGAAATCAAGAACATTCAGTTATTTACTCAGTACCGAATCAAGGCGACCATGGGCGAATTGCTCAAGAGCCAGGGAGTGGTTGCACCAATGGCCTCCGTCGTGCAGAACGACGTGAAACCTAAAGTCCAACTGCCTGGGATGAATTGAGCCACCCCAATAGCCCCATCTGTTAGTCGAGAGTGCGCCGCGTGGAACCTGAAGTCAGTCGAGTTCATCTCAGTCATGATCCACGCGCACTACACGATGACCCGTTACTCGACGGGTTGTTGGCGCTCTGCGCCCTGCATCAGAAACCGGCCAGCGCGGCCATGCTCACCACCGGCCTGCCGCTGCCTTCGCAACGGTTGAGTGCCGAGTTGCTATCGCGTGCCGCTGCGCGGGCCGGGCTGCAAGGCCGGCTGCTGCAACGCAAGCTGGATCAGATCCCGACCATTGCATTGCCGGCGCTGCTGTTGCTCAAGGACGGTCGCAGTACCGTACTGGTCGGCTGGCAGGGCGAAGATGAAGCGCGGATCCTGCTCAGTGAAAGCGACGGCGGTGAAGTGCTGATCAAGCGCGAAGCATTGGCCGACGACTACATCGGTAAAGTCTTCTTTGCACAGCCGCAACACAAATTCGACGTCAACCACGGCAGCCTGATTCCACGGGCGCGCTCGTGGTTCCGCGACACCCTCATGCGTTCGCGCTGGCTCTACACCGACGCCATCGCCGCCAGCTTCCTGATCAACATCATCGCCATGGCCGCGCCGCTGTTCGTGATGAACGTGTACGACCGCGTTGTGCCGAACCAGGCCACCGCCACCCTGTGGGTGCTGGCCGTGGGCATCTGCGGTGCCTACCTGTTCGACCTGATCCTCAAAAGCCTGCGCAGCCTGTGCTTGGACCTGGCCGGCAAAAAAACCGACCTGATCATCTCGGCCACGTTGTTCGAGCGCATCGTCGGCATGTCCATGAAGTACCGCCCGGCGCGGGTCGGCAGCTTCGCGCAGAACATCCACGAGTTTCAAAGCCTGCGCGACTTCCTCGCGTCTTTGACCCTCACCAGCCTGATTGACCTGCCGTTTACGCTGCTGATCTTTCTGGTCATCGCCATTCTCGGCGGGCACCTGGTGTGGATTCCGGTGTTGGCGTTCCCGCTGGCCCTGGGCATCGGCTATGCCCTGCAGAAGCCCCTGGTCGCGACCATGGAGCGCACCATGGCGTTGGCCGCCGAGCGCCAGTCGAGCCTGATCGAAACCCTCGCCGGGCTCGATGCGGTCAAGGTCAACAACGCCGAGAGCGAGCGTCAGTACGGCTGGGAACAGACCATCGGCACCCTGAGCCGGCTTGAGCTGCGGGTGAAGTTGCTGTCGGGCCTGTCGATGAACATGACCCTGCTGATCCAGCAACTGGCTGGCGTAATCATGATCGTGTTCGGCGTGTACCAGATCATCGACGGCAATCTCAGCATGGGTGGCCTGATTGCCTGCTACATGCTCAGTGGCCGCGCCTTGAGCCCGCTGGCATCGTTGTCGGGCCTGCTGACGCGCTACCAGCAAGCCAAGGTCACCATGACCTCGGTGGACCAGATGATGGAGCTGCCACAGGAGCGCAATTTCGAAGAGCGCCCCATGAGCCGTCGCACCCTGCAAGGCGCCATCGAGTGCCGGGGCCTGAACTTCACTTACCCGAACCAGCAGAACCCGGCGCTGAAAAACATCAACCTGGTGATCAAGCCAGGGGAAAAAATCGGCATCATCGGCCGCAGCGGCTCGGGCAAAAGCTCCCTGGCCAAGCTGATCGTCGGCCTTTACCAGCCCGATTCTGGCTCTTTGCTGGTAGACGGCGTGGACGTGCGCCAGATCGACGTGAGCGAGCTGCGTCACAACATCGGCTATGTCGCCCAAGACATTCAATTGCTGGCCGGCACCCTGCGCGACAACCTGGTCAGCGGTGCGCGCTACGTCGAGGATGAAATGGTCCTGCAAGCCGCCGAACTGGCCGGCGTGCACGAATTTGCCCGCCTGCATCCCCAAGGCTACGAACTGCAAGTCGGCGAGCGTGGGCAGAACCTGTCCGGCGGCCAGCGCCAGAACGTCGCCCTGGCCCGTGCGCTGCTGCTCAACCCGCCCATGCTGTTGCTGGACGAACCCACCAGCGCCATGGACAACACCGGTGAAGAACGCTTGAAACAACGCCTGCAAGCCGTGGTGCAAAACAAGACCGTGGTGCTGGTCACGCACCGAGCCTCACTGCTCTCCCTGGTCGACCGCCTGCTGGTGGTCGACCGTGGGCAGATTCTCGCGGACGGCCCGAAAGCCGTGGTCATGGAAGCGTTGAAGAAGGGGCAGATCAGTGTTGCTTAACTCCATCAAGAGTGCGGTCGGCCGCTACTTCAAAGGCTCCGATTCGCTGCAGGGCCAGCCGCTGCCCGAGGTCAACAAGGCGCTGATCGAAGATGCGCCACGGGTGATCCGCCTGACCATCTGGGCAATCATCGCGTTCTTTATATTCCTGGTGGTGTGGGCCGGTTTCTCCCAGATCGACGAAGTGACCCGTGGCGACGGCAAGGCGATTCCGTCGTCCAAATTGCAGAAAATCCAGAACCTGGAAGGCGGTATCGTCGCCGAGCTGTACGTCAAGGAAGGCCAGATCGTAGAGGCCGGCGCGCCGTTGATTCGTCTCGACGACACGCGGTTTGTCTCCAACGCCGGCGAAACCGAAGCCCTGCGCCTGGCTATGCAGCTGCGCGTCGAGCGTTTGAGCGCGCAGGTGGATGACCGCCCGCTGAACATCCCCGACGACGTGCTCAAGGCCGCGCCGAGCCAGGCCGCCAACGAGCGCTCCTTGTATGAAAGCCGCCGCCAGCAGTTGAAAGACGAAGTCGGCGGCTTGCAGGAGCAACTCGTCCAGCGCCAACAGGAACTGCGCGAATTCACCTCCAAGCAGGGCCAATACCGCAGCCAGTTGTCCCTGCAACGCCAGGAAATCAACATGTCCGAGCCGCTGGTGGCCCAGGGCGCGGTGTCGCCGGTAGAAGTGCTGCGCCTCAAGCGCGCCGAAATGGAAACCCGTGGGCAGTTGGACGCCACCACCCTGGCGATCCCGCGTGCGGAATCGGCGATCAAGGAAGTGCAACGCAAGATCGATGAAACCCGCGGCAAATTCCGCAGCGAAGCCCTGACCCAACTCAACGAAGCCCGCACCGAGCTTAACAAGGCCGAATCCACCGGCCGCGCGCTGGAGGACCGGGTCAGCCGCACCCTGGTCACCTCGCCAGTGCGCGGGATCGTCAAGCAGTTGCTGGTCAACACCGTTGGCGGTGTGATCCAGCCTGGCAGCGACATGGTCGAAATCGTGCCGCTGAACGACACCTTGCTGGTAGAAGCCAAGATCCGCCCGCAAGACATCGCCTTCCTGCACCCTGGGCAGGAAGCGGTGGTCAAGTTCACCGCCTATGACTACACCATCTACGGCGGGCTGAAAGCCAAGCTCGAACGCATCGGTGCCGACACCATCACCGATGAAGACAAGAAGACCACCTACTACATGATCACCCTGCGCACTGATCGCAGCCATCTGGGCACGGACGAGAAGCCGCTGTTGATCATCCCCGGCATGGTTGCTTCGGTGGATATCATCACCGGCAAGAAAAGCATCCTCAGCTACCTGCTCAAGCCGATCATCAAGGCGCGGGCAGAGGCGTTGCACGAGCGTTAATGTTCAGCGCCTGTACCGCCCTCATCGCAGGCAAGCCAGCTCCCACATTTGAATGTGTTCACAAATCAAAATGTGGGAGGGGCCGTGCCCCCGATGAGGCCGTCAGCATCGCCCTACAGCTCAAACCAAACGCCATATCCATATGTGCTAACGGTATTTAAGCTTCCATCTTTATATCTATAAATTCATTCCCCTGTCCGCCGGGAATGAATCCAATGTCTGCCACCACCGCCACCCAAACCTTCGACATCCGCCCCTTCCCCGGCAGTGTCGGCGCCCAGATCATCGGCCTGGACTTATCCCGCCCAGTCAACGACCAGGACTTCGCCCGCATCCACCGCGCGCACCTGGACCACCACGTCATCGTGTTCCGCAACCAACGCATCACCCCCGAACAACAGATCGCCTTCAGCCGCCGTTTCGGCGTACTTCAGATCCATGTGCTCAAACAGTTCCTGCTGACCAATCACCCCGAAATTCTGATCGTCTCCAACATCATCGAGAACGGCCAATCCATCGGCCTGGGGGATGCGGGCAAGTTCTGGCATTCGGACCTGTCATACAAAGAACTGCCCAGCCTGGGCTCGATGCTGCACGCCCAGGAACTGCCCTCTGAAGGCGGCGACACCCTGTTCGCCGACATGCACAAAGCCTGGGAGCAACTGCCCGGCCACCTGCGCAATGCCGTCGAAGGCCGCAGCGCCGCGCACTCCTACACCGCACGCTATAGCGAAACCAAATTCGAAGGCAACTGGCGCCCAACCCTCACCCCGGAACAGCTCGCCCAGGTTGCCGAAGTGGTGCACCCCGTTGTGCGCACCCACCCGGAAAACGGCCGCAAGGCGCTGTTCGTCAGCGAGGGTTTCACCACCCGTATCGTCGGCCTGCCCGATGACGAAAGCCGTGACCTGCTGGCCCAGCTCTACGCCCACAGCGTGCTGCCGGAAAACATCTACCGCCATCAGTGGCAGCCCCACGACCTGGTGTTCTGGGACAACCGCTCGCTGATCCACCTGGCCGCCGGGTGCCCAAGCCACCTGCGGCGTAAATTGTTCCGTACCACCATTCAAGGGGATGCGCCTTTCTAACCTGATAAAGCCTGCTAGGATTGCGCCCAGTTCACTCCCAACGGACCACGAGTGCTTGGCATGCAACTACCGGACATGAACCTGCTGGTCGCCCTCGACGCGTTGCTCGACGAGGGCAGTGTGGTGGGCGCCGCACGGCGGATGAACCTGAGCCCTGCCGCCATGAGCCGCACCCTTACGCGTATTCGCGAAGCGGTCGGTGACCCGATCCTGGTACGTGCCGGCCGTGGCCTGGTACCGACGCCCAAGGCGCTTGAGCTGCAAGGCCAGGTGCGCAACGTGGTGGAGCAGGCTGCGTTGCTCTTCCGGTCGGCGGACCAAGTCGATTTGAGCACCTTGCGCCGCCGCTTCAGCGTGCGCGCCAATGACTTTTTCATCGGCGTGTATGGCGGGCGACTGTTCGACACCATGGAGCGCATGGCGCCGCTGTGCGAGCTGCGCTTCGTGCCCGAAGGCGATACCGACGATGAAGCCCTGCGCGAAGGGCGGTTGGACTTGCGGGTGAGCAACACCATGCCCGCCAGCCCGGAAGTGAAGGTGCAGAACCTGTTCTCCACCACCTTTGTCGGCCTGGCGCGGCAAGACCACCCGCTGTTCGACGAAGAAATCACGGCGGCACGCTTTGCCAGTTATTCCCACATCAGCATCTCCCGGCGCGGTATCGCCCGTGGGCCCATCGATACCGCGTTGAATGCCCAAGGCCTGGAGCGCCGAGTGGCCATGATCGCCCCAGGCTTTCACGGTGCGATGTTCATGCTGCCCGATTCCGACCTGCTGCTGCCGGTGCCCAAGGAAGCCCTCCTGAGCGCCAAGCGTCTGAACCTGCCACTGCGCGCGTTCGCCTTGCCGATTTCACTGCCAACCCTGGTCCTGGCGCAATCCTGGCACCCACGCTTCGACAAAGACCCAGCCCATAAATGGCTGCGCGAAACCATGCGCGAAAGCTGCCACGCCACCTGGCTTGAAGCCCAGCCGGTTTAAAGCGAACGCAATCAATGTGGGAGCTGGCTTGCCTGCGATGACGGCCCGCCAGCCGACACCTATCTACCTGACACCCCAAGATTCAAAATGTGGGAGCTGGCTTGCCTGCGATGACGCCCTGACAGCCGACGCCTATCTACCTGACACCCAACGATCCAACTGTGGGAGCGGGCTTGCTCGCGAAGGCGGCCTGACAGTCAACACAGTTGGATTGTGTACATATCCGTTATTTAGGTAACGGCCACTTAGGGTTCCGCCCTGACGGCGGCTCACTTTTGAACAGCGCAAAAGTAAGCAAAACGCTTCTTGCCCCACCACTCGGCACCTCGCTTAGGCTCGGTGTGCCCGAACACAGGCTTGAATCCGTGGGCCGCCGCCACGCGCCATCCATGGCGCGGGGCGGCTAACCCGGCGTCCTGCCGGGTTACCCACGAATTCAAGCCTGCGTTCGGCCAGCGTGGTTTAACGGGGCGCCTAAGATCAAAAGCAGAGCAAGATCAAGAGCGACTCGCTTCGCATCGTGGTTACCGTCTGCTGCTACCGGCTACAGCCCAGAAAGTTGAGTAAATACTTATGGCTATCGCAGGCAAGCCAGCTCCCACAGGGTTCAGTGTTGATGCTCAACGTTGCGTCTGGCGCACTTATAACCTGCCAACAAGTAACTTTTTGTCATGAGAGTGCCTGATTAACCTGCTCGGGTATTTCTCATTCCGAGTTGCCTGTTCATGACGTCCCTCGCTGCCCCCGCTGTCCAGGCCGCAGCCAAACCTACGGCGCTGAGCCCACCCGTGTTCGGCCCGCGCATCATCATCGGGCTGCTCGGCGTATTGCTGGCGGTACTGGTGTCTGGACTCAACGAGATGGTCACCAAGGTCGCCCTCGCCGATATCCGCGGTGCGCTGTACATCGGCTTTGACGAAGGCACCTGGCTGGTCGCGGCCTACACCGCCACTTCGGTCGCGGCCATGGCCTTCGCGCCGTGGTGCTCGGTGACGTTTTCCCTGCGTCGCTTCACCCTGTGCGCCATCGGCTTGTTCACCGTGCTGGGCATTCTCTGTCCGTTCGCACCCAACTACGAAAGCCTGTTGCTGCTGCGCACCGTGCAAGGCTTGGCCGGTGGCGCGCTGCCGCCGATGCTGATGACCGTGGCGCTGCGTTTCTTGCCAGCCAACGTCAAGTTGTACGGGTTGGCCGGTTACGCACTCACCGCCACCTTCGGCCCCAGCCTTGGCACACCGCTGGCGGCGTTGTGGACCGAATACGTCGGCTGGCAGTGGGCGTTCTGGCAGATTGTCGCGCCGTGCCTGCTGGCCATGGCGGCCGTGGCCTACGGCTTGCCACAAGACCCGCTGCGCCTGGAACGCTTCAAGCAGTTCAACTGGCGTGGTTTGCTGTTGGGCTTCCCGGCGATCTGCATGTTGGTGATCGGCCTGTTGCAAGGCAATCGCCTGGACTGGTTCGAGTCGGGCCTGATTACCTTCCTGCTGAGTGGCGGCACGCTGTTGCTGGTGCTGTTCATGCTCAACGAATGGTCGCAGCCGCTGCCCTTCTTCAACTTGCAGATGCTCGGCCTGCGCAACCTGGCGTTTGCCCTGATCGTGCTGGCCGGCGTGCTGATGGTGCTGACCTCGGTGATCATCATCCCGTCCAGTTTCCTCGCCCAGGTCCAGGGCTACCGGCCGCTGCAGACCGCACCGGTGATGCTGCTGATGGCGTTGCCGCAGTTGATCGCGCTGCCGCTGGTGGCGGCGCTGTGCAACCTGCGCTGGGTCGATTGCCGCTGGGTGCTGGGCATTGGCCTGAGTATGTTGGTGCTGTGCTGCCTCGGCAGTTCACACCTGACTTCGGCGTGGATTCGCGACGACTTTTATGGCTGGTACCTGCTGCAGATTTTCGGCCAGCCGATGGCCGTGTTGCCGCTGCTGATGCTGTCCACCGGCAGTATCCAGCCCATCGAAGGGCCGTTCGCCTCGGCCTGGTTCAACACCGTCAAGGGCATGGCTGCTGTGATCGCCACCGCGGTGCTGGATACATTGACCACCCAGCGCGGGCATTTCCATTCAACCATGTTGGTGGACCGCCTGGGCAATTCGCCCCTTGCCGACGCTGACGCGCCGGGCCTCGCCCACCGCTTGCACGAGCAGACCGTGGTGCTGACCTCTTCGGATCTTTACGTCGTCATGGCCGGTGTCGCGGTGGCGTTGATCCTGCTGATTTTCTGGATGCCCACGCGGATCTATCCGCCTCGCGCTCCGGCCTGACCACAAGGACTTTCCATGAAACGCAAAGACAAAATTGCCGTCTCCGTTATCGCCGCATTTGCCGTCGGCGTGCTGGTTTACCTGGTTGCGCCGGGCGTACTGGGCAGCAAGCACCAGACCACCAACGACGCCTTCGTCGCGGCGGATTTCACCCTGGTCGCTCCCCGCGTTGCCGGCTTCATCAAGGAGGTGCTGGTAGAAGACAACCAGCGTGTCAAAGCCGGGCAACTGCTGGCGTTGATCGACGACCGCGATTTTCGCGCCGCCGCCCAGGCCGCCGATGCCGACACCCTGGTCGCCCAGGCCCAGCTGAAAAACGCCAGCGCGACCCTGGAGCGCCAAAGCTCGGTGATAGCCCAGGCCCAGGCTACGGTGGCAGCGGATCGCGCCGAAGTGGCGTTTGCCGAGCATGAATTGAACCGCTACAACCGTCTCGCCGGCGTCGGTGCGGGCACCGTGCAGAATGCCCAGCAAGCCAAGACACGCATCGATCAGGCCACTGCGCGCCTGGCCAAATCCACCGCCGTGCTGGCCGCCGAACGCAAGCAGGTGGAGATCCTCACCGCCCAGCGTGACGCCGCCGAAGGTGGGCTCAAACGCGCCCAGGCCGCGCTGGAAATGGCCAGTTATCAGCTGTCTTACACGCGCATTGTCGCACCGGTAGATGGCATGGTCGGTGAGCGTGCGGTGCGGGTCGGCGCCTACGTGACACCGGGCAGCAAGATCCTTGCGGTGGTGCCGCTTTCTGAAGCCTATGTGGTGGCCAATTTCCAGGAGACCCAACTGTCGCATATGCACGCGGGGCAAGCGGTGCAAGTCAGCGTCGACAGTCTTGACGGCGAACTGCTCAAAGGCCATCTGGAAAGCCTGGCGCCTGCCACGGGTGTAACCTTCGCCTCGGTCAAACCCGACAACGCCACCGGCAACTTCACCAAGGTAGTGCAGCGTATTCCAGTGAAGATCGTGCTTGAGCCGAACCAGCCACTGACCGAGCGCCTGCGCGTCGGCATGTCGGTAGAAGCCAGCGTCGATACCCGGCCCGTCGAGCAGCAGCGTGAGGTGGCCCAGCAATGAGACACCTCGCCTGGCTCACCCTGAGCCTTATCAGCCTGAGCGCCTGCACGGTCGGCCCGGATTTCCAACGGCCCGATGCCTCGCGCGTCGGCCAGTGGAGCGAACCCCAGGGCCGCCAGGCCGCCAGCCATGCCGTCAGCGATCCCTTGCAGGAGCGCTGGTGGGACGTGTTCCAGGACGCGCAGCTCTCGGCCCTTACGCGCCGCGCCCTCAACGATAACCTCGACCTGAAACTGGCCAGCAGCCGCCTGCAACAAAGCCGCGCCATCCGCCAGGTGACCACGGCTGAACGCTACCCCAACGTCGATGCCGGCGGCGCCTACCAGCGCAAGCGCAACAGCGGCAAAGGCTTGAACGACCCTTCGGGCGAGAATGGTCGCTCGGCCTTCAACCAATGGGACATGGGCTTTTCGGCCGCCTGGGAGTTGGACTTCTGGGGCCGGGTCAAGCGCGAGACCGAGGCCGCCGACGCCACGTTGGAAGTTGCCGAAAATGACCGCCGCGCCGTGTTGTTATCGGTGTTGGCCGAGACCGCCCAGGACTACATCCAACTGCGCGGCGTCCAAAACACCCGTGCCGTCACCGAGCAAAACCTTGATGTTGCGCGCCACAGCCTCAAGCTCTCGCAATTGCGGTTGGCCGACGGCGTGGCCACCGACCTGGATGTGGCCGAAGCCGCCGCCCAGGTCGCGGCAATCGAAGCGCGCCTGCCGGATCTACAGCAGCGCCAGGACCAGTTGATCAACGCCCTGAGCCTGCTGATGGGCGAGCCGCCTCAGGCCTTGCACGCGCAGTTGTCCAAAGACGCCCCTGTGCCGCAAACCCAGCGCCAGGTCGCGATCGGCCTGCCATCGGAACTCGCCGAGCGTCGCCCCGACATCCGCCAAGCCGAAGCCCGCCTGCACGCCGCCACGGCCAGCATCGGCGTGGCCAAGGGCGACTTCTACCCGCGCATCACCCTGTCCGGCAGCCTCGGCTCCCAAGCCATGCAACTCTCGGATTTCGGTTCTTGGGGTTCCCGCGCCTTTACCTTCGGCCCACAGTTGAGCCTGCCGCTGTTCAACGGCGGACGCCTGCAAGGCATGGTGGATTTACGGGAAGCCCAGCAACAGGAAGCGGCCCTGGCCTACCAGCAAACCGTGCTGCGTGCCTGGCATGAAATCGACGACCAACTGACCCGCTACAACGCCAGCCAACTGCGCCGCGACAGCCTCGCGGAAGCCGTGCGCCAGAACCAAATTGCGCTGACCACCGCCCAACACCAGTACGTCGAAGGCGTGGCGGATTTCGTCAACGTACTCACCGTGCAGAGCGCGTTGCTGGCGACCCAGGAGCAGTGGGTAGAGAGCTCCACCGGCGTGTCATTGGCCATGGTCGGGCTGTACAAAGCGTTGGGAGGAGGGTGGGAGTCGGTGTACCCGTTGCAGACCGCTGGGCGCTGAGCAACAAAGAGTTTTTGTCAGTCGCCAAATAAGATGTAATGATAATTGCTCTCAATAACACTTCTGAGCTTTTCATGGGCATCGCGACTGACGGCCAGCAACAGCTTCACATCCTGTACCGCGACCATCACGGCTGGCTGCAAGGCTGGTTGCGCAAGCGCCTGGGCGACCGCGAGCAGGCCGCCGATGTGGCGCAGGACACCTTCCTGCGCCTGCTGGTGGCCGGGCGTTTCCCGGGTGACAAAGAAAGCCGAAGCTACTTGGCGCAGATCGCCCGCAACCTGGTGATCGACCAATGGCGCCGCCTGCGCATTGAGCGTGCTTACTTGGAAAGCATCGCGCACCTGCCCGAGCCCGAGTCGCCGTCTCTGGAAACCCGCGCCCTGATCCTCGAAACCCTGATGCAGATCGACGCCATGCTCGATCGCATGCCCGACAATGTGCGCCGTGCGTTTTTGCTGTCGCAGTTCGAAGGCTTGAGCTATGCGCAAATCGCCGAGCGCCTGGGCGTCACCGTCAGCTCGGTGCAAAAGTACATGACCCGCGCCATCGTCGCCTGCTACCAGGTGGTGTACGAAGAATGAAGCGCGACGCGCCCATCGCCCCTGCGATTGTCGAGCAAGCCAGCGAGTGGTTGATGCTGCAATGGGGCGGCGAGCTCAAGGGCGAGCAGCGCCAGGCGTTTGCCCGCTGGCAGGCCGCTGACCCGGAACACCGCCGCGCCTGGCAGCGCTTGCAGCAGCTGCAGCACACCCTGGGCGGCGTACCTGCCGACAGCGCTCGCGCAGTATTGCGCGACACCCCGGATACCCAACGCCGTGCCGCGCTCAAACTGCTCGGCCTGTTGTTGGTGGCCGGTGGCAGCGGCTATCTGGTGCAACGCAGCGAGCCCTGGCAAGCGGCCTTTGCAGAGCTGCGTACCGCCACGGGCGAAATTCGCCATATGACCTTGAGCGACGGCACGCAACTGGACCTTAACAGTGACAGCGCCGTAGACCTGCGTTTCAGCGCTACCGAGCGGCGTATTCGGCTGATCCGAGGCGAGGTCCTGCTGACCAGCGGCCACGACGCCTCGCGCCCGTTGATCGTCGAAACGCCTGCCGGTGATGTACAGGCGTTGGGCACGCGCTTTGCGGTACGTGAATTGCCCGACGGCAGCCGTGTGGATTTGTACGAAGGTCGCCTGCGGGTCACGCCGTTGCAGGGCACGCCGGTGCATATGCAGGCAGGGGACAGCCTGTGGTTCAACGCACGCAAAAGCACCGCGTTGCCAGCGGTGAGCGCCAATGCCAGCAGTTGGACCGAGCACCGTCTGGTTGCCGAGCGCCAGCCGTTGGGTGAGTTCGTGGCGCAACTGAGTCGCTACCGCCCGGGCCTGTTGCGCTGTGATCAGGCGGCGTCGAAGCTGCTGTTGACCGGCGTGTTCCCGCTGAACGACACCGACGCGATCCTGGCGGCCTTGGAGCGTTCATTGCCCGTGCACGTGCAGGCGGTGACCCGTTACTGGGTAACGATCAAGGCGCGGGTCTGAAAATACTTTGTACAGGGCTTGTCGGTTTCTGCGGCCCGTTCGGGATACCTCTTGAAAGCCAATCAAGAAGCGTTCTCACGGGGAGTCCTGCCATGTCGCACCACCCAATCCAACCTTTGGCCCGCGCGCTACGTCGTGGCCTGTTTGCCGGCCTGCTGGCAACGGCTCCGGTACTGCCGAGCATGGCTCAAGCCGAAGAAAGCACCGAAGCGCTGCGCAGCTATGACATTCCCGCGGGCAGCCTCGACCAGGCGTTGAACCGTTTCGCCAGTGCCTCAGGCATCCTGCTGTCGGTTGACGCTTCGCTCACCGACGGCAAGCGCAGCGCCGGCTTGAAAGGGCGTTACGGTGTAGGTTCGGGGTTGCAGCGCTTGCTGGCGGGCAGCGGTTTGGCGGCGGTGCAGTCCCAGGGCGGTTGGTCGTTGCAGGCCCTTTCCGGCGACGCAGCCTTGCAGTTGGGCGCGACCCAGATCAGCGGCCGGCAGGAGCAGGAAAGCGCCTGGGGCCCGGTGGACGGCATTGTCGCCAAGCGCAGCGCCTCGGGCAGCAAGACCGACTCGGCGCTGGTGGAAATCCCCCAGACCATCAACGTGATCACCGCTGCCGAGATCAAGGCGCGTGGCGCCCAGAGTGTCACCCAGGCGTTGCTCTACACGCCCGGCATGAGCGCGGGTGGTTTTGCCGACCGGGTCAAATTGTTCGATGAGCCGACGTCACGCGGCTTCTCGCCCACGCCGTTGTATCTGGACGGCCTGCACCTGCCTTATGGCGGTGGCAGCACCGGGGGCGCGTTGCAGATCGAACCGTATTCCCTGGAGCGCATCGAAGTGCTCAAAGGCCCGGCGTCCGTGCTTTACGGCCAGAACCAGCCGGGCGGCATCGTCAATATGGTCAGCAAGCGCCCCAGCGAAACGCCGATACACCAAGTGGTACTGGAGGCCGGCACCTACGAACACAAAAGCGCGGCCATCGACCTGAGCGGCCCGCTGGACGAGGAGGGGCAGTTTCTCTACCGCCTGACCGGCCTGGCAAATGACGCGCAAGACGAAATCAACTACGTCGAAAACAAGCGCCAGTTCATCGCCCCCAGCCTCACCTGGCGCCCTAACGACGACACCAGCCTGACCCTGTTCGCCCAGTACCAGAAAGATAAAGGCGTGCCCGAAGCCCAAGGCCTGCCGGCGTCCGGCACGCTGTGGGACAACCCCAACGGCAAGATCAAGCGCGATGTATTTATCGGCGAGCCGGGCGTCAACCAGTACAACCGCGAGCAATACGTGCTGGGCTACGAAGTTTCCCATCGCCTCAACGACATCTGGACCCTCAAGCAAAACGCCCGTTACGCCGAGGTCGACGACCGCTACACCGCGCCGCTGCACGGCTACCGTTTCGTCGCCAACCCAAACACCGGCGTGCAGGACCAGCGCTACCTGCAACGCTTCGGCGTGGACTGGTCGCAGACCAACAAAGTGTTCGGCGTGGACAGCATCGCCCAGGCCGAATTCGATACGGGCGCGCTGTCCCATACCTTCATCGTTGGCCTGGACTACTACCATTCCAACTCGCAGTTCCATGGCCTGTACGACCGCAACCCGCCGATCATCGACCTGTTCAAACCGGTGTACGGTCAGCCCCTGAACTTCGGCCAACCGTACCGCTGGGATCGCACCATCACCCAGACCGGCCTTTACCTGCAGGACCAGATCAAGCTGGATAAATGGGTGCTGGTACTCGGTGGCCGCTACGACTGGGCGAATGTGGTGAACAAGGAGCCGATACAGGACACCCGCTTTGCCAGCAAAGACCAGGCGTTCACCGGCCGTGCGGGCCTGGTGTACCTGTTCGATAACGGCGTGTCGCCCTTCGTCAGCTATTCGGAATCCTTCCTGCCGCTGGCCGGCACCGATGCGAACCGAAAACCCTTCGAACCGTCCACCGGCAAACAGTACGAAGTCGGCGTGAAGTTCCAGCCACCGGGCCAGAAGAGCTTCATCCAGGCTTCTGTGTACCAACTGGACCAGGAAAACGTGCTGACCACCAACCCGGTGGACACCACCTTCAGCACCCAAAGCGGCGCCCTGCGCTCGCGGGGTGTTGAGCTGGAAGCCAAGGCGGTCTTGAGCGACGCATGGGAAGTGGTCGCCTCGGCTGCGCGCAATGACGTCAAATACACCAAGGACAACGATGGCCGCCAAGGTCGCCACCCGGCCGGCATCTCCCCACTCACCGCCTCGATGTGGGTCAACTACACCGTGCTCGGCGACACGCCCTTGGCAGGGTTGGGCGCGGGCCTGGGCGTGCGTTATGCCCGTCAAAGCCTGGGCGACGACTACGAAGGCGCTTTTAATGTGCCGTCCTACAGCGTCTACGATGCAAGCCTGAGCTACGACCTCGGCGCCTCGCCGCTCAAGCTCAAAGGCGTGAAGCTGGCGATGAACGTGCAGAACCTCAGCAACAAGACCTACGTCTCGCAGTGCACCAGTGATCTGGATTGCTACTACGGGGAAGGACGCACGGTAGTGTCGAGCCTGACGTACGACTGGTAGCAAATCACTGAAACCACTGTAGGAGCGAGCTTGCTCGCGAAAGACGTGAACGATAACGCAGCGCTATCAGGTTGCCGGTGTCGTCTATACGTTTTTCGCGAGCAAGCTCGCTCCTACAGGTGTTAGCAAACTTCAAAGATTCTGCAAAAACACCACATACCCCCGAAACCACTCATTGCCCCGCAGATACCCCGGCTCTTGCCACTCTCCGCCCTGAATCAAGCCAATCTTGAACGGCACCCCCAGCCGATTCATCCGCGGCAAATACGCCGCGTAATCCGGGATGCTGTGACGCCCTTGATAGGTCTGCACCACCACTTCATCCACCACGCCCTTGAGCTGGGCGATGGCGGCCGGGTCGGCGTTGCTGCTCCAGTCCATCAGACCGGTGATGCTCAGGCGCAGGTCGGAGGGCAGGCGTTGGCGCAGGTCGCGCAGGAAGTCGGCGTATTCATGCAGGTATTGGGTGCGAGCATCGAAGTCGATCTGGATACCGATCACCGGGTTGCCGGCGTCACGCCAGCGTTGCACCTGGCCCAGCACCTGGGTGTAGACCCGTTCCGGCCAGCGCAGGGTGTGGGCGCGGTAAACCACCCAGACGTGGCCTTGAGTAATGCGCGGCACGCTCATGCCTTGGGCGATCAGTTGTACGCCGCGCTGGGGCGCGCGGCGGGTGGCGTTGATCTGGCCTTGCAGGATGTACAGGGTTTTTGCCTGCTTGATCACTGGCTGGGGCGTGACCCCGCTCCACAGCCAGAAGGCGTCGTAGTCGCCCGCGTTAACGGCGCCAAAAGCCGGGCTTGCCAGCAACAGCAAGCCTAGCCACAGCGATTTCACCAGTAGTACTGCAGCGATTTGCCCCACTGGGTATCGGCAAAACCGCTCTTGAGTTGGCGGAACCAGGCTTTGCGCACCGCCGGCGCCACGTCTTCACCGCCGCAGCTGTTGTAGCCGGCCGGCGCGTAGCAGTTGATGGCGCGGAACAGCGCATAAGCCTTGTCGGTTTTCGGCGCCTTGGCGTTGGCGATCACCTGTTTGTAGCCGTCCAGGCGCGAGAAGGTTTCACCTTTGAAGTCCGAGGCGGTGCTGCCCAGGCTGCCGGCGGCGCGGGGTTGTTCCAGGGGCATGCCGTCCAGGCCGTTGCGCAGGATGAACTCACCGAAGCAGTTCAAAGCGTGCGGATTTTTGGCTTCGTCCTGCAAGGACGCGGCGGTTTGCGCGATGCTTGGGCAGGCGTAGCCGGATTCGGCCTTGTCGCCGTTCCACTGGAACAGCTTCAAGGTCTGGCCGCTGGTATAGGTGTAGCCCAGGCTGGTGCCGAGTTTGTCGTCAGAGAGCGAGGCCTGCTTGAGGTCATCGGCGAAGGTGGCGTACTGGCCGCGCAGCAGGTCTTTGTAGAGCAGCACGAATTGCGCACTCTGGCGCTCAATCGGGTCGCTGGCGTTGGCGATCTGCTGGCGCAGCAGGTCGGGGCCGGCGACGTTGCGCAGCAGGATGTAGCGCACTTGCTTGGCGCTGATCGGCGAGTCGGCGGCGAACACCTTGGCCAATTGGCCGCTGCGCTCGTAATTCATGGCCAGGGCCAGTTCCAGTTGGTCGCGTTGCAGCGGTTGCTTGGCCAATGGCAGCAGTTGCAGCCACAGGGCTTCGGCGGCCTTCCAGTCTTGCTTGGCTTCCAGGGCCAGGGCGCGCAGTGTCTGTTGGCTGAAGGCGAAGTAATCCAGGCTCGACGGCACATCCGCCGGCAGGTGCTTCAAGGCCGCGTCGGGTTGGTGTTCGACGTACAGGGCGTAGCTGGCTTGCAGGAAGTCAAACAGCGCTGGCTCACTGGCGAAGGTGCCCTTTTGCTTATCCAGGTCTTCGCGGCTCAACAGCGGCGGGGTGTGCGCGCGCATCGCCATCAGGTCGCTGACCACTTGCAGCATCGGGCTGTTCGCGGCTTTGTTGCCGACCATCAGCAACTTGAGGTCGGCCTCTTCCACCAGTTCGTCCACGCTCACATTGCGCTGGGCCTCAGTGGCCTCGGTAAATTGCCAGGTGAAGTCTTCGGCAAGCTTGGCGTCGTCGTTCGCCAGCCAGTGCACGCGGCGCAACAGGCCACGGGCGGACGCCACGTAATCGCCCTGTGAGTAAGTTTTCAGGTAACTGAGAAAACCTTCTTCGGCATCGCTCAAGGCCGACTTATCCACATGCTCGCGTTGCGGCATGCCGTATTCGTCGAAGGCTTCGGCCTGGGCCTGATTCAGCGACGTACGCGCAGTCATGTACAGCGCCGTTTCCTTCAGCCATGGCACATCGCTGGTGGAAGCCGCGGCGAACCCGCGCTCGGCGTAATCGAAGCGCCCGCTGTAGAAGTCGCCGGCGGCCTGCAAATAGGTACGAAACAACTGAGCATTGGCCGACGGGGTCAGCTGCGCGTCCACCACCTGGCGACTCCAGTCACAGGTGGTCAGTAATTGCAGGCGTGCTTTGACCAACACATCGCGCTCGGCGGGCGGCATCTGGGCTTTGATCACCTGGCTGATAAACGCTGTGGCGCTGTCATCGTCATTGCTGCGGCAACGGCTGCCTTCGCCATTCAGGAAGGCCTGGCCTGCGGTCTTGTACTCCTCGCGCTTGATACCCAGGGGCTGGAGCAGGGTGTCGAGTTCGGCTGTGCGTGAATCGTCAGCCTTGTTATCCGGCTCCTCAGCCGTGGCCGGAAACGGCACCAGGCGATACACCGGAAACGGCACCGGGCCGAAGCCTTGCGCCAAGTCGTCTTCGCCCAAGGCATTGGGGGCCAGGGGCGCGGCTTTTTTGTCGGCCAGCAACAGGCGCAGGTTCACCCGGCTGTCGTTGCCAGGGCTGAGAAACGGTTGGTTGCTGCACGGCTCGTAGCCGTCACGCGATACCCTCCAGTCGGGGTAGCACGAGTCGTCAGAACTGGCCTGGGCCGGTAGGGAAAAACCGGCCAGCAGGGCCAGGGCCAGAGGTGACAGCAAACCGATACGCATAACGTTTCCTTGATCCTGAGTCCTTGGAGAAGGGGCAATAATAGCCTGATCCGACGAGTGCTTCGGTGAAGGCCTACACAAATTGCTGATTTGTCCGATTCCAGCGGCGAGGCCAGGCCTTTTGGCCTAGAGTGGCGGTGTTTGCGCATGCGCAGTGTTTGTCCTGCAAGAGGGCAGTAGTAGCGGAGTCGATATGCGTCGGTCTGTGGTAGAGCAACACGAAAAAGTCGAGGCACTGCCTGCTTTCCATCGCTTGAGCTGGGAGAGCGCCGGCTGGCTCAGCCGTTTGTGGTGGGTGCCGATCCTGGCGCTGGCCATGACTCTGCGGTTTTACCACCTCACCTCGGCGGCGATCTGGGGCGACGAAGGCTCAAGCCTGTTGCTCAGCGAATACGCCCTGGCCGACCTGTGGTTCCACGCGGCCCATGATGTGCACCCGCCGCTGTACTTCTTGCTGCTGCGCGGTTGGATCGAGGTGTTCGGCGACAGCATCGGCTCGATACGCAGCCTGAGTGCGATCCCCGGCGTGGCCGTCGTGGGCCTGGGCATCTGGCTGACACGGCAACTGTCCACCCGACGCGCAGCCGTGCTGGCGGGGATCCTGCTGGCTCTACTGCCCACGGCGGTGCGCTACAGCCAGGAAGTGCGCATGTATTCGCTGCTGGGCGTTTGGCTGCTGGGCGCCACGCTGGCGCTGGTGTACTGGGTGCGCCAACCCGAGCGCACACGTTACCTGGCCGTCTATGTGCTGTTGATGAGTGCCGGTTTTTACACGCATTACTTCACGGCGCTGTGCGTGCTGGTGCATTGGGCTTATCTGGCAATGCAGAGGCCCGGCCACCGTTTGATTACGCGGCCTGCCTGGTGGGCGGCCAACGTGGCGATAGTGTTGTTGTATCTGCCCTGGCTGCCCAGCCTGCTGGATTTGGTGCAGCACGTCGAACAGCTCAAAGTCGGCGGCGACATTGGTTGGGAAGAGCCGGTCAACCTGCTGTCCCTGCCGTCGATGGTCTGGCAGTTCCTGCTGCAGGATGACGGTCTCGGCCTGTGGCCGCCGCTGTTCTGGCTCTTCCCTCTGCTGCTGACCGTGGTGGTTGTGCTCACGGCCTGGCGCAACCACGCGGCGCGCCTGCCGGCACTATTTTGCTTGCTGCCGCTGCTGTTGGTCTATGGCGTTTCCTTTATCTCGCCGGTGTTTATCGAGCGCTACCTCACGGTGTATGCGTTGGGCCTGCCGATTGTCCTGGCGCTTGCCATCGACCGTTTGCCGCCCCGTTTGTCCTGGCTGGGCGTGGCGCTGTTCGCGCTGTTTGTGGGCGTAGAACTGCTGGGGTTAAAGAACAATTTTGAGGTGGATGAACACGACCAGTTCAACGTGCCCGTGGAGTTCGTCAATCGCAGCTACCAGGAAGGCGACCGCATCATCCTCAGCGACATGCTGTGGTACCTCAGCTACGTGTATTACGACCAGACCGACGCCCAACTGCAGCTCTTCACGCCGCCCAAACCCGACGGCACCGCGACCCGCCCGAATGCTTATGGCTTCGGCACACTGGTGGACCAGGACGGTGGCCGCATCTATCTGGACCGCCTCTCGGCACTGCCAGCTCAAACGCGGCGGGTATGGTTGATCAGCAGCAACGAAGCCCCAGATGAATTCGCGCCACTGCCCAACGGCTGGCGCGAACTCAGTCGCCAGGACGGCGGTGGCGCCAGGGCGCGGCTGTTCGTGCTATGCAACGCACCGGCGCCGCAACCCGAAGGCTGCCGCTAGACTCACTTGAACCTACTGATGAGGAGCCTTTCATGGAATCGCCACTGCACAGCTTGCCGGCTTTGTTCAAACAGCTTGGCCTGGCGGATGACCCGGTCAGTATTGAGCAATTTGTCGCCTCTCATTCGCCGCTCAAGCCGGAGTTGAAACTGGCGGATGCGTTTTTTTGGAGCGACGCCCAGAAGGCATTTTTGCGTGAAGAGATTCTGGAGGATGCGGATTGGGCGGTGGTGGTGGATGAGTTGAATCTGATGTTGCGGGGTGGGCGAGGGGTGTAAAAAAATATGCAAAGAAATGCGAGTATGTAAAAAAAAATGGCGAGCGGTAAAAAAAACTGGGCTTTAATCGCTTAAGTGAATTTTTTCTGGAAAAGCTCGCCATGCCAACAGTCGGATACGCTCATCTGTGTGAGGCGCTGGATCTAAAGCTTATCGCACCGTCGCGGGCCGCGATGATCAAGCCGGTGACCAGGATTACCCTGATCGGTGACTGTCTGGCGGTGCCCCATTCGGTGGCGCCTGCCCAACATGCACTGTTTGAGCATGTGCTGTTTGCGCTAAAGCATGAAGGCGTGAACCTGGCGATACTTGCCCAGGTGTTTGAACAGCTTGGCCCAGAATCGTTTTTGGAGGCGCTGGCCGACTCGCCCAACGGTGCATTTATCCGAAAAGCCTGTTTTCTGTGGGAAGGCTTTACCGGGAAAATGCTGGATCACACCCTTCCTGTTCGTGGTCGCGTGGTTCCCTTGTTCGATCCCCAGCGCTATGTCACCGGCCCGAGCATTCGCAACAGTCGTTGGCGAGTGGATTTCAACGGTTTGGGCTCTTTGCATTATTGCGCCACCGTTGAGCGAACGCCTGAGCTGGAAGCGTTGTTGGCGCTTGATGTATTGGCTCGCGCCAAATCCTTCATGGCCACCCTCCCACCCGAAATGATGGATCGCGCCATCCAATGGGCGTACCTGCACGAAACCCGTGATTCATTTGCCATCGAAAAAGAACAACCCAGCGAAGAAAAATCCCGCCGCTTCGTTCAACTCCTGCGCCAGGCCCACGAAGGCCGTTTGCTCACCGAGGACTACTTGGTCGAGCTGCAAAACAGCACCGTCTCCAATCCCTTCGACAAAGCCGTTGCCTTTCGCCACGAACAGAACCATCTGCACAACGGGCTACGCGGCGCAGCCGGTGTGAGCTACGTGCCGCCAGCTCCCGCGCTTTGCCAGGAATTGATGGAAGAGCTGATGGCCTTCGCCAACCAGCCCGTGCGAGACGTCGATCCTTTAGTGGCGGCCGCGGTCACCGCTTTCGGTTTCGTCTTCCTGCACCCGTTCATGGACGGTAATGGGCGCCTGTCTCGCTTCCTGATTCACCAGACGCTCTGCCACTACGGCGCACTGGAAAATGGTTTGCTGCTACCGGTCTCCGTCGCCATGAAGCACGAGGAACAAGCCTATCTGGAGGCACTCAAGACCTTTTCCCAGCCAACCCGTGAATTCTGGAACGTTACCTGGCTGGATGCGGACCACATGGCGTTCGACTTCATCGGCCACCCTTCGATCTATCGCTACTGGGATGCGACCCGTTGCGTCGAATTCACCCTGCAAATGGCCCGCCGCGCACTGGAAGTGGAACTGCGCGAAGAAACCCAATTCCTCGACCGCTACGACCGTGTGATCAAAGCGGTGAACCAACGCTACGACGTGCGCGGCAGTGATCTGTCGAAGCTGGTGATGATGTGCCTGGATAACGGTGGGAAGCTTTCCAAGCATCGGCGTAAGCAGTTTCAGTACAGCGTGGCGGAGGAGGTGTTTGGGTTTATTGAGGAGGAGAGCTTGAGGTTGATGGGGGGAGTAACAGGTCAGCCAGTCACACCAGATGAGGCGTATGAAAAAAAAGAGGGTGCAAAATGAGCCGTCGCAGAATTTGGCTGTTTTGGGGAGCGATGGATGCGATTTATCTCATTTGGTATGCGTCCAATAGTTTTTTAAACAATAGAATTCCGTATCTAAGTGATGTGATAAGCGCTTCAAATGTTTTGCGAGCGCACGGTGATGTGCAAATAGTTATGTTTGTGGGGGCGTTGGTTTTACAGGCCTCAATTTTTGCATCCTGCGCCATGTTTTTTCTTCAGAAAAAATCAGTCGTGTGGCTTGTCTTTTTTCAAACCCCCTTACGACTTGTGCTCGTTATCCCCTCCGTTTCGCTCCTGTTGATTGGCGCTCGAGTTTTGCCGCAGTACAACGTCCTGGCAATGGCTGGATTGATCGGTGCGTCGGAGATTTTAAAAGTCTGGAGCGTTTGGCGATGGAGCAAAAAATGCTGACGCTGACCTAATGTGCGGGCTTGCCCGCGAAGGCGGCGTGTCAGTCACTGAATATTCAACTGAACCACCGCTTTCGCAGGCAAGCCAGCTCCCACATTTCGTTTGTCGCATGGCGAATATCGCGATTTGCTGGTGCCCACCCTCAAATCCGCTTTACTCAAGCCACATCCCACCACTCATCTGCGAAATTGTTTCAAAACTTGACGGCAAACCCTTCCTCCACCATATTGATAGTTAGCAAACTAACTGTATGCGAACTATCCAGTGCCTCAATCCCTCGAACAACTCCAGATGAGCCTCAGCAGCAGCATGGTGGTGGGCGCCCGTAATTGGCGCAAAATCTGCCAGACCACGCTGGTGAGCTATGGCATCTCCGAAGCCTGCGCCGTGCCGTTGTTGATGATCGGTCGCTTGGGCGACGGTGTGCACCAGGTCAAAGTAGCCCAGGCTTCCGGTATGGAAAGCCCATCACTGGTGCGCCTGCTCGACCGGCTGTGCGGTGACGGCTATGTCTGCCGCACCGAAGACATCCACGACCGCCGCGCCAAGGCCTTGAGCCTCACCGAGCGTGGCCGTGAGTTGGTGCAGGCGGTGGAGGCGCAACTGGTGCGCCTGCGCAAGGATGTGTTGGCAGATATCGCCCCCGACGATCTGCAAGCCGCACTGCGCGTACTGCGCGCCTTCGAAGCGGCTGAGGCTGTGTCGTCTTGAACGGATTTTTTACCGGCTTCCCGCCTGCCCGCGACTGGTTCTACGGGGTGCGTACCTTCGCTGCGTCGATGATCGCGCTGTACATCGCCATGCTCATGCAAATGCCGCGTCCGTACTGGGCGATGGCCACGGTGTATATCGTCTCCAGCCCGTTTGTCGGGCCTACCAGTTCCAAAGCCCTGTACCGCGCCATCGGCACCTTGATGGGCGCGGCGGCGGCGGTGCTGTTTGTGCCGATGTTCGTGCAGTCACCCTACATTCTGGTGGTGGTGATTGCGCTGTGGACCGGCACTTTGCTGTTCTTGTCCATGCACCTGCGCACCGCGAATAACTACGCCCTGATGCTGGCCGGCTACACCTTGCCGCTGATTGCCCTGCCGGTGGTGGATAACCCCTTGGCGGTCTGGGATGTGGCGGAGGCGCGTACCGAAGAAATCTTCCTTGGCATTGCGGTCGCGGCGGTGGTGGGCGCGATGTTCTGGCCTCGGCGCCTGATGCCGGTGTTCGATGGCTCGGTGGCCAAGTGGTTCAGCGACGCCCAGGTCTATAGCCAGCGCTTTCTCAGCCGCAAGGTCGACCCGGAAGAAGTCAGCAACCTGCGCGGCGGCATGGTCGCCACCTTCAATACCCTTGAGTTGATGATCGGCCAACTGCCCCACGAAGGCGCGCGCCCGCAGACGGTACGCAACACCAAGGAACTGCGCGGGCGCATGATTCACCTGCTGCCGGTGATCGACGCGTTGGATGATGCGGTGTATGCCATTGAGCACCGTGCGCCGGAGTTTCTTGATCAGCTCACGCCGCTGTTGGAGGAGGCCAATGCCTGGCTGCAAAGCACCACCGAACAAGCGCCCCTGGATCGCTGGCGCGTGCTGCGTGACAAGATCGACGCCGCGCAACCCCAAGGCGAAGCGCTGGATGACCGCCACACCTTGCTGTTCTCCAACGCGCTGTATCGCCTGGGCGAATGGGTCGACCTGTGGCAAGACTGCCGCAGCCTGCAAGCCGCCATCCAATGCGAAAGCCAGGACACCTGGCGCGCTGTCTACCGCCACTGGCGCCTGGGCCGACTCACGCCGTTCCTCGACCGTGGGCTGATGTTCTACTCGGCGTTTTCCACCGTCACCGCGATCATCGTCGCCTCGGTATTGTGGATTCTGCTGGGCTGGACCGATGGCGGCAGCGCCGTCATCCTCGCCGCCGTGGCGTGCAGCTTCTTCGCCTCGATGGACGACCCGGCGCCGCAGATCTATCGGTTCTTTTTCTGGACCGCCATGTCGGTGCTGTTCGCCAGCCTGTATCTGTTTCTGGTGCTGCCCAACCTGCATGACTTCCCCATGCTGGTACTGGCCTTCGCCGTGCCGTTTATCTGCATCGGCACCCTTACCGTGCAGCCACGCTTCTACCTGGGCATGTTGCTGACGCTGGTGAACACGTCATCGTTCATCAGTATTCAGGGCGCCTATGACGCGGACTTTCTCAACTTCGCCAACGTCAACCTGGCCGGGCCCGTAGGCTTGCTGTTCGCCTTTGTGTGGACGTTGATCGCCCGGCCCTTCGGCGCCGAACTGGCGGCCAAGCGCCTCACCCGTTTCAGCTGGCGCGACATCGTCAGCCTCACCGAGCCCGCCACCCTGGCCGAGCACCGGCACATGGCTGCCCAAATGCTCGACCGCCTGATGCAACACCTGCCGCGCCTGGCCCTCACCGGCCAGGACACCGGCATCGCCCTGCGCGACCTGCGCGTGGCGCTGAACCTGCTCGACCTGCTGGCCTACTCGCCACGCATCCTCGGTGTGCCACGGGTGTTGCTCAACCAGGTGGTGGAAGGCGTGGGCGGTTACTTCAAGGCGTGCCTGAAAGCGGGTGAACGCTTGCCCGCGCCCAGCGGTCTGCTGATGACCCTGGACCGCACGCGCCGTGCCCTCAACGGCCAGGGCCTGCAAGACGAAGACGACACGCGCCTGCATCTGCTGCACGCCTTGGCCGGCCTGCGCCTGGCGCTGTTGCCCGGTGTGGAGTTCATTGGCGGTACAGAGATGCAAGCGCCGTTACCTGATGGAGCGCCTTTATGATCGGTGACCTGGATATCAGCGGGGTGTTCCTGCCCACGCTGCTGGTGCTGATGGGCATTACTTATGTGTTGTTTCTGGTGGTGCACGGGTTGTTGACGCGCATGCACTTCTATCGCCTGGTCTGGCACCGGGCATTGTTCAATGTGGGGCTCTACGCGCTGTTGCTGGGCGCTGTGGACTCACTCAGTCGATATTTGATGACATGAAAAAACCTTTTTTGACTATCGGCCGTGTCGTCCTGACGTTGTTGGTCGTGAGTTTCGCGGTCGTCGTTGTGTGGCGCATGGTCATGTACTACATGTTTGCGCCCTGGACCCGTGACGGCCACATCCGTGCCGACATCGTGCAGATCGCCCCGGACGTGTCCGGGCTGATCCAGCGCGTGGACGTGCGCGACAACCAGTTGGTGACCAAGGGCCAGGTGCTCTTCGCCGTTGACCAGGACCGCTTCAAGCTGGCCCTGCGCCAAGCCCAGGCCGCCGTGGCCGACCGCCAGGAAACCCTGGCCCAGGCCCAGCGCGAGTACAAGCGTAACCGTGGCCTGGGCAACCTGGTGCCCAGCGAGCAACTGGAAGAGAGCCAGTCCCGCGTCGCCCGCGCCCAATCGGCCCTGGCCGAAGCGCAAGTGACGGTGGACTCCGCCCAACTCAACCTCGACCGCTCGGTGATTCGCAGCCCCGTGGACGGCTACGTCAACGACCGCGCACCGCGTACCCAGGAATTCGTCACCGCCGGGCGCCCGGTGCTGTCGGTGGTGGACAGCAACTCGTTCCATATCGACGGTTACTTCGAAGAGACCAAGCTCGACGGCATCCACGTCGGCATGGGCGTGGACATCCGTGTGATCGGCGACAACGCGCGCCTGCATGGCCATGTGCAGAGCATCGTCGCCGGTATCGAAGACCGCGACCGCAGCAGCGGCTCCAACCTGCTGCCCAACGTCAACCCGGCGTTCAGCTGGGTGCGCCTGGCCCAGCGAATCCCCGTGCGTATCGCCTTTGATGACGTGCCGGCGGACTTTCGCATGATCGCCGGGCGCACCGCGACGGTCTCGATTATCGACGACAAGGTTAAAGACGGGGACAAACCATGAAGCGGCTTCTGGCAACCGCTTCCCTGGGGTTGTTGCTGTCGGCCTGCCAAGTGGTGGGGCCCGATTACAAACTGCCGGAACAGGCCGCCGTCAACCGTGGCGACCTGCAAGGGCCGATCATGGGCGAGGGCAGCAACGTCGTCTCGGCACCGGTGCCGGCCGATTGGTGGAAGCTGTACAAAGACCCGCGCCTGGACGAACTGGTGCGCCAGGCCATGGCTTCCAACACCGACCTGCGCGTGGCCGCCGCCAACCTGCAGCGCTCGCGTTACCAGGTGCAGCAGGCTGAATCCGCTGGCGGCTGGAGTGCCGGCGTCAAGGCCGAGGCCCAGCGTTTGCAAGAGTCTGGCGAGGCCTTCCTGCTGCCGGACAAAGTCCCGGTGGGCAATATCGGTAGCGTCGGGATTACCACGTCTTATCAATTCGACCTGTTCGGCACCCTGCAGCGTGGCATTGAAAGCGCCCAGGCCAGCGCCGACGCCACCCAGGCTGCGGCAGATATCGCCCGCATTACGCTGGTGGCCGATGTGGTGCGCTCGTATACCCAGGTGTGCGCGGCCAACGAAGAACTGGCGATTGCCAACGAGTCCCTCGACCTGCAAGCCCAGAGCACCAAACTGACCCAGCGCCTGCGCGATGCCGGGCGTGGCGATGAGACCCAGGTGACTCGCTCGCAAACCCAATACAAATCCCTGCGCGCCGACATACCGCGCTATGAAGCCTCGCGTCAGGCGGCGCTGTTCCGGCTGTCGATGTTGCTGGCCAAACCGGTCGACCAATTGCCCGCGGGCACCGGCACCTGCGCCGAGCTGCCGCATATCGCCCAACTGCTGCCGGTGGGCGACGGCGCCACGCTGCTCAAGCGCCGCCCCGACGTGCGCCAGGCCGAACGCCAACTGGCCGCCGCCACGGCGCGTATCGGCGTAGCGACCGGCGCGTTGTACCCGGATATCAGCATCGGCGCCACGGTCGGCACCGTCGGCTTGCTGGAAAACCTCGGCACGCCTGCCACCAACCGCTGGGGCTTTGGCCCAATGATCAGCTGGACCGTGCCAACCAACGGCGCCCGCGCCCGCGTGCATGAAGCCGAAGCGGCAACTCAGGGCGCCCTGGCCCACTTCGACGGCGTGGTGCTCAACGCCATCCGCGAAACCCAGACCGGCCTGGCCCAATACACCGCCGTATTGCAGCGCCGCGACGCCCTGGCCGACGCCGAACAGTCAGCCCGAGAAGCGGCAGGCCAGACCCACCGCTTCTTCCAGGCCGGCCGCGAATCGTTCCTGGCCGACCTGCAGGCCACCCGCACCTACACCGACATGCGTGCGCAACTGGCGGCCGCCAACACCCAGGTTGCCATGAGCCAGATCGACCTGTTCCTGGCCCTGGGCGGCGGTTGGGAAAGCGGACGAACGCAAGGGCAAAAACCCGGCAAACCGTGAGGTGATTGCTATGCTTTCTTGGGTGAGGCCCGCTGACGCCTCGCCCGACAAAGCTCGCGTTTGCTCATGGGGATTCCAAGAATGAAAAACCCTTATGCTCCCGCTTTCTGGTGCGTGCTCTTTGCACTGGTGTTGTTATCGGCCGCGTATTTTTATGGCGTCATGCTCGCCCATCAACTCGACAAGGCCATGGTGTTCCTCGACAGCGCCTGCCTGGTGATCGGCACCTTGTCCATCGGCGTGGTGGCCTGGGCGTCGTATCAAAACCAGCGGGTGAAGAAAAAACTCCTCGAACAGGGCAAGACCCGCGTGGCGATCTGGGACACCAAGGTTGCCCTGCGCCGCGTCGAAACCGTGTTCGACCGCTATTTCTGGGGCAGTTACTGGCAGCCGGGGCGCACGTTCCAGGAAGTCATGGGCGACCTCACTGGCACACCCCTGGAAAAAAGCCTCGAAGTCCTGAAAAAACAATGCGTGCTGCTGGATCGGCAGGTTGCCGACGGTAGGCATTGGCTGGATAACGCGCGGGAATTGTCCGACGTGGCCACGCAAATGGCCCGCGAGCGTTACCAGCTGGATTTTTGCGACCCCAAGGCCGACACCCCCGGCAATGCCGTGATACACCGCGAGTTCGAGGTGCTGGTGTACACCTGGACCGCACGCTTGAAGAGTTTTGATCACCAATTGGATGAAGTCGAACAAGAGTACTCCTGAACTCCTGCTGAACTGATCCCTCTGAAAGGCTGGGCCGTTTACGCCCGCCAGTGCTAATCTTCCCCAGCCTTTGGCCTCTCGGGCCACGACTGTAGGAGCGAGCTTGCTCGCGAAAGACGCCAACGATAACGCGTGCATCCTGGATGAACGCGGTGCCCCTGCGGTCTTCGCGAGCAAGCCCGCTCCTACAGGAACCCCTCTAGGGTTCAAGGAAGACAGCCCACTTCTCACAGGATTTGATCAGGTCACTTCATGAATAAGCCAGCCGTTGTTTTCTTGGGTTTTGTTGTCACCGTCGGCGCCGTCAGTGCGGGCGGTGCCTGGTACACCGGTAAACAACTGGAGCCGGTCCTGCAAACCGCTATCCAGAGCGCCAATAAAGAACTGCAGACCTCCATGGCCGGCGTCGATGGCAGCGTGACCCTGGAGCTGGTGTCCCTGGACCGTGGCGTGTTCAGCAGCACCGCGCACTATCGCCTCAAAGGCCAAGGCAGCGTGTTCGGCGAAGATAACCCGAACCCTGAATTGCTGTTCGTCGACCATATCGAACACGGCCCGCTGCCGTTCTCGCGCCTGGTGACCCTCAAGTGGTTGCCGGTCATGGCCACCAGTCACTACGAACTGGAAAAGAACCCCACCACCGAAAAATGGTTCGCTGCCAGCAAAGACGTATCGCCCCTCAAAGGCGTGGCGAATATCGGCTATAGCCGTTCGGTCAGCGGCAACATCGAATTGCTGCCCCTGGAATTCAAAGAGGCCACCTCCTCGGTGAGCTTCTCCGGCGCCAACCTCAACTTCGACAGTAGCGCCGAAGGCCAGAAGGTCAAGGCCGAAGGCTTCATGAACAGCCTCAAGGTCGCCGCAGTGGACGCCGAAGGCGCACCGTTCGAAGCAGAACTGGCCGGCTTGACCGTGGCCAGCAACCTGGAAAAAACCACCTTCGGTTTCTACACCGGCCAGAACACCGTGGAGCTGACCGACACCAAGGTCACCTTCGGCCCGCAAAAAGCCGTGCTGACCCTCAAGGGTTTCGAGCAGAAAGACTCCAGCGAGACCAAGGACAACAACCTGGCTGGCCGCGTCGACTACAAGATCGACGAGATCGGCTACCAGGGCAAAGCAGTCGGTTCGGCCGCCATGGCCGTGAGCATGAAGAACGTCGACATCCCGGCGATGCTGGTGCTGACCAAGCTCTACCAGGACAAAATGCAACCGGTGCAAGCCGCCGCCGCTGCCGGCCAACCGGTGCCGGAGCTGCAAATGACCGAAGCCGAGCAAGCCCTGGCCGAAGCCAACGTCAACCAGGTGCTGGCCGCCAAGCCGCAACTGGCCGTGGAAAACCTGTCGCTCAAAACCACTCGTGGCGAAAGCAAGTTCAACCTGGTGGTGGACCTGACCAAGCCAACGTCCATGGAACTGCCGCCGGTTGAACTGGGTAAGCAAATGGTCTCGCTGCTGGATGCCAACCTGACCCTGTCCAAGCCGATGATCAGCGACGTGGCGGCCCTGCAAGCCCAGGTGGGCGGCGTGACCGACCCGCAAGCCATCGAACAGCAATCGCAGATGGCGGCCGAGATGGTCAGCAGCATGGCGGTTGGCACCCAAATGGCGACCCTGGTGGGCACTGATGTAGTTTCCAAGCTGCACTACGCCAACAACGAAGTGACCTTCAACGGCCAGAAGATGACCGTTGAGCAGTTCCTCAGCTTCGTGATGTCCAAAGCCGGTGCGGTCAGCGGCGCCCAATAAACCTCAAATGCGGTAAAAAAATGTGGGAGCGGGCTTGTGTGGGAGCTGGCTTGCCTGCGATAGCATCGCCTCGGTCTGGCTGAATAACCGAGGTGCCTGCATCGCGGGCAAGCCCGGCTCCCACCCAAATCTTGCTCCCACATTTGTTTTTTGTGAGGGGCAAAACACCGCGCTCGCACAATTCTGAATAAATGTTTTGATTTGAGCTTTTCTGAACCGCACTCGGTGATAGTGCATCCAGGAAAGCTAGGTCGGGTCACGAGACGCCGACACCCTGATGCGTTTCGCTCAGGATCACCTATCGTTAAGGCTTTCCGTGTGTAAGGAAGCTCACGATATGCTGCGAAACCACCCCTACAGTGCCTCCGGCCGGTTGCGTCTGCTTATCGGGGCCGCCCTGTGCAGCCAATTGCTGGTTCCAGGCCTTGCGTTTGCCGACCCAGCCTACGACGCCCTGATCATCCAGGCCCGCAACGGCCACTTCACGCCAGCGCTGACCCAACTGCGCCAGCTCTCCGCCGAACGCCAGACCCCAGGACAGGTCAGTGACCACCTGGTGATCGCCGGCTGGGCCGGGCAAGACGCTGAAGTGCTCAAGGTGTACGAAGCGCAAGGCAAGCATCGCAACCTCACCACCCAGGCACTCGCCACGGTGGCGCGCACTTATCGCAATCAAAAGCAGTGGGCTCAGGCCGAAGCGGTCTATCGCCAGGCGTTGCTGCGTGAACCCAATAACGTCGACCTGCAACTGGGCCAGGCCCTCACCCAGGCCGATGGCGGCAAAGCCAACGAGGCGGTGCAACGTCTGCGCACGCTGGTGGCGGCCCAACCCAATGACCCCAACCGCCGCATGGCCCTGGGGTATGCGCTGACACGCGCCGGTTTGAACTATGACGCGCTGTTCGAATTTGACCAAGCCTTTATCCGCGCCGGTGACAAACCCGAAGTGGCCCGCGAATACATCGTCGCGCTGCAAAAGGCGCGGCTGCCGGAGCCGGCACTGCGCCTCTCAGCCAAGCGCCCGGGGTTAGTGGACGCCGTCACCCAGCGCCGCCTCGAAGGTGACCTTGCAGCCGAGCGTGTGCGCATGGCCGAGTTCGCCACGCGCAGCGAAAAGGAACGCTACGTCATTGCTGACCGTGCCCTGCAGGACTACGACAAACTGATCAGCCGCTGGGCCCCCGACGCCACAGCCAAGGACGATGTCGTTCGCTGGCGCATCGACCGCCTGGGCGCGCTCAAGGCGCGAGCACGGCATGCCGAGGTGATCCGCGATTACCAAACCCTCACCAGCGAAGGCGTGCAACTGCCCACCTACGCCTTGCGTTGGGTCGCCGGCTCTTACCTGGAACAGCGCCAGCCGGAAAAGGCCGAGCCGTTGTACCGCCAGGTACTCACCGCCCCCGACACCGACGCCAGCTATCGGGTCGATGACAGCACGGCGCTGTTCTACGCCTTGTTGGAAAGCGACAAGGTCGACGAGGCTCGCCAGGTCGCCAACAACCTGGCCAAGGAGCAAAACCCTCGCGTTGAACTCAAGGGCTTGCCCATTGGCAACCCCAATGACAACTGGATGGACGCCCAACAATTATCCGCCCAGGCCGGTACCTATGGCGGTGACCTGCCCGGCAGCGAAGCCAGCCTGGAAGCGCTGGTGGCCAAGGCGCCGGGCAACGTGGGCCTGCGCCTGGCCCAGGCCGACATGTACCGCGCCCGCGACTGGCCGCGCCGCGCCGAAGGCACGCTCAAGGAAACCGAAACCCAGGCCCCCCGCGACATCGGCCTGGAAGTCTCCCAAGCCTATACCGCCATGGACTTGCAAGAATGGCGGCAGATGGACACGCTCACCGACGACGTGCTCGCCCGCAACCCGGACAACCGTCAGGTGCAACGCTTGAGCCGCCTGCGCGATGTGCACGACATGGCCGAGCTGCGTGTCGAGGCCTACACCGGCAAAAGCTACGGTGGCGGCAATAACAACGACGCCGGCGCCGTCTCCGGCAGCCGAGACTGGGGCATCGAAAGCGTGATCTACACGCCGCCCATCGACGAAGACTGGCGCCTGTTCGCCGGTGCCGGCTATGCCACCGCCGACTTCGAGGAAGGCACCGGCCAACATCGCTGGCAGCGCGTGGGCGTGGAGCGTCGCACCCGTGATATGACCATCGAAGCCGAAGTGTCCAACCATTCCTATGGCGACGGTTCCAAGCAAGGCGCCAGCGTGTCGATTGCCCGCGACATCAACGACCACTGGCAATACGGCGGCAGCCTCGGCTATTTGCTCAGCACCACCCCGTTGCGAGCCTTGAATGACGGCGTCACAGCCAACGGCGGCAGCGGTTTTATCCGCTGGCGCGCCAACGAAAGCCGCGAGTGGAAGCTGACCCTCAGCCCGTCCCATTTCAGCGATGGCAACGACCGCTTCGAAGCCTTGCTCACCGGCCGCGAAGGCCTCTACAGCTCGCCCCATGTGCAAGTGGACCTGGGCCTGGAAGTGGGCGCCAGCCGCAACAGCAAGGAAGACACCGTGTACTTCAACCCGAAGTCGGACTTCACGGTGTTGCCCATGATCAACGTCAATCACGTGCTCTATCACCGCTACGAAACCCAGTGGAGTCAGCAGTTCCAAATCGGCGCGGGTACCTACAGTCAGCGTGACTATTCCACCGGCGGTATCGGCCTGATTGGCTACGGCCAACGCTATCGCTGGAACGACGTACTGGAAATGGGCGCCAACCTCAGCCTGATCAGCCGACCTTATGACGGTGATCGCGAACGCGATCTGCGCCTGCTCGTCGACCTCACTTACCGTTTCTAAAAGAGCCTGACCATGACCGTCCTCAGCCGTTGCTTGTTGGTCCTGGGTGTAATGCTGGCCGCCGCCTGCGCCCAACAACCCGCGCCCTACACCCCACCCGCCGAACGGCCGATAGCGCCCAACGAAGCGCCGTGGCCGAAGAACCACTTTTTGGGCATTGCCTATCACGACGTGGAAGATCGCGACCCCGATCAAGCCGTGGTGGCGGTGCGCACCGAGCGTTTGATCGAGCAGCTGGCGTGGCTGCGGGAGAATGGCTACCAGGCGGTCAGCGTCGATCAGATTCTGGCGGCCCGGCGCGGCGGCCCGGCATTGCCACCCAAGGCGGTGATGCTCAGCTTCGATGACGGTTATTCCAGCTTCTACACCCGCGTGATGCCGATTCTGCGTGCTTATCACTGGCCGGCTCTGTTGGCTCCGGTGGGCTCCTGGATCGACACGCCGTTGAACCAACCGGTGGACTTTGCCGGTACACCACGACCACGCGGAGAATTCCTGACGTGGCAGCAGATTCGCGAAGTGTCCCAGTCCGGCCTGGTGGAAATTGCCGCCCACACCGATGCCAACCACAAGGGCATCCTCGCCAACCCCCAGGGCAACCTGGAACCGGCCGCCACCACGCGAAGCTTTGACCCCAAGACCAACGGCTACGAAAGCGAAGCGCAGTTCCAGGCGCGTATGCGGGCTGACGTCGCGGCGATTTCCAACAAAATCCGTACCGTCACCGGCAAGGCGCCGCGTGTATGGGTGTGGCCGTACGGGGCAGCCGATGGCACCTCGTTGGCGGTGGTGGGCGAGCACGGCTATGAAATGGCATTGACCCTGGAGGATGGGCTCGACGACCTCGGCAACCTGATGAACAGCCCACGCTTTCTGGTGGCCTCCGACCCGGACGGCGAGCATTTTGCCAACAGCATGGTGGCTGTGCAGGCCAAGGCGCCGATGCGCGTGCTGCACGTAGACCTGGACAACGTATACGACCCCGACCCGGCCCAACAGGCGCGCAACCTCGACGTGTTGGTTCAGCGCGTGGTGGACATGGGCGCCGGCACCGTCTTCCTGCAAGCCTTTGCCGACCCCAAGGGCGACGGCCTGGTGCATTCGCTGTACTTCCCCAACCGCCACCTGCCGATGCGGGCCGACCTGTTCAACCGGGTCGCCTGGCAGTTGCACACCCGCGCCCATGCCAGTGTGTACGCCTGGATGCCGGTGCTGAGTTTCGCCCTGGACCCCAAGCTGCCGCGTGTCACCCGCTGGGACCCGAAAACCGGCCAGGTCGGCCCCGACCCGGATCAATACAAGCGCCTGTCGCCGTTTGATCCCAAGGTGCGGCAGATCATCGGTGAGATCTACCAAGACCTGGCGCGTGTAGGGCCGATTGACGGCATCCTCTACCACGATGATGCGGTGTTCAACGACTTCGAAGACGCCAGCCCCGCCGCGCTCAAAGCCTACGCCGCCCAAGGCTTGCCAAACACCATCGCCGCCCTGCGGGCCGACCCGGCCGTGATGCAGCGCTGGACCCGCTTCAAAAGCCGCTACCTGATCGACTTCACCCATGAGCTCACCGCCAAGGTCCGCGCCATCCGTGGCCCGCAGGTGCTGACGGCACGCAATATCTTCGCCGAGCCGATGCTCAACCCTGGCAGCGAAACCTGGTTCGCGCAGAACCTCGATGACTTCCTCCAGGCCTACGACTGGACCGCGCCGATGGCGATGCCGTTGATGGAAGGCCAGGAAGTGAAAACCTCCAACGCCTGGCTGGAAAAACTCATCGCCACGGTCAAGACGCGCCCCGGCGCGATGGAAAAAACCATCTTCGAATTGCAAGCCAAAGATTGGCGCACCCAGGCCGCACCGGATATCAGCGCTGAGCAATTGGCAGAGTGGATGGGTGTACTCAAACGCCAGGGCGTCACCAGTTTCGGCTACTACCCGGACAACTTCCTGGAAAACTCCCCGGACTTGAAGACTATCCGTCCGGCCCTCTCCAACCAATGGAACCCTTGATCATGGTTGACAGAATCCTGGCTCTATTCGTGTTGGCACTGGTACTGGGCTTGCCCCTGGGCCTGATCTTCCTGGTGACCGGGCAGTTTTTGATGGACTTCGTGTTCTTCTACCCGTTGTTCATGTCGGCGCTGTGGATCGCCGGTGGCCTGTACTTCTGGCTGCACTGGGAACGCCACTGGCCCTGGGAAGAAGACACGCCGGCGCCGACCCTGGCCGGCGAGCCGCTGATCTCGATCATCATCCCTTGCTACAACGAGGGCGATAACGTCGCCGACACCATTGATGCGGCCCTCGGCCAGGTGTACCCGAACATCGAAGTGATCGCCGTCAACGATGGCTCCAGCGACAACACCGCCGCAGTACTCGATGCCCTGGCGTTGCAACACCCGCGCTTGCGCGTGCTGCACCTGGCGCAGAACCAGGGCAAGGCCGTGGCCCTGCGCATGGGCGCCGTGGCTGCCCGCAGCGAATACCTGGTGTGCATCGACGGCGATGCGTTGCTGGATAAAAACGCGGCGGCCTATATGGTGGCGCCGATGCTCGACAACCCACGCCTGGGCGCTGTGACTGGCAACCCGCGCATTCGTACGCGTTCGACCCTGATCGGCCGGGTGCAGGTGGGCGAGTTCTCCTCGATCATCGGTTTGATCAAGCGTACCCAGCGGGTGTTTGGCCGGATCTTCACGGTCTCCGGTGTGGTGGTGGCGTTCCGCAAGAAAGCCCTGGACCGCATCGACTACTGGAGCACCGACATGATCACCGAGGACATCGATGTCAGTTGGAAGCTGCAACTCGATCACTGGGCGATCTTCTACGAGCCGCGCGCGCTGTGCTGGATCCTCATGCCCGAAACCGTCGGCGGCCTGTGGAAGCAACGCCTGCGCTGGGCCCAGGGCGGCGCCGAAGTGCTGTTCAAGAACATCCGTGGCATTTGGCAATGGCGCCACCGCTACCTGTGGCCGCTGTTGTTCGAATACTGCCTGTCCACCGGTTGGGCCTTCACCTTTCTGCTGTCGGTGATCTTCTGGGCCGTGGGTAAATTCGTCACGCTGCCGGCGGCGATCACCGTGAGCTCATTGGTGCCGCCCGCGTTCACCGGCCTGGTGCTGGCGATGGTGTGCCTGCTGCAGTTTGCGGTGAGCATCCTGATCGACCGTCGCTATGAAAAAGACCTGTGGAAAACCCTGTTCTGGACCGTGTGGTACCCGATGGTGTTCTGGCTGGTGAGCCTGCTCACTACTCTGGTCAGCTTTCCCAAGGTGTTGTTCAACCAGCATCAGAAACGCGCACGCTGGGTCAGCCCGGACCGCGGTATCAAACCTGCACAAGAGGAGGCGTGAGCATGAAACTGGTCAGAACTCGCCAAAACACACTGATGTGGGTCGTCGATGTGCTGCTGACCCTGCTGGCCTGGGGTGGGTTGATTTGGCTGCTGGCGCGAGGCATCAGCGCCATGCTTGAAACCCACGGCGGCCCACGCATCGAGGCGCCGATCTTTGCGGCGCTCAACACCTTGCAGGTTTACCTGTGGATCGCGCTGTTCAACGCGGTGATCCTGATCAGTTGGGCGCGCTATCAGCAGCATCGCGGGCGCAAATTCGCCCAGCGCCGCGCCGAGGCCAATGCGCTGAGCGACCAGCACCTGAGTGAAAGTTTCAACTTGGGCGATGGCGACCTTGAGCAACTGCGCCGCCCCGGCGTGCTGGTCATCCACAACGATGAAGAGGGCGGCGTCGAAGAAGTGAAATCCCACGTCTCCCGCGACGTCGAACGCCCCGGACTGACCCTGGTGCCCGACAAAGACAAGGGCATTATGTAGGAGCGAGCTTGCTCGCGAAAAACGCCAACGATAACGCGGGCATCCTGATTAAACACGGCGCCTGTGAGTTTTTCGCGAGCGAGCTCGCTCCTACAAAATGGCGCGGGTGCTCCCCACTGGGTTCAACGCACGCGTTGCAATTCCGATAAATGGGATCCAATTCACAAAACCCCCGCGAACTTTTCCCCCTTCTCCGGTACTAACCTAACTCGACGAACACCTGATGGCTAAGTAATGGCAGTCGGAAAGTCATTCGTCGAATCGCCATCAAAACAGTTGCCGCTTGTCGGAATAATCACCGCAAGTGCCCGACTTAAACTCTTTTGATGAAAAATTATTATTAATAATCAACGGGTTAGAAAACTAATCAGTCGAACGGCCCCACTTCGCCCGTTTCTAGGCGAGCTGGAAGTTCGATGTTAGTTTCGCGGCCCTTGATTTTCGATGGATCGAACATGTCTTCGTTATTGCCATGGACCCGGTTATTGCTCTGCACCTTTCTGCTCACTTGCATGGGCCTGAACAGTGCATCCGCCGCCCCCACGCCTGGCGATCAGGACTTGATCCGCGACCGGCAGAACCGCTTGCTTGAAGAGCAACAGCGGCGCCTGCAGGAACTCCAGGACCTGCCCGGCAAAGCGGACAAGCCCCAAGCCCCGGCAACCCCGGCCGACACCCGTTGCTTCCCGATCAAAACCATCGAACTCAAAGGCGCCGACAGCCTGCCGGCGCTCGACCGCGAGCGTTTGCTCAAGCCCTATATCGGCCAATGCCTGGGCGTGTCCCAGCTTAACGACCTGCTCAAAACCATCACCGACTACTACCTCGGCAAAGGCCGCGTCACCAGCCGTGCCTACCTGCCGCAGCAAGACCTCTCCACCGGCCATCTGCAAGTGCTGGTGGTGGAAGGCAAGCTCGAAGCCCTGCGCAGCGCCGAAGGCAGCACGGTGACCGATCGCGAGCTGGCCATGGCCTTTCCTGGCAAGGTCGGTGAAGCGCTGAACCTGCGTGAAATCGAGCAACTGGTGGACCAGCTCAACCGCCTGCCGTCCAAACAAGCGCAGATGGAACTCACCCCCGGCCAGCAAGTGGGCGGCAGCGACGTGGTGGTCAAGAACACCGCGCAAAAGCCCTGGCGCGCCAGCCTGTCGCGCAACAACGACGGGCAGAAAAGCACTGGCGAACAGCAATGGGGCGCTGGCCTGGAGTGGGACAGCCCACTCGGCCTGGGCGACCAACTGATGCTGCGCGGCGGCCACGACGCCATCAGCGACCACCAGAAAACTTCGAAAAACACCATGCTCTACTACAATCTGCCCTGGGGCTGGTGGAACTTCAGCTACACCTACAGCGAAAGCGACTACCGCACCTACGGCGTGACCGACGGCTTCAAATACAAGCAGGACGGCGACAACCAGAACCACCAACTGCGCGCCGAGCGGGTGATCCACCGCGATGACGTCAGCAAGACCTCGGTCAACGTCGGCCTGGCGCACCTGCGCACCAACAACTACATCCTCGACGTGCGCACCGCGCCCAGCAGCAACCGCCTCAGCGAACTGCAACTGGGCGTCAACCACGGTCGGCGCATCGGCAGTGCCTTCGTCAACCTGGACCTGGGCATGCAAAGCGGCATCGGCCTGCTCGACGCCCAGGCCCAAGACGAGCGTGACCCAGCAGGCCGTCGCCAGCCGAACTCGCGCTACCGCAAATACACCGCCACCGTCAGCTACCTGCAACCCTTCAGCCTGTGGGGCGAGTCGTTCAGCTTCAGCAGTTTGGCCACCGGCCAACGCAGTGAAGACCCGCTGTTTTCGCCGCAGCGCATGAGCCTTGGCGGCTCGGCCTCGGTGCGCGGTTTCAAGGACCAGTTGCTGACCGGCGACAGCGGCGGCTACTGGCGTAACGAAGTGCGCTGGGCGCGCCCGGTGACCCTCGACTGGATGCGCCCGGCCTTCGCCGAGTACGGCGCCAGTGTCGGCTACGACCAGGGCGTGATCCGCAACGACCGCTACAACGGCAACGTGCATGGCCGGGTGTCCAGCAACTCTCTGGAGCTGTTCGCCCGTGGCAAACACGTCAGCACCAGCGTGACCTTTGCCCATTCGTTAGAAAGACCCGGTGTGGTGACCGAGCGCGAAGCGCCGATCTACTTCCGCATGGATTTTTTCCTGTAATTCAACGCCCCGCTGCATGAGAGCCTGACAATGGATGTTCGCCAATTCGCCTTCCTGGCCCGCCAACCCTCTGCCGCCCTGAAGCGCCGGGACGCGTTCTTCGGCCTGCCCAAGCGTGGGCTGGCGTTGATCCTCGCCAATGCGTTGTTCTGGCAGCCGCTGCTAGCCCAGGCCGAGGGCATCGTGGTCAGTGCGCCGGGCACCACCGTGGGCGCGGCGGGCAATGGCGTGCCGGTGGTCAACATCGCCACCCCCAATGGCGCGGGCTTGTCCCATAACCAGTTCAAGGACTACAACGTCGGCCCCAACGGTGTGATCCTCAACAATGGCAACGGCGCCATGGTCAACACCCAACTGGGCGGGATCATTGTCGGCAACCCCAACCTCAAGGGCGGCGCGGCGAACGTCATCCTCAACGAAGTCAACGGCGGCAGCCCCAGCCAGTTGCGCGGCTACACCGAAGTGGCGGGGCAGTCGGCCAAGGTCATCGTGGCCAACCCGTACGGCGTGACGTGCAGCGGTTGCGGCTTTATCAACACCCCCAACGTCACCCTCACCACTGGCAAACCGGTACTCGACGCCAGCGGTCAGTTGCAGCGCTATGAAGTGGATGGCGGCGCCGTGACCATCGACGGCGAAGGCTTGAACGCCAGCAACGTCGAACGCTTCGACATCATCACCCGCTCGGCAAAGATCAACGCACAAATCAACGCCCGCGAACTCAACGTGATCGCCGGGCGCAACGACGTCGACGCGCAAAGCCTGAAAACCACCGCCCGTGCCGATGACGGCAGCGCCAAGCCCGAGTTGGCAATCGACTCCTCGGCCCTGGGCGGCATGTATGCCGGCGCGATCAAACTGGTGGGCACCGAAGCCGGTGTGGGCGTGAAGCTCGACGGCACCCTGGCCGCCAGTGGCGGCGATATTCAGCTCGACGCCAACGGGCGCCTGAGCATGGCGCAAACGGCGGCCACCGGTAACGTCAAGGTCACCGCGCAAAACGTCGACCTCACCGACAAGGTCTACGCCAACGGCAATGTGCAGGTCACCAGCGCCCAGGCTTTGGTCAACCGCAAGAGCATCGCCGCCGGCCAGCGCATCGAGATCAACGCGGCCAGCGTGAACAACCCCGGCATCATCGAAGCCGGCGTCGCTGCCGATAACAGCCGCAACACCACCGGCGATCTGGTGGTGAACGCGCAGACCTTCACCACCAGCGGCAACCTGTTGGCCAGCCGCGCCTTGGCGATTACTGCCGCACAAGCGCTGACCAACCAGGGCGCGATTATTCAGGCCAAGACCGTCGAGGTCAGCAGCGCTAAACTCACTAACCAGGGCGCCACTGCGCGCCTGTTCGGTGAGCAGAGCCTGGCGATCAACTCGCCGGCCATCGTCAACCTCGGCGGCCTGATCCGCTTCGGCGAAGGCCAGGCCGCCACGCTCAACAGCGCCTCCCTGGACAACCGCCAGGGCCGTATCGAAATGGCCGGCGGCAGCCTGGTGCTCACCAGCGCCGACCTGAACAACAGCGGCGGGCAAGTCATCGCCAACGACCTGACCGTCAACGCCGGCAACCTGAACAACCAGAACGGCGTACTGGTGGCCAAGACCGCGACCGTCACTGCCAGCAACCTCGACAACAGCCTCAAGGGCCTGATCCAGGCCGACGGTGGCGCGCTCAACCTCGCCGTGTCCAACACCTTCAATAACAATCAGGGTTTCGCCCAGGCCAGCACCGATCTGAACGTCACTGCCGGCACCCTCAGCAGCAACGCAGCCGGCGTACTGAGCGCCGACACCGGCAAGCTCACCCTCACCGCCGCGCAACAGCTCAACAACGCCCAGGGCCGCGTGCAGGCCGGGCAGGGCGATATCGAACTGCACGCCGCCAACCTGGATAACCAGGGCGGCACCATCGTCGGCAAGCAACTGCTGCTCGACGTGGCTGGCGGCGATATCGACAACCGCGCCGGGCGCGTGTTGGGCGACCACCTCGACGTGCGCGCCTCGGGCCTCGACAACCGCAACGCCGGCCTGCTGGCCGGTGGTGCCCAGGGCGTAAGCCTGCTGCTCAAAGGCCCGGGCCAGTTGCTCAACGCCCAGGGCCGCATCCAGAGCGAGGGCCTGCTGCAACTGCAAGGCGAGCGCTTCGACAACAACGCCGGCATCCTGCTGGGCCAGACCGTCGACGTCACCGCGCAGACCTTCACCAACAGCAACAAAGGCGCGCTGGTCAGCGATGGCGGCGACGTGGTGCTCAAGGTCAGCGACCTGCTCACCAACGTCGGCGGCCAGATCGATGCGGGCGAACGCAGCGTGCTGGTCAAGCAGCTCACCACCCTTAACAACGACGGCGGCACCCTGCGCGGCAAGCGCCTGGACATCGCCGCCCAGCACCTGAACAACGACAACGGCCAACTGCTGGCCGGCGCCGAAGGCCTGAGCTACAGCGGCCAGGATGTGAGCAACCGCAAGGGCCTGATCCTCAGCGGCGGCGCCCTCACCGAACTGAACACCACCCGCCTGGATAACCAGGGCGGCACCGTGCAAGGCGACAGCCTGAGCGTCACCGCCAACAGCGTCGACAACGGCAGCGGCGGCCTGATGGCCAGCCTGGTCGGCAACCTGCAACTCACCGTAGAAGCCCTGGCCAACCGTGGCGGCAAGCTGTTCGGCAAAGAACAAGTGACCGTCAGCGGCGCCAGCCTCGACAACAGCGCGGGCGGCCAGGTCAGCGGCAACCAGCTCAACCTGACCTCACGCAACACGCTCACCAACCAGGGCGGCCTGATCGAAGCCAACCAGGGCCTGACCCTTACCGGCGGCAACCTGGACAACAGCGCCAACGGCCAACTGCGTGCACTGGGCGGCGCCAGCAGCAAACTCAACCTCAGCGGCGCGCTGAACAACCAGAACGGCACCCTCGAATTCGGCAGCCAGGCCTTCAGCCTTGACGCCGCCAGCCTCAACAACCAGAACGGCATGTTGCAACATGCCGGCACCGGCCTGTTCCACCTCAACACCGCCAGCCTCGCAGGCAGCCAGGGCAATATCCAGGGCATGGGCAGCGCCGACTGGGCATTCGGTAAAGTCGATGGCCTGGGCCGCGTGCAACTCAACGACGTGCTCACCTACAAGAGCGACCAAGGGCTGGCCCTCAAGGCCGGTGACCGCATGGCCAGCGCCAAGGGCTTGATCCTCAACGTGGCCAGCCTGGACAACGGCGGCGAACTGCTCAGCGACGGTGACATCAGCATCACCACCGGCGATATCACCAACAGCGGCCGCGTCTCGGCCCTGCAAACACTCACCGTCGCCGCCAACAACCTTAGCCAGAACGGCGGCCGCCTGGCAGCCACCAATACGCGCCTGACCCTGGGCGGCACCCTGGACAACCTCGGGTTCCTCAACGCCCGCCAGCAACTGGACATCGCCGCCGCACAAATCAACAACCGTGGCACCCTCGGTGCCCAGGGTGCAGTGAACCTCACCGCAGTCAACGGCATCACCAATGCCGCCAACACGCTGCTGTTCAGCGGCGGCGACATGACCTTGCGCAGCAATGGCTTCAGCAACAGCTATGGCGATGTCTACAGCAAAGGCAACCTGAGCTTCGCCGCCCGCGATGGCGGGCGTGCCGTGCTGTTCAGCAACCGCTCCGGCATCGTGGAAAGCGAAGGCTCGATCGGCATCAATGCGGGCTTTATCGAAAACGCCAAAGATGAATTCGAACTCGGGCAAACGCTGACCACCGGCAGCTTGAGTTGGATCTGTGGCCAGCACTGCGGCGAGAGCGACAACTGGGAACGCGGCGAGATCACCATCTACGAAACGTACCTTGAGGCGGCGACCAAGGACTCGGCAGCGGCGCGCCTGGTGGCGGGCAAAAACATGCTGCTGCAAGGCGACACGGTGCAGAACCGCTACAGCCTGATGGCCGCCAATGGCGACCTGAGCATCACTGCCGGTGACCTGCTCAACCAGGGCGCCGCCACCCGCACGGGCCAGCGCAAGCTTGTCATCGGCACGCCAGGTCACGTCTCCGACGATTTGTTTGAACGCATGCAATATGTCGACGTGCCCGCGTTCAATGCGGCCACGGCGGCTGGGAATTTCGACAAGGCGCGCTTCGAAGAACTCAAAAGCCGCTCACCCAATAGCCTGCCGTTCGCCTACGCAAGTGACGTCACCACCTGGACCAACAACAGCGGCCCCGGCTACGACGCCACCCTGCAAGCGGGCGGCACGGTCAACCTCAACGTCGCCCGCACCCTGCAAAACGGCACGCTGCACAACAACACCCTGGCGCAGTTGACCGGCACCCTCGGCGACGACCAGACCGGCATCCCCGTTGGCGGCATCAACATCAACCTGAGCAAACACGCCAACGACCCGAGCGCCCAGGCGCCCGGCAGCGTATTGCCCGTGGTAGGCGTGGCCCCTGGCGGCGGCTTCGTGCCCGTGGACTACACCGGCACCGCCTTCGCCCCGGTCGACCCCACCACCTCGCCCACCTTCCAACTGCCCAAGGGCGAGTACGGCCTGTTCGTCAAGAACGCCGACCCTACCAGCCACTACCTGATCGAGACCAACCCCGAGTTCACCTCAGTGTCGGGCTTCTTCAGCTCCGACTACATGCTCGGCAAACTCGGTTTCACCGCCGACAACGCCTGGCGCCGCCTCGGTGACGGCCAGTACGAAACCCGCTTGATCCGCGACGCCGTCCTCGCGCAAACCGGCCAACGCTTCCTCGCCGGCGGCCTGTACAGCGATGCCGACCAGTTCCGCTACCTGATGGACAACGGCCTCGCCAGCAAAGACGCCCTGCGCCTGAGCCTGGGCGTGGCCCTCACCGACCAGCAAGTCGGCGCCCTGACCCACGACATCGTGTGGATGGAAAACCGCGTCATCGACGGCCAGACCGTCCTCGTACCGGTGCTATACCTGGCCCAGGCCGACTCGCGCAACGTGCGCGGCAACAGCCTCATCCAAGGCCGCGACCTCAACCTGGTCACCGGTGACGACCTGATCAACGTCGGCACCCTGCGCGCCAGCAACAACCTCTCCGCCATCAGCAGCGGCAGTATCTACACCGGCGGCCTGGTCGAAGCCGGCAACAACCTCAACCTGCTGGCCCAGGACAGCATCCGCAACGCCATGGCCGGCGAAATCCGCGGCAAGCAAGTCAGCCTTACGGCCCTCAAAGGCGACATCACCAACGAGACCACCGCCATCCAGGTGCGTGACGGCGCCGGCATGCGCACCCTCACCGACACCAGCGCCGGCACCATCGTCGCCCGCGAAAACCTCGCCATCGACGCTGGCCGCGACCTCAACAACCGCGGCGCCCTTACCGCTGGTAACGACGCCAATCTCACCGCCGGCCGCGACCTGAACCTCATCGCCGCCAGCGACACCAGCGTCAAACACGAGAGCCGCGACGGCGGCGAGAAATCCACCATCACCACCGACGTCAAAAACCTCGCCGCCAGCGTCACGGCGGGCGGCAACCTCAACATGCAGGCCGGGCAAGACGTCAACATCATTGGCAGCAATGCCACGGCGGGTAAGGACATCAACATCCAGACTGCTCGCGATTTCAACGTTGCGTCCGTTGGGGAGACGCATAAGGTTGAGGGCAGAGAAAAGGACGGGAAGAAACGCATCAAAACGTCGGACGAGCAGGTAACGCAGGAGGCTAGTGTATTGACGGCAGGCAGGGACTTCACCAGTCAGGCCGGGCGTGACACGACACTGGTGGCGAGCAAAATCAGCGCCGGAAATGAGGCGTACCTGTACAGCGACCGTCGGCTGGGTCTGTTGGCTGGGCAAAATAGCGCCTACACCCTCTATGACATGAAAAAGAACAGTGGTTGGGGCAATAAACAGACCCGTCGTGATGAGGTGACGCAGGTTACGCACGTTGGTACTCAAATCACAGCCGGTGGCGACATAGGCTTGATAAGCGGCAGCGACCAGTTATACCAGCGCGCCAATATAAGCAGCGGCAAGGATGTCAACATCCTGAGTGGTGGATCGGTGACATTCGAGGCGGTAAAAGACCTGCACCAAGAAAGTCACACCAAAAGCAAGAACGATTTGGCCTGGACGAGTTCTTCCGGGCGAGGAAGCACTGATGAAACTCTCCGCCAGACTCAGGTTGTTGCACAGGGCAAGTTCGCGATCCAAGCTGTCAATGGCCTGAAGGTGGACCTCAACCATATCGATCAAAAAACTGTTGCTCAAACCATTGATGTAATGGTCCAAGCGGACCCGCAGTTGGCTTGGTTGAAGGACGCCGAGAAGCGTGGTGATGTTGATTGGCGTCAGGTTCAGGAGGTCCACGATTCCTTCAAGTACAGCCACTCGGGCCTCGGGCAGGGCGCGATGCTGGCTATCATTATCGTCGTGACGGCACTGACGGCAGGCGCAGCAAGCGGTCCACTAGGCGCAGCGGCGGGCGCCAGTGCGGGCTCCGGTACAGCCATGGCGGCGGCTGGTAGTTCGGCGATGGTGACGGCGGGCACAGCGACGGGCGTGGCCGCAGCAGGTTGGGGCAACGTCATGGTCACAACCGCGCTTTCTTCAATGGCCGGCACTGCAGCTGCCAGCACAATCAATAACAAGGGCAACCTTGGGAAGGTATTGGAAGATGTAACCAGTGCTGATGCATTGAAAGGCTATGCAACGGGAGCGGCAATTGCAGGTTTTGGTGCGGCATTTACCAATGGCTGGGGACGTGAGTTGACTTCCGACGGTAACTACAAAACGGTGAGCTACGCTGAGCGAGTCAAGGCCTATACAGCGAATACTACGTTGAAAGGTGTGCTGAGCGGTTCAGATAAAAAGTCGTGGCTGACGATTGCGGGTACCGGAGCGATGACGGAGGTCTATGAGTTCTCTGCTGGTCGCGGGCCTGATGTCCGGCCAGGAGTCGATAGGGACACAGGGCCAGCATATGAGGCTGGAGCCGACGGTTTCGTTCCGAGGCAGTACACAGACGATGTGATGCGAGAAGGGAAGAATATTGGTTTAAATAAAGCCATTGAGTGTGAAAGCTTCTATGCGGTATGCCATGGGACCCCCATCAGCAATATGCTCAATCAAATACCTGGGTTTAATGCGTTTGCCACGCTGCATGATGGATGGATGATTGACCTTGAAGCTTATAAAGCCGCGCCAATGTCATTGTTTGAAAATTTGGGCAGTATGCCTCCAGCTCTAATGACTAATTACGGTGCTTTATATGACAAGTATCGGCCACAAATAGAATCGGAGAGAAAGCGTGAGCAAAATTAGCGTAATAATGGTAGTTGTATTTCTGATTGCGGGTTGCGCGCCGTCACGGTCTGCGTGGGTATCCAGTAAAGATGGATGGGTAGGTACCACGTTTGAATCTCACGTATACAGCATTTGCTCGCGCACGCCCCATACATGTACTGAGCCATTTTGGTCCCCCGCTAACAAAGAAAAAACGTTCGATAGGGTAGTAAAAGAAAGCAGCGGGACGCGCTACTACATAACCTGGATTAGGAATTGTCGCTATTCGGTGCTTGTGTCTCCGGAAAGTAGGATAGTGTCATGGAAGTATGAAACTAATAACTTAGAAAGTTGCTATTTGTTTTAGGGTGATATATATAAAGAAAAAGGGCGAATTTATTTAGGCTGGAGTTGGAAGGCCTATTAAATAAATCTGTCTCCTTTTGTTATAGCTCTGGTAAAACTGCGGGGGCGGACATGTCCATGACGGTCGCAGGAAAAGATGTATGCGGTTTCTGCAAAGGTGACATTGCTGCTGCCGCAGAAAAAGCTGAGTTGAAATCGCTCACCGTGAAAGCTATAGATGATAAAACGGGACTTCCGAGAAACTATTACTGGGAGACAGGCATGAAGTCCATTAAGGAGAAAATAGATGATAATTGGAGGGTATACACTTAATCCTGAACACGGTAGATTGCAAATCCCTCTTGTTCGCCAACCGTCCCTGGAAGATGTGAAGTCCATTATAAGCAAGTATAGAAAATTTGACGGTGTCGCTTCGTTGTCTATTTCACCGACGCCTGAATATGGACCGTATGAAATCAATCTTTACGCTGATTCTGGAAATTATCTTTTGATGCTAAATCAATACCTTAAAGATGGTGAGCACGTCGTGCGTACTCTTAATAATACGTCGATGGGGACAAGTTCAGTTGAGATTTTGGGCGACTATTACCCGGCGAGTTTCATAACTAGAGATATAGGTGTCGTTACTTCTTGTTTTCAAGAGTTTTTGAATTTTGGTGATGTGAGTTCGTTCGTCTTGAGTGCATAGAAATAATAAGAATGTAATAAAAGAGTAAAGGGGGGCAAATTTATTTTAATTCGAGATGGCGGTAAAGCCCTATTAAATAAATCTGTCCCCTTTTGTTCAATAGATATACTTAATGAGCCAAATATCAGAAATATTTCTGTAAGGGTGGCACGGTGATGACCACATATAAACTCGAATTTCGACATAGACCTAGTGTTTCAGAGTCTATCGAAGAGAGGCATAAAGATTTTTTGAGAGCTATAGGCGATTTGGGCGTTCCGTGGAATTTGAACGATGCCTTTGACGTCCCCCCTATTGGAAGCGAGTTGGTGACCTCGGTGTCATTGGATAAGCTACTTCCAGTCGGCGTTAAAGGTCGAATTTCATATGCTCTGCGAGATCAGAAGTATCTCCAAGATGATGCGCAGTTTGATGATACGCTATTTATTGAATTTAAAGACTCCAAAGTCGACTATTTATATTTGTTGAAGATTGTTTTTCCTGTTTATATAAAGGCGTTTGGCTCCTATCGCTCAGCGTTACATGATTGGAATGTTACGAGGAGCGATTGGCCTTTAGTGTTGGAAGCTTGTGATTCTACAAAAAAGGACGTTAACGGAAGGGATGGCGTTTTTCGTATAAATGCGGCGAATTATTTCGATAAGGAATTGTGTTTTCGCGCCTTTGGAAAAGGGCCGCGTGAACTTGTTGATTTGTTGAATGGTTATGTAGAAGAAGTGTGTGAGTTTGAAGAGGGGGTTTTGATTGTGATTAGTTATACTCCGCTTTCTGCCGGCGAACTACTCAGTGCGGGTGATCCACTAAAGAGTTTAGTGGTTTGATTTTTTTTGTCTGGTCAAATTGGTTGATGTATTACGGTTTTGATTGGGCTTGATTGGGCTTGGTTGAGTTGGTGTAAAGGTTCTGTTTTGGTGGTTCTTTAACAAAATGGTTTCTTATAAGTCGGCCGGGCAGTTATGAGTTAACTACCCAGATTCTGCTTTAGATCTTCGCGTTTAATTTCCGTCCAATAATATCCAGCAGATCACACCCGTCCCTCAGCGGGATAGCCAGAAATAGTGAGAAAAGGGGACAGGTTTTTTTAAATTAGAGTTGAAAAGCATATTAAATAAATCTGCCCACTTTTGTTCTTTTAGTTTTCTTTGCTATTTATTTTTTCCTTTTATTCAGTAAATCCGCTGTTGTTAAAAATTGCTCCTTTAACTTTGTCCCAGAATGTAGGTTCTGAATATTCTGGTTTTTTATCTGCAGGTTTTACGTAGGGGGTCCACGTTGTTGTAATATTAAACCGAGTGGTTAAGCCCGGCTGCTCGTCAATAACTTCACTGTAATGAAAGTGTCGCTCTAGCAAATTGCTAGAGACATGGCTCACATACTGTTCCAGGGTAGTGTTGATGTTTTCACTCCCACCAGGGGTAACTGAGAATAGCCATAAGCGACTATCTCCTGTCGTCACTATCTGAGCATTACGTCGCCATACAGGTTCGTGCTGATTCCAAGGCTCATCCACAAGGTCTGAAACGACTTTTCTGATAAAGGGTAGGGCTTCTGAGAATTGGCCGACCGCTTGCCCTTCGCCATAATATTTGTCCATTTTAACCTCCAAGTTTTTAAGTGGTGCCGCCTAGTCATGGGCGTCGTAGAGGAAGTTAAAGGGTTTTCCGTTTTTCCAAACCTGTTAGAAATGACAGTTTTTTAGAGCTTTTTGCTATTGCCCTTATAAAAAACCTGAGATGCAAGAGTGCTCGGGCTATTTTGCGGGCTGGCAGAATCGTTCATGAATAAGGCCCGCAGCTCGGGCGGCTAAGGCCGCCCGATTTTCACTCAGGACGGATCGGCAATAAGCCTGCGACTGATGACATCCAGCAAATCACACCCATCGCGCAGCGGAATGGCCAGCAAGTGGGCGAAGTCTGAAAGCACTACGGCATCGCTGCTGAGTTGTTCGCGGAAGGCCAGGTTTTCCAGCAGTTGGGTGACGGCCCGAATACGGTGCACGGCGGCGTCGTGAAGGACGTCCAGAGGTGCCTGGGTGTCGATGATCAGGGCTGGGACGGTGCAGTCGTGGCCGGTGAGGGGGATGTATCGATTCATCATTAAGCTCTCTATTGATTATTGAGGGCTCGTTCTTCGGGTCGCCAAACCCGGCCGCCTTTTGAGCGACCGTCGGACTATAAGCCCCTCACCCAAAACCACGCAAGGCATCACCGCAATGGCACCACCCTTCACGCAATGCCATCCATCGTGAAGCGGCTTCCCCTTGGGCTTTGAACATTTCGTTTACCCCAGTGTCTTTACCCCGCCCACCCGCAATCGGTCGGGCTGCATGGACTGCAGCGTTTCAATAACATTAAGGATTAATGTGAACCTCTCCCTACTACGGCCTCCTGTCTGCCACCGCCTGCGGTGCGCTGGCTCGCGCCTGCGATTCCCGAGGACGCTGGGGGCCTCATTCGGATCAATTGATCCTTTCGCTCAGCACACCTACTGCCGCCGGGCGTATTGGCGGCTTTGACTGTAGTTCATGGAGTTTGAAATGAAGCGTAAGCAGTTCCAGAAAAGCCTGTTGGCAATCATGGTCGGCGCCATCAGCACGCAGGTGCTGGCAGTCGAGTTCGACCTGGGGCAGGGTAAGAATATTTGGGCCAGTGAGTCGTTCAATGAGCCGGTGACCATCACCGGTCAGTTTTCCCGCGTGGTCGATTCCAACACCACCGACCCCGCCGGCCTGGGTTTTGCGAACACCCACATTCAAGGCTCGCTGATCAATCGCGCCGACATCACGCTGGATTCCCAAGGCCGTACCATCCGTGCGATCGCCATCGACCCGATGTTCTGGACCGGCCCGACCGGTTTGGCGGCGGGCACTGTCACCGGGGATGTGGTTCAGGCAGGCAACGTGCTGATGCGCAACGGTGCCTATGAAGGGCTTGAGATTGGCCCTACCACCATTGGTGGCAGCCTTATCAACTTAGGCACCATTCGCTCCACGCCTCCCGTGGGTACCGTGACGACGCCCGGCTACCTGGGCGGCGGCGAGGGTATTTACCTGCACGGCACCACCATTGCGGGTGACGTTTCCAACACCGGTGTGATCGACATGGCCGGCCCGGGTGCGATTGGCTTGATCCTTGACGTCAACAGCGGCACGCCGACCACCATCGGCGGCAAAATCCTCAACTCGGGCTCGATTATTGCCACAGGCGAAGGCGCTTGGGGTGTGGAAGTGGAAACCGACACCAGCCCCCTGCGTATTGAAAACAGTGGCCTGATTTCTGCCAATGGCGATGAGGCCAAAGGGCTGTTTCTGTACGGCGGCACCTTCGATTACATCCTCAACACCGGCACCATTGAAGCCAAGGGCGCGTCTGCCAATGCCTTCGACCTTTCCGGCGCCAGCTTCGCGCAGAACAGCGCTACGGGCGCACGCGGTATCGTCAACCGCGGGCTTATCGCGGCGGACGGCACTGCGATCCATGTGGATACGGCCGAGCAGGTTGCAAGCTTTGAAATCAACCAGCAAGCCGGCGAAATCCGCAGCAACAGCGGTATCGCCGTCGACGCCAACAACCTCGCGAGCCTGAACTGGACCGGCGGCAAAATCACCGGTGACCTGCTCAACCTCAGCGCCGTCAACATCGACGGCCAAGCGGCTTTCAACGGTAGCCGTATCATCGCGCCGGTGTCGGTCAACTCGGGTTCGCTGAACCTTTCCGCACCTGGCACCGCCATCACCGGCGATCTCAATGTGGCCAGCGGCGCAGGTATTGATATGCACCTGGCCGACAGCGTGGTGCCGACCACGCCGTACCTCACCGTTAACGGCACCGCCAACCTGGCCCAGGCTTCCAAGCTGACGGTCAGTGCCAACCCGGGCGACTTCGCGGCGCCAAAAGCCGGCACGCAATACACCCTGCTGCAAGCCACCAACGTGCAGAACAACGGCGTAGCGGTGGCCAGCGCCTCGTCGTTGCTCGACGTGCTCAGCTACTCGGCCGATGCGCAGACGGTCAAGGCCGTGGTGGCGGTGAAAAGCGATCAGCAGGTGCAGCAGGAACTGTCCGGTGTCGGCGCTGGGGCGTCGGCTGCTACCGCGGTCAATGTGGTGAAAAACCAATTGCTCGGCGACCTCAGCCAATACGACCCGATATTCCAGGCGGTGGCGACCGCCGGCAGTGCTCAGCAACTCGCTCAGCTTGCCGACCAGCTCACGCCGGACGTTAATCGTGGTGCACTCGACGTGGCGCTGTCGGGGCAAACCGTGGTCAACGGCGCGATCTTCAACCGCCTCACCGACCAACGTGAAGGCCACCAGGTCGGTGGTGTGTGGGTGCAGGGCCTGAGCAGTAACATGGACCAGGACGGCCGTGGCGGCAACAACGGTTACTCGGCCAACAGTAGCGGCATGGCGGTGGGTGTGGACGGCCGTTTGAACGACACCACCACCCTGGGCGTGGCGTACAGCTACCTCAATTCCAACATCCATTCGGACCTGGGCAACAAGACCGACGTCGAAGGCCATGCGCTGTCGCTGTACGGCAACTGGGCGCTGCAAAACTGGTTCGTCGATGGCAGCCTCAGCTACGGCCATAACGAGAACGACAGCAAGCGCCACGTCGCGGGTACCACGGCCAAGGGCAGCTACGACAGCAATGTGTTGTCGGCCAGCATGATCGGCGGCTACAGCTTCAAGCCGACCCAGGCGATGGTGATCGAGCCGCGTGTGGCTGCGCGCTATGCCAACGTGCGCATGGATGGGTTTACCGAGAAAGGTACGTCGGCGGCGTTGAGCACGGCTTCGCAGCGTTATGAAGTGGGCGAGTTGGGTGCCGGTGTGCGTTTGGCCGCCAACCTGCCGCTGAGCGCCGGTACGCTGCAACCGGAAGCGACCTTGATGGCCTACCACGACCTGATGGGTGACCGCGTGGCGCAGACCTCCAACTTCGTGGCGGGCGGTCCGGTGTTTACCGTCACCGGAGCGTCGGTGGCGCGTAACAGCTACGAGGCCAGCGTGGGTGTGAATTACAAGGTCTCGGACTTCACCGTCGGCGCCAGCTACACCCGCCAGGCGCGTAGCGGTTTCGATGCGGACGGCGTGATGCTCAAGGCGCGCTACGCGTTCTAAGCAACACCGCAAAACACAGTGGGGGAGGGAGCAAGCCCTAATGCCAGTCAGTTAAGCGCACATCGCCCTCTGTAGGAGCGAGCTTGCTCGCGAAAAACGTTAACGATAACGCGTGCTTCCTGAATAAATGCCGCGCCTGTGAGTTTTTCGCGAGCAAGCTCGCTCCTACAAAAAGCCTTAACTGACTGGCATTGGGGCTTGTCCCCTCCCACATTGGGTTTGTGTGAATCCGCAGCGTTCGGGTCAGAACAACTTGCGCTGCACCGCTTCATCCAGCGTGCTGCGCGTCAACGCTTCTACCACTTCGCGGGTGTCTGCCTGGAACGGGATGCCCACGATCAGCACCAGGTGCATCCAGGTGCGTATGGACTCGCTCTTCTTGACTCGGCCCAGTTCCTTGCCGTCTTTGTCCTTGAACACGGTTTCCAGGGTGAAGGTGTTCTTGGCTGTAGACGGGATGATGAAGAACGTCACGCCAGTGATGATCGCCGAGGCCATGCTGAACTGTTCGTTGTTGTACAGGGTAGCGTCGGCGTAGATGTCCGAGTCGACCTTATCGGTGCTCACCCGTGCAAAACGGTTGGACTGGCGGAAGCCATCAGCCACGGCTTTCTCCCACAGGGCAGCGGGAGCGCCGGCAGCGGCGTTGGCAGGGCCGCCGTTGATTTGGTTCATCCCGGTGGTGCGTACGTACGCCGTAGGTTTCTGTGCTGGTGCGTTGGCGGTGGGTGGCCAGGTTTGCACGGGTGGCAGTTCGTGCTGGGAATAGGACACGCAGCCCGTCAGCAAGACTGCCGCGAGTACCAGGCCGTGCTTGATCAATCCTTTCATGTGGAGCTCCCTGGGGTTACGGTTTGGCCAGTTTGGCGGTGGCAGTGTCGAGCAGTTGCGCGACGAGTTCGTTCAGTTGTTTGGCGCCCATGGTGGGGGCCCAGTATTCGCGCCCGTAGAGGCCCACGTTGCGCTCGAACTTGACCTCTTGCTTGCTGCTGGCCAGTTCCTTGCCGTCGCGATCGACAATCACCAGGTCGCCGGCCAAGTCGAAGGTGTCGACAAATATCGGACCGTTGACCCAGATCCAGATCGTCAACGTCAGCAATGCGCCGGGCACATAACCTGGGTGTACGCCACGGTGGCCTTTAAGAGACGTCATGTTGAATTTGAGCGAAACATCCTGCTCGCCAAGGCGTACGGGGTACTCGGTGACCTGTTTGAAGTAACCGGCCGTGCGCACGTATTGATTGAGCTGCAGAGTCAAGGATCGGCTGATCGCAGTTTTGTTGGCATCGTTGACGTCGGCGGCACTGACCGTCACATCAGCGATTTGCGCACTGCGTGGGCTGCTGACAGAAGCCGGGTGTAGCGGGGCGCCGATAGGGCCGGTGACGGTGTAGGACACACAGCCTGTCATCGACAGCGCGGCGATCAGGGCCGTCGCCCGCAAGAGGATTTTCAACACGCAATATCCTTATTAATAAATGAACCAGTCCAGGCTCTCGACCCGTTGGCTCATAACTTTAGGGCTGGTCCAATTTCTCGTCCCCGGCAACCGCGCTCATTATTTGAACCTGCGGTTGGCCGAAACACCTTGAGAACCGCTCTCAACCCCGTAAAATGCCGCAGCCGTTGCATCACAGTCTTTCAGGGAAGAATCCAGGCCAGCACGTTTTCAGGCTGCCTTTCTCCTTGGAAAACCCAGCAACGCTGATTTCCTCACCCAAGGAGCACCCTGTGAAGACACTGTCCAAAATCCTGCTGTCGGGCCTTACCGCCGCGGCGCTGTTGACCGTGGCCGGTTGTGCCACCGAGAGCAACCGCGCGATGCCGGTGGAGCAAGTCGCCAGCGCCCACGTGGCCTATTCCGGCGTGCGTGTGCCGATTGCTGTGGGCAAGTTCGATAACCGCTCCAGCTACATGCGCGGCATCTTCTCCGATGGCGTTGACCGTCTCGGCGGCCAGGCCAAGACCATCCTTATCACCCACTTGCAGCAGACCAACCGCTTCAGCGTGCTGGACCGCGACAACATGGGCGAAATCTCCCAGGAAGCCAAAATCAAAGGCACCGTGCAGAAGCTCAAGGGCGCTGACTATGTGGTGACTGGCGATGTGACCGAGTTCGGCCGTAAAGAAACCGGCGACCGCCAGTTGTTCGGCATTCTCGGCCGTGGCAAGACCCAAGTGGCCTACGCCAAAGTCGCGTTGAATATCGTCAACATCAACACCTCTGAAGTGGTGTATTCCACCCAGGGCGCCGGTGAGTACGCGCTGTCCAACCGTGAAGTGATCGGCTTCGGCGGCACCGCCAGCTATGACTCCACCCTCAATGGCAAGGTGCTGGACCTGGCCATGCGCGAAGCGATCAACCGCCTGGTCGACGGCATCAACGCCGGCGCCTGGAACCCGCGTAACTGATCAGTCACACCACAAGGAGCAGTACACGGATGAGCAAGGCAGTGAAGTTAGCGCTGACGCTGGCAGCAGTCGCGACGGTAGCCGGGTGCCAGACGGCGCCCCAGCCCCTGTATCAATGGGAGAGCTACCAGCCGCAGGTTTACGAGTACTTCAAGGGCGAGCCCAAGGAAGCGCAGGTGGAAGCACTGGAGCGCGATCTGCAGAAGATCAACGCCAGCGGCCGCAAGGCGCCGCCGGGTTACCACGCGCACCTGGGCATGCTGTACATGAACATGGGCAAGGATGACCAGATGGTGCAGGAGTTTCGCACCGAGAAGGCGCTGTTCCCTGAGTCTGCTGCGTACATGGACTTTCTGTTGAAAAACGCCAAAGCCGGAGTCGCCACCAAATGAGCCTGTTAAAACTCACCGGCGCCTTGCTGGCCCTGGCGTTGCTCGGCGGTTGCGCCGCACCCAAGACGGTTGATTATTCGGCGTACAAACAGGCGCGGCCCAAGTCGATCCTGGTACTGCCGCCGATCAATGAATCGCCGGAAGTGCAGGCGTCCTACAGCCTGGTGTCGCAAGTCACCTACCCGCTGGCCGAAGCCGGCTACTACGTGTTGCCGATTGCCCTGGTGGACGAAACCTTCCGCCAGAACGGCCTCACCACCGCCAACGATATCCAGGCCGTACAACCGGCCAAGCTGCATGACATCTTTGGTGCGGACGCGGCGCTGTACATCACCATCAGCGAGTACGGTACTCAGTACATGCTGATCTCCAGCGACACCTCGGTGACGGCCTCGGCCAAACTGGTGGACCTGCGCACCGGCACCACCCTGTGGACCGGTTCGGCGCGCGCGTCGAGCGAGGAGGGCAACAACAACGGCGGCGGCCTGGTGGGCATGCTGATCACGGCGGCGGTCAAGCAGGTGATCAACAGCTCCACCGATGCGGCGCACCCGATTGCCGGTATCACCAGTGCGCGCTTGCTGTCGGCAGGGCAACGCACCGGCATCTTGTACGGCCCGCGTAACCCCAAGTACGGCACGGACTGAAAGATCAACTGTAGGAGCGAGCTTGCTCGCGAAAAACGTCAACGATAACGCGTGCTTCCTGAGTGAACGCGGCGTCTGTGAGGTTTTCGCGAGCAAGCTCGCTCCTACAAGGTGAATTTCAAGGGTTTAACCCGAACCCGACCTATGTCGCGTCTGACCTTGTGAACGGCTCATTCATTCACGAGGTTCAGCCCCATGTCCCGCCCTCTGCTTTACCTGCGTCCCGCTGCCCAAGGCTTCACCGTTACCCTGCTGGTAGCGCTGGCCGGGTGTGGGCTGTCCTCCTCGCCCGAGGTGGCCAAACCCGCACAACCCATCGCCGAGTTGCACAGCGCGCCGGTTGAGGGCGCGATGGCCAAACGCATGGTCATGCCGGCACCGATCATGGTGCGTGAAATGGCGATGATGAATGACCGCAGCGAACCCCGCGAGCAATACGCCAACCTGCCCGACAACCCCGTGCACCGCGTCGCCGAAACCCCGGTCTCCACCTTCAGTGTGGATGTCGACACGGGCAGCTACGCCAACGTACGGCGCTTCCTCAACCAAGGCCGCCTGCCGCCCGAAGGCGCGGTGCGGTTGGAGGAAATGGTCAACTACTTCCCCTACCATTACGCACTGCCCACCGATGGTTCGCCCTTTGGCGTCACCACCGAAGTCGCCGCCACACCGTGGAACCCGCGCACAAAACTGCTGCGCATTGGCATCAAGGCCTCCGATAAAACCGTGGCCGAACTGGCGCCCGCCAACCTGGTGTTCCTGGTGGACGTGTCCGGCTCCATGGACCGCCGCGAAGGTTTGCCGCTGGTCAAAAGCACGCTGAAGTTACTGGTGGATCAACTGCGTGATCAGGACCGCGTGTCACTGGTGGTCTACGCCGGTGAATCCCGCGTGGTGCTCAAGCCCACCTCCGGGCATGACAAAGCCAAGATCCGCAACGCTATCGACCAACTCACCGCCGGCGGCTCCACTGCCGGCGCGTCCGGCATCGAACTGGCCTACCAAATGGCCCGCGAAGGCTTTATCGATCAAGGCATCAACCGCATCCTGCTGGCCACCGACGGCGACTTCAACGTGGGCATCCGCGATTTTGACAGCCTCAAGCAAATGGCCGTGGCCCGACGCAAAAGCGGCGTATCGCTGACCACCCTCGGCTTTGGCGTGGACAACTACAACGAACACCTGATGGAACAACTGGCCGACGCGGGCGACGGTAACTACGCCTACATCGACAACCTGCGCGAAGCGCGCAAAGTGCTGGTGGAGCAACTGAGTTCCACCCTGGCAGTGGTGGCGCGGGATGTGAAACTACGGGTGGAATTCAACCCGGCCCAGGTCAGCGAATACCGCCTGCTGGGCTATGAAAACCGCGCCTTGAAGCGTGAGGATTTCAACAACGACAAGGTCGACGCCGGCGAGATTGGCGCAGGGCACACGGTGACGGCGCTGTATGAAATCGTGCCCAAGGGCGAGAAGGGCTGGTTGGAACCTCTGCGTTACGCTGACGCGCGTGCGACCGAAGGCAAGTCCGATGAGCTGGCGATGCTGCGGGTGCGCTACAAGCCCGCTGCGGGCGGTAACAGCCAGTTGATCGAACGCCCCATCGCCAACCAGGCTGCCCCGGCCAGCGACGACCTGCGCTTCTCGTCTGCCGTCGCCGCCTTCGCCCAACAGCTCAAGGGCGATGGCCGCTACACTGGCACCATGAGCTTGCAAGACACCGCCAAACTGGCGCGCTCGGCCCGCGGCGATGACCCCTTCGGGCTGCGCAACGAATTCGTGCAACTGGTGGAGCTGGCCCAAAGCCTCAAACCCTGATCTCGCTCACAACCAAAATAAAATGTGGAAGGTGGCTTGCTGCTAAAGCTTTTTGTAGGAGCGAGCTTGCTCGCGAAAAACTCACACGCACCGCGTTTATCCAGCAAGCACGCGTTATCGTTGACGTTCTTCGCGAGCAAGCTCGCTCCTACAGTAATCCTGTTTCGGCTGACCAAAAGGAGTTCGCCCACTATATGGCCGTTCCAGACGACTCACCCAGCGACGAATCGCTGCTGGCCCGCTACCGAACCGGTGACGCTGCCGCCTTCGAAGCCTTGTACACGCGCCATCGCCAGGGCCTGTACCGCTTCCTCGTGTCCCTGTGCAACAAAGCCGAACTGGCCGAAGAAATCTACCAGGACACCTGGCTCAGCCTGATCCGCAGCACCACCCAGCCACAAGGCCGGGCGAGTTTTCGCACCTGGTTGTTCCAGATCGCCCGCAACCGCCTGATCGACCACTGGCGCAAGCACGGCATCCACAACCCGTTGCACGACAGCTACGATGAACAGCTGCACGCCCAGCCCGACCACAGCGCTGGCCCCGAACAACAGCTGAGCCTGAGCCGCGACCAGGCCCGCCTCGACGCCGCCCTGCAAGACCTGCCCGAAGACCAGCGCGAAGTCTTCCTGCTACGCCTGCACGGCGAGCTCGAAGTACCGCAAATCGCCACCCTCACCGGCGCCCCGCTGGAAACCGTAAAAAGCCGCCTGCGTTACGCCCAGCAGAAACTGCGCCGCCTGCTGGCCGAGGAGATACTCGCATGAACGACTCCCGACACACCCCAGACGACGAGATGCTCCAGCACTTTCGTCAACACAGCACGGGCGAACCGCCCGCGTCCCTCGACGCATTCATCCTCAACGCTGCCCGCCGCGAAGCGCCCAAGCCCGCGCCCAACCTGTGGCAGCGCTGGCTGCGTGCATGCCAGCAACCGCGCTGGCAAATGGCATTTGCCAGCCTGGCCGGTGTGGCGTTGCTGGTGGGCGTGATCACGCGCACCCCCGAGTTGGACCCGGTACACAACACACGTCTCGCTGCCCCGGCCGCGTTCTCCGCGCCTGCGCCGATGAGCGCGCCGCCCCGTGCCGAGTCCTACAGTGCCGAAATGAGCAGCGATGCCTTGCCCCAAGGCAAGCTGGCCAAGCGCGCTGCGCCGCAACCTCTTGAGCTTGGCTTGCAGGAAGTAGCGCGCCTGCGCGCGGCAGGGGATGAGGCCGCAGCGACGACCAAACTTGCCGAGTTGCAAAAGCGCTTCCCTGGGCAAAACCTGGAAGAACGCCTCAAAACCTTGCCGCCGCACTGACCCCGTGGCGATGGTATCGCGCGATACCATCGCCGGCTTGGCGGCAACGGGTCATAAGCATATGAATTTATAATCAGTAGCGGGGTGTGTAATTACTGCTAGTTTGCGTGGAGAGCTGCTGCCCCATACAAGGAGTTCCCATGTTTACAGCAGCATTGATCTACATCCTGGCGGTGATAAGCCCGGGCCCCAACTTCATCATTGTCAGCCGCTTCGCCTCGCTGGGCTCGGTGTCGACCGGCATCGGCGCGACCCTGGGCATCTGCACGGTCGGTGTGTTTTTCTCGACCATTTCGTTGCTGGGCCTGGCGGCTTTGTTGCACCAGTACCCGGCGTTTTCCAAAGTCGCCACGTTATGCGGTTCGGCGTACCTGCTGTACATCGCGTACAGCATCATCAAAAGCGTGCTGGCCAAGAACACCGGCACGGCCGAAAGCACCGCACCGGGCGCGACCAGCTTCGCCAAGGCCTACCGCGTGGGGGTGATCACCAATATCAGCAACATGAAAACCATCGCTTTCATGATCAGTATTTATGCCGGCTTTCTCTCGGTGCCGCGCTCGGAGATCGACAAGGTGCTGGTGGTGATGCTGTGCTCGACCCTGGAAGCCATCTGGTATTCGGTGGTGGCGCTGCTGTTCGGCCAGGGCCCGATCAAGGCGCTGTTCCTCAAGTACACCCGGCAGATCGACGTCGGGCTGGCCGTATTTCTGGTGGCGTTCTCACTGAACAACGCCATTCCTGTGCTGATCGCCAGTCGATGAGTTTGGGCTATGGAATATATGACTGAAGGATGCGTTTTAAGCCTCGCCGTGAGCCCGGTACCAGGCCACCGTGTCCGTGAGGGTCTGCTCCAACCCGCGAAAACTCAGCCCCAGTTCCTCTTCACTTTTGCGGTGGTCAAAGCGGGTACGGTGCTCCTCGCGTATCAACAGCCGTAACGTTGCCATGCTCAGCAAGATAGGCTTGCCGGTCAGGTACGCGTAGGCCTCTTGCACCGCTGCCAACAGGTACAGCGCGGGCAGCGGCAGTTGGCGCGAGGGCACCTTGACCCCAGCAATACGCCCCAGCACCGGCATCAGCTGGCGCATGGTCAAGTTGCGACCGGCCGCGAGATAACGCTCGCCCCGTCGCCCGCTCTGGGCGGCAGCAATGTGCGCCCAGGCCACATCGCGGGCATCGACCAGAGAAAAGGTGCCAGGAATCAGCCCCGGCAACTTGCCGTTGATCACGTCCCTCACCAACTGGCCCGAAGACGTCGGCCCACGGTCACCCGGCCCCCACATCCAACCGGGCAAGACCATGCAGGCGTGCATCTGCGGGTGGCTTTCAAGAAACCTCAACACCTCCCGCTCAGCCAGGATCTTGCTGCGGTAGTAGTCATCCGCATCGGCCTCGGCCCGCAGGCACGTCTCATCGATCGGCGTACCGCGGGCGCCGTCGAGCACGGCAATCGACGAGGTATGCACAAACCGTCGCACACCGGCGTCATAGGCCTGTTGCAGCAGGGCTCGCGTACCGGCGACATTGATCTTTTCCAGCTCTTGCCAATGGCTGCCGCCCTTGTAGTTATCCCGAAAAAACGCCGCGCAGTGAAACACCGTATCGCAGCCTTGCAACGCTGCCGCGAAGGCATCCACATCCGCCATGTCCCCCACCACCTGTTCCACACCCGGCACATCGCCGAACTGCTGAGCGCCCTTGGCCGCCGAGCGCACCAGCGCCTTCACCGCATAACCCCGTGCGACCAGCTCCCGTACCAGGTTGTTGCCCAGCAAACCGGTGGCACCGGTCACAAAGGTGCTGCGCAAGCGATTGGGGTTCGTGTTCATACAGGCCATTCCATTTGTTGAGAAGGCCAGTAGATATACCCGCGAGCCCGCGCCGTAAAAACAGCGCCTGCGGCATAATGGCTTTGCACATCTGCACACCAGGGAAGCGCGGAGATATGGCATTGCAGGCAAATTGGGACGATCTTCGACTGCTGCTGGCAGTCTCACGGCGCGGCAGCTTTTTACAGGCAGGCCAATTACTCGGTATCGCGGCCTCTACCGTCTCCCGCCGCCTCACCCAACTGGAAACCGCCCTGGGCGAACCGCTGGTGGAACGCGGCGTGGAAGGCTGCCGGCTCACCTCCCGAGGCCAAGCCCTGGTAGACGTCGCCCTGGCAGCCGAATCCGGCCTGCGCCGCCAGGCCCCCGCCGACGGCACGCCCGCAACCCTCAGCGGCACCGTGCTGGTGAGCGCTGGCGAAGGCTTTTCTGCCAGCGTGCTCGAAGCCGCCAGCCGCTTCACAGCGCAGCACCCAGGCTGCTCCGTAGAACTACAGGTCACCACCGACTTCCACAAAATCGTACGAGGCGTGGCCGACATTGCCATACGCACCGCACACCTGGGCGAACCCTCCCTGATCTACCGAGGGCTCGGCAAACTCGCTTACGGCGTGTTCGCAACCGCTGAATACCTGCAACGATTTCCCGCGCTAACTCCCGCCACTGCCGCCAGTATCGCCTTGCTGCCACCGCTGGACCTGCTACCGCAAATGCGCGCCGCGAAAGCTGCGGGGCTGGACCATGCGCCGATCAGGGTGAGTTCGTTTGCGGTGCAGCTTGAATCGGTGAGGCGAGGGATGGGGGTGGCGGTGTTGCCGCGTATTTTGGCGACGGGGTTGAGTGAAGTTTTCCAGGAGATAGAACTGCCGGCGATGGAGGTTTATCTGGTGACGCGGCCACAGGCGTTGAAGCAGGGGCATATCCAGGGGTTTTTTGGGGTGTTGGAGGGGGTGTTGCGCGGTGAAATTTCAAGCCTGGAAAAGCAGCATTCCGGGAATTCATCAAGGCCTTCGTAATCCTCAACCCATCGGGATGTAGGCGCTTAGCCACTCGTAGCAACATCGAGTTGCGCGTGCAAGTGGCTCACAAAAAAGCCCCGGGTCTTAAGACCTCGGGTGTTTCATTCATGTCTGGCTCCACACTTCTGCGGCGATGGTGCTGGCGTCCTTTGACATTTCCAACACACCAATGCGTTCTTGCCATTCCTCGAATTTGACAGGTAGAAAGGACGCATTTGTAATGCGCAACGCAGCTTCGGTGATAGACCTCTACGGCATCAGCTGCATCTGCGACAAACCGTATTCCCCCAACGAATACAGCAACGTCCCATACCCCAGCTGGACGTAGCCGACCCTGTCAGCACCATAATCCCCGCCACCACCTTCCACTTGGACGTTATTTGCCATGGCCTGCACATTCGGTGCGCTGAGGCCCTTTCGCACGGCGTAGTGGTTGTAGAGCAGTTCCCATATCGGACGGGTTTCGCCGCGATGATCGGCCGAGATGACGGTCTGTTTGAAGCTGCTGTTGGGGATGGGGGTAAACGGCACCTCCTGGCCAAGGTTGTACTTGGCCACATACTCGGCGCCCTGCAGCACGCGGTTGTTCTGGTAGCCGAACAGGTCGTTGCCCTGGTTCCAGGCCATTTGGCAGAAACTGCCGAGCAGGGCTATGTCGAGCATGGCGTGTGACTGATCACGTCCGCTTTCCTGGACTTGACCGAGGCCATCGCCGTAGAGCTTCCACACTGCGTGGGCGATGGCGCCGTTACCGGTGCCGTGCTTGAAGTAGTCGACGGCCTCGTTGTAGAGATCGCGGCGGTCGGTCAGTACGCCGATGGCCAGCATCGAGTTCATGTTGGCTAGGTCCCAGCTGGCCCCATGATGATCAGGCCGGGCGCCGTCGTGGTTCACCAGGAAGTCATGATTGATGGGGTAGAACACAGTGAGCATCATGCCTTGAAAACGCTGGAAATCTTCCGCCCGCCACTTTGGGTAGCTGCGCAGCAGTTCGGCCGCGTTGGCCAGTTGGTAGCCGTACAAGCCTGCCACCAAAGCTCTGCCGGGCTTGTCTTTGATCGCGGTGAGGGTCAAGGCCCACTGGTTCAAAATACTCACGGCCTTGTCGGCATACGCCGGGTTGTTGGAGATCTGCCAGCGCAGGGCCAGTGCATACGCGGCGGCTGCGTCGTTGAACAGAACACTGTCGTTATTCGGGCCGCCTGAAGTGGGGTACACCACCGGCATCGGGTTGGGCTGCCAGGCTAATGAGGCATGGGGATTGGCGATCAGCTTCTGCCAGCCGGCCAGCCACGGCTGGTTATAGTTGGCCAGCTTCTCGCGTATCCGCGTGAAGTCCTCCCGGGTCTGGAGCAGGCCAGGATGCACGAACGCTTCGGTATGCAGGGTGGGGGAGGCTTGACTGCCGATACTCATCAATAGCGCATAGAGCAGCACGGCTCTTTTGGACAGGTACTTCAAACGGATCATCGTGTGTACGCCCTGATGGGGAGAACCTTGCGCGGTCTGAAAAGCCATTCGCACAGGACCGGAATCTGCCCCAGGGATAGTCCAGATGAAGCCTGCATACCCGGGGCTTGTTGTCAAAACGTGTAGTTGATTGCAAACAGGCCCAAGCCAGCGGTTTCGCGCCTTACCAGCGGGCTGTCGCTGGCCTGGTCAGCGTATTGAGTCAGCGTCAGGCTGGCCAGCGTTGACCAGTGCGCGTCGAAGGTGTGCTGCCAGTTCAAGGCAGCGGAGTAGGCATAGATCCCGGCGTCGGCGGTGTACTTGCTGTAGATCGAGCGTTGGCTCTGAGCCTGGGTGACGCCGAAGAACGTCTGGTTGTAGCGGCTATCGCCGGCATGGGCGTCGATGGCCAGGCTCAGGGTGTCGCGGCTTGTGTGCAACAGTATGCCTTCCAGGCCAAAGCGGTAACGGTTGCCTCGGTGCTCGCCGGCCATGCGCAGTTCGGCTTCGCCGTTGACCGACAGCCAGTCAAGCAGTTGTTGGCTGAGGGTAAAGTCGGCGACGGTTGCGCCGTTGATATCGCCCATACCTCTGAGCTCGTCGCCGCCCGCGCCGGTAGTGCTGTCCTTCTCCTTGCGGCCCATGTCGTAATTGATCGCCGCGCTGGCGCCGAAGCCACTGTCGGATTGAAATTGCAGGCCCACGCCGCGAGTGGTGTCGGCGAACAACGCTCCGTGCTGGATGCTGAGCATCGGCAGTACGAGCGGACGGTAGCGGTTAGCACCCATGTAGCGAGGTGTGACACCCATGCCAAGGCCCAGGGTAACAGTGGTTTCATCGGCTGCCGGGCTAGCGTCGGCCGCCTGAGCCTGGGGCACGAGTGTGCAGCACAGCAGCGTGGCGGCGCCCAACAGGATGTTGCGGGTAGGGGGAGTGGTGAAGTTCATGGTCAAGCCCTTTGAGCGTAAAGAAGACAGCAGTGCGCCTGCCAACGCGCGATACCGTGCCGCCCTCGGATCGAGCTGTTCAGGCACGTTGATAGGCTTGGACAGCGAGGCGGTGATCGACATAGGATCGGCTCGCGAAAGCGGGCGTAGGGCAATACTGGCAGCGCACTTTCAATAAACGGTGCGTAAATTATCAAGGTTTCATCAAGAGGCTTCTTTGTGTCAGGAAAACGTATCCTCATCGTCGAAGACGACGCCGACAGCGCCAACATTCTCGAAGCCTACTTGCTCCGGGATGGCTATGAGGTGGCCCTGGCCGAAGACGGCCAGCGCGGTCTGGACCTGTACAAAAGCTGGCAGCCCGACCTGATCCTGCTCGACGTGATGCTGCCGCGCTTGAGCGGCACCGAGGTGTTATCCGCCGTTCGCCGTAGCAGTGACACGCCGGTCATCATGGTCACGGCCATGGGCGACGAACCGGAAAAGCTCGGTGCCTTGCGTTATGGCGCGGACGACTATGTGGTCAAGCCTTACAGCCCGCGCGAAGTGGTGGCGCGGGTGCACGCGGTGTTGCGGCGCACCACCGGCAACCAACCGGTGGAACACCTGCTGCGCCATGAAAACCTGCGGGTGGATCTTGTTGCGTTTACCGCAGCCATTGAGCAGGGCGAAGCACCACCGCAATGGCTGGACCTGACCCCAACGGAATTCAAGCTGCTGGTGACGTTGCTCAAGACGCCGTCCAAGGCCTTCACCCGTGATGAGTTGCTGGAAATCTGCCTGCCGGAAAGCGAAGCCCTGGCCCGCGTCGTCGACACCCACGTGCACAACCTGCGCCGCAAGCTGGAAAACCACGGCATCACCGGTGTTCTGGTCACGGTGCGCTCCATTGGCTATCGATTCAGGTAACGCACATGCTTGAGCAACCGCGGGTCAACGACAAACCCATGTGGCGCTGGATCGGCCTGCGCATGAGCTTGCTGGCGATCGGCGCGGTGGTGGTGATCTCGGTGTGCATGTGGATCAACGTCACACTGTCGGACTGGTATTTTGTGCAGCATCTGCCGCCGGGGCCGCGTGAGGAGCTGCTGGCGTTGCGCGCGGAGCCAGAGCTCAATGAGGCACGCTTGCGTCAAGTGGTTGCCCAGTACTATCCGCTGGACTATTTCCAGCCGGCTATCGCCAATCGCGACTGGCTGATACTGATCGGCCTGGTGCTGGCCGCGATCCCTATCATCATTGGCTTCGGCCTGTGGTTTTCGCGGCCCTTGTCCAGCCAGTTCTCGGCGATTGCCCAGGGCGCCCGGCGAGTCGCCGGCGGTGATTTCCTGACGCGCCTGCCGGTGCACCGCGACGCGCCCGACGAGCTGCAACGGCTGGTCAGCGACTTCAACAGCATGACCACGCAACTGGAGCGCTATGAGCGCGATGTGCGTGAATCCAGCGCGGTCATTGCCCACGAACTGCGCACACCCTTGAACGCCGCCATGGGGCGCGTGCAGGGTATGCTCGATGAGGTATTCCCCAGCGATGCCATGCAGTTGGGCATGGTCAAGCGTCAGCTCGATCAACTCAGAAAACTGGTGGATGACTTGCACCTGTTGTCGATGGCTCGTGCTGGTCGGCTGGTGCTGGAGTGCAGCGAGTTTTCTCTGGCGGCTCTGGTGGCGGAGCGGTTGGCGTGGTTCCAGCCGCAGTTGGATGAGGCTTGCGTGCTGACGCAGGTCAGTATTGCTGATGGGCTTCGTATGCACGCCGATCGTGATCGCCTGGGCCAGGTGATCAACATTCTGGTCGATAACTTGCTGCGTTATGCGGCCGGGGGAGGCGAGTTGAATATAACGGCGCGCCGGGTTCACGGTTCGGTGGTGATTGAAGTCGGTGACCGAGGGCCAGGTATCGAAGCCCAGCATCTGGACAGCGTGTTCGACCGCTTCTGGCGTGCAGAGCGCTCCAGGGCACGTTACTCGGGGGGGAGCGGGCTAGGCTTGTCCATCGCCCGTGCGATCTGCCAGGCCCATGGCGGTACCATTACTGCCCGCAATCTGGTCGAAGGCGGTACGCTGATCAGGGCGGAGGTTCCTGTGTAGGCGTTTCTTCGTTGCTTGAGACCGGCGCTCAAGGCGGTGAAATCGTAATGATCGTAGAGCTGGAAAACTGCTTGGGAAACCGGGATTTTTTTCACCTCTACTATCCCGACGCGACTCAACACTCTCTCACCACCCACCAAACGCACAAAAAAAGCCCCAGATCTCCCGACCTGAGGCTTTTTCATTCCAAATCTGGTGCACCCGGCGGGATTCGAACCCACGACCCCTGCCTTCGGAGGGCAGTACTCTATCCAGCTGAGCTACGGATGCTTGTGCGGGCGACATCATACCCATGTCGACCTGATGCGTCCATTCCGGCATTCCCCCCGCCCCCTGTCGTCCATTTCCGCCAAAAAATGGCTAATCGCCACCCTCATTCACAACTCCCCGCGCCGCACGTCCCTTTGTTTGCTTTGCTCTTGTGGCTTTACACCGCTTCCACGCCGCAATTCCTCAGGTGAACGCATGCATTCCAAAGGAACCGTGATGCTCGATCTCCCGCTCAGACAAACCCTGCTGGCTCGCTCCGATTTGTTTCGAGGTATGCCTGAGCATCTCTTGCGCTACGTCGCCACCCATAGGGTGGAGCGCACGCTGGATGATCGTGAGCTGTTGTATTTCAAGGATGACACCCTCGAATTCATTGCGTTGGTGGTGGAGGGTCGGATTTATTCGGTGGTGCATGGGCCGGATGGGCGCGAGCAGATTATCGGCAGTACCGGAGCTGTTGCCGTGTGTGCGTTTGATCCGAAAGATCAACCAGATGCGCCATAATCGTTCTTTTTTTCGAACAGACTATTGCCCTGTACCCCCATTGATCCTAGGATTCGTTTGAGATTTCAAACGCTCTGTCTCCCGTGCGCTTTTCACCTATCCTGGCGTGCTGGACTGATTTCCCTGACGGCAGCCCCAGGCTGATGCCATGTAGGAGCGAGCTTGCTCGCGAAAATCGTTAACGATGACGTCGCGCTTCTGGTTTTACGCGACGCCTTTGAATTTTTCGCCAGCAAGCTCGCTCCTACAAAGACATCGCCCACAAGGCGCCTTTCAACAACTCTAATTCGCTCCGCGTGCGCGCGGTGCTGTTAAGGAAAGCCGACATGCAGCTTAAAGACACCCAATTGTTCCGCCAGCAAGCCTTCATTGATGGCGCTTGGGTCGATGCGGACAATGGTCAAACCATCAAGGTCAACAACCCGGCCACGGGCGAGATTCTCGGCACCGTGCCGAAGATGGGCGCCGCGGAAACCCGCCGCGCCATCGAAGCCGCCGACAAGGCCCTGCCAGCCTGGCGTGCACTCACCGCCAAGGAGCGCGCCAACAAGCTGCGCCGTTGGTTTGAGCTGCTGATCGAAAACCAGGACGACCTCGGCCGCCTGATGACCCTCGAACAAGGCAAGCCGCTGGCCGAAGCCAAGGGCGAAATCGTCTACGCCGCGTCCTTCATCGAGTGGTTTGCCGAAGAAGCCAAGCGCATCTACGGTGACGTGATCCCCGGCCACCAGCCCGACAAGCGCCTGATCGTGATCAAGCAGCCTATCGGCGTGACCGCAGCCATCACCCCGTGGAACTTCCCCGCCGCGATGATCACCCGCAAAGCCGGCCCGGCCTTGGCCGCTGGTTGCACCATGGTGATCAAGCCCGCCTCGCAAACCCCGTTCTCGGCCCTGGCCCTGGTTGAGCTGGCGCACCGCGCCGGTATCCCCAAAGGCGTGCTCAGCGTAGTCACCGGCAGCGCTGGCGACATCGGCGGCGAGCTGACCAGCAACCCGATCGTGCGTAAATTGTCCTTCACCGGCTCGACCGAAATTGGTCGCCAGCTGATGGCCGAATGCGCCAAGGACATCAAGAAAGTCTCCCTGGAGCTGGGCGGTAATGCGCCGTTCATCGTGTTCGACGACGCCGACCTGGATAAGGCCGTCGAAGGCGCGATCATCTCCAAGTACCGCAACAACGGCCAGACCTGCGTCTGCGCCAACCGCCTGTACATTCAGGATTCGGTGTACGACGCCTTCGCTGAAAAGCTCAAGGTGGCGGTGACCAAACTGAAGATCGGTAACGGTCTGGAAGACGGCACCACCACCGGCCCGCTGATCGACGAAAAAGCCGTGGCCAAGGTGCAGGAACATATCGCTGATGCCCTGAGCAAAGGCGCCAAGCTGTTGGCCGGTGGCAAGGTGATGGAAGGCAACTTCTTCGAACCGACCATCCTGGTCGACGTGCCGAAAAACGCCGCCGTCGCCAAGGAAGAAACCTTCGGCCCGCTGGCGCCACTGTTCCGCTTCAAAGACGAAGCCGAAGTGATCGCCATGTCCAACGACACCGAGTTCGGCCTGGCCTCCTACTTCTACGCCCGCGACCTGGGCCGTGTGTTCCGCGTGGCCGAGGCCCTGGAATACGGTATGGTCGGCGTCAACACCGGGTTGATCTCCAACGAAGTGGCGCCGTTCGGCGGCATCAAGGCCTCGGGCCTGGGCCGTGAAGGCTCCAAGTACGGGATCGAGGACTACCTGGAAATCAAATACCTCTGCCTGGGTATCTAAGGCACGGGATTGCAGTAAACGCAGAGGGCACGAGAGCGCTGCCCCTTTGCGTGTTTCACATGGTTATTCGCAGTGGCCGGGAAAGCTGTGGCAGTCGATCATCGCATGCTGCCGTAGTTGCCTCCCCGCCACCTATCCTTGAGCCACGCCGCCCGATGAGCGGCGAATGAGGACTTTATGAGCAAGACCAACGCATCCCTGATGAAACGCCGCGAAGCCGCTGTACCGCGCGGTGTCGGCCAGATTCACCCGATCTTCGCCGACTCCGCGAAGAACGCCACCGTGACCGACGTTGAAGGTCGCGAGTTCATCGACTTCGCCGGCGGTATCGCTGTGCTGAACACCGGCCACGTGCACCCCAAAATCATCGCGGCCGTGACCGAGCAACTCAACAAGCTGACCCACACCTGCTTCCAGGTATTGGCCTACGAGCCCTACGTAGAAGTGTGCGAAAAAGTCGCCGCCAAGGTGCCGGGTGATTTCGCCAAGAAAACCCTGCTGGTCACCACCGGTTCTGAAGCGGTAGAAAACGCCGTGAAGATCGCCCGCGCCGCCACGGGCCGTGCCGGTGTAATCGCCTTCACCGGTGCTTACCACGGCCGTACCATGATGACCCTGGGCCTCACCGGTAAGGTGGTGCCTTACTCGGCCGGCATGGGCCTGATGCCAGGCGGCGTGTTCCGTGCGCTGTACCCCAACGAACTGCACGGTGTGAGCGTCGACGACTCCATCGCCAGCATCGAGCGCATCTTCAAAAACGATGCCGAGCCGCGTGATATCGCCGCCATCATCATCGAGCCGGTGCAGGGCGAGGGCGGTTTCTACGTCGCGCCGAAAGCCTTCATGAAGCGCCTGCGCGAACTGTGCGACAAGCACGGCATCCTGCTGATCGCCGACGAAGTGCAAACCGGTGCCGGCCGTACCGGTACCTTCTTCGCCATGGAACAGATGGGCGTTGCCGCCGACCTGACCACCTTCGCCAAATCCATCGCGGGCGGCTTCCCGCTGGCCGGTGTATGCGGCAAGGCCGAATACATGGACGCCATCGCCCCAGGCGGCCTGGGCGGCACCTATGCCGGTAGCCCGATCGCCTGCGCCGCGGCCCTGGCGGTGATGGAAGTGTTCGAAGAAGAGCACCTGCTGGACCGCTGCAAGGCCGTGGGCGAGCGCCTGGTGACCGGCCTCAAGGCCATCCAGGCCAAGTACCCGGTAATCGGCGAAGTGCGTGCCCTGGGCGCGATGATCGCGGTCGAGCTGTTCGAAGACGGCGACACCCACAAGCCAAACGCTGCCGCCGTTGCCTCCGTGGTGGCCAAGGCGCGTGACAAGGGCTTGATCCTGCTGTCCTGCGGTACCTACGGCAACGTATTGCGCGTACTGGTGCCGCTGACCTCGCCGGACGAGCAGTTGGATAAAGGCCTGGCGATTATCGAAGAGTGCTTCTCCGAACTCTGACACGCCCCTGTAGGAGCGAGCTTGCTCGCGAAAAAACCTCAGGCACCGTGTTTCAATGAGTGCCCACGTTTTCGTTGACGACCTTCGCGAGCAAGCTCGCTCCTACAAAAAGAAAAAACAAAAAAACCGCTTCGGCGGTTTTTTTGTGCCTGCTTCATTGTACGCACGCGCCTGCATTGTCTAAGGTGCAAGCATTGCCGATGGAGCGTGCTGGATGACTGCTGTTGATTTACCCGCTGTACCCCGAGTGTTAATCGCCGAAGCAGACCCTTGGTCGCGGGACCTGCTCAAGCAAGTGTTGTTGAATGTGCGCTGTGACGCACGGCTGGATGTGTGCGCCGATGGGCAACACGCCGCCACGCTGTTGGGCGAAAAAACCTATGACCTGATCCTGGCGGATTGGGAGCTGCCTGGCGTGGATGGCCTGAGCCTGCTGCGCAGCGTGCGCCAGAAGCGCCGTTCGCTGCCGTTTATCTTGCTGAGCAGTCGCAATGACAGCGCCAGCGTGCGCGAAGCCTTGCCCCTGGCACCCACCGCCTACCTCACCCGCCCGCTGAACATGGAAAGCCTGACCCAGCGCCTGCAAGACCTGCTGCTCAACGAAGGCGAAAGCGTGTACTGCGAGATCCCACCGCTGGCGCCGGGCATGACCCTGCCCGCCTTCCTGGAGCGGCGCCGCGAGGTTTGCGATGGGGCGCCGTTGCGCGTGGATGTGAAAGCTGCCGTGCAACACAGCCTCGGCCCCGAAGGCCTGGACCTCAAGCAGTTGGAAGACCAGGTACACAGCGACCCGCAAATCACCGCCGTACTGATCGCCGCCGCCAACAGCGCCGGCTACCACGGCACGCCGGTGCAGACCCTGCCAGAGGCCCTGCATAAGTTGGTGCCCGGCCAAAGCATGAACCTCATCCTGGGCCTGGCGCTCAAGCACAACGTGGTGTTGGGTGACCCTGGGCTGGTGGCCTACGCCGAGCGTCACTGGCAATTGTCCCAAGACAGCGCCGACTACGCCCGGCGCCTGGCGCGCATGCTGGAGCTCGATCACCAGCGCTGCTACAGCGCCTGCATCCTGCACCGCTTGGGCGACCTGGCCTTGTTGCGCTGCCTGGAAGACTGGCGCCAGGGCGGCGGCGCCCTGGATGACCAAACCATCGGCGAATCCCTCGACGCCTTTGGCGCCGCCTACGGTTCGGCATTGCGCACGCGTTGGCGCTTGCCGCTGGAGTTGCGGCAGTTGATCGCGGGGATCTATTCACTTGAAGGCGGGGTGTATTCGCGCGAAGCCCTGGTGGTGAACCTGGCGGTGCAAATGGCGCGGCTGACCGAGCACGAAGGGCTCGAAGAACTGGCCGGCAGCAAGACCGCGCGGCTGCTCAAGGTAGGCTTGCCGGAACTCACCCGAGTACGCAAAACCTGAAACACACACCGAGCACCTGTAGGAGCGAGCTTGCTCGCGAAAAACGTAAACGATAACGCAGGCTTCCTGAATAAACGCGGCGCCTGTGAGTTTTTCGCGAGCAAGCTCGCTCCTACAAAAGGATGTGTTAACCGGCGATAACGCGGTTCTTGCCCTGGCGCTTGGCCTCGTACATCGCCGCATCCGCCCGGGCAAACAGGCTGTCGAGGGTGGAGTCATCTTCGCGCAGGCCGGCCAGGCCCTGGCTGACGGTCACATTGAATTCATGCCCCTCATAGCTGAACACCAACGCCTGAATCTCCTTGCCCAACCGTTCGGCCACCTGCAGGGCCATCTCCGGTGGGCAACCCGGCAGCACAGCAGCAAATTCTTCGCCGCCAACGCGCCCGAACAGGTCGCCACGGCGCAATACCCCGCGACCGCTCTCGGCGATGCGCCGCAGCACCTGGTCGCCTTCCAGGTGGCCGTAGGTGTCGTTGATGTCTTTGAAATCATCGATGTCCAGCAACAGGAACGCCAGCGGCGTGCCTTGCGCGCAGGCGTTGTCGAACGCCTGGTTGGCGAGTTCGAAGAAGTGTCGGCGGTTGCTGCTTTGGGTCAGTACGTCGGTGGTGGCGAGGCGATGCAGTTCCAGCTCAAGTTGCTTCTTTTCGGTGATGTCTTCGGCGATGCCCACCACGATAAGCGCTTCACCGGGCACCACCTGCTGGTTGATGTAGCACTTGTCGCTCAACCAGCGGATCTGCCCGTCAGCGGTGATGATGCGGTACTCGCGGTCCTCCACGGCACCTTGTTCCAGCACCCGGGCCAGGCTGTGTTCGGCGTAGTCGAGGTCTTCGGGGTGGACGCTGTTGCGCCATTCACGGTGGTCCGCCAGCAGCAGGCCGGCGGAGCGGCCAAACAGGCGCTCGTAGGCCGGGCTCACATACAACACGCGGCGTGTTTCCCAATCGATGGCCCAGAGCACGGCGTTCACGCTGACCAGCAGGGAGCTGAGCAGTTGCTCGCGCTCACTCAGCCGCTCGACTTCACCTTGAGCATGCATAAGCGCCAACAGGGTCGCCGCCGCGGCCGGGCGCGGCGGCTCTGCGGTGGGCACATCGGGCAGGCTGGGCTTTTCGTGAACCATCGGTACAACTCTCTCTGGGCGCGCCGCAGGGTGCAAAAGCGGTCACTACAAGGGGTCACCATGATGGCGAAGTGTTCTTTGAGAGAGGGGAATTGCGGTGAAGTTCCGTGAACGGCGTGGATTGACGGTGCCCGGAAAATGACGCCAAAAAGCCAGTGCGTGGGAGGGCGAGCCCTCCCACGGCGCCCTTACGCCGCTGTAGGACGCAACGAGTAAGTCTTCAACTGGTGGGCAAAATCGCGCAGGGATTGGATGCCGCTGGCCTCGGCTTCATGCACCCATTCCTTGATCGCGGCCAGCATATCGTGGCCGTTGGAACTGGTCTTGAGCCAGATCTGCTGCAGCGCCAGGCGCTTTTCGTAGATCACGGTCAGGGCATGGCTATGTTCCAGCATGCTCTGGATGCGCAGGTGGTGGCGGTCTTCCAGCAAGCTGGTTTCCCGCGACAACAGGCGCTTGGCGCGGTGGAACTGGTGGCGTACCGAATGATCGACCTTCTCCAGCTCCTGTTTGACCAGCGGGCCAATCACCAACTTGCGGTATTGGGCCATGATCTGGAAGCGGTTGTTGAGGATCGCCATGGCGGTGTCCATGTCCAGGCTGCCCTTGCCTTCCACGCGGTGGGCGATGGGCGCTACACGCTGCACCTTGGCCAGGCGCAGGAAGCTGAACACTTTGATCCAGGCCCAACCCAGGTCGAACTCCCACTTCTTCACCGACAGCTTCGCTGAGTTAGGGTAGGTGTGGTGGTTGTTGTGCAGCTCTTCGCCGCCGACGATGATGCCCCACGGCACCAGGTTGGTGGCGGCGTCACGGCATTCGAAGTTGCGATAGCCCACGGCATGCCCCAGGCCATTGATCACGCCGGCGGCCCAGAACGGGATCCACATCATCTGGATCGCCCAGATGGTGATACCGATGGTGCCGAACAGCAGCAGGTCGATCACGCCCATCAGCGCCACGCCCAGCAGCGGGTAGCGCGTGTAAAGCTTGCGTTCGATCCAGTCGTCCGGGCAGTTCTTGCCGTAGATGCGCAGGGTCTCGGGGTTTTCCGCCTCGGCGCGGTACAACTCGGCACCTTTGCGCAGCACGGTGGACAAGCCCTTGATTACCGGGCTGTGCGGGTCATCGACGGTTTCGCACTTGGCGTGGTGCTTGCGGTGGATGGCGGTCCACTCGCGGGTGTTCTGCGCCGTGGTCAGCCACAGCCAGAAGCGGAAGAAGTGTTTAAGGCCGGCATTGAGCTCAAGCGAGCGATGGGCCGAATAACGGTGCAGATAGACAGTGACCCCAATGATGGTCACGTGGGTCATCAACAGCGTGACTGCCACCAGTTGCCAGGCGGACAGATCAAGAAAACCGTTGTACCACATAGGCTGTATGGCCCTCAGATAAAGTAAAAAACAGCACCCGCATTATCACTTCCTTTGCAGATAAAACCAGTCACCGTTTCATATAAGACTTACAAAGTGTTTCCTACTCTATAATCCGGAGTCTTTGTAGGGCGATTCTGGTTATTTAGTAAGGATTACTAAGCATATGCTGTTTTCATACCGAGGTGCCCTACGTGCGGGGTTGGTGTACCTGCTGGTTTCCATCCTTTGGCTCCAGCTCAGCAATTACCTATTAATCAACTTTATCGATGAACCCTTGGAGCTGGGGCGCTGGCTGCAGGCGCGCGGTTATGTGTGGGTCAGCCTCAGCGCGTTGCTCATTTACTGGATAGGCCGGCGTTTTGCCCGTGCCCACGCGTTGCAACAACCCCTGAAAGAGAACCGCGAGCGCCTGCGCCAGGCCGCTGCGGTGTTCGATTGCACCCGCGAAGGGGTGCTGGTCACCGATACCCAGGGGCTGATCGTGCACGTCAACCGCGCGTTCATGGAGATCACCGGCTACCAATGCGAAGACGTGATGGGCCAACGCCCAAGCCTGTTCAAGTCCGGGCGCCACTCGGCGCATTTCTACCAGCAAATGTTCCAGGCCCTGGAAAGCACCGGCGAATGGAGCGGCGAAATCTGGAACCGACGGAAAAGCGGCGAGGTGTACCCCCAGTGGCAAACCATCCGCGTGATTCACGATGACCAGGGCAAGGTCAGCCACTACGTTGCGGTGTTCTCGGACATCAGCGCCATGAAGAACTCCGAGCACGAATTGGCGCACCTGGCCCATCACGACCCGCTCACCGACCTGCCCAACCGCCTGCTGTTCACCGATCGCGCCGAGCAGGCCCTGGCCTCTGCGCAGGTGCATAAGCGTGGCTGCGCCCTGCTGTTGATGGACCTGGACCACTTCAAGATCATCAACGACAGCCTGGGCCATAACGTCGGCGATCAATTGCTCAAGCTGGTGGCCGAACGCCTCAGCGGCCTGTTTGGGCCGGGGGTGACCCTGGCGCGCCTGGGGGGCGACGAATTTGCCGTGCTGGCCGAAAGTTGCCCACAGGTGGTGCAAGCGGCGGCCTTGGCGCAGCGCATGCTCAACGCCATGAAGGATCCGTTCATTTTTGACGGCAACCAGCTGTTTATCAGCGCCAGTATCGGTATCAGCCTGTTCCCCAGTGACGCCTTGAGCGCCGAGCAACTGCTGCGCAACGCCGATTCCGCCTTGTTCAAAGCCAAGAGCGCCGGGCGCGAAGGTTACGCGTTGTATACCGAAGAGCTGACCGCCCATGCCCAACACCGAGTGGAAATCGCCGGTGAGCTGCGCCGCGCCCTCGATCAACATGAGCTGCGCGTTTATTACCAGCCGGTGCACGACCTGCACGACAGCCGTTTGGTCGGCGTTGAAGCACTGGTGCGCTGGCAGCACCCGGAACGCGGCCTGGTCCCGCCTGGCGAGTTCATCCCTATCGCCGAGCGCACCGGGCTGATTGCCGACATCGATGCATGGGTGATGGACCAGGCCTGCCGCCAGATGTGCCAATGGCTGGCCGACGGTGCGCCGCTGAGCTTTATCGCGATTAATGTCTCCAGCCGCTTGTTTGCCCGGCGCGAGCTGTATGAGCAAGTGGCCCAAGTGCTGCACGCCACGGGGCTGGATCCGGCCTTCCTGGAGCTGGAAGTCACCGAGAGCGCCGTGATGGACGACCCGGAAGTCGCCCTGGAGCAACTGCACCGCCTGCGCGAACTGGGCCTGCGCCTGGCGATCGACGACTTTGGCACCGGTTATTCCTCGTTGCTGCGCCTCAAACGCCTGCCGGTGCAGAAGCTCAAGATCGACCAGGGCTTTGTGGCGGGCTTGCCATGGGACGAAGACGACGCGGCGATCGTACGCGTGGTGATCGCCCTGGCCAAAAGCATGGGCATGCAGGTGCACGCCGAAGGGATCGAGCAGGTGGAACAGGCGCGGTTCCTGCTGGATCAGGAATGCGACATGGGCCAGGGGTATTGGTTTGGGCGGCCCATGCCGGCTGATGAAATCGACTGGGCCCGAGCACCTCTGATCCGCCAGGACTGACTCGGTCAATGTGGGAGCCGGGCTTGCCCGCGAAGGCGGTGTGTCAGTCACTGCAGGTGTTACTGCACCACCGCTTTCGCAGGCAAGCCAGCTCCCACAGAGGTTCTGCGGCGCCGGTGTGTGTGCGTTTTTTCTGCCGAAACCCTTGCAACCCCATGCCCTATCAGAAAATTCTTTCTGGTTATATAAACATTCTTAAATAGTATTTTTAAGAATATCCGCGCTTATCTACTATCGCCCTCACGCCGCAAGCAGTGCCGCCACTGCCAGGCACTACTCATTTCAGGAGCGAGACCATGAGCGCATCTCTACGTAGCGTTGACGGCCAGGACGAAGCAGCCATTTTGCGTGAAATCCAGAGCGCCCTGCGCGACCTGCGGTTTGGCGCGGTGGAAATCACCGTGCACAACGCCCAAGTGGTACAGATCGAACGCAAGGAAAAATTCCGTCTGCAGAACCCGGGCAACAAACCCGCCTAAGAACACGTCACCAGTAGGAGCGAGCTTGCTCGCGAAAAACGCCAACGATAACGCAGCGCATCAGGTTTAACGCGGTGCTCCTGGGTTTTTCGCGAGCAAGCTCGCTCCTACAGGGTTGCGCCAACATACAAGAATTTCAGGAGCTTCTATGTCGTCGATTCGCCGTTATGCCTTGGCCGCATTGGCCAGTGCCGTGTTTGCCGGTTCCGCCGTTGCCAAGGACTACGAGTTGCTCAACGTTTCGTACGACCCCACTCGTGAGCTCTACCAGGACTACAACGCTGAGTTCACCAGCTTCTGGAAACAGTCCCACCCCGGCGACAACGTCAAGATCCAGCAGTCCCACGGTGGCTCGGGCAAGCAAGGCCGGGCGGTGATCGATGGCCTGCGCGCCGACGTTGTCACCCTGGCCCTGGCCGGCGACATCGACGAAATCGCCAAGCTGGGCAAGACCCTGCCGGAGAACTGGCAGACCCGCCTGCCGGACGCCAGCACGCCGTACACCTCCACCATTGTGTTCCTGGTGCGCAAGGGCAACCCCAAGGGCATCAAGGACTGGGGCGACCTGATCAAGAAAGACGTGTCGGTGATCACGCCCAACCCGAAAACCTCCGGCGGTGCGCGCTGGAACTTCCTCGCCGCCTGGGCCTACGGCCTCAAGGCCGGCGGCAGTGAAGCCAAGGCCCAGGAATACGTCAAAGAGCTGTTCAAGCACGTGCCGATACTGGACACCGGCGCGCGCGGTTCTACCATTACCTTCGTCAACAACGGCCAGGGTGACGTGCTGCTGGCATGGGAAAACGAGGCGTTCCTGGCCTTGAAGGAAGACGGCGGCGCCGACAAATTCGACATCGTCGTGCCGTCCCTGTCGATCCTGGCGGAGCCGCCTGTGGCGGTGGTGGACAAGAACGCCGAGAAAAAGGGCAACACCGAGATCGCCACCGCGTACCTCAACCACCTGTACAGCCCGGCGGGCCAGGAGATTGCGGCGAAGAACTTCTACCGCCCACGGGATGAAAAAGTCGCCGCCAAATACGCCCAGCAGTTCCCGAAACTGGACTTGGTAACTATCGACAAAGACTTCGGCGGCTGGAAAACTGCCCAACCGAAATTCTTCAATGATGGTGGTGTGTTCGACCAGATCTACACGGCGCAATAACTACACGGATCACTGTAGGAGCGAGCTTGCTCGCGAAAAACTTCAAGGCACCGCGTGCAAACAGACTGCCCGCGTTATCGTTGACGATCTTCGCGAGCAAGCTCGCTCCTACAGGGGTCAGGAGAGCCCGCATTCATTTGCGGGTTTTGCATATCCGTTCCGCTAACCAAGGACTCTTATGTCGCGTCGTATCTCCCCCGTCATACCCGGCTTCGGGCTGACGCTGGGCTACACCGTGGTGTACCTCAGCCTGATCGTACTCATCCCCCTGGCGGCGATGTTTGTACACGCCGCTCAACTCACCTGGGATCAGTTCTGGAACATCATTTCCGCGCCTCGCGTATTGGCGGCCTTGAAACTGAGCTTCAGCACCGCGCTGTACGCCGCGCTGATCAACGGTGTGATCGGCACGCTGCTCGCCTGGGTGCTGGTGCGCTACACCTTCCCCGGGCGCAAGGTCATTGATGCGATGATCGACCTGCCGTTCGCTCTGCCCACTGCCGTCGCCGGTATTGCGCTGACGGCGTTGTACGCACCCAACGGCCTGGTCGGCCAGTTTGCCACCGACCTGGGTTTCAAAATCGCCTACACCCCCCTGGGTATCACCCTGGCGCTGACCTTCGTCACGTTGCCCTTTGTGGTGCGCACCGTGCAGCCGGTACTGGCCGATATCCCCCGGGAAATCGAAGAGGCCGCGGCCTGCCTCGGCGCCAAGCCGTTGCAGGTGTTCCGCTACATCCTCGTGCCGGCATTGTTGCCCGCCTGGCTGACCGGCTTCGCCTTGGCGTTTGCCCGAGGCGTGGGTGAGTACGGTTCGGTGATCTTCATCGCCGGCAACATGCCGATGAAAACCGAGATCCTGCCCTTGCTGATCATGGTCAAGCTCGACCAATACGACTACCGCGGCGCCACCTCCATTGGTGTGCTGATGCTGGTGGTGTCCTTTGTCTTGCTGCTGCTGATCAACTTGTTGCAGCGGCGCATCGAACGTCCATAAGGAGGCGCGGAACATGTCCCAATCGTCTATTTCCGCCGCGTCCTCGGCCAACGCCGCCCGCCGTGGCAGCGCGACCTCGCGACGCATCCTGATCGGCCTTGGCTGGCTGGTGTTCGTGCTGTTCCTGCTGCTGCCGTTGCTGGTGGTGGTGTCCCAGGGTTTGAAGAACGGCCTCGGCACGTTCTTCACCGCAATCCTTGAACCGGACGCGCTGTCGGCGCTGAAACTCACGGTGATCGCCGTGCTGATTTCGGTGCCGCTCAACCTGGTGTTCGGTGTCAGCGCCGCCTGGTGCGTGAGCAAGTACTCGTTCCGTGGCAAGAGCATTTTGGTCACGCTGATCGACCTGCCGTTCTCGGTCTCGCCGGTGATCGCAGGCCTGGTGTACGTGTTGATGTTCGGCGCCCAAGGCTTCTTCGGGCCGTGGTTGCAAGACCATGACATCCAGATCGTGTTCGCCCTGCCGGGCATCGTGCTGGCGACCATCTTCGTCACCGTGCCGTTCGTGGCCCGTGAACTGATCCCGCTGATGCAGGAGCAGGGCACCCAGGAAGAAGAGGCCGCGCGCCTGCTGGGCGCCAATGGCTGGCAGATGTTCTGGCATGTCACCGTGCCGAACATCAAGTGGGGCCTGATCTACGGCGTGGTGCTGTGTACCGCGCGGGCCATGGGTGAGTTCGGCGCGGTGTCGGTGGTGTCCGGCCACATTCGCGGCGTCACCAACACGCTGCCGCTGCATGTCGAGATTCTCTACAACGAATACAACCACGTTGCCGCGTTTGCGGTGGCCAGCCTGTTGCTGATCCTGGCGCTCTTCATCCTGCTGCTCAAGCAGTGGAGCGAGAACCGAATCAACCGCCTGCGCAACAGCGCGGGTGAGGAATAAGTCATGTCGATCGAAGTCCGTAATGTCAGCAAGAACTTCAACGCCTTCAAGGCCCTGGACAGCATCAACCTGGATATCCAGAGTGGCGAGCTGGTGGCGTTGCTGGGCCCGTCCGGCTGCGGCAAGACTACGTTGCTGCGCATCATCGCCGGCCTGGAAACTCCGGATGCCGGCAGTATCGTGTTCCATGGCGAAGACGTCTCCGGCCACGATGTGCGTGATCGCAACGTGGGCTTTGTGTTCCAGCACTACGCGTTGTTTCGCCACATGACCGTGTTCGACAACGTCGCGTTCGGCCTGCGGATGAAGCCGAAAAACCAACGCCCCAGCGAAAGCCAGATCGCGAGCAAGGTTCATGAGCTGCTGAACATGGTGCAGCTGGATTGGTTGTCTGACCGTTACCCGGAACAACTCTCCGGCGGCCAGCGCCAGCGTATCGCCCTGGCCCGCGCCCTGGCGGTGGAGCCCAAGGTGTTGCTGCTCGACGAACCCTTCGGCGCCCTTGATGCCAAGGTGCGTAAAGAACTGCGCCGCTGGCTGGCGCGCCTGCACGAAGACATCAACCTGACCTCAGTCTTCGTGACCCACGACCAGGAAGAGGCCATGGAAGTCGCCGACCGTATTGTGGTGATGAACAAGGGCGTGATCGAGCAGATCGGTTCACCGGGCGACGTCTACGAAAACCCGGCCAGCGACTTTGTTTATCACTTCCTGGGTGACTCCAACCGCCTGCATTTGGGCGAAGACAAGCACCTGCTGTTCCGCCCTCACGAAGTGTCGCTGTCGCGCCATGAGCTGGAGGATCACCATGCGGCGCAGGTGCGGGATATTCGGCCGTTGGGTGCGACCACACGGGTTACGCTCAAGGTTGAGGGCCAAAGCGAACTGATCGAGGCCGAAGTGGTGAAAGACCATGACAGCCTCACCGGCCTGGCGCGGGGCGAGACCCTGTTCTTCAAACCCAAAACCTGAACCCAGCGCAAAACCCCTGTGGGAGCGGGCTTGCTCGCGAATGCGGAGTGTCAGTTGATACATTCATCACTGACCCACCGCATTCGCGAGCAAGCCCGCTCCCACATTTAGACCTCGCTTGGCTTAAGATCGCGGCGAGCCACCGGCCCCGAACGCTGTTCAATCTGCCGCTTGAGGTCCTGCCGCAACCCCAGCAAAAACGCCAACTCCGCCACCACAAACAACGGCCCCACGATCAGCCCCGACACATCGTCCACAAACGCAGGCTTCCTGCCTTCGTAGTAGTGCCCGACGAACTGAATCACCCAGCCCACCACAAACATGCCCACGCCGCTGCTCAGCCACACCGCCGTGCTTTGCGCCGCCAGCCCATGCCCGGCCCACACCGACAAGCCCATCAGCACCGTCATCAACACGCCCAAGGCCAGTTCCAGGCGCAGGTAAAACCACGCCGAAAACAGCGCCAACAGCACCGCAGGTGATAGCCACAGCCCGCCCACCGACCATTCGGGGCGCGACAGCAGCACGGCCACCGCCACCACAATCAACGGGATACCGATGAAGTGGCTGGCGATGTTGCGTGGGTCGCGGTGGTACGCGGCGTATTGACTGAGGTGGTCGACGAGGCTTTTCATTGTTGTTCCTCCTGTAGGATGTTTGATCATGCCCTGTCAGCCGGTGCCTAACTGTCAACTGGGCGACAATCTTCGGAGTTCGCATGGACACAGGGACATGGCACGCACAATTGGCTCGCGGTCAGTGGTTCAGCCATTTGCCACCTGACTTGCAGCGTAGCCTGCTGGCGGCGGCGCGGTTGCGTGTGCTGACGGCGGGGCAGTACCTGTTCAAGCGTGGTGACCCGCCGTGCGGCGTGTATGCGGTGCTGGAAGGCACGGTGCGCATCAGCGCGGTCAGTGCCCAAGGCAAGGAAGCGGTGTTGAGCCTGGTGGAAACGCCCTACTGGTTCGGCGAGATCTGCCTGTTCGACAACCTGCCGCGCACCCACGATGCCCTGGCCACCGGCGCATGCAGGCTGTTGCAGGTGCCGCAGGCGGCGATGCTCGGCATCCTCGAACAGCATCCGCTGTTCTGGCGGGAGATGGCTTTATTGATGAGCCATAAACTGCGACTGTCGTTGATCAATATCGAACAGATAAGCCTGATGCCCGCCTCAGAGCGGCTGGCCCATCGGTTGCTGATGATTGCCCAAGGCTACGGCGAAGTGGAGCAGGCGCGCCGCGTGCTGCAACTGCCCCAGGAGGATCTGGCGGCAATGCTGGGCCTGTCGCGCCAGACCATCAACAGTCTGCTCAAGGCGCTGGAGCAACAGGGCATTATCGGCTTGAGTTACGGCGCCATCGAGATACGCGACCTCAATGGGCTGCAGCTGGCCGCGGGCCTATGAACCGCGATAGGTGGAGAAGCCGTAAGGGCTGAGCAGCAGCGGGATGTGATAGTGCTGGTCGGCCTGCTTGACCTGAAAGATCACCGGCACCTCGGGGAAAAACGTTTCGCGGTTAGCCTTCTTGTAGTAATCGCCTGTCTTGAATACCACGCGGTACTCGCCCGGCTGCAGGCTGCGGTTGGCCGGGAACAGCTCGGCGATGCGGCCTTGCTGGTTGGTCACACCTTCAGACAGCGACTGCCATTTATCGCCCACGTGCTGTTCCAGGGTCACATTGACACCGGCGCTTGGCAGGCCATTTTCCAGGTTGAGTACGTGCACGCTCAGGGGGTTGCCGTCGGCCAGGGCCAGGTTGCACAGGCCGCTCAGGCTCAGTGCGGCAAGGGTCATGCTCAAGGTTTTCATGGCGAAGTCCTTTTGAGGGAAGGGGAATCAAGGGGTGATTTTCAAGCCCAGTTGCTCGGCGGCCTGCACGGCGCAGGCTTCATCCTGCGCTGCGCCACCGGCACCGGCGATGCCTAGGGCACCGACCAGTTCGGCGTCGGCAAACAGCGGCACGCCGCCGCCGAGTAACAGCAGCTCGGGCAAGCTGTTGAGGTTGGCGGCCTCGGGGTTATTACGCGCCCGTTCGGCAAACAGCCGGGTCGGGGTTTTTGTCGACAGCGCCGTGTACGCCTTGCGTTGGCTGGCGAGGCTGTTGTGCGGGCCGACACCGTCAGCGCGCAGGCCCAGCAACAGGTTGCCACCGCGGTCGAGGACGGTCAGCGCCGCGCTGCAATGGGCCAGGCTGGCGTCGGCCAGTTGGCGAGCGGTGTGCAGATCCAGCTCGGCGTGGCGTGGCAATTGTGGCGCCGCCTGGGCGGCGGTGGCCGCGGCGAGGCTCAGGAACAAGGCAGTGCGGTACATAGTGAGGGCTCCAGAAAGCAGGCCGTCACGGTAACCAGTGGATGCGGACAAAAGCCGCACAATTGGATGACAGGTTTGTAATCAAACTCAGGGATTTGGGGTGGTTGTACCGGCCTTATCGCAGGCAAGCCAGCTCCCACATGTGAACGCATTCCCCTGTGGGAGCTGGCTTGCCTGCGATGACGACCTTTCAGCTGACGCCTATCTACCTGGCACCCCACGATCCAACTGTGGGAGCGGGCTTGCTCGCGAAGACGGCCTAACAGTCAACACAGTTGGACCGTGTACATATCCATTCCTGCGGTAACGGCCGCTTAGGGTTCCGCCCTGACGGCGTCTTACTTTTGAAAAGCGCAAAAGTAAGCAAAACGCTCTTGCCCCACCACTCGGCACCTCGCTTAGGCTCGGTGTGCCCGAACGCAGGCTTGAATCCGTGGGCCGCCGCCACGCGCCATCCATGGCGCGGGGCGGCTAACCCGGCGTCCTGCCGGGTTACCCACGAATTCAAGCCTGCGTTCGGCCAGCGTGGTTTAACGGGGCGCCTGAGATCAAGATCAAAAGCAGATCAAGAGCGACTCGCTTCGCATCGTGGTTACCGTCTGCTACAGCCCACAAAGTTATGTAGATATCTATGCTCATCCCAGGCAAGCCACCTCCCACAGGATGTGAACCTATTCCCCTGTGGGAGCTGGCTTGCCTGCGATGAGGCCCTTGCTACTGCAACCCGTCGCGAAACTGCCCCGGCGTCATCCCCGTCCAGCGCTTGAACGCACGGTTGAAACTGCTCGTATCGGCAAACCCCAGCAAATGGCTGATCTCGGCCAATGAGCACTGCGGGTCGCGCAGGTGCAATAACGCCAGGTTTTGCCTGCACTCGTTAAGCAAGGCGTCAAACCGACACCCTTCATCGGCCAGATGCCGCTGCAAGCTGCGCAGGCTCAAGTGCATCGCTTGGGCGATGCGTTCGGCGCTTGGCTCGCCGTCCGGCAATTGCGCCTCGATGGCGGCGCGCACCTTGCGTTCCCAGGTCAGCGGTTGCAGTTGGGCGAGGGTGCGCTTGAGCACGGTTTCGTTGTGTTCGGCCAGCTCCGGGTTGGCGTCGTCCAGGTGGCTGTCGAAGTCGCTGGCGGCGAATTCCAGGCGGTCTTCGTCGGCGGCAAAGAATACTGGCGAGCGAAATACCGTGTGCCACGGCTTGGGGTCGGTAGGTTCCGGGCGCCGCAGGTAAACGGCCAACGGCGCATAGTCGCGACCCAGGCGGTTGCGGCAGGTGCGTACGTAGATCGCCGCAAAGGCATCGATCGCTTCCGGCGCGGGCGCGGGGCTACCTGGGGGTTGGAGCAGGCGAAAACGGTAGATGTCGCCGTGGCGGCTCAGCTCCAGGTCCAGGGCATCACTGACCACCTGGTGATAGCGCACGATGCGCTCGAATACCTCGCGCAAGCTGCCGCTGGCCACCAATGCGTAACCCAGTGCATGAAAGGTGGTGGGGCTGACAAACCGCGACACCCGCAGCCCAATCGCCGGGTCGCCACTGGCCTGTACCGCCAGCGCCCATAAGCGTGTGGTGGCCGACAACCGGTAGCGGGCGTTGGGGTCGTCCATCTGCTGCGGGTCCAGCCCGGCCTCGGCGCAAAGCGCGGCGCTGTCGAGGCCCAGGGCGTCGAGCTGCTTGCGCAGGGCGCGGGTCCAGCTGGCGAGGGAAGTAGGTTCGGTCATGGCAATTGGCGCTTGGGGTCAACAGATTGGCGTGCGCGGCTAGCGTCCTGCGCTAGGGTTAGGTGCAGGATTCAGGCATCACTTCACAAGAGAATGGAAGCATGGACGGTACTTCTGCAAGCCCCCAGCCGTTGAACGCACAACAGCGTTCGGCGCACATCCGCGAGGTCGTGATGGCCGAAGGCGTGCGCCTGCGCCAGCGGCATCCCTGGTTGTTGCATCAGGACGCCCTGGGTGCAGGCATCCTGGCCTTTGCCTTGCTGGGCATGCTCGGCTCGGCGGTGCTCTACATCAGCGGTCATATGGCCTGGTGGGTGTGTCTGCTGCTCAATGCCTTCTTCGCCTCGCTCACCCACGAGCTGGAACACGACCTGATCCACAGCATGTACTTTCGCAAACAGCGCGTGCCCCACAATTTGATGATGGGCCTGGTGTGGCTGGCGCGCCCGAGCACCATCAACCCGTGGATACGCCGGCATCTGCACCTCAACCATCACAAGGTCTCGGGCACTGAAGCCGACATGGAAGAGCGTGCGATCACCAATGGCGAACCCTGGGGTATCGCGCGGTTGTTGATGGTGGGGGACAACATGATGTCGGCCTTGATCCGCCTGTTGCGCGCCAAGACCTGGCCGCACAGGTTCAGCATCCTCAAGCGCGTGCTGCTGGTGTACGCACCGCTGGCCTTGCTGCATTGGGGCGCGTGGTACGTCTTCCTGGGCTTTCATGCCGCCAATGGCATTGCCAGTTTGATGGGTGCGCCCATCCAGTGGTCAGCCGGTACGTTGCAGGTGATGCAGGTGATCGATATCGCTGCCGTGGTGATCATCGGCCCGAACGTGTTGCGCACCTTCTGCCTGCACTTTGTCAGCTCCAATATGCACTACTACGGCGATGTGGAACTGGGCAATGTGATCCAGCAAACCCAAGTACTGAACCCTTGGTGGCTGTGGCCGTTGCAGGCGTTCTGCTTCAATTTCGGCAGCACCCATGGCATCCATCACTTTGTGGTGAAAGAGCCGTTCTACATCCGCCAGATGACCACCAAGGTGGCGCATAAGGTGATGGCCGAGATGGGTGTGCGCTTCAATGATTTGGGTACGTTTACGCGGGCCAATCGATATGAGCGAGAAGAACAGGCGCAGTCGCAAGTCAATCAGGCTGCGCCGGTGTGAGGTTTACTCTCCGGTAATCAGCAGGCAGGTCTGAGCCTTGCAGCCTTTGGCGTACGAAAGCGTTACAAATCTGATGGCCGCTTCGCGTGTTTTAGTGGCGATCGTCAGCGGGCGGGTCTTGGAGTCCTCGACCTGCTGGCTTTCTCCCGGCAGGACGACGGTTATCCATTTCCCCTGAATAATATCCAGTGGGGTCTTGGTCTTGTTCACCACTTCGATCAGCGGATGTTCAACCGGGGCGATGTCGGCCGCGGCCTGCGCAGCCATCGGCAGCAGGGATAGGGCCATACAGGCCATTAAATGGGAGGCTACAGTCATGCGTACTCTTCCTGAGTAAAAGGCAATTAAAAGATTTTGGGTAGATACAGCGAGCCCGCATCTAAGACGTCTGCCTCGGTTATCGCAACGCTGGGGTTGTAAGTGGGGATGTCGCTTGGGCCTGAGGTGATCGTTTTCCTAGCAGGCAATAAACGCCAGGGGCAAATCGCGAATCTGTTCGCGCACGGGCGGTTGGTAGTGGTCATCGCTGATCAGTTCGTGCAGCAGTTCTTCGCGCAGTTGGTGGAATTCAAAGCTGCTGCGCTGGCGCGGATGGGGCAGGGCGATGTCGACTATTTGCTTGATGCGCCCGGGCCTGGGCTCCATCACCACCACGCGGTCGGCGAGGAAAATCGCCTCTTCCACATCATGGGTCACCAGCACTGTGGTGATCCTGGCGCGGGCACGAATGGCCAGCAGTTCATCCTGCATCTGCTGGCGGGTCAGCGCGTCGAGGGCGCCGAAGGGTTCGTCCAGCAACAGGATGCGCGGGCTCGCCACCAGGCCGCGGGCAATCGCCACCCGTTGCGCCATGCCGCCGGAGAGTTGGTGCGGGTAGGCGCGGGTGAAGTCGGTAAGGCCCACCAACTCGATAAAATCATTGATGCGCCGCGTGCGTTCGGCCTCGTTCAGCGGCTCGTTGACCAGGCCCAGGCCGATGTTTTGCGCCACGGTCAGCCACGGAAACAGACGGTGCTCCTGGAACACAATGCCGCGTTCGCCGCCGATGCCGCTGACGGCGTTGCCATCCACGCGGATCTCGCCGCGAAACTGCGTATCGAGCCCCACCAGCAGGCGCAGCAGGGTCGACTTGCCGCAACCGCTGGCGCCGACAATCGCGACGAATTCCCCTTCGGCTACCTCCAGGTTGAATTCGCGGATGGCTTCCAGTTCGAAGCCATCGACGTCGAAGGACTTGCCCACATGGTTGAAGCTGACAATCGGTGCGTTCATGCGTGTCTCCAGCGAGTGGCGCGGGTTTCGAGGCGTTGGCCGAGCAGGTTGAGGGTGGCGCCGGTGAGGCCGACCAGCAGCATGCCGCTCATGATCAGGTCCATGCGCAGCAGCTGTTGGGCGCCGATCATCAGGCTGCCGATGCCGCCATTGGAGGGCATGAAATATTCGGCGCCGAGGGTGCCCATCCACGCGTAGATCAGGCTCAGGCGCAGGCCGGCGAAAATCCCCGACGCGGCGCCCGGCAGTACCAGGCGGCGCAGGCGTTGCCAGAGGTTCAGGCGCAGCACCTGCGCGGCTTCACGAAGTTGGGGCGACAGGTTGAGCACGCTGCGCTGGGTGGCGATAAACAACGGGAAGAAGGCGGCGAGGGCGATAAACACCCACTTGGCCAATTCACCCAGGCCGAACCAGGCGGTCAACAGCGGCACCCAGGCGAAAATCGCAATCTGACGCAGCGCGGACAAGGTTGGGCCGAACAGTCGCTCACTGCGCCGCGACAACCCCAGCCATAAGCCCACGGCAAAGCCCAGGCTGCCGCCGAGCAGCAAGCCGCCCATGGCTCGGCCCAGGCTTTTGCCTAGGGCGGTGGTGAGGCTGCCATCCAGCGCGCCGGCCAGGGTGGTCTGCAGCACGGCCCACGGGCTGACCAGAATGTTCGGGTCTACCCAGCCCTGTTGCGTCGCTGCCTGCCACAGCGCCAACAACAGCAAGGGTAACAACCAGGGCTGCAGGCGTTGCCAGCCTTCATAGCGTGGCCCGCGGCGGATCTGCGCGGTGGCAGGGTGCGGCCAGTGCACCCACTTGCGATCCAGCCAGCCGATGCCGCGGTCCATCACCACCCCCAGCACGCCAATGACCACGATGCACACGAAGACGATATCGAGCATGAACAACTGGCGCGCCCACACCATCAGGTAGCCGATGCCTTCGCTGGAAGCCAGCAGCTCCACGGCCAGCAAGGAAGTCCAGCCGGCCGCCAGGGCCAGGCGCACGCCGGCCATGAACGCCGGCAATGCGGCGGGCAGGATCAGACGGCGGACCAACAAGTGGCCAGGCAGGCGCAGCACCCGGGCAGCTTCGCGCAGGTTGGGCTGGGCATCGCGCACGCCCACCAGGGTATGCAGGGTCACGGGCACCACGATGGCCTTGACCAGCACCACCAGCTTGAGGGTTTCGCCAATGCCGAAAAACACCATGAACAGCGGGATCCAGGCCAGGGTCGGCACTTGCGCCAGTGCGCTGAACGTCGGGAATACCAAGCGCTCGGCACGCGCACTGAAACCCAGGAACGCGCCCAGTATCGCGCCGGCACTGATACCGGCCAGCAGGCCCCAGAACAAGCGCTGCAAGCTGATCGCCAGATGGCTCCATAACTCGCCGCCGGCCAACTCCACCGCGCTGCTCCACACCAGGGCGGGAGTGGGCAGAATCTGCTCGCTCATCCAATGATTGCGGCTGGCCAGCCACCATAAGGCAAACAGCGTGAGCGGCAGCAGCCACGGCAACACCCGCTGGCCCAGTTGCGGCCAGCGCGGCGCGAGGCCTTTGGACGGGGCCGCCAGCGGCAGGCTCAGAAGCGAAATCCGGGCCATGGAAGACCTCCGAATGCGTTATGTGATTTCGATCTTACAAAAGCGTGATCAAGATGATTGCGAGATAAGAAAAGTCATTTAAAGCCTCACGCCGCTACGCATCCAATGCATTCGAAGAATATTTTCGATGCTGTTTGTGCATATCCCTCTGGAGCCTGCGTGTTAACTCGCATAGTCCTAAAAGCTATTAAATTGTGAATTTATAGTATTTAAAGTTTTGTTCAGCCTGTGCCTACTTTTTGCTCCCCAGGCGACCGTCGCCCACCAGGAGCTGCGCTTATGAAACTGCCCTTTAAACGTCTGATCAGCCTGTTCGCCGGCACTGCCCTGGCCGGGTTGGTGCATGCCACCGACCTCAAGGAAATCCGCATCGCGGTGCCCGACCTCAGTGCCGGCAGCCAGCACAGTGGCGGTGGCATTACCGACGTGTTGCGTGAACAGCAGATCTTCGAAAAAGCCTTTGCCGACCAAGGCATCAAGATCCAGTGGAATTACTTCAAGGGCGCCGGCCCTGTGATCAACGAGGCCTTCGCCAACGGCCAGGTGGACCTGGCTTATCTGGGCGACCTGGCGGCGATCATCGGCCGCTCCAATGGCCTGGATACGCGGCTGCTCAGCGCCTCCGCACGGGGAGTGAAACACTACCTCGGCGTGGTGCCGGGCTCCGGCATCAAGACCCTGCAAGACCTCAAAGGCAAGCGCGTGGCGGTGTTCCGGGGCACGGCCAGCCAGTTGTCGTTCGACAGCGCATTGGCCAGCCAGGGCTTGAGCGAGAAGGACCTGAAGGTGATCAACCTGGACTTCAATGCCGCCGCTGCCGCCCTGGCTGCCAAGCAGATTGACGCCACCTGGGGCGGTTCCACGCTGACGGCGTTGCAGGCCAAAGGCTTGGCAGAGATACCGCTGACCACCAAGGACTTGGGCGATGCCGGCAGCATCCAGGCCGTGCTGGTGGGCAGCGCCAAATTTGTCGATGACCACCCAGACGCCGTGGCCACGTTGCTCAAGGCCCAACAGCAAGCGGTGCAGTGGTTGACCGATGACAACAACAAACAGGCGTACATCGCGCTGGTGTCCGGGCTGGCCAGTTACCCGCCGGTGATCCTCACCAATGATTTGAAAGACCAGAAACTCAGCGAAGTTTTCCCCTCCACACTGGACCCGGTGTTCCTTGGCAAATTGCAGGATGCGGTGGACTTGGCGTCCAGGGAGAAGTTGATTCGCAGGTCGTTTCAGGTGAGTGATTGGGTGGCGCCGGGGTTGGTGGCGGCGGGGCTCTGAGCTTGTCGGTGCCTGGGCTATCGCTATCGCAGGCAAGCCAGCTCCCACACTAGAATGTGTTCACCGTTCAAATGTGGGAGCTGGCTTGCCTGCGATGGGGCCCGTCAAACCGCCACACTTACTTGCTGACTATCCACCTCCACCAACATCTCAATCATCGCCTTCGCCGCCGGCGACAACCGCGACCCGGTGCGGCTGACAATCCCGCAGCGCGCACTCATTGTCTCCATGTGCTGCGGCAAGTTGCGCCAGTGCAGTAGCACCAGCGCTCCCTTGGCAATGTCCTCGGCAAAGGCCTCTTCAGTGCCGACGCCGATGGCATTGGTTTGCAGCACGATGCTCACCAGCGCCGGGAAGTGCTCGGTCTGGATACTCGGTGAAAAATCCATGCGCCCACTCAGGTTCGCCAACAGCTTGCGAATGCCCTGGGAGATGAGCGGCGCCGCCAGCGGGTAGTCGAACATGTCGTTGGTCGACAGGCTGTCCTTGGCCAACAACGGGTGCCCAGGACGGCAGAAAAACACCCCGCGTTTGGGGGTGAGTGCGCGGGTCTGGAAGTTCGGGTCGGCCTCGAACTGGCGGATGTCAGCGATAAAGAATTCGATCTCTTCACGGCTCAGGCGGCGGCTGAGGGTTTCCCAGTTATCCACCTGAAACGTGGTGCGGATTTTCGGGTGCGCGTTGATAAACCGCGCCACCGCATCCGGCACCAGTTTCACCGCTGGCGCCGGGCCGCAGCCAAAGCGCAGGTCGCCGGCGTCGAGCTTGGTCATGCGCGTCACTTCACTGCTCAGCAGCGCTGCGCCATGCACCAGGCTCAGGGCGTGCTGCAACACCACCTGGCCTTCCGGCGTGGGGCGCAAGTCCTTGTGGCCACGGTCTACGAGCACGCAACCGAACTCCTGTTCCAGTCCCTGGATGCTGCGGCTGAACGCCGGTTGGGTGATGCCCATGGCGTCCGCAGCGCGCACGAAACTGCGGTGTTCGTTGAGGGCGATGAAGTAGCGCAGTTGGCGAAGATCCATATGCTTTCCCGGCATTTTAAAAATAGGTCGAAGGCATTTGCGACCGAGCAAGCTGAGGTTTTAAATGCAAGCTCTTATTCCGTCAACGAAGCATTCATTCATTTTCTAGACCTAAATCGCATATGAATAGAGCGTTGCTGGAAGCGTCCCCCCACCGTTTCGCAGGCACATGAGGGTCATCACAATGAGCAACGCCGCATTAGCCGTTCAACCCATCGCCCACGCACTCGATATTCACCCGGTAGCCGGGCGGATCGGCGCCGAAATCCGTGGCATCAAACTGTCCGGTGAGCTGGATGCCGCCACCGTCGAGGCCATCCAGCAGGCGCTGGTGCAGTACAAGGTGATTTTCTTTCGCGAACAAACCCATCTCGATGACCAGAGCCAGGAAGCCTTTGCTCACCTGCTCGGCGAGCCAATCGCCCACCCAACGGTGCCGGTGCGAGACGGCACGCGGTTCCTGATGGAGTTGGATGGCACCCGTGGCCAGCGCGCCAATTCCTGGCACACCGACGTGACCTTCGTCGATGCGTACCCAAAGGCCTCGATCCTGCGTTCGGTGCTGGCGCCTGCTTCCGGCGGCGACACCGTATGGGCCAACACCGCCGCTGCCTACAACGACCTCAGCGTGGAGCTGCGAGCATTGGCTGACCACCTCTGGGCGGTGCACAGCAACGAATACGACTATGCCGCCCGCAAGCCGGACGTGGCGGTGGAGAAGCTGGAGGAGTACCGCAAAGTGTTCACCTCCACGGTGTACGAAACCGAACACCCGGTGGTGCGCGTGCACCCGGTCAGCGGTGAGAAAACCCTGTTGTTGGGGCACTTCGTCAAACGCCTGAAAGGCTACTCCCAGGCAGAGTCGGCGCAGTTGTTCAACCTGCTGCAAGGCCACGTCACCCGCCTGGAAAACACCGTGCGCTGGCGCTGGAACACCGGTGACGTGGCGATCTGGGATAACCGCGCCACCCAGCATTACGCGGTGGACGACTACGGCACCCAGGAACGCATCGTGCGCCGGGTCACGCTCAAGGGGGATGTGCCGGTGGGGGTGCAGGGGCAATCAAGCAAAACCACTAAAGGTCTCTAAGCCGGGTGAAGATTAAAAATGTGGGAGCGGGCTTGCTCGCGAATGCAGTGGGTCAGTTGATGAATTCGTCGACTGACACTGCGCATTCGCGAGCAAGCCCGCTCCCACATTTGGTTTGTGGTGTTTACCAGACTCCGATTTTCACCACTTTCTCTGCCTCTGGCTCACCATAACGAAACCACTGCCCACGCAGTTCAACTTCCGTGTGGCTGATGGTAGTGCGCCGCTTCAACCCGCGTAGCCAGTCGAACAGATAGCCCAAGTGAGTTTCGCGCACCTCGGCATAGGCCGGATCGCTGCCCAGGTCGTGCAGTTCTTGCGGGTCGTTTTCCAGGTCGAACAGCTGCGGGCGAAAGCCGTCGTATGCCAGGTATTTCCAACGCTCGCTGCGCACCATGGTCATGCGGCAACGGTCGATGGGCTGTTCCAGGCGCTCGCGAGCGGGGGCCTGGAAGGCGTAGTCGTATTCGGCAATGGCATAGCGGCGCCAGGCGGGTTGCGCGCCGTGCAGCAATGGAACCAATGAGCGGCCTTCCAGGCGATGGTCGGCGGCGGGCAAGCCCAAGGCGTCGAGGAAGGTGGGCAGGGCGTCGATGGTTTCCACCAAGCGCTCGTCTACGGTGCCGCGGCTGATATCGGCGCTGGCACGCGGGTCGCGCACGATCAACGGAATACCCACCGCAGGCTCCAGCAAGAATTCTTTTTCACCGAGGAAATGATCGCCGAGGAAGTCGCCGTGGTCGCTGGTAAACACGATCAGCGTGTCGTCCCAGCGGCCGGTGCCTTGCAGAAAGTCGAACAGCCGTCCGAGTTGATCATCGATCTGTTTGATCAGCCCCATGTAGGTGGGAATCACCGTGAGGCGCACCTCGTCACGGGAAAAGTTCTGGCTCTCCTGGTGTTGGCGAAATGCCTGGTACACCGGGTGATCGCTGGTGTGCTCCGGTTGAATCGGCGCCTGCACATGCTCGGCGCCGTACAGCGCGTGATACGGCGCCGGGGCGATGTAGGGCCAGTGCGGCTTGATATACGACAGGTGCAGGCACCACGGCTGTTCACCTTGCTCGTCGATAAAGTCGATGGCACGGTCGGTGGTGTAGACCGTCTCCGAATGCTCTTCGGCCACCCGTGCGGGCTTGCCGGCGTTGCGCATGTGCCAGCCGCTGAGCACTTCGCCGTTCTCACCTTCGGCGGCGTTGGCCCATTCATGCCAGGGGTTGCGGCCGCTGTAGCCGTGATCGCGCAAGTACTGGGTGTAGGGTGCGGACTCGCGCTTATCGTCGAACAGCGGGCTGTCGGGGTAGATGCCGTCGTGACGCAGATACGCGTCGAAGCCGACCTCATTGAGCGGCTCGGCCTGGGCACTGTCGGGGTCGATCTGCAGGCGCTGCAAGGCCTCAAGGTTGGGCGTGGCGTGGGTCTTGCCCACCAGGGCGGTGCGGATGCCGTGGGGGCGCAGGTAGTCGCCGATCGTCAGTTCTTCGAGCGGCAGCGGTACCGCGTTCCATGCCACTTGATGGCTGCTGACATAGCGCCCGGTGTAGGCCGACATGCGCGACGGGCCGCAAATCGTGCCCTGGGTGTAGGCACGGCTGAAACGCACGCCGGCGGCGGCCAGGCGGTCGATATTCGGCGTGTGCAAATGGGCGTGGCCGTAGCACGACAGGTAGTCGCGGCGCAGTTGGTCGCACATGATGTAGAGCACGTTGCGCACGGGTTTTGGTTCAGACATGGGGGTTTACCGGACGGAGGACAGAAGCGTTTTTTCGCCGTTCGCAGGGGGGGCTGGCAAGTGCATTTGAGGTCTGGATTTTATGCAGGGAATGCATGGGTGTGGCTGCTGGCGCTATCGCAGGCAAGCCAGCTCCCACAGGGGAATGCATTTCAAATGGGGAAGCCGGCCCGCCTGCCGACGCCCATCTACCTGAAGCCCCACGATCAAATTGTGGGAGCTGGCTTGCCTGCGATGACGACCAGCCAGCCGACACTCATCTACCTGACGCCCCACGATCCAACTGTGGGAGCGGGCTTGCTCGCGAAGGCGGCCTGACAGCCGACACAGTCATACCGAGTACATATCCATTCCTGCGGTAACGGCCACTTAGGGTTCCGCCCGACGGCGGGTCACTTTGGAAAAGCCCCAAAGTAACCAAAGGGCTCTTGCCCCACCACTCGGCACCTCGCTTGGGCTCGGTGTGCCCGTAATCCGCCAGTGATTTGGGGGGGCGCCGCCACGCGCCATCCATGGCGCGGGGCGGCTAAACCGGCATCCCTGCCGGTTTACCCCCCAAATCACTGTCGAATTCCGGCCAGCGTGGTTTAACGGGGCGCCTGAGATCAAGATCACAAGCAGATCAAGATCAAGAGCGGCTCGCTTCGCATCGTGGTTACCTTTGGCTTACTCGGCGAAGGACCTGATGTGAGCGGCCAGTTCTGCCAGCGCTGTATCGTCTGCCCTGGCAGCGTCATGGGAGGAGACATAGCCTTCATAGCGCTCAAAATATTTGTCCTGGGTCGAGCTGATTTTCTTGAAGGCGCTATCTTCCCCGGTCCCGTGCATCGGGAATAATTTGGCGTGCAGATGGTCGACGCCATAACCCTCCAGAATCATGCCCGTTCTGGCGACACCCTTTAGCGCGTTGTCCAAAAGCGTCGCCGTCTTCTTGGCTGCAATGACCAAGTCACACAGCACGGTGTCCGGTTCGGCAAACGCATAGCTGCCGTGATGGGCTTTGGGGATAACGACACTGAACCCCGGGGTGTTGGGAAATATGGAGAGAAAGGCCATGTGGGTCTGGTCTTCCCATAGGAGATGGGCGGGAGCAGTACCGCGGGCAATGCTGCAAAAGATACAGTCCATCAAACGCGCTTCCTCGTGCGGGTCAAAAGGTTATAGACCCTCTTGTAGGTGATCTTTGTTATCTAATGATGACTTCACTGAGGTAGTGGGCCTCTGTTCGCCGCATAGTCAGACCGCAATATTTTCCAGCGCATAAGCATCCTCGTCCCTCGCATCAATCTCCTTGATCTGCTCAATCATCGCCTGCGCCAACGGCGACAATCGATACCCCGCGCGGCTGACGATCCCGTAGCGGGTGTAGCGCTCCTCCAGGTTTTCGTCCAATCCCTCAATCTGCAAACACACCAATTCCCCCCGAGCCATGTGCAGCACGTCGCTGTTGGCGCTGACGATGCCGATGGCGTCCGAGCGCAGTACCACGCCCATGAGGCTGTAGCCGTTTTCGCATTCCACATTGGGCTGGTAATCCGGTCGGCCGCTGAGGTCGACGATGACTTTGCGCAGGTTCGGCGGGCGGATGGTTACTGCCAGCGGGTAGCTCATCAGCTCGGCGGCGCTGACGCTGTTGCGCGTGGCCAAGGGGTGGCCGGCGCGGCAGCAGAAGTGCCAACGGCGCGGGCGCAGGCGGTGGGTGTGGTAGTCGGGGTTGGCTTCGAAGTGGCGGGTGTCGGCGACGAAGAATTCGAACTCTTCGCTGAGCAGGCGCTTGCTCAGGCTTTGCCAGTCGTCCACCTGGAACTGCACGCGGGCCTTGGGGTAGCGCCCGATAAAACTGCCAATGGCACGTGGCACTAACCCAGCTGCCGGCGCGGGGCCGCAACCGAAGCGCAGTTCACCGGCTTCCAGGCCATTGAACTGGCTGATTTCGTTGGCCAGTTGTTGTGCGCCGCTGACCAGGCGGCGTGCATGTTCGAGCAGCACCTGGCCTTGCTTGGTGGGCGCCAGGTCTTTGCGGCCACGGTCCACCAGTTGGCAGCCGGCACTGTGTTCCAGGGCCTGGATGCTACGGCTGAACGCCGACTGCGACAGGTTCACCGCTGCGGCTGCCGCGACGAAACTGCGCTGTTCGGCGAGGGCGATGAAGTGGCGAAGCTGGCGCAAGTCGATATGCATTTTTCACATCAAAAATATCCGGGAAATGCATTGGCTATGCATTACGTCGACTCCTTATAAAGGCTATCTCTTATGCAGTAAATGTTCGTAAAAACATAAATAAATAACCTTTGGGAATATGAGGCGACGAGTATTCCGGGGTTTTGGAGCCGCTTATGAGTCTGTTCAAGTCCTTGCCCCTGGCTATGTTAGTGGCCGGCAGTACCAGTTGGTCGCCGGCCCAGGCCGCTGAAACCCCCGCGCCTGCTGGCAAGGGCGAAAGCGCCAGTGGCCAACTGGAGACCGTCACGGTGACTGCCCGGCGGCGGACCGAAAGTGCCCAGGCCGTGCCGACGCCCATGAGCGTGCTCGGCGGCCAGGCCCTGGAAACCCAGCGGGTGTATCGCATCCAGGATTTGCAGCAACTGGTGCCCAGCGTCAACGTCGCCTATATGCATGCGCGCCAGTCCAGCGTGTCGATCCGTGGCCTGGGCAACAACCCGGCCAGCGATGGCCTGGAAGGCAGCGTGGGGCTGTATATCGACAACGTCTACCTCGGGCGTCCGGGCATGGCGGTGTTCGATCTGATGGACATCGAGCAGCTTGAGGTTTTGCGCGGCCCCCAGGGCACGTTGTTCGGCAAGAACACCACTGCCGGCGTGATCAATATCAGCACCCGTGCGCCGAGTTTTACCCCGGAGCGCAGTATCGAAACCTCCCTGGGCGAGGACGGTTATTTCCAGACCAAGGGCACGATTTCCGGCCCCCTGACCGATGACCTGGCAGGGCGTTTCTCGGCCTATCGCACGCGCAGCGACGGCGACATCAAGAATGAACATGACGGCCATGATTTGAACGGCGGCTCACGCCAGGGCTTTCGCGGGCAACTGCTGTACAAGCCCAGCGAGGCCTTCAACCTGCGCTGGATCGGCGACTACAACGAAGAAGACTCCAGCGCCGGCACCCGCGTGCTGTACAGCACCGGGCCGACCATCAATGGCACCAACCTGTATCAATCCCGGGCCAACGCGGCGGGCGCAACCTTGGTGGACGGCACCCATCGCAAGGTCAACCTGGACAACGACCAGCACGTCACGGTGTTCCAGGGCGGTACGTCGCTGGAAGCCAATTGGACGCTGCCCAGCGACTTCACCCTGACCTCGGTGAGCTCTTACCGCTGGTGGAATTTCACCCCGCGCAACGATGACGGCCTCAACGTACCGGCGTCGTATAACGCCGGAGTTTCGGTGGAAGATAAGCAGTGGTCCCAGGAATTCCGCCTGGCGTCGCCCAGCGGTGGCTTCTTCGATTACGTGCTCGGCGCCTACTACTTCGGCTCCGACCTGGATAACAAATCCTTTGCCTACTACGGGCCCAAGGCCGATATCTGGAACGGTACGCCTGCCGGTGCGTTGAGCAATGTGAGCAGTGTGGGCAACGGGCATATCCGCACCGACAGCTTTGCGCTGTTCGCCCAAGGCACCTGGCACCTGACCGAGCGCCTGGATTTCACCGCCGGTGTGCGCGGCACCTACGAAGAAAAAAGCGCCTGGGTCACGCGCAATGCGCCCGTCGGTGGCGCGGCGGTCAGCGGGGCCGCCGCCATGGCGCGGCGTGGGCGTACCGGAGCCTATGACTCGGGCGACCTGTCGCAATACAGCGCCACGCCGTCGGGGCTGCTCAACCTCAGTTATCACTTCAACGAAAACCTGCTGGGCTACGCGACGCTGTCCCATGGCGAGAAGTCCGGCGGTGTGAACCTGGCGGTGGGGTCTGCGCCGACAGCCGGGGCCGACTCGCTGCTGATCGGCACCGAGCGCGCCAACAACGCCGAGCTGGGCTTCAAGAGCACCTTGTGGGACCGCCGCCTGCAGCTCAATGCCAACCTGTTCTGGACCCAGGTCAACGGCTACCAGACCAACGCCTACGACCAGGACAACCGCGTGCAGTACCTGACCAACGCCGGCTCGGTGCGCTCGCGCGGCGTGGAAGTGGAAAGCACCCTGGTGCCGATCAAGGGCCTGACCCTGAACATCAACGGCTCCTTCAATGACGTGACTTACCTGTCTTACAAGGATGCGCCGTGCCCGCCGGAAACCAGCCTGCGCCCTGGGGCGCCGGCGTCCTGCGACTTGAGCGGCCATCAGGTGGTGGGCGCCTCCAAGTGGATCGCCAATGCCAACGGCGAGTACAAGTGGAACCTGGCGAACGGCTTCGAACCCTACGTCACCGCCAGCTACGCGTTCCGTTCCAAGGCGGTGGGCACGGTGGAAGATTCCGACTACGGGCAGATCCCGGCGTATGCGGTGGTCAACCTGTCTACCGGTTTGCGCGGCGACTATGACCAAGGGCAGTGGGATGTGTCGCTGTGGCTGAAAAACGCCTTCGACAAAACCTACTACACCACCCTGTGGACCGGCGGTAACGGCGGTTACGAGGGCCTGCTGGGCACGCCGCGCACCCTAGGCGTGACTGGGCGCTACGACTTCTAGGTCGGTGCGATAGGTGGCCGGGCTGAACACCCGCGTCACCAACAGCATCGCCACCACCGTCACCGTCAGCACCACCCAGGCGCTGACAAAGTGGCCGGTAAGCTCGCGCAGCCAGCCGGTCAGCCATGGCGAAATCGCATTGATCAAAAAGCCCACGCCTTGCACGAACGCCGCCAGTTGCCCGGCTTGGCGAGGGTCGCGATGGTGGTCGAGGGTCAGCAGCAGGCTCAGGGCGAAACAGGCGCCCAGGCCGAAGCCGCACAAGGCCACCCACAGGTGAGGATATTCCTGCGGCGCAATGATCAGGCCCAGGTAACCGATGGTTTGCGCCAGCAGGCTGATACTGAGCAATGGGCGACGGTCGATACCGCGTTGCGCCAGCACTGGCATCAGCAGGGCGGCAGTCACCTGAAAAATCGTCATGAACGCCAGCAATGAACCGCTGGGCAGCACGCCCCAACCCAGTTGCTGATAGTAGGCGGGCAGCCACGCCACCATGCTCATGTAGCCGCAATTCACCAGGCCGAAATACAGCGCCAGCAGCCAGGCGCGGCGGTTGCGTAACCCTTTGAACGCAGATGCCCGCTGTGGATTTCGAGCCGCGCCCAGCGGCAGCCAGGCCCACAGCAGCAGTGCCCCCAGCGCCGGCAGGAGCCACACACCCAATCCCGCCTGCCATTGCTGAAAGTACGTGGCCACCACCGGGCTGAGCAGCGCCGCCAGCCCACCGCCGGCCATCAGTGAGGCCGAGTACACCCCCATCGCCACCGGCACACGGTGATGGAATTCGCGCTTGATCATCGCCGGCACCAACGCCTGGATCAGCGCCACGCCTGCGCCGCCGAGCAGCGCAGTGACCAGCAGCGCCGAAGCCTGGCCCATCAACCAGCGCGCCAGGCACGCCAGCAGAATCATCAACAAGCCCAGGGCGATGCCGCGCCGCTCGCCCAAGCGAGCCTCCACGCGCACGCCCACCAGTGCCACCAACCCCATGCAGATCACCGGCAGGCTGGTGAGCAAGGCACTGCTTTGGAAGCTCAAGCCGGTGGCCTGGCGAATCTCACCGAGCAAGGGGCTGATGGAGCTGAGGATGGGGCGCAGGTTCAGGCCAAGCACCACCAGCAGGCCCCAGCCGGCAAGTCGTCCGGCGAGTGTCGTGTTCAGCGTCATGGTAGGCAGGGTCCGCGTGGGCAAAGGGGGGATGAGTATGGCGAGGCGCCAAGGTATGCTGAAATTAAATATAACCATGCCAACCAGTGGCAAACGCAATGGTGATGAGTGTGTTCGATCCCGTGTTGTTGCGCAGCTTTGTCGCCGTGGTGGACTGCGGCAATTTCACCCGCGCCGCCGAGCGCCTGCATTTGACCCAGTCTACCGTCAGCCAGCAGATCCGCCGTCTGGAAGACGCGGTGACGTGCCAGTTGCTCGATCGCGACCAGCGCCGTGTGGTGCCCACCACTGAGGGTGAACGTCTGCTCGCCTATGCCCGGCGCATTCTGGCGCTGCATGAAGAAGCCGCCGATGTGCTGATCAACCAGCAAAGCGACGGCGTGTTGCGCCTCGGCGTGCCGGAGGACTTTGCTGCCGAGCGCCTGATGCCGCTGCTTTCGGCGTTCGTCGTGGCTTATCCACGGGTTCGACTGGAAGTCACCAGCGGGCTGGGCCCCGAATTGCAGCGTCAGTATCGGGGCGGTGAGTTTGACGTGTTGCTGGTCAAGCAGATGGGCGACAGCGACGACTGTGTGGCGTCGTGGCCCGAGCCCTTGTATTGGGTCGACAGCCTCAGCACGCCGGCGCTGGGTCGTGACCCGCTGCCGCTGGTGGCCTTTCCGGTAGGCGGCCTGTATCGCAACGACATGCTCCACCATCTGGAACGAGCCGGTTGGCGTTGGCGCATTGGCTATTGCAGCGCCAGCCTGGCCAGTGTGTGTTCGGCGGTGGCGGCAGGCTTGGGCATCAGTTTATTGCCGGAACGGGTGTTGCAACCGGGCCATCGCATACTCGGCCCGGAAAGTGGCTTGCCGCCGGTACACGGCGTGCGACTGGCCTTGTATGGCCGCAGTGGCCTCGGCGCGGCGGGGCAGACATTGCTGAGCGAATTGCTCGCGTTATGCGCGGGAAACCCGCACTGACCGATACCTTTGCCGAATATTTTGCATGCCTTGAAAGCATCGAAAAATAGGCGCTGGGCGCCAGGCCACGACGGACGCGGGCTGGCGCCGGGTGGCCGTCATGATTATTCAATTTTGATCTATGTATAACTTTAAAGATTACTTTAAGAGATAAGTGTCTGGCCCCGATGATTCAGTCCTAGACGGCCCTGCATACAGGCCCGTCGGTTTTCAGAACCGCAGGGAGTGAATCAATGGGCAATGTCCAGACCGCCGCCAGTGCACACGAGGCGCAGTGGCGCCAGGCACCGAGTGGTGAGTTGGTCGACCTTGGCCGGCCGCACCGCGCGCCGTTGGGGCAATTGCGTCTGCAAAAGACTCCGAAGCGTTTCTCCAGCCGCCGCGAAGGCATCCTGCTGGGGCTGCTGGTGTTGGCCTTGCATGGCGCGGTGATCTATTGGGTGAGTCAGAAGCCCACGCCGGTGCTGCCGATTGTGCCGCCGGAAATTCCACCGATGACCATCGAGTTTTCCCAGCCGGCACCGCCGCTGGTTGAGCCGCCACCGCCAGCACCGCCGCCTGTTGTCGAGCCACCACCACCACCGCCGGTGGTGGATGAGTTGGCCGCCAAGCCGGCGCCACCCACACCGGTTCTCAAACCCAAGCCCGCGCCTAAACCTGCGCCCAAGCCTGTACCCAAAGCGGTCGAGCCGCCGCCAGTGCCAACACCACCGACGCCAGCACCCGCCGCTGCGCCAGTGCCCGTGGCGCCCGCCCCGGTGACACCCGCGTCAGCCAACGCCGCGTACCTGAAGAACCCGGCGCCGGAGTACCCGTCACTGGCTCAGCGTCGCGGTTGGGAAGGCACGGTGTTGCTGCGGGTGCAGGTGCTGGCCAGCGGTAAGCCGGGGGAGATCCAGGTGCAAAAAAGCAGCGGTCGCCAGCAGTTGGATGACGCGGCATTGGCGGCGGTGAAACGCTGGAGTTTCGTGCCGGCCAAGCAGGGCGATGTGGCCCAGAACGGCTGGGTGAGCGTGCCCATCGATTTCAAGATTCATTAATTATTCAGCGGCGCAGAGGGAAAACATCATGGCATTGGCATCTCCACTTGAATCCATCGAAAGCGCGGTGATCTGGCTGCTGGTGGCCTTTTCAGTCGCGACCTGGGGCCTGGCCTTGCTCAAGGGCGTGCAGTTTGGTCGCCTCAAGGCTCAGGATCGCAAGTTTCACAAACAGTTCTGGGCGGCATCGAGCCTCGATGCCGCCGCAGAACTTGCCGAAACCCAGCCCGGCGCCGCCGCACGTGTGGCCCAGGCCGGTTATGCGGCGATTCAGGTGGGGGACGCCAACCATGCTGCGGATTTGAGCCAGGCAATCAACCATCAAGACCGCCTCGAACGCGCCCTGCGCCAGCAGATCGTGCGTGAACGTCGCTCCCTGGAAACCGGCCTGGCCGTGGTCGCCAGCATCGGCAGCACCTCGCCGTTTATCGGCCTGTTTGGCACCGTGTGGGGCATCATGGAGGCGCTCAAGGGGATCAGCGCCGCCGGGTCCGCCAGCCTGGAAACCGTGGCAGGCCCGATCGGGGCGGCGTTGGTCGCGACCGGCGTGGGGATCGCCGTCGCGGTGCCTGCGGTGCTGGTCTACAACTACTTCCTGCGTCGCCTGAAGCTGACGGCGGCAGACCTGGATGACTTTGCCCACGACTTCTACAGCCTGGCGCAGAAAAACGCGTTCCGCGTGCTGCTGCACCCGACGTTGGCCAAGGCCAGCGCCGGCAGCCCGCAGAAAGTAAAGGAGGCGTCCTGAATGGCCTTCTCCACGCAAGACAGCGATGAGGTGCTGAGCGAGATCAACGTCACGCCGCTGGTGGACGTGATGCTGGTGCTGCTGGTGGTGTTTATCGTCACCGCGCCGCTGTTGACCAACTCCATCCCGATCAACCTGCCCAAGACCCAGGCCGTGGCGCCGGTTGAGCAGAAAGACCCGCTGGTGGTGAGCATCGACGGCGCAGGCAAAGTGTTTATCAACAAGGACGCCATCGAGCCGGACCTGCTGGAATTCAACCTGCAGGCGGCCAAGGCCAAGGACCCCGATGTGCGGGTGCAACTGCAGGCTGACGACGGGGTGAATTATGGCGAAGTGGCGCGCGCCATGGCCTCGATCGAGCGCGCAGGGATTACCAAGTTGTCGGTGATCACCGCGCGTTAGTTTCAAAAGAATTCGACAGTTTTTGGGCCGCTTTCCTTGGCAGGGTGCGGCCTTTTTTTATTTAAGGGCTACGTATTTACAGATGTTGCATAGGTAAAGAATTTACATGTTTGCGAGCGTGCAATTTTCGGGAGCATGCTTATGCTGGTCGGCGCATGGAGTGATTTAATTAATGGAGTAATACATGTCTATACGGTTTCCTGTTCAAGTGATGAGCACGTTCTTTAATCCGCCTGTAGAGGTTGAAAAACCTGAAGAAAAGCCTCCCGTAATGGCATCTTCAAACTATCGAGCGCCGGGTCTCAAACATCCATCGGCCTGTATCTTGCCCTCGCTGGCTGATTATCAGAGGAAGAATAGTGTATTGCAGGGTGCTCAAGCAAAGCCTGTGCCAGGCGGCGTCAGTTCGGTATTGAAGAAAAATGCGGATTTGGAAACTTATATCAGCAAGCATTCCTCCGACTTTGTAACGCCAGAAAAAGAAATTTCCAGCATTTTAACTGAAAAGATAAAGCAGCAATGGGGCGTGGATGTTGACCCTGATAAGACCTATTTGGTGACATTTAAAAGTGACAGTGAAGATGAAAAGAAAGTAGTGGAAAAAATAACCCTGACACAAGCGGCATTGAAAAACAGGCAAGATGTAACGATTGAAGATAATGAAAACTGGTTTGTAAAAATTGGCAAATACTTTTCGCCAGTGGTGTATGTGTACAACAAGATCGACGGCTGGGTGCAGGAAGCAAATAGTCGCCAAGGTATTTATCGGGAACCGAGTGCGCCGGGCGATGCGCCGTATAATGCCGACACTCGCGTGTCCATACCGGTAGATGGCTTCAAGTCATTAGTCTGGGATACAGACCGGACCAACATGTATAAGAAAACCCTTGATGGGTTTTGGGACAAGCACACCGACTCTTATGCGGCATTGAGTAAAATCTCCTTTGTCAAAGCCATCAATCTGCAACGCCTGGAAGGGACCCTTGGCCCTGCCGAGACCGCACTCGCCCAGCGTGCGTTGGGGCCTGTGGCGCAAAAGGATTGGTCCGAGCTGACGGTCCAGGACTTTAAAGAGGCTGCCGTGAAGGACCCGGACCTGGACATCGGCTTGCTGAGCATCAATGGGTTTGAGTCGACCGACCTGATGTGCGTGACCGACCGGAAAACCCAGCTGACATTGCTTTACATCCCAGGCAACTCCTCGCCAATACATCGTTTTGATAACCCGCAACAAATAAGCAATTGGCTGGCTAAGCAAGCCAGTGATCCGGCAAAGCGCGAATCCTTGTTGTCGCACTTTTCGCTGGAGGACCAGGCCGAAAGGATTTTTTCGGACGGTGTACGTCAAACCTTGGTAGGGATGGGCACCTGGTCTGATCATCAGGCGGCCGGGAGGTCTATCCTTGGCACGCTCAACGGTTGGGTGCCGGAGCGCTACGTTTCGGTTGACCCGATAAGCAACGATCCTTTTGAGGCCATCAAGGTTCGACAAAAGGCGCGGTCGTATTCGGATGCGCAAAATGCGATCGTCAGTGACGGTGACTACAACAAGAACAAAGCCCTGCAGCTTGTTGAAGAAGCCACGAAGGTCGCCATGTTCATGACGCCGCTGGCATTGGTGATGCCGGAGGTAGCGATAGCGCTGGATGTTTTCTTCCTGGCTGCCGGCGCCACCCAGGCAGGTATCGGCATTGACGATGCCGTCAAAGGTAAAGCGACAGCCTCTGACCGTATCGTTTTTGGGGTGTTGAACGCGGTACCGCCGTTGGCCACACACGCAGCGGCGCCGCTTGCGAAAGTGACCGGGCGGATGGCCGGCGGTGGCCTGGCAACAGAGGTAGATGCCGCCGCCCAGGCGCCCGCTCAAGTGAATGAACAAGGCCGCCCGTTCTTCAACCCGCCACGACATGTGAACGGGCATATTGGGTACCCGCTGAGTCCCGTTTCGACACCGGCGATCCTTGATGAACTCACGCTTCCCATGGACGGTGTCCATCAAATGTTCTCTAAAGACTACATGGTTTTTGTGGGCCAATACGGCACGAAAGTCACGTATGACATACAGGCAGGTCTTTGGCGCGGGCTTAGAGAAAATGGTCAAGTCAATGACCTGTTTTATTGGCGTGACGGTCGAGGAAACTGGCAAGTTGGTTCAAAGGCCAAAGCGCTGGCAGGCAGCAAAGACTCCCCGGCCTCAGTGATAAACAAGACCTTCAAGATACCGCGGCTGCCTTCGCTACCGTCCGGCGCGACAGAAGTGCCCAAGGTGATCCACTATTTCTGGGCCGGTAATGAAATGCCAGAGCACTTGCTCGAAAATATTATCGAGAACTCCAGAAAAAGTCCTGGCTACAAGTCAATCGTTCATGTGGATGCCAATGATACAGAGGTGTTCCAGAGCATAAAGGCGGCGCTGGATCATAAAGTCGGTGGGCTTGAAGTGCATAACTTGAAGGAGGATGAAGCCTTTCAGGAATTGAATGCTGGAAAGTATGGGGAGATGTATCAGTATTTTCGTTCAGGGCAAGGGCAGAATTTATCTGCGTCATCGGACGTGATGCGCGTGGCCTTGATGAAGAAGTACGGTGGCATTTACCTGGATACGGACGACACATTAGAGTTTAACGTGGGAGAGGTCACGCTGAAGGCCACGGCCAATGATATTCTGTTGAACTCGCCAGTGACTTATGCAGCCACAGACTTTGAAGGGTTTAATACCAGCAATTTTGCAAGTCATCCGGGCAATCCGTTATTTGATAAGATTTTAGAGGAGTCATATCAGCGGTATAAAGCCAACGAATCTTGGTTTGCCAATCATCGACCTTTCCTTGAGGAGGGGGCGATCGCCGCAGAACAGCAGGCTTATAAGGCGTATGAAACGAAGATATTCGAGGTCACCGGGCCGAGAATGTTTGGTGATGTATTGGAGCAAGAAGAATATGGGATGTTTCCGATTATTAATGAGCTTACAGAACTCATGAGTGCGCGTCTTTTATTGCCTCAGGATTATGCAAAAAACTACATGAAAGTTCACGATTTTTATATGCCAATGAGTAATAAATTTGGCGTCACCATCGGCGCAGAGCACTCCATGCATCATTCGCGTTGAGTCGGCAAAGCGTGGCGAGCCACTAGCAGTGGCTTGCGTGAATCCACCTGCTGACAGTTCTGCGCTGCCGCTATCGCCCCTGGCACCTTGGTGTCGAAGAGGGGGCGATGGTTGAGCATTGACAGATTTCGGAAAATATAAATTCCATATGGTTATTAATAAATTCCTTTTTATTCCTTATTTGGTTGTTGAGCGGCCCCTATACTGGTCAGCAACGTTAAACGCTGCAGGAGGGCACACCCATGCACAGCGAGTCGATTCGTTATCTGATCGTGCCGGGCTGGCAAGGATCGCCAGAAGATCATTGGCAAACCCATTGGCAGAACAGCTTGCCCAACAGCGCGCGGGTGGAGCAAGCCGATTGGCTGACGCCCCGTCGTGAGGACTGGGTCGCCGCGCTGGCTGAGGCCATCGCTGCCGATAGTACGCCGGTCATCCTGATCGCCCACAGCCTGGGTTGCATCACTGTGGCCCACTGGGCCGCTACCGCTCCCGTGCAGGTCTTGCGGCAGGTGCGCGGCGCATTGCTGGTAGCCCCTGCGGATGTCGAGCGCCCGGCGTGTGCGCCCGCCCTGCGTAACTTCGCACCGATTCCCACCGATTTGTTGCCATTCCCCAGCCAGGTGGTCAGCTCCGACAACGACAGTGCCGTGAGCGCCCACAGGGCTCTGGAACTGGCGCGCCAGTGGGGCGCCGAAGCCGGCATCCTGTCGGGCGCCGGGCATATCAACGTGAAGTCCGGCCACCGGCGGTGGGAGCAAGGTTTTGCTTACCTCTATCGCCTGCAACATCGCCTCGAGCATCACGCCCGGCGCAGCGCCTAATATTTTTTCAACGCCCCGTCCCTGAGTGGATTGGGGCGGGAGCCTGCCATGAGTCTGCATGAAACCTTCGGCCAGCCGCTGCTGACCTTTCCCGATGCTGAAAAAAGCCCGTTGAGCATCCGCGCCAAGGCGCTGGTGTTCGTCGACCCACGCTCACGCCAACTGCGTGAAGAGTTGGAAAGCCTGGCGCCGCGCGCTTTACCCGTCTTGATTCGCGGTGAAACCGGCAGCGGTAAAGAATTGCTGGCGCGGCACATCCATCGTGGCAGTGACCGCACTGGCCTGTTTGTCTCGGTCAACTGTGGCGCCATCAGCCCCACCTATGCCGATGCCGAGTTGTTCGGCTATGCCGCGGGTAGCCACAGTGGCGCGGCGAGCAGCCGGGCGGGCTGGTTCGGCTCGGCCAATGGCGGCACCTTGTACCTGGATGAGATTGGCGACTTGCCGCTGCCGATCCAGGTGAAATTGCTCGCGGCCCTGGAAAACCATGAAGTCACCCGTGTCGGTGCCCATCAGCCGAGCCCGGTGGATGTGCGCCTGGTGGCCGCCACCAGCATCGACCTGGCCCAAGCCGTGGCCGTCGGTAAGTTTCACGAGCGTCTGTTTCATTACTTGAGCGAAGGCCGGTTGGACCTGCCAGCGCTGCGCGAGCGGGTGGGGGATATCTTGTCCCTGGCCGAATATTTCCTCGGCATCTACAGCCAGCGTCTGGACCTGCCGGTGCCGCTTATCAGCGAAGCCGCCCAGCAGGTGCTGGAACAACACACCTGGCCGGGCAATACCCGCGAATTGGAAAACGTCATTCACTTTGCCTTGCTGGTCAGCAGTGGCGATGAAATCTTGCCCGAGCATTTGAACTTGCCGGTGGCGGGTTCACCGCTGGAGCAAGTGCGACGAATTTTTGCCAGCGCCAGCCCAGCCGAGCAGGAATCGGTGCGTAAATTCCTGTATGAGCAAAATGGAATATCAACGTGAATAAAAGATATTGTTCGGGAATAAAAAATCTAGGTATTGTCCTTCCCACGCCGCGATAGCACTTCGCTGGCACCTCACATAAAAACGGTCGTTAGAAGGACATTGCATGAAAAAGGTTCTGTTGTTTACCGCTCTGGCGGCTGCCCTGACTGCCGGCTTCGCCCAGGCCAACGAGAAACTGGTGGTGGCCGCTACGCCGATCCCGCACGCCGAAATCCTCGAGCTGATCAAGCCGACGCTGGCCAAGGAAGGTGTGGACCTGCAGATCAAAGTCTTTACTGACTACGTACAGCCGAACGTGCAAGTCGCTGAGAAACGTCTGGACGCCAACTATTTCCAGACCCTGCCGTACCTGGAAAACTTCAACAAGGGTAAAGGTACCAACCTGGTTACCGTGGTGGGCGTGCACGTTGAGCCCTTCGGCGGCTACTCGAAAAAGATCAAGAAAATCGAAGATCTGAAAGACGGCGCCACCGTGGCTATCCCGAACGAAGGCTCCAACAGCGGCCGCGCCTTGTTGCTGCTGCAAAAGGCCGGCGTGATCACCCTTAAAGACCCGACCAACGCCTTGGCTACGCCGAAAGACATCGCCAGCAACCCGAAGAACCTGAAGTTCAAAGAGCTGGAGTCGGCCCTGTTGCCACGGGTGCTGGACCAGGTTGACCTCGACCTGATCAACACCAACTACGCCCTGGAAGCTGGCCTGAACCCGGCCAAGGACGCGTTGATCATCGAAGACGCCAAGTCGCCGTACGTAAACTTCCTGGTAGCCCGCCCGGACAACAAGGACAGCGATGCTATCCAGAAGTTGGCCAAGGCCCTGACCAGCCCGGAAGTCAAAGCTTTCATCGATAAGAAGTACAACGGCGCGGTGGTGCCAGCGTTCTGATGTAAGCCAAAACCCTCTTCAAGGTTTCAACGCCGACGGCTACTACAGCGTCGGCGTTTTTTTGCTCGTTCCCACGCTCCGCGTGGGAACGTCTCCTGTGACGCTCTGCGTCACGACTTTAGAGCAGACGCAGAGCGTCCTGGGCTGCATTCCCACGCAGAGCGTGGGAACGATCGAAGGCAAGCCAGCTCCCGCAGAGGTTAGGTTTTCGAGTGATATAAATATGCTATTTCGGTATTTAAACTTTGGTTTTTATACCTTTAAAGTTCGCGCTAGCTGACGTTATCCACGTCGGCACGGACTGCGCTCGCGGCATTACCCATGCGGCGATATGGACTGCACATGACCTTCGATTTCGCTTTTATCCTCAGCACCCTGCCGGCGTTTCTCAAGGCTGTGGGTGTGACGCTGCAAGTCGGCCTGATCGCCATTGCCACGTCCTTGCTGGTGGCGCTGATCAACGCTGCGCTGCTGGTGTTTCGCACGCCGTACCTGTCGCGCCTGGTGTCGCTGTATGTGGAACTGGCGCGTAACACGCCGCTGTTGATCCAACTGTTCTTCGTCTACTTCGCGCTGCCGGCCCTGGGTTTCAATATTTCCGGGTTCTGGGCGGCGATTATCACCATGACCTTTCTGGGCGGCGCCTACCTCACCGAGGTGCTGCGCGCCGGTGTGGAAGCGGTGCCGCTGGCGCAGATCGAGTCGGGCAAGTCCATTGGCCTGTCCGATTGGCAACTGCTGCGCCATGTGATTCTGCCCCAGGCCGGCATCCTCAGCCTGCCGGCGCTGTTCGCCAATTTCATTTTTCTGCTCAAGGAAACCACCGTGGTGTCGGCGGTGGCGGTGCCGGAGATTCTCTACACCACCAAGAGCTACATCGCTCTCTACTACAAGACCTACGAAATGCTCGCCGTGCTGACGCTGATTTGCGTGCTGTTGTTCCTGCCGTTGTCGCTGTTGCTCAGCCGCCTGGAAAGGAGGCTCCAGCATGGCCAGTTCGGGTCTTGAGTTGCTCTGGGTGTCGTTGCCGCAACTGGGCAAGGGCGCTGCGCAAACCCTGTCGATTTCGTTTTTGAGCATCGCCTTCAGTACGGTGGGCGGCGTGCTCTACGGCGTGCTGCGCACCTTGAATAACAAGGCGCTCAACGGCGTGCTGCGGGTTTACCTGGAACTGTTCCGCGCCATTCCGGTGCTGGTGTGGTTGTACCTGTTGTTTTTTGGCCTGCCGATTTTCTTCGGCCTGAGCATCCCGAGTTTCTGGTGCGCGGTGCTGGTGCTGTCGTTATGGGGCGCCAGCGAGGTGGGCGAAGTGGTGCGTGGCGCGCTGCATTCGCTGCCCCGTGGGCAGCGCGAAGCAGGCCTGTCGATTGGCCTGTCCGGCCCACAGTTGTACGGCTATGTACTGCTGCCCCAGGCCCTCAAGCGCATGACGCCGCCGACCATCAACGTGTACACGCGCATCATCAAGACCAGCTCCCTGGCGGTGCTGATCGGCGTGGTGGATGTGATCAAGGTCGGCCAGCAAATCATCGAGCGTACCTACGAGTCGGTATTGATTTATGGCGCGCTGTTCCTGTTTTTCTTCTTTATCTGCTACCCGTTGTCAGCCGCCTCCAAGGTGCTGGAACGGCGCTGGGCCCAAGCATGAGCGCATTGATCGAGTTTCAGGGTTTCAACAAATTCTTCGGCGAGACGCAGGTGCTCAAGGGCATCGACCTGAGCGTGCAACGTGGCGAAGTGGTGGTGATCCTCGGCCCCAGCGGCTGTGGCAAAAGCACCTTGTTGCGCTGCCTCAATGGGTTGGAGGTTGCTCACAGCGGACACTTGCGCTTTGCAGGCATTGAGCTGCTGGATAAAACCACCGACTGGCGCCAGGTACGCCAGGACATCGGCATGGTGTTCCAGAGCTACCACCTGTTCCCGCACATGACCGTGCTCGACAACATCCTGCTCGGCCCGCTGAAAGTGCAAAAGCGCGACCTGCGCGAGGCCCGTGAGCAGACGGAAAAACTGCTGGAGCGCGTGGGCCTGGCCGACAAGCGCGACGCCTTCCCGCGCCAGCTTTCCGGCGGCCAGCAACAACGCATCGCCATCGTCCGTTCGTTGTGCATGAACCCCCAGGTCATGCTGTTTGACGAAGTCACCGCGGCCCTCGACCCGGAGATGGTCAAGGAAGTGCTGGAAGTGATCCAGGGCCTGGCCCGCGATGGCATGACCTTGCTGATCGTTACCCACGAAATGGCCTTCGCCCGCGCCGTCGCCGACCGCGTGGTGTTCATGGAAGCCGGTCGCATCCTCGAACACAACACCCCCGAGGCATTCTTTACGAACCCGCAGACCGCACGCGCGCAGCAGTTCCTGGAGAAGTTCTCCTTTGTTTCAACACTGCCCAAAAAGATCAAGGAACTGGAGCTGATATGAAAAAGTTACTGCTGCCACTGTTTGCCGTCGCCTTGCTGGCCGGCTGCGATAAAAAGGCCGAAGAGCCGGTAAAACCCGCGGCTGTGAGCTACATCGACAAAATCAAAGCGCGGGACAAGCTGATTGTCGGCGTGTTTACCGACAAGCCGCCGTTCGGTTTTGTGGACGAAGCCGGTCGTTATGTCGGCTTCGATACCGACATTGGCCGGCAATTCGCCAAGGACCTGCTGGGCGACGAAAACAAGGTGGAATTTGTCGCCGTGGAACCGGCCAGCCGCATCCCCTTCCTGCAAAGCGACAAGGTGGACCTGATCCTCGCCAACATGACCGTGACGCCTGAACGCAAGGAAGCGGTGGACTTCACCAACCCCAACCTGAAAGTCGCGGTGCAGGCCCTGGTGCCGAATGACAGTGCGGTGAAAAGCCTGGACGACCTGGCAACCCGCACGACCATCGTCACCACCGGCACCACGGCGGATATCTGGCTGACCAAGAACCACCCGGACTGGAAGCTGCTCAAGTTCGAGAAGAACTCCGAGTCGCTGCAGGCGCTGTCGGCTGGCCGTGGGGATGCGTATGCGCAGGATAATTTGGTGTTGTTCAGCTGGGCCAAGCAGAACCCTGGCTACCGCGTGCTGGAAGAGAAGCTGGGGGATGAAGCGCCGATTGCCCCGGCGGTGAAGAAGGGCAATACCGAGCTGCGTGACTGGGTGAATGCGGAGTTGGCGAAGTTGGGTGAGGAGAAGTTTCTGCTCAAGCTTTATGACCAATATGTGCGTAAAGAGCTGAGCGACGACACCAAGCCTGAGAGTGTGATTGTTGAAGGCGGTAAGTGGCAGGGCTGATTCCAGGTTTTTGTGTTGCCTGATCTACCGCTTTCGCGAGCAAGCCCGCTCCCACATTTGGAATGCATTCCAACCTGTGGGAGCGGGCTTGCTCGCGAAGAGGCCAGTACAGTCACCGCCTACTCCGGCCAATGCCACGCTGGCGCATCCAAAATGCCCTGCCCCACAATCCGCGTTTCCCCCATCACCTTCTCCAACACAATCGAATTACACCCCTCATCCTGCTGCAACGCCGCAATCAACCGGCTGGCATGGCTCACCACCCACACCTGGCACTGCTTCGAGGCCTGGATAATCAAGCGCGCCAGTGCCGGCAACAAGTCCGGGTGCAGGCTGGTCTCAGGCTCGTTCAGCACCATCATGGTCGGTGGCCGGGGCGTCAGCAGCGCGGCGATCAGCAGCAGGTAGCGCAGGGTGCCGTCCGACAGTTCCGCCGCCGACAACGGGCGCAGCAAGCCTTCCTGATAGAACTCGATGGCAAAGCGTCCGCCCTGCAACGGTTCGATGTGCAACCGTGCGCCGGGGAAGGCATCACTGACCGCGTGCTGCAACGCCTCGACATCGCCCACTTCGCGAATCGTCTGTAACGCGGCCGCCAAATCCCGACCGTCGTGATGCAGCACCGGCGTGCGCGTGCCTAATTGCGGCTGGCGTACCGGTGCATCCACATCGCTGCGAAAGTGATCATAGAAGCGCCAGCCACGGATGCTTTCGCGCAGCAGCAGCACTTCCGGCGAACCGCGCAGGCTGCCGACCTGATCGAACAGGCTGTGATAGTTGGGCGTGTGCTGGGCCAGTACGTCCCAGGCGCGGCCATCACGGGCGCGTACCATCGGCCCCGAACGCTGAACCAGCAGGCTGGCCGGGCGGTAGAGGGGGCCGGCCCAGATACATTCTTTTTTAATCTCCGGGTCCAGTTTGAACTCGCTGCCGGGAACCGGGATGGGCATGCCCAGGGAGATGGCGTAGCTGAAGTCCTCCCCGGCAAAGCCCAGACGCAAGCGTTTGACGCCTTGGGCAACCACGGCCTCCACCGGTACTTCGCCATTGCGCATGCGCCGGCTGATGTTTTCCGGCGAGGCCCAGAAGGTCGAATCCAGCCCGCCTTCACGGGCCAGCGCATTGATCACCCCGCCCTGGGCGGTTTCGGCCAGCAGGCGCAGGGCGCGATACAGGTTGGACTTGCCGCTGCCATTGGGCCCGGTCACCAGGTTCAACCGGTCCAGGGGCACCACCAATTTGTTGATCGAGCGGTAATTGGCCACCGCGAGTGTTTTAAGCATGTGCATTTAGTCAGCATGGGAACCATTGGAGTATGGGATCCTCCATGCAGATAAGGAACCCTGATCTAAGCTCACAGTCGCATACACACTTGCACGTCGGCATCACGCAAAAGGAGCCTGCATGGGCGGTCGCACTTCGACATTTATTTTTAGCCTTGGCCTCCTGGCGCTGCTCAGCGGCTGTGGCCAGGACAAAGCCGAGCCCAAGCAGCATTCGCGGGTGTTCGTGCAAACCGTGCAGTCGGCGGATTTTGCCGCGGCGGTGACGCTGACCGGTGATATCCAGGCGCGGGTGCAAACCGATCTGTCCTTTCGCGTGGGCGGCAAGATCATCCAGCGCATGGTCGACGTGGGCGATCGCGTCACCGCCAGGCAAGTGCTGGCCAAGCTCGACCCCAAGGATTTGCAAACCAACGTCGACTCGGCCCAGGCCCAGGTCGTGGCCGAACAGGCGCGGGTCAAGCAGACCGCCGCCGCCTTTGTGCGCCAGGAAAAACTCTTGCCCAAAGGCTATACCAGCCGCAGCGAATATGACGCTGCCCAGGCTGCACTGCGCAGCAGCCAAAGTGCCCTGGCCGCTGCCCAGGCGCAGTTGGCCAATGCCCGCGAACAATTGGGCTACACCTCGCTGATTGCCGATGCCCCGGGCATCATCACCGCGCGCCAGGCCGAAGTCGGCCAAGTGGTACAGGCCACCGTGCCAATCTTCAGCCTGGCCCGCGATGGCGAACGTGACGCCGTGTTCAACGTATATGAGTCCCTGCTGGTGGAGCCGCCGCCCGACGCGCCGATTACCGTCAGCCTGCTGGACAACCCGAGCATCAAGGCCGTGGGCAAAGTGCGCGAGGTCACGCCCGCCGTGGCCGCCAATACCGGCACCGTCCAAGTGAAGATCGCCCTGCAAAGCCTGCCCAAGGGCATGGAGCTGGGCTCGGTGGTGAGTGCCACCGCCAATGGCCCGGCCAAGGCGAGCATCGAGCTGCCCTGGTCGGCGCTGACCAAAGACCTCAACGAGCCAGCCGTGTGGTTGGTGGACGGTGAAGGCAAGGCGCAGTTGCACAAGGTCACCGTGGCGCGCTACCTCACCGGCAAAGTGATCATCGGCGAGGGCCTCAAAGGCGGTGAAAAAGTCGTGATAGCCGGTGGGCAATTGCTGCACCCCGGCATGGTCGTCGAGATCGCTCAACCCGGAGCGCAGCCATGAAGCACCTGACGCTCATTGTCGCCGCCAGCCTGTTGCTGGTGGCCTGCTCCAAGGAAGAGGCGCCGCCTGAACCCATACGCCCGGTGCTGTCCATGGAAGTGAAGGCCGAAGACCAGGAAAACCTCGGTCGTTTCGCCGGCACCATCCAGGCCCGCTACGAAAGCAACCTGGGTTTCCGCGTGCCTGGCCGCATCGCCCGTCGCGCCGTGGATGTCGGCGCCGAAGTGGAGAAGGGCGCCTTGCTCGCCGTGCTTGACCCCACCGACCAGCAGAACCAATTACGCGCTGCCCAGGGCGACCTGGCGCGCGTGCAGGCGCAGTTCATCAACGCCCAGGCCAATGCTCGCCGGCAACAGGAACTGTTCAACCGTGGCGTCGGCGCACAGGCTCAATTGGATGTGGCCCAGACCGACCTGAAAACTACCCAGGCGACCCTCGACCAGGCCCGAGCCTCGGTCAACCAGGCCAAAGACCAGCTCAACTACGCCGAACTGCGCACCGACCACGCTGGCATCGTCACCGCCTGGAACGCCGAGGCCGGCCAGGTGGTCAGCGCCGGCCAGCAGGTGGTGACCCTGGCCCGTCCGGACATCAAGGAAGCGGTGATCGACCTGCCCGCCGGCCTGGCTGAACGCTTGCCTGCCGATGTGGTGTTCCTGGTCGCCGGCCAACTGGACCCCAGCGTGCACACCACCGCCGTGGTGCGTGAGATCGAACCCCAGGCCCAAAGCGCCACGCGCACCCGTCGCGCACGCCTGAGCCTGGCCGAAACCCCAGCCGCGTTCCGCCTGGGCACCGCCATCAGCGTGACCTTGAGCACCGCCATCGCCCCGCGCATCGAGCTGCCCCTGAGCGCCTTGCAGGAAGTGGACGGCAAGACCCGCATCTGGCTGCTCGACACCCAGAGCCAGACCGTGCAACCGCGTGAGGTCACGGTCATCAGCCGTGATGCTCAAAGCGCCTTGCTCAATGGCAGCGTCAAACCCGGCGAGCGCATTGTCACTGCTGGCGTGAACAGCCTGAAACCCGGGCAAAAAGTCAAAATCGACGAGGACAGCCCGCGATGAAAGGGAGCTTCAACTTATCCGACTGGGCCCTCAAGCATCAGTCCTTCGTCTGGTACCTGATGTTCGTCGCACTGCTGATGGGCGTGTTCTCTTACATGAACCTGGGCCGTGAAGAGGACCCCTCGTTCACCATCAAGACCATGGTGATCCAGACCCGCTGGCCGGGCGCGACCCAGGAAGAAACCCTCAAGCAGGTCACCGACCGCATCGAGAAGAAACTCGAGGAGCTCGATTCCCTCGACTACGTGAAAAGCTACACCCGGCCGGGCGAGTCCACGGTGTTCGTGTTCCTCAAGGACACCACCAGTGCCAAGGCCATTCCGGAGATCTGGTACCAGGTCCGCAAGAAGATCGATGACATTCGCGGCACCTTCCCCCAGGGCTTGCAGGGGCCGTCGTTCAACGATGAATTCGGTGACGTGTTCGGCTCGGTGTACGCCTTTACCGGCGATGGCCTGTCGATGCGCCAACTGCGTGACTACGTGGAGCAGGTGCGCGCCGAGATCCGTTCGGTACCGGGGTTGGGCAAGGTCGAGATGATCGGCCAGCAGGACGAAGTGATTTACCTGAATTTCTCCACGCGCAAACTCGCGGCCCTGGGCATTGATCAGCGCCAGGTCGTGCAAAGCCTACAATCGCAAAACGCCGTGACCCCGGCCGGGGTGATCGAGGCAGGACCCGAACGCATCTCGGTGCGCACCTCCGGGCAGTTCGCCTCGGAGAAAGACCTGGCCAACGTCAACCTGCGCCTCAATGACCGTTTTTATCGGCTGGCGGATATTGCCGACATCAGCCGTGGTTATGTGGACCCGGCGCGGCCGATGTTCCGCTTCAACGGCAAACCGGCGATTGGCTTGGCCATCGCCATGCAAAAGGGCGGCAATATCCAGTCGTTCGGCAAGGCCCTGCACGGGCGCATGGACGAGCTGACCGCCGACCTGCCGGTGGGCGTCGGCGTGCACAAGGTGTCCGACCAGGCCGAAGTGGTGGAAGAGGCCGTCGGCGGCTTCACCAGCGCATTGTTCGAGGCGGTGATCATCGTGCTGGTGGTGAGCTTTATCAGCCTCGGCATGCGCGCCGGGTTGGTGGTGGCGTGCTCGATCCCGTTGGTGCTGGCGCTGGTATTTGTGTTCATGGAATACAGCGGCATCACCATGCAACGCGTGTCGCTGGGCGCGTTGATCATCGCCCTCGGCCTGCTGGTGGATGACGCGATGATCACGGTGGAGATGATGATCACGCGCCTGGAAAAAGGCGAAACCAAGGAGCAGGCGGCGACTTACGCCTATACCTCCACGGCGTTCCCGATGCTCACCGGCACGCTGGTGACCGTGGCCGGCTTCGTGCCGATTGGTCTCAACGCCAGTTCGGCGGGCGAGTACACCTTTACCCTGTTCGCGGTGATTGCCGTGGCGATGCTGGTGTCGTGGGTGGTGGCGGTGCTGTTTGCGCCGGTGATCGGCGTGCATATCCTCAGCGCCAATGTGAAACCGCACAACGCCGAGCCGGGGCGCATTGGCCGTGCCTTCAATGGCGGCATGCTGTGGGCCATGCGCAACCGCTGGTGGGCGATTGGCATCACTGTGGCGCTGTTCGTGGCTTCGGTGTTCTCCATGCAATTTGTGCAGAACCAGTTCTTCCCATCGTCGGACCGCCCGGAAATCCTCGTCGACCTGAACCTGCCGCAAAACGCCTCGATCAACGAGACGCGCAAGGCCGTCGACCGCCTCGAAGCGATCATCAAGGACGACCCGGACATTGCCCGTTGGAGCACCTACATCGGCCAGGGCGCGATTCGTTTCTACCTGCCGCTGGACCAGCAGTTGGAGAACCCCTACTACGCGCAGCTGGTGATAGTGAGCAAAGGCCTGGAAGAGCGTGGCGCCCTGATCGCCCGCCTGCAACAACGTCTGCGCGATGATTTTGTCGGCATCGGCAGCTACGTGCAGCCGCTGGAAATGGGCCCGCCGGTGGGGCGGCCGATCCAGTACCGCGTGTCCGGCAAAGACATCGACCAGGTGCGCAAGCACGCCATTGAACTGGCGACCTTGCTGGATCAGAACACCCACTTGGGCGAGATCATCTACGACTGGAACGAGCCGGGCAAAGTGCTGCGGGTGGACATCGCCCAGGACAAGGCGCGGCAACTGGGGCTGTCGTCGGAAGACGTGGCGCAGTTGATGAACAGCGTGGTCAGCGGCGCGGCGGTGACCCAGGTGCACGACGATATCTACCTGATCAATGTGGTCGGCCGCGCCGAAGATGCCGAGCGGGGCACCCCGGAAACCTTGCAGAACCTGCAGATCGTCACGCCCAACGGCACCTCGATTCCACTGCTGGCGTTCGCCACCGTGCGTTACGAGCTGGAGCAGCCGCTGGTGTGGCGCCGCGATCGCAAGCCGACCATCACCATCAAGGCCGCCGTGCGCGATGAGATGCAGCCGACCGACCTGGTCAAGCAGTTGGCGCCGACCATCGAGAAATTCAGCGAAGGCTTGCCGGTAGGCTACAAAGTCGCCACCGGCGGTACCGTGGAGGAAAGTGGCAAGGCCCAGGGGCCGATCGCCAAGGTGGTGCCGTTGATGCTGTTCCTGATGGCCACCTTCCTGATGATTCAGTTGCACAGCGTGCAGAAGATGTTCTTGGTAGCCAGCGTCGCGCCCTTGGGGCTGATCGGCGTGGTCCTGGCGTTGATCCCCACGGGCACGCCCATGGGCTTTGTGGCGATCCTGGGGATCCTGGCGTTGATCGGCATCATCATCCGCAACTCGGTGATTCTGGTCACACAGATCCACGAGTACGAAGAAGCCGGCTACACGCCGTGGGATGCAGTGGTGGAAGCCACCGAGCACCGGCGCCGGCCGATCCTGCTGACGGCCGCCGCCGCGAGCCTGGGCATGATCCCGATTGCGCGGGAAGTGTTCTGGGGGCCGATGGCCTACGCGATGATTGGCGGGATCATCATTGCGACGTTGCTGACGTTGCTGTTTCTGCCGGCGCTGTATGTGGCCTGGTACAAGATCCGCGAGCCGAAACAGGATTAATTCTGTAGGAGCGAGCTTGCTCGCGAAAAACGTCAACGATAACGCGTGCTTCCTGAGTAAACGCGGCGCCTGTGAGTTTTTCGCGAGCGAGCTCGCTCCTACAAAAGAGCCTTAACTGACTGAGGCTGTGTGAAGCTTCTGAAAAAATTCCCATGTCGTCCTGGCTGGCTACTGCATGTTGTACCCTCTGGTGCTCATTCCAGACCCAGGTCGATCCTCATGCTGTGCCTGCGTTTCACCTTGCTGTTTTGCGCGTTGCTCCTTGCACCGCCTGCCTTCGCCGCCACCGTACTGGAAAACCCCTTGTGGCGCGTCGAACTCGACCCCGCCACCCTGGCGCTGCGCGTGACACCCGCAGGCCAGGCCTCGGTGCAGGCCTCCAGCGGTGTGGCGGCGCATGCCGTCAGCCAATTGCAGAACACCCCCGACCAGGCCACTTGGCAATGGGACAACGGCGCCTATCGCCTGAGCGCCCGCCTGGAACAGCGCGACCTGGCCCTGACCATCAACGCCCGCGCTCCCGGTGAGCTGGCCCTGCTGCGCCAGCCTGCTGAGGCCATGGGGCAAGGGTTGATCTGGCCCTTGGCCGAGGGGCATTACGTGCCTGCCGGCAATGCCCTCTGGAAGGCGTTTCTGCTGGAGCGCGATGAGCTCAATACCACCCAGGACCTGAGCCTGCCGTTGTGGGGCGTGGATCACGCTGGCTTCACGTTGAACTGGTTATTGACCAACCCCTACAACAACCGCCTGCAATGGCAAGCCGACGGCAACGGCCTGGCCCTCTCTGCGTCCCATGAATTCACCTCGCTGGCGCCTGACGCGCCGATGACGCTGCGCCTGTACCTGGGCGATGCCGACCCGTTGGCCGGCGCCAAGCGCTACCGCCAGTGGCTGGTGGAGCAGGGCCGCTATGAACCGTTGGCGGACAAGCTGCGGCAAACACCCGAAGCCCAGAAGCTGCTGGGCGCCAGCCATGTGTACCTCTGGGACAACGGCCTGTTGGGTTTGGGCGATGTGCGTGATTGGCCAACATTGATCAAACGGCTGCGCAGCCATGAACTCAAGACGCTGATGGACAAAGAGAGCGCACAGCTGCTGGCGCAGTCCACTCCCTTGAATCGCTATGAGCAAACCGTGCTGCTGCGCGGCCTCAATGCGGCGATCAACACCAAGGCCCGGCAGGCCTGGCAAGTGCAAGAGCCAGACATGACCCGCCTTGCCGCCCGCTATGGCGAGCTGCGCAGTGAACTGGCCGTGGACTTTGCGGGGGCCTTGAGTGACAGCCTGCAAACCTGGGGCAGTAGCGCCATTCAAACCCTGCGCGACGCTGGGCTGCAGCGTTTGCTGCTGACCTTGGGCGAAGGTTGGGAGGGTGGCCTGTGGCATCCCGAGGCGATTCGCGCCGGGGTGGAAGCCGGCTTTCTGATGGCGCCTTACGACTCCTATGAAACGGCCCTGTCCGCCACCGAAAATCCCGATTGGACCACTGCCCACCTAGGCGCCAAGGCCTATCGTGACTGCGCGATCGTGCTGAAAGACGGCAAGCTGAAAACCGGCTTCCAGAAGTCCGGCCATTACACCGACCCGCGTTGTGTACGGCCGCTGCTGGAGGCGCGGGTGAAGGCGGTACACGCCAAGGCTGGCTTCAATGCCTGGTTTCTCGATGCCTACGCCACCAGCATGCTGTTCGACAGCTACCGCAGCGACGCCAGCATGACCCAGGCGCAAAACGCCGAGGGCAATATCGACGCCTCTCGCTGGATCAACACCGTGCCGAAGCTGGTCACAGGCTCCGAAGACGGCAACGCCATCACCGCCCAGGGCATCCTGTTCGCCCACGGCATGCAGACCCCGGTGATCGGCTGGGGCGACCGCGAGATGACCCAGGACCCGCAGTCGCCGTACTTCGTCGGCAACTGGTACCCAACCGAGCAACCGGCGGTGTTCTTCAAATCAGTGCCGTTGAAGGAGCCGTTTCGCACGGTGTATTTCGAGCCGACGATGCGCCTGCCGTTATACCAGGCGGTGTTCCATGGCTCGGTGATCACCACCCATCATTGGCTGTTCGACAGCCTCAAGCTGAGCAATGTGCAGGGCGACAATGAACTGACCCAACTGCTGTACAACGTGCCGCCGCTGTACCACCTCAGTGCGGCGACGCTCAAGGCGCGGTTGCCGATTATTCAGCGCCAGGACCGTTTTTTCCGGCCGTTGCACCAGCGCTTGGCGACCCAGGAAATGACTGGTTTCCGTTGGCTGACGGTGGACAAACAGCTGCAGCAAACCACCTTCGCCGATGGGACGCGGCTGGTGGCGAATTTCTCGGCGGTGGAAAAACAGGGGTATGCCGGGCGCAGTGTGACTGTGCTTGTGGAGGGGGAGGAGCCGGTGGTGTATCAGGTGAATCGGTCGCGTCTGTGCGGTCTTCGCGAGCAAGCCCGCTCCCACAGGGGATCGCATTCCAAAATGTGGGAGCGGGCTTGCTCGCGAAGGCGTCAGCCCGAACAACACAGCACTAAACTTTACGCCACACACTCGCCAACCAAGGCTGCTGTTCCCGCGGCAACCCGGCCGGCCGGTAGTAATGCTCCAGCTCTTCAAACCCAGCCGCAGTCAGCAAGGCCTGCCACGCCTGCAGGTCGTGATAAGACCCATACCGCGGCCCATTCCAGCCCTCTTGGTTCTCGCCTCGAGGGTTGGAGCTGAACAGCACGCCTCCAGGTTTCAACGCGCCGTGCAGCTCTTTGAGCACGCGCGGCAGTTCCTGCTTGGGAATATGAAACAGCACCGCATTGGCAAACACTCCATCGAAGCGTTCGGCGGGCAGGTCCAGCTTGAGAAAGTCCTGCTGCAACACTTCACAGCCGCTGTCTTCGCGGGCCATCTGCGCAAAACGCTCGGAGCCATCCAGGCCCACGGCGATATGCCCCATGCGCGTAAACGTCTGCAAATCCCGCCCCGGCCCACAGCCGAAATCCAGCACGGTAAACGGCGGCGTGCCCTGGATATGCCGCAGCAGCGCGTCGATGTTCTGGCTCACATCGTGATCGCGGGTACCTTCACGGAAGTCTTCGGCCACCTTGTTGTAATGGCCCAGGGTGGTGGCGGTGATCTGATTGAGGTCGTCGGGAGCAAGTTTCATGGCATGGCGCACGGCTGCGGCTGAGGTAGCGGGACTATACCCCGGCCCACTCTTGAGTTGAAAACCGTGTATCCGCTGTAGGGCGCTTCACGGCGTTCGCAGTGTGCGCATCCGACAGACCGCCACGGGAAATTGTGGGTAAGATTCGGCCCTCATTTGCAGAGGGTTATACATCCATGGAAGAGGAAAAACGTTCACCCGTTGGCAACGACACCGCGCCGAACAAGGTCGACCAATACGCCACGAGATTGAGCAATGGCTTGCTCTGGCTCAATGAGCGTGCCTGGCCGCTGACGGTGGGGATTCTCTCGGTGGCAGGCCTGTACCTGTACCAGTACATCCAGATGGAAAAGGTGCCGCTGAGCATCTTGTCGGCATCGGCGTTCACCGCATTGCCGGCGATGTTCGCCATGTTGGTGTTTGTGATCGGCATGATGGGCGCGTCGATCCTGGTGCCCACGTTCATCTTGTTCACGCGTCTGAACGGCACGGGTGTGCGCCTGAGTGATCAACTCAATCTCAGCCCGCAGTCGCCGCAAGAGACGGCCCAGCACCGGCGGTTACTGGGGCATTGGGCGGCCAGCCTGTTGGTGATGTTTGTGTTCTGGATGTCCGCCGTGTACCTGTCCGTGAACGCCGAAAGTGGGCTGTTGCTGACGCTCAGTTGGATCGTGGCGATCATGGCGGCGGTAGTGGCCTATGTCGGCATCATCATTCGCGCCCGGCCCGCTCATGTTGCCCTGCGTGAGTTGTCCGGCGAGTTCTGGCTGGCCAGTGCTGGCGCCGGGGTGGTTCAAATGGTAGTCATTCTGATGGTGACGGTGCCGGTCTCCCGCGCTTTCAGCGAGTACTCCGACAGCGCCGTGTTCTTTGCGCCGTTCATGGCCGCCGAAATGGCTGTGCTGTTTCTGATCCAGGGGAGCGCCGCCTGCCTGGTGGTGCGCATGCGCGTTCAGAAAAACCCGGTGGCGTTCGCCTCACTGGTGGCCTTTGCCCTCATCGTTTTACTCGGGCTGATCCCGGCGAGCGGGGCCAAGTTGGGCGGCCTGCCGTTGCAAGGCTCCGCCTCGGGAGGGCGTGTTTGTACGTTGATGACCTGGGCGGCAGAGGCCAAGGTCCCCGGCGTGCTGGTAGACGCCGACAACCCCAAGCGCAGCGTGAAACTGCGGGTGATGGCCGACTCGGACGGCAGCTACATCGTGCGGCCCTGGCAAGCCAAGGAAAAAACCATCACCTTCGTGCCCCGCGCCAGCGTTGCCCAACTGGACGAGTGCCCGTGACGTCAGCGCTTGTTCAATACCCGCGCCAAGCGGTCCCCGCTTAGTTGGATCACCGCCACCAGCGCCACCAGCAGCACGATCACCGTGAGCATGATCTGTGTATCGAAGCGCTGGTAGCCGTAGCGGTAGGCAATATCGCCCAGGCCACCGGCTCCAATCGCCCCGGCCATGGCCGATGAGTTGATCATGGTCACCAGGGTGATGGTGAAGCCGCCGACGATGCCGGGCAGCGCCTCTGGCAACAGTACATGCCAGATGATGTGCCAGCGACGGCAACCCATGGCCTGCGCGGCTTCGATCAGGCCATGGTCGACCTCGCGCAGGCTCACTTCAGCGATGCGTGCAAAGAACGGCGTGGCGGCGATGGTCAGCGGTACCACTGCCGCCCAGACGCCATAGGTGGTGCCGACGATCAGGCGCGTGAACGGGATCAGCGCCACCATCAGGATCAGGAACGGAATGGAGCGGAACAGGTTCACGAACGCGCCCAGCACGCGGTTAAGGGCCGGTGCCTGGTAGATGCCGCCCTTGTCACTGGTGACCAGGAACACCGCCAGTGGGATGCCCACCAGCAGCGCGATCAGCGACGACACTCCCACCATCAACAAGGTGTCGATGGCGCCCTGCACTAACCGATCAAACCACATAACCCAGCACCTCCACCTGTTGTGCCCAATTGGCCGCGCGTTTGCGCAGTTCTTCGCCGTTGTGCGGCGATCCATTCACCGCCAGCAGCAGTTGCCCCAAGGCATGCCCCTGGATACGTTCCACGCCGCCTTGCAGCAAGCGCACGCGGCCGCCGAGGGCGCTGAACAGCGCCGCCAGGTCTGGCTCCAGGCTGTCGCTGCCGGTGAACTGCAAGCGCAGCACCAGCGCGGCGTCGGCCGAGGCGGGCGTGGGTTGCAGGCGGCTGTGCAACTCTGGCGGCAAGCCGTGTTGCAGGGGGGCGAGCAGGGTCTTGCTGACCTCATGTTGTGGATCGCCAAACACCTGCCACACCGGGCCTTGCTCGACGATACGCCCGTGTTCCAGCACCACCACGCGGTCGCAGATGTCGCGGATCACCGCCATTTCATGGGTAATCAGCACGATAGTCAGGCCCAGGCGCTGGTTGATCTCGCGCAGCAGGCCGAGGATCGACTGGGTGGTTTCCGGGTCGAGGGCCGAGGTGGCTTCGTCGCACAGCAGAATCTCGGGGTCGTGCACCAATGCGCGGGCGATGCCGACGCGTTGTTTCTGCCCGCCGGACAACTGCGCCGGGTACGCCTTGTGTTTGTCTTGCAGGCCTACCAGCTCCAGTAGTTCATGCACCTTTCGCGCGCGTTGCGCCTGGGGCACACCGGCGACCTTGAGCGGCAACTCGACGTTCTGCCACACGGTCTTGGCCGACATCAGGTTGAAGTGCTGGAAGATCATGCCGATGCGTCGGCGCAGCGCCACCAGGTGGTCTTCATCGAAGCCGCCGATGTCTACCTGGTCGATCAGCACCCGTCCGCTGCTGGGTTGCTCCAGGCGATTGATGGTGCGGATCAGCGACGACTTGCCGGCGCCGCTGCGGCCGATGATGCCGAACACTTCGCCACGCTGGATCGCCAGGTCAATGCCTTGCAGCGCATGCACCGTGCCGTCATAGGTTTTGCCCAGGTTGATGAACCGCACATGGGCGCGGTTCAAGTCCGGGTGCAGTTCAGTGTGTTCGGCGTGGCTGGGCGCGTGCTCCAGGTCGCGCAAGCGGGCGTTGGCGGCACTCATGGTTTAGCTTCCCAGCCGACCTGGTAGAGCTTACCCAGGGACTTGTCCAGGGCAGCGCGCACCACCGGCGAGTGCTGGTAAATATCGACGAACTTGATCACCCGTGGGTCGGTTTTGCTCTTGGGCTGGATCACGAACTGAATCACGTATTCCGGGTGGTCGAGGCCGTCGAACAACAGCGCCGACTCGGCATCGAAGGTCTTGGACAGGCGGATATACGCCGGGTAGCCCTGCACCAGATCGGCGTCGTCATAGGCGCGCACCAGTTGCACGGCTTCCACTTGCAGGATCTTGATGTTTTTCGGGTTGGCGATGATGTCTTCTTCGGTGGCCTTGTAGCCCACGCCCGGCTTGAGGGTGATCAGCCCGGCCTTGGCCAGCAGTTGCAGGCCGCGACCGCTGTTGATCGGGTCGTTGGCAATCGCCACGCTGGCGCCTTCGGGCAGCTCGTTGAAGCTCTTGTACTTTTTCGAATACAGCCCGACGTTGTTGATGATGCCTGGCGCGTACGGCACCAGGTCAAACCCGGCGGCGGCCTTGGCGTTTTCCAGGAAGGGGATGTGCTGGAAGTAGTTCACGTCGATATCGCCAGCGGCGAGGCTGACGTTGGGCGCGATCCAGTCGGTGAACTCCACCAGTTCGACCTTCAGGCCCTGCTTGCCGGCTTCTTCTACGGCGGCTTCCAGCGGAATGGCGAAGGCGGCGGTAGTGCCGATTTTCAACGGTGCATCGGCGGCGAATACCGCCGAACTGAATAAGCCGAGGGCCAGGGCCAGTGCTTTGACTGGGTTGTTTAAGCATGTCTTTTTCATAGTGGTTTTCCAGTCATAAGGTCTTAGATAGCGAGATCGTTCCCACGCTCGGCGTGGTAATGCAGCCAGAGACGCTCCGCGTCCCAAAAGCGAACGCAGAGCGTCCAAGAGGCATTCCCACGCGGAGCGTGGGAACGATCAAACAACGTGGCGGTAGGTAGCGCCGGTGTGTTGCTTGGGTAAGCGGGCCGTGTTGTGGAAGACTTTTTCCCGCAGCGTTCCCTGCGCATATTCGGTCTTGTACGAGCCCCGTCGTTGTAGTTCCGGTATCACCAGCTCAATGAAATCCACATAGCTCTCCGGCGTCACAATGCGCGTCAGGTTGAAACCATCCAGCCCCGTTTCGCTGATCCAGGATTCCAGCTCATCGGCCACCTGTTCAGGCGAGCCCACCAAGGTGATATAGCGCCCGCCCAGGGCGTGCTGGTCGAGCAACTTGCGTCGGGTCCAGTCGTTGTTCTGCAGGTTCTGGGTGGCGGACTGGATCGCGTTGCTCTTGACGTACTGGATGGGTTCGTCCAGCCCGTATTGGGCAAAATCAATCCCGGTCGAGGCCGAGAAATGCGCCACGCCGGCTTCCGCGCTGGCGTAGCTGAGGTACTCGGCGTGCTTGGCCCACGCCAGCTCTTCAGTGGCGCCCACGATCACGTTAAGGCCCATGAACACCTTGATGTCATCCGGGTTGCGCCCAGCCTCCACCGCGCTGGCGCGCACCTTGTCCACCTGGCGCTTGGTCGCGGGTTTGTTTTGCCCGCTGATAAACACGCACTCGGCATGCTGCCCGGCGAACAGCAAGCCACGCTCGGAACTGCCGGCCTGAAACAGCACTGGCGTACGCTGAGGTGAGGGCTCGCACAGGTGGTAACCCTCCACCTGATAAAACTCGCCGTGGTGCGCAACCTTGTGCACCTTGCCCGGTTGCGCATACACCCGCGCCTGGCGATCGTTGCGCACCGCGTCGTCTTCCCAGCTGCCTTCCCAAAGCTTGTACAACACCTGCAGGTATTCATCGGCCTGGTCGTAGCGCCGGTCATGCTCGACCTGTTCGGTGAGGCCCATGGCCTTGGCGGCGCTGTCGAGGTAGCCGGTGACAATGTTCCAACCCACTCGGCCACGGCTCAGATGATCCAGCGTCGACATGCGCCGGGCGAACAGGTACGGCGCCTCATAGGTGAGGTTGGCGGTAAGGCCGAAGCCCAGGTGCTGGGTGACAGCGGCCATGGCCGACACCAGCAGCAGAGGGTCGTTGACCGGTAACTGGATCGACTCCTTGAGCGGCACGTCGATGGCGTCCTGGTACACGTCATACACACCGACGATATCGGCGATAAACAAACCGTCGAACAGCCCGCGCTCCAGGATTTGCGCCAGTTCAGTCCAGTATTCGAGGGTGTTGTAGTGGGTGGACGTGTCCCGTGGGTGGGTCCACAAACCGTGGTTGATGTGCCCGATGCAGTTCATGTTGAAGGCATTGAGCAGGATCTTTTTTTTGCTCATCAGATGGTCCCCCGCAGCGGCGGGTTTTCATCGTTGAGGTAGTAGTTGCCGACCGCATGGTATTTCCAGCGGACCGGGTCGTGCAGGGTGTGCACCCGGGCGTTGCGCCAGTGGCGGTCCAGGCCGTGTTCGGCCAGGGTCGCCTGGCTGCCGGCCAGTTCGAACAGGGTGCTGCCGGCCGCCAGGGAGATCTCGGTGCTCAGGGCGCGCACTTCGGCGACGGCGATGGAGGCAGCTGCAACCGTCTGGGCATTGCTGTCGGCCTGGGCGCGGTCGAGGAATTCCCCTGCGCGCTCCAGCAAGGCTTCGGCGGCGTGCAGGCGGCTGCTCAAGTGGCCGAAGCTCTTGAGTGTCAGCGGGTCTTCGGTGGCCTTGTCGTTGCCAGAGTCGATCCACGGGCGGGTCTTGGTGCGCACAAAATGCAAGGCGTCCTCAAAGGCCGCACGGGCGATGCCGGTGTCGATGGCCGCATGGAGGATCTGCGCCAGCGGGCCAACGGTGGTCGGGCGTTCGAAGGCGCTCTGGAACGGCACCACGTCTTGCGCTGCGACCCACACGTTATCGAACACCACCGAGCCGCTGCCGGTGGTGCGCTGGCCGAAGCCGCTCCAGTCGTCGATCACCGTCAGGCCCGCGCTGTCACGCGGCACGAAGGCCAGTTGCTGCACGCCGTTTGCATCCACCACCGAGGTGGGGATGCGCTGGGCGTAGATCGCCCCGGTGGCGTAGAACTTGCGCCCGCTGATGCGAAAACCATCGCCGTCGCGGGTGAGGCTGGAGATGCGGTCGTGGGCGGTCTTGGTGCCCAGTTCCGCCAAGGCGTTGCCAAAGCGTTGGCCGGCCAGTACCTCGGCGTACAGGCGTTGCTGCTGTTCGGGGCTGCCGTTCACCCGCAGTACTTCGAGGGCATAGAAATGGTTTTGCGGAATCTGGCCCAACGAGCCATCGGCCTGGGCGATCAGTGCGATGACCTTGGCCAGGGTGACGTTGGACACGCCCGCGCCGCCGTAGGCCTTGGGCACGCTGATGCCCCACAGGCCAGAGCGGGAAAACACGTCCAGCTCGGGCAATGGCAGGCGGCGTTCGCGGTCGCGTAGGGCGCTGTCGCGGCGCAGGTCTTCAGCGAGGTCGCTGGCGACAATAAGCGCTTGTTCGTCGCTGGTGATGACCGCGACGGGGTGAGAAAGGGTCATGAGTTTCTCCAGAAGCTCGTGGAAAAGTGTTCTGGTTGGTTAAATCCAGGAATGACGAGCCGGCAAGGTGCCGTTGAGTCGATAGGCGCCGATGGCGTGGTACTTCCAGCGCACCGGGTCGTGCAGGGTGTGCACCCGGGCGTTGCGCCAGTGACGGTCAAGGTTGAATTCGGCCAGGGTGGCGCGGCTGCCGGCCAGTTCGAAGAGCTTCTCGGTGACCTGCAGCGCCACTTCGGTAGTCAGCACCTTGGCCTCGGCCACGGCAATCGAGGCGTAGGCGGCGGACTGCGCGGTAATCGCCGCGGCGCTGACCTGGTCCAGCACCTGGCCCGCCTTGCGCAGCAGGGCTTCGGCGGCGTGCAGTTCGATCTTCAACTTGCCGATATTGGCGATCACATACAGGTCGTCGCTGGCTCGCTCGACCTTGGCGTCGATCCACGGGCGTGAACGTTCACGCACGAAAGCAATGGCATCGTCAAGGGCGCCGCGGGCGATGCCGGCGTCGATGGCGGCCTGAATCAATTGCGACACCGCCCCCTGGATATTCGGGGTTTCGCCCAGGCGCCAGTTGTCGATGACCAGGTCTGGCTCCACAGCCACGCGGTCAAGCAAGACGGTGCCGCTGGCGGTGGTGCGTTGGCCAAAGCCGGACCAGTCATCGACGATGCGCAGCCCTTCGCTGCCGCGACGCACAAAGGCCATGACCTGCTTGCCGTCATCGTTCAGGGCCTTGATTGCCACCCAGTGGGCAAACAAGGCTCCAGTGGAGTAGAACTTTTGCCCGCTGACCACGAACCCGTCGCCTTCGGCCGTGAGGCGCGCCTTGAGCTCCAGGGTGTTTTGGGTGCCGCGTTCGGGGCCGCCGTTGCCGATGCGCCAGCCGTCGAGCACGCTCTGGAACAGCTGCTTTTTCTGGCGCTCGGTGGCGGTGCCCTGCAACACATGCAGGATGCCGAAATGGTTCTGCGGAATCTGCCCCAGGGCTGGGTCGGCCGCGCTGATGATCGCGAAGACTTCGGCCAGGGTCACAAACGACACCTGGGGCCCGCCGTATTCGCGGGGAATGGAAATACTGCCCAAGCCGCTGCGGGTGAACTGTTCGAGCTGCGCCCAGGGCAGTTTGCGTTGCTGGTCGCGCTGGGCGGCCTGCGCGCGCGCAGCCTGGGCCAGTTCGTGGGCGGCGCTCAGCGCCTGGGCGTCGTTGCGCAGCACCGTGGCGGGCAACAGCAGGGGGGCTACGTCCAGATCACTCTGGGGGGATGTTAGAGCCAAGTTAGACATCAGCGCCGCTCCTTGGCTGCACGCAATGCCCTGGCGTTGTGCACCGGGGTAATTCTGACCATACCGACCTCGCATTCAATGAAATAAACAGAAAAATCAGGAATGTCCGGTGGTCCGGTGCATATACCCTAAGCGTGTTAATTATTTAAATAAACTAACTTTTAGGAATATGCATAGAAGGGCTGTCACCCCGGTTCACAGGGTGAGCCGAAGCGACGCGGTTGATAGCCCGGCGCGGACGAGGCTGGGCAGGGCGGTGTGCAGGCGGCGATGCGCAGTGTACGGGCGGGCGCCCAGCGGGAGTTGTTACCCACGCGGTCGAGAATGCAGTAGGTGACCTCCAGCCGGCAGTCGTCGCCGGCTTCGATAATCACGTGGGGCGGCACCCACACCTGCACCGCCCGGCCGACGCCCTGGGCCTGGATGCGGGGCAGGTCCAGGCGTACATCGCCCCAGCGCAAGGTGATGGCGTCGCCCGTGCTCATGTTCAGGTAAGGCTCGATGGTCAGTGGAATGCCGCGCCTTACCTGGCTGCTGTTGACGCCATGGCGGCGGATCGTCTCGGGCAGGTTCACGGGCGCCAGGTTCTGGTTTTCGTCGCCGCCTTCAGGGTTCAGGCGCGGCAAAGGCTGACCGCCGGGGTAGTTGGTCTTGACCCGCACCAGGGTCACCGCCGAGCGCATCGGGCCATGGCCGATCTGCAAGACCTGGTAATGGACGCGTGCCGGGCCATCCTGCACAAAGCTCTCCGGTACGCACAGGTGGGTATACGTGCCGATCTTGCACGCCGTCACCTTGCGCGAGGCAGCAAAGCAGTTGTTCCAGAACAGTTCAATCAGGTCGCCCTCTTCCATGCTCGGGTAGGGTGAAATATCGACCTGCAAATGGGCGGAAGCCAGGGCGCTGATGCCGTTTCCAATAGCCTGGGGCAGCCTTGGGGCACGGAGCGTGGCCGGGGTTTGAGTGTGTGTCATAAGTAATCTCCTTGATGCAGCCAGCAGCAATCGTTCCGAAACCTCGACGCACAGGCGCAAGGGGGTCGAAAGACACGATTCAGTCAGTAGCCGGGATAGGATCCAATCCTCAAGGCGCTAGATAAGAGGGTTGGCCGGGGAGCGTCAATGGAGGCAAAGGGCTAAACGGCGGGTTTGGAGAGATTCAGAAGGGTCTGACGGGGAGGGGGATTTTAAGGCGCTGGCGAGGGGGGCTTTTACACGCTCAACCTGCAACCCGTTGTAGGAGCGAGCTTGCTCGCGAAGAACGCCCAGGCAACTCGGTCAACCTGATTCACCGCGTTATCGTTTACGTTCTTCGCGAGCAAGCTCGCTCCTACAGTGGGAGGTGTCAGTGGGCGAGGAATTTGCTCAGGAACTGCTTGGTGCGTTCTTCCCCGGGGTTGGCAAACAGCGCCTTGGCTTCGCCCTGTTCGACGATCACACCCTTGTCGAAAAAAATCACGCGGTTGGCCACGTCACGGGCAAAGCTCATCTCGTGGGTGACGATGACCATGGTGCGGTTTTCTTCGGCCAGGCTGCGAATGGTGGCCAATACTTCGCCCACCAGTTCCGGGTCGAGGGCCGAGGTGGGTTCGTCAAACAGAATCACCTCCGGCTCCATGGCCAAGGCACGGGCAATCGCCACACGCTGTTGCTGGCCGCCGGACAACCGCCTCGGGTAGGACGCTTCCTTGCCCGCCAGGCCCACCCTGGCCAACAGCTTGCGCCCCAGTTCTGCAGCCGCTTCCCGCGGCATCTTCTTGACCACGATGGGGCCTTCGATGACGTTTTCCAGCGCGGTGCGGTGGGGGAACAGGTTGAAGTTCTGGAACACAAAGCCCACATGCTGGCGCAGGCGCCGCACCAGGCCCTGTTGCTGGTTGAGCGGCCTGCTGCTGTCGATCTCGATGTCACCCACCTTGATACGGCCGCTGGTGGGTTCTTCGAGGAAGTTCAGGCAGCGCAGGAAGGTGGTCTTGCCCGAACCGCTGGGGCCGATGATGGCGACCACTTCGCCTTCCTTGACCTCCAGGTCGATGCCGTTGAGCACCACCTGACCGTTGAATTGTTTGGTCAGTTTTTCAACCACGATCATGCTTCAAGACTCCAGGTCATGCCGGTTGACCCGGTCTTCCAGACGATTTTGCAGATGCGCCAGGATGCTCGCCAGGATCCAGTAGATTAGGGCTGCGGACAGATACATGGTGAAGATTTCGAAGGTACGTGCCGACACCAGTTGGGCCTGGCGAAACAGCTCAGGCACCTGGATGGTGGCGGCCAGCGCCGTGTCCTTGACCAGCGAAATAAAGCTGTTGCCCAAAGGTGGCAACGCCGTGCGCATCGCCTGGGGCAGGATGGCCCGGCGCAACGTCTGCGCACGGGTCATACCGATACTGGCAGCGGCTTCCCACTGGCCACGCTCGATGGAGGCGATGGCGGCCCGCAGGATTTCACAGGCATAGGCGGCCATGTTCAGCGAAAAGCCGATCATGGCGGCCGGGATAGGGTCCAGCTCGATGCCCACTTGCGGCAAGCCGTAGTAGATCAAAAACAGCTGCACCAGCAACGGCGTGCCGCGAAAAAACGATACGTAGACCCGGGCGGTCCAGCTCAAGAGCTTGAAGCGCGACAGGCGCATCAAGGCCAGGCCGAAGCCCAGCAGCAGGCCGAAAAACATCCCGCCCAGGCTCAGGATTACCGTGTAGTACGCGCCCTTGAGCAGAAAGGGCGCGGAGTCCAGCGCGAGTTGGAAACCTGCTTCCATTATTGCGTGACGTCAGCGTTGAAGTACTTCTCGGACAGCTTTTTCAAGGTGCCGTCGGCGCGCAGTTTGTCCAGAGCCTTGTTCACCGCGTCGAGCAGCTCGGGCTCGCCTTTGCGCAGGGCGACACCGGATTCCTGACGGGAGAAGGCGTCGCCGGCAGCGGCGGTGTCGGGGGCTTTCTTGGCGTATTCCAGGGCGGCCAGACGGTCGATCAGGATGGCATCGATACGGCCGATGCGCAGGTCCTGGAATTTGGTTGGGTCGTCGTTGTAGGTCTTGATAATGGCTTTGGGTTGGTTGTCCTTGAGCCATTGTTCGTAGTTGGTGCCCAGGCCTACACCGACTTTCTTGCCGGCCAGGTCGTCGGCTTTACTGATCGAGTCGACGTTCTTTTTCAGCACCAGCGCCTGGATGCCGGACACGGTGTAAGGCTTGGAGAAATCGTACTTTTTCTTGCGCTCTTCGGAGATGGTCACTTGGTTGACCACGGCGTCCAGGCGCTTGGATTCCAGCGCGGCGAGGATGCCGTCCCAAGGTGTGGCTTGCAGCTTGACCTTGACGCCCAGCTCCTTGGCCAGCGCCTCGGACAGTTCCACTTCGAAACCGCTGAGCTTGCCGCTTTCATCGACGAAGCTGAACGGTGGGTAGGTGCCTTCCAGGCCGATCTTGATCTCGCCGGCCTTCTTGATGGTGTTCAACTGCTCGCCGGCAACCGCCTGGCCCAGCCAGCCAGCGCCAAGCGCCAGGCCCAAAGTGCCAACCAACAGCGTGCGACGAAATGCAGAAATAGTCATGGAGAGCCCCTGTGTTTTTATGGTGAGCGAAGCAGGTGACGCGGTAGTCGTATCCTGCCCTAAAGTGCGAAGCGCGTCTTCGCCTTCGGCGCGATGATAAGGTGGGTTTTTAAGTCTTGAAAATAATAAAAATACAATTTCATATTCTATTTTTGAATATGACCGTATTCAATCAGCTGAATACTGAGTCATAGGCAAACAACGCTGGCGCGCCACCGGTATGCAGGAAAATGATCGGCCCCTCTTCAAACCGCTGGCGCCCGATGCCGTCGAGCAAACCGGCCATGGCCTTACCGGTATACACCGGGTCCAGCAACAGACCTTCCTGGCTGGCCAAAAGTTTGATCGCCGAGAGGGTGCCAGCGTTTGGCTCGCCATAACGCGGCCCGAAATACTCGTCCCACAGGGTGACCTTGAAGGCGTTGGGAATAGCCACACCGAGCAACTCGGCGGTGCGTTCGGCCAGGCCCTGCACTTTCGGGAATTGCGCTTGCTCGGTGCGCGACACCGTGATGCCGATCACCGGCAATTGCGGCAATGCTTCGCTCAAGGCCAGGGCCAGGCCGCTGTGGGTACCGGCACTGCCGGAGGCGAGCACCACGGCGGCGAATTCAATGCCGCTGTCTTCAATCTGCGCGGCCAACTCCAGCCCGGCGCGCACGTAACCCAATGCGCCGAGGGCGTTGGAGCCGCCGATAGGCACCAGGTAAGGCTTCTTGCCGTTACTGCGCAGGCGGTCAGCGAGGGCGTTGAGTTGGTCGTCGACGTTGTCGAGGTTTTCCACCAACTCCACTTTGGCGTCGAACAGCTCCAGCAGCAGGCGATTGCCGTTGCCCAGGTAGTTGGGGTCTTCAGTACCGGTGGGATTTTCCAGCAGGGCAACACAGCCCAGGCCGAGCTTGGCGGCCAGCGCGGCGGTCTGGCGCACATGGTTGGACTGGATCGCGCCAGCGGTGACCAAGGTGTCGGCGCCCTGGGCAAGCGCGTCGGCAGCCAGGTATTCAAGTTTGCGCAGCTTATTGCCGCCCATGGCCAGCGGCGTGGTGTCATCGCGTTTGACGTAGACGTCCCTGCCCAGCCAGGCCGACAGCCGCTCGAGTTTTTCCAGGGCGGTGGCATTGCCCAGTAGTTCCAGGCGGTCAAAACGGGCGAGCTGTTGTTTGATCATGGTTACGCACGGTGGCTGAGTGATGGGGGGACTATAGGCAGGCACTTTTCATCGGGCAACCGTCAATCGCTTATGACGAAAGGTTCTTAGGCTCACACCATTGGTTCTTAAGAGCTGCCTGGGTGCATACCGTAAAGTGATGGCCATTTCGTCAGGAGTGAATACCGTGAGTGAGCGTTCCAGTCATTGGCAATTGCAGACCATCGTCAGCCAGCTGCGCGGCGCCCGCGACCAGTGGCGAACGCGCAATGGGCGCTTGAGTGGCGAGCATGGTGGCCGCGAATTGCCGTCCCGCGAGGCGGTGGCGCAGATTCTTGAGGCGTTGTGCGGTGCACTGTTTCCGATGCGCCTGGGCCCGGCGGACCTGCGCGAAGAAAGCGAAGACTTCTACGTGGGCCATACCCTCGACGTCGCGCTCAACGCCTTGCTCGCCCAGGCGCGCCTGGAGCTGCGCTATGCCGCACGCCAGAGCGGTGAGGATGACAGTGAGGTCAACGCCCACGCCATTCGTCTGATCCAGGATTTCGCCCTGGCGTTGCCATCCTTGCGCAGCCTGTTGGACACCGACGTACTGGCCGCCTACCACGGCGACCCGGCCGCCCGCAGTGTGGATGAGGTGCTGCTGTGTTACCCCGGCATCCTGGCGGTGATCCACCATCGCCTGGCCCACCACCTGTACCGCGCCGGCCTGCCGCTGCTGGCGCGGATCAGTGCAGAAATCGCCCACTCGGCCACCGGCATTGATATCCACCCTGGCGCGCAGATCGGCCCGAGTTTCTTTATCGACCACGGCACGGGCGTGGTGATTGGCGAGACGGCGATCATCGGCGAGCGGGTACGCATCTATCAGGCTGTGACACTGGGGGCCAAACGCTTTCCGGCGGATGAAGATGGGCAATTGCAGAAAGGCCACCCGCGTCACCCTATTGTTGAAGATGATGTGGTGATTTACGCCGGGGCGACGATCCTGGGGCGGATCACCATTGGCCAGGGTTCGACCATCGGCGGCAACGTGTGGCTGACCCGCAGCGTGCCGGCCGGGGCGAATATCACCCAGGCGAACTTGCAGCATGATGATGGGGCGCAGAAGTAGCTGAAGGTTGCACACCCCCCTGTGGGAGCGGGCTTGCTCGCGAAGGCTGCGTGTCAGTTCAAGCATGTGTTGGCTGACACACCGCCTTCGCGAGCAAGCCCGCTCCCACATTTTTATCCCCATTTCAAAGTTATATTGCTGAACGATTTGCCTCCTTCATCCGTCATACCAATCCCTGAGCTAGTGTAGGAAACACCTACCACTCGGCCCTGCGATTAGTCCAAGACCGCCTATTCATGTTTAACTTGAACGTTCGTTCAAGTTAAACCGGTGGTTCGCTGCCCGCTCACAACAGGAGGCTTACCTTTGCTGAGTCCGTTTTTTACAGCCATATCCCGCAACCTTGAGGTGCATCGTTCATGAGTGCATCGTCTACCTCATCCAGCGGCCTGGTGCGCATGAATGCGCCCGTTTTCTACTTTGCCGCCACCGTCATCCTGCTGTTTGGCATCACGGTCATCGCTATCCCGCAACAGGCCGGTGCCTGGCTGCTGGCGGCGCAAAACTGGGCGGCCAACACGGTCGGCTGGTACTACATGCTGGCGATGACCCTGTATCTGGTCTTCGTGGTGGTCACCGCGCTATCGGGCTACGGCAAGATAAAACTCGGTGCCGACCACGACGAGCCCGAATTCAGTTACCTGTCCTGGGCCGGCATGTTGTTCGCCGCCGGGATCAGCATCACGCTGTTTTTCTTTTGTGTCTCGGAGCCGCTGACGCACTTGGTGCAGCCGCCCCAGGGCGAAGCAATGAACGCCGATGCGGCGCGCCAGGCCATGCAGGTGCTGTTCCTGCACTGGGGCCTGCATGGCTGGGGCGTGTTCGCGTTTGTCGGCATGGCTCTGGCGTATTTCGCCTATCGGCATAACCTGCCGCTGGCGTTGCGCTCGGCGCTGTACCCGCTGATCGGCAAGCGCATCAACGGCCCTATCGGTTACGCCGTGGATGGCTTCGGCATTATTGCCACGGTGTTCGGCCTGGGCGCCGACATGGGCTTTGGCGTGCTGCACCTCAACTCCGGCCTGGACTACCTGTTTGGCATTGCCCATACCCAGTGGATCCAGGTGGGCCTGATCACCCTGATGATGGGCGCGGCGATCATCGTTGCCGTGGCCGGCGTCGACAAGGGTGTGCGGGTGATGTCCGACATCAACATGCTGCTGGCCTGTGCGCTGCTGCTGTTCGTGTTGTTCGCCGGGCCTACCCAGCACCTGCTCAACACCTTGATCCAGAACATCGGCGACTATTTGGGGGCGCTGCCCACCAAGAGTTTTGATGTGTACGCCTACAACGAGCCGAGCGACTGGCTGGGCGGCTGGACGGTGTTCTACTCGGCCTGGTGGATCGCATGGTCGCCGTTCGTGGGCCTGTTTATCGCGCGTATTTCCCGTGGCCGCACCATCCGTGAATTCGTGTTTGGCGTGCTGCTGATTCCGCTGGGCTTCACCCTGGCGTGGATGTCGATTTTCGGTAACAGCGCCATCGACCAGGTGCTCAACCATGGCATGGCTGCACTGGGCCAGTCGGCGATCGATGAGCCATCGATGAGCCTCTACCTGCTGCTGGAAACCTACCCGTGGAGCAAAACCGTGATCGCGGTCACGGTGTTCATCAGCTTTGTGTTCTTCGTGACCTCGGCGGACTCCGGCACTGTGGTGCTGTCCACCCTGTCGTCCAAAGGCGGCAACGCTGATGAAGACGGGCCGAAGTGGCTGCGTGTGTTCTGGGGCGCGATGACCGCCCTGGTCACCAGTGCGTTGCTGTTCGCCGGCAGTATCGACTCGCTCAAGTCTGCGGTGGTACTGACCTCGCTGCCGTTCTCGCTGATTCTGCTGCTGATGATGTGGGGGCTGCACAAGGCGTTCTACCTGGAGTCGCAAAAGCAGATCGCGCAATTGCATTCCCTGGCGCCGATTTCCGCTTCACGCAAAGGCCGAGGCGGCTGGCGCCAGCGTTTGAGCCAGGCGGTGCATTTCCCATCCCGCGATGAGGTGTACCGTTTCCTCGACACCACGGTGCGCCCAGCGATTGAGGAAGTGACCGCAGTGTTTGTCGAGAAGGGCCTTACGGTGGTGACCCAGCCGGACCCTGCCAACGACAGCGTCAGCCTCGAGATCGGCCATGGGGAAGAGCGTCCGTTTATCTACCAGGTGCAGATGCGCGGTTACTTCACTCCGTCGTTCGCCCTGGGCGGCATCGGCAAGAAAGAGATCAACAACCGCCGCTACTATCGGGCCGAAGTGCACCTGAGTGAGGGCAGCCAGGACTATGACCTAGTGGGCTACACCAAGGAGCAGATCATCAATGACATCCTCGACCAGTACGAGCGCCATCTGCAATTCCTGCATTTGGTGCGCTGATAGCGTTCCTCTCAAGTAGGTCTTTGCTGTAAAAGGAAGAGGCAGACTTAAGCGATTCAGCTGCTTAAAAGGCCCGGGAATATGCCTATTCCCGGGCCTTATTTGCCCTAGATCAAGAGAGGATTCGATGACGTACATTGCTGCCGAAAACCGCTATGAATCTATTCCTTATCGCCGCGTAGGCCGCAGTGGATTGGTGCTGCCAGCACTGTCCCTGGGGTTGTGGCACAACTTTGGCGACAGCACCCCGATCGATACCCAGCGCGCGTTGCTGCGCACGGCGTTCGACCTGGGCATCAACCACTTCGACCTGGCCAACAACTACGGCCCGCCTTACGGCAGCGCCGAGATCAATTTCGGTCGGTTGCTGCGCGAAGACTTCAAGCACTATCGCGACGAACTGATCATCTCCAGCAAAGCCGGTTGGGACATGTGGCCCGGCCCTTACGGCCAGGGTGGTGGTTCGCGTAAATACGTGTTGGCGAGCCTGGACCAGAGCCTGCAACGCCTGGGCGTCGACTATGTGGATATCTTCTATTCCCACCGCTTCGACCCCGACACGCCCCTGGAAGAGACCGCCAGCGCCCTCGCCACCGCCGTGCAACAAGGCAAGGCGTTGTACATCGGTATCTCGTCTTACTCCGGGGTAAAAACCCGCGAAATCGCAGCCTTGCTCAGCGAGTGGAAAGTGCCGCTGTTGATCCACCAGCCGGCCTATAACTTGCTCAACCGTTGGGTGGAAAAAGACCTGCTGGACACCACTGAAGAACTCGGCGCCGGGGTCATTGCTTTTACGCCGTTGGCCCAGGGTTTGTTGACCGATAAATACCTCAACGGCGTACCGGCCGATGCGCGGGTGAACCGTCCGGGTGGTGGCTCGTTGCAGGCCCAGCACCTGTCCGAGGCCAACATCGCCCATGTACGCGGCCTGAATGAAATCGCCAAACGCCGTGGCCAGAGCCTGGCCCAGTTGGCGCTCGCGTGGACATTACGTGATCCACGGGTGACCAGTGCGCTGATCGGCGCGAGCCGGCCGGAGCAGATTATCGAGAACGTCGGGGCGTTGAAGAATTTGAGCTTCAGTGCCGAAGAGTTGGCGGAGATTGATCGGTTCGCGCAGGAAGGTGGGATTAACCTGTGGGAAAAACCTTCCACCGCCGAATAATCTGACGAACTCGATAAGTGTAGGAGCGAGCTTGCTCGCGAAAAACGTCAACGATAACGCGTGCTTGCTGAATGAACGCGGCGCCTTTGAGTTTTTCGCGAGCAAGCTCGCTCCTACAAAGAAGCCTTAACTGACTGGCATTAGGGTTTGCCCACAGTTGATCTTCGCTGGATTCTAAAACGGCACATCCCCAAGAATCGTCGCCCGGTGCATCACCCGCCGCTGCGGCCGGTAGTCATCCACGGCGTAATGCTGGGTGACGCGGTTATCCCAGAACGCCACGTCGTTTTCCTGCCAGCGCCAGCGAATGGTGAATTCCGGGCGGGTGGCGTGGGCGAACAGCAGCTTGAGAATCGCCTCGCTTTCGGCCGGTTCAAGTTCATTGATCCGGGTGGTGAAGCCGTCGCTGACGAACAGCGATTTACGCCCACTTACCGGATGCGTGCGCACCACTGGGTGCGATAGCGGCGGGTTTTTCTTGCGGGTTGCCTCCCAGCGCACGAGGTCCTCGGCGGTGTTGCCAAAGCGCTCCAGCGGGAAGGACTTGGTGAAATCGTGTGTAGCGGTGAGGCCATCGAGCAAGCCCTTCAACGGCTCGGACAATGCCGCATACGCCGCAATCCCACTGGCCCACAAGGTATCGCCGCCGAACGCCGGCAACAGTTTGGCGCTGAGCACCGCGCCCAGGGCAGGCGTGGGCAGGAAGGTCACGTCGGTATGCCACACCGCGTTATCCCGCACATCGGTGACGGCGGTGTCGAGGATCAGCACTTCAGGCTGTTCCGGCACGTTGGGGTAGATAGGGTGGATGTGCAGGTCGCCAAAGTTTGCCGCGAACCGTGCCTGTTGCTGGGGCGTGATCGGCTGGTCGCGGAAGAACAGCACCGAATAGTCGAGCAACGCCTGTTCAATGGCCTCGCGCTGTTCGGGGTTCAGCGGCTGGCTGATATCGACGCCACTGATCTGGGCGCCCAGGGCGGTGCTTAATGGCGTAACGGTCAGGCTGCTCATTGTGGGTTCTTCACTCAGTGTGCCTGGCCATGCCAGGGCACTAATTTACGCTGCAGGGCGCGCAGGCCCATTTCCATGGCGAAGGCGATCAGGGCGATGACCAGGATCCCCAGCACCACCACATCAGTGACCAGAAACTGCGCCGCCGACTGCACCATGAAGCCCAGGCCGCTGGTGGCGGCAATCAACTCGGCCGCCACCAGGGTCGACCAGCCCACACCCAGGCCGATGCGCACACCGGTGAGAATATCGGGCAGGGCGCTGGGCAGGATCACATGGCGAATCAGTTGCGCGCGGGTGGCGCCCAACGACTGCGCCGCGCGCAATTTGGCCGGGTCGACGGTGCGCACCCCAGTGGCGGTGGCGATGGCAATCGGGGCGAAGATCGCCAGGTAGATCAGCAGCACCTTGGACAGCTCGCCAATGCCGCACCAGATCACGATCAACGGCAGGTAGGCCAGGGGTGGAATCGGCCGGTAGAACTCGATCAGCGGATCGAGAATGCCGCGGGCGATACGGTTGGCACCGATAGCGATCCCCACCGGTACGGCGGTCAGTACCGCAAAGCCCAGGCCCAGGCCGATGCGGCTGAGGCTCGCGCCCAGGTGCTGCCACAAGGTGGAATCCATATAGCCGGTGGTCGCCAACAGCCAGCCTTTTTGCAGCACGGCCGACGGTGGCGGCAGGAACAGGGGCTCGATCAATCCGGTGGCGGTGACGGCCCACCAGAGGGCGAGCAAGGCCACCAGGGTCAGCAGGCTGATCCAGCGCGTGCTCAGGCGCCGGCGCAGCGGGATCACGGCATGTGTGGCAGGCTCGGTGGCCGTGGCGGGAAGTTCGTAGCTGCTCATGCGTACACCTGCCGTTGGGAGAACACTTTGCCCTGCACGTGTTCGCGGGTTTCGATAAAGCGTGGGTCGGACTTGATGGCGCGGGCCGATTCTCCGGCGGCATAGCGTTGGCCGAAGTCCAGCTGCAACCGCTCAACGATCTGGCCGGGGTTGGGCGCGAGCAAGATCAGGTCGGTGGCGAGAAATACCGCCTCTTCGATGTCGTGGGTAATCAGGAACACCGGCTTGGCCGTGCGCCGCCACACTTGCAGCAGCAACTCCTGCATTTGTTCACGGGTGAAGGCATCCAGGGCGCCAAAGGGTTCGTCCATCAGCAATACGCGCGGGTCGGCCGCCAACGCACGCGCCAGGCCGACGCGTTGCATCTGGCCACCGGAGAGTTGCCAGATGCGGCGGCTGTCGAAACCGGCCAGGTCCACCAGCGCGAGCATTTCACGCGCACGTGTTTCACGCTGCGCTTTGGGCACACCGGCCAGTTCCAGGCCGAACGCCACATTGGCCAACACGTCCTGCCAGGGCAGCAGCGCGTCGTCCTGGAACACCACGCCGCGTTCGGCGCTGGGGCCTTTGACCGGTACGCCATCGAGGGTGATGCGCCCGGCAGAGGGTTCGACGAAACCGGCAATCAGGTTCAACAGCGAAGTCTTGCCACTGCCGGACGGGCCCAGGGCAACCAGCAATTGCTGGGGCCCAAGTTCCAGTGAAATATCGGACAGTACCGGTTCCGGGGCGCCTGGGTACCGTGCGCTGATGCGCTCCAGTTGTAGCAAGGCCATCGCTGTGAACTCCTGGGTCAGTGGGTAATGAACTGGGCGCTGACGTAAGGGGCGTAGTCCGGCAGCACGGCATCGACCTTGCCCTGTTCCTTGAGGAACGCAGCGGTATCGGTGACGGCCTTGGTGGTCGGTGCGCCCAGCAGGGTGACCTGGTCGGCAGCGAGCGGGTAGACGTTGCCTTGCAGCAGCAACGGGATATCGCTGGCCTTGGCACCGGAGAGTTTCACCAGTTTGTCGACGTTGCCGGAATCGGCGAGCCAGGCTTGTGGGTCTTTGCGGTAGGCGGCGTAGGCATCCAGAGTGACCTTGGCGAAAGCGGTGACGATCTCCGGGTGCTTCTCGGCGAAATCCTTGCGCACGATCCAGGCATCGAACGTCGGCGCGCCGAACTTGGCCAGCTCCCCGGAGGTGATCAGCACCTTGCCGGTTTCCTTGGCCACGCCCAGGGCGGGGTCCCACACGTAGGTGGCGTCTATATCACCGCGCTTCCAGGCGGCGATGATGGCCGGCGGGGCGAGGTTGAGGATGGTGACTTTGGCCGGGTCGATGTTCCAGTGTTTCAGCGCGGCGAGCAGGCTGTAGTGGCCGGTGGAAACGAAGGGCACGGCGATCTTTTTGCCGATCAGGTCTTGCGGGCTGTTGATGCCCGAACCGTTACGCACCACCAGGGCTTCGGCGCCGCCGATCTGGGTGGCGACGAGGAAGGTTTGCACCGGGACTTTGCGGGTGATTGCGGCGGTCAGCGGGCTGGAACCGAGGTAGCCGATCTGTACGTCGCCGGAAGCGATGGCGGCGATGATGTCGGCGCCATTGTCGAATTTGCGCCAGTCGATCTTGGCGTTGGTGGCTTTTTCATAGGCGCCATCGGCTTGGGCGACTTTGGCCGGGTCTACGGTGGTCTGGTACGCAATGGTCACATCCGCCGCCTGGGCAAACAGGCTGGCACCGGCCAGGGACAATGCGGCCAACAGGCGCAGAGGGGTCAGCAGTTTCAAGGGGAAGCTCCTCAATCAGGCGGCCGAGGGTCGGCGTGAGAGGAGACTAAATGATCTAAGAATTCGAAAATAAATAACTTTTTCGAATTAGCTTAAAACTTGTAGGAGCGAGCTTGCTCGCGAAAAACGTTAACGGTGACGCGTTCAGTCTGGATGAATGCGGTGTCCGTTGGTTTTTCGCGAGCAAGCTCGCTCCTACAGGTTAGTTGCTGATGGCGAGGATGCTTGCCTGGTACGAGCCGACAAACACGTCGAAATCGCCCACTTCGTTCTGCTCCAGCTCCGCCTGTTGCGCCAGCGACGCGCGGGCCAGTTCTTCAAAGCGCGCTTGTTCGTCAGCCGCCAAAGGCTCCTTGCGAAAGTATTCAGCATGCACTTCGCTTTGATGCAGGGAGAACTGCGCAAAACTTTCCTTGCGCTCCGCCATGGCTGCCAACACCTGGGCCGACGGGGTCAGGGACGGGTCCTTGACCTTGGCCAACTGGGCGTCCAGTGCCTCGCTGTGTTCGGTGATGCCGTGGCTCTGATCGAGCAGGGCGGCCAGCGGGGCAATCTTCTCCAGCAACTCGGCGGCCCATTCCTTCATGTCCACCGGTTGGCCGTTACGCTGCAATTGCAGGCCCGGACGGCGGCCTTCCTTGACCACGCTGAGGAAGTTGGAGGTGGCGTTGCCGCACTCGTTGTTGGCGAACAGCGGGCTGTCGTTCAGCGCGCAGTACAGCAGGAATGCGTCGAGGAAACGTGATTCCGGCAGGTCGATACCCATCGGCAGGAACGGGTTGATGTCCAGGCAGCGCACTTCGATGTACTGAATGCCACGGGCCATCAGCGCCTGGATCGGCCGCTCACCGGTGTAGGTCACGCGCTTGGGGCGGATGTTGGAGTAGTACTCGTTTTCGATCTGCAGGATGTTGGTGTTCAGTTGCACCCACTCGCCATCCTTGTGCGTGCCGACTTCAACGTACGGCGCGTAGGGTGTTGCCACCGCTTCGCGCAGGCTGTCGGTGTAGCTGGCCAAATCGTTGTAGCACGGCGTCAGGCCAGCCTGGGCGTTGCTCTGGTAACCCAGGTCGCTCATGCGCAGGCTGGTGGCGTAGGGCAGGTACAGGGTGTCGGCGTCGAGGACTTCAAGCTGGTGCGAGCGCCCGCGCAGGAAACCGGCGTCCAGGGCGGGCGAGGCGCCGAACAGGTACATCAACAGCCAGCTGTAGCGCCGGAAATTACGGATCAGCGCGATGTAGGCCGTGGACTGATAGTCGCGGTCGGTGCCGACAAATCCTTCTGTTTCCTTGAGCAACGGCCACAGCTGTTCCGGCAGGGAAAAGTTGTAGTGGATGCCTGCAATGCACTGCATGGTCTTGCCGTAACGCAGGGCCAGGCCCTTGCGGTACACGTACTTGAGCTGGCCGATATTGGAGGTGCCGTAGTAGGCAATCGGAATATCTTCCTCGGCCGGCAACGGGCACGGCATCGAGGGGCTCCACAGGTATTCGCTACCCAGCTTGGAGTAGGCAAAGCGATGGATCTTGTCCAGGCTGCTCAGGGTTTCGGCCGGGTTCGGCAGGGCTGGGGTGATGAACTCCAGCAGCGATTCCGAGTAGTCGGTGGTGATCTGTTCATTGGTCAGCGCGGCGCCCAAGGCTTCGGGGTGCGGCGTTTGCGCCAGGCGACCTTCGTTGGTGACACGCAGGCATTCGCGCTCGATGCCGTGCAAGCATTGCTCTAGCAGGGAGAGGTGTTCGCGCTTGCCGAGCAGGGCCAGGCGGCGGTTGAGAAGTTCGCTCAAGTTGGATTCCTTCACGCGTCAGTCGCCCCAATATGGGGGTGGGCAGGACGGTCTACAAGGGTGAAGTTGAAACTGGCGTGATCGCCTGGTTTTGAGTCGATTTGACCCGCTCTGAATTTGCCGACTTCACTCCATGAATTGGGCTACAGCGCAGCGAGAAAATTCCGACGCTGTTATCGCAGCGCCGAAATTAACTCAAATCGGGGGTGGGGAGCTATAGGACAGCGAACGTGCCCTGTGCTTTTGCGACAAGTCTTTCGCCTTGGTACACGTCCGCCTCGACCACCAGGGTGCGCCGGCCGGCGTGGATCACCCGGCTGGTGCACAGCACATCACCGTCTTCCACAGCGCGAATATAGTTGATCTTGCATTCGATGGTAGCGCTCTGCTGGTCAAAACCGTGGGCGCTGGAACAGGCCAGGCCCATGGTGATGTCCACCAGGCTGAAAATCGCCCCGCCATGGAGCTTGCCCGCGCGGTTGCGCAGGTGCGGCTCCAGGGTCAGGGCCACCTCGGCAACGCCCTCTTCCAGGCGTTGCAGGCGGCAGCCGATCAGTTCGCTGAAGGCGCTCTGGGTCAAACCGGCCGGAATCTCCATCAGCGCTTCTTCAGCTGTTTAGCGTTGGCAAACAGCGACGCCATGGCGTTGTTGCTCGGCGCGGCAGTCGCGGTTTCCTTGCGCGGCGCGTTGTTCTGCGACTGGCGCGGCGCCGAACCTGGGCGAGCGCCACGGGCACCGTCGATTTTCTCGCCGGGGGTGTCGCTCATGCGCATCGACAGGCCCACGCGTTTACGCGGGATGTCCACTTCCATGACCTTGACCTTGACCACGTCACCGGCTTTCACCGCCTCGCGAGGGTCTTTGATGAACTTCTCCGAAAGCGCGGAGATATGCACCAAACCGTCCTGATGCACACCGATGTCCACGAATGCGCCGAAGTTGGTCACGTTGGTTACCACGCCTTCGAGGATCATGCCCGGTTGCAGGTCCTTGAGGTCTTCGACGCCGTCCTGGAACTCGGCGGTCTTGAACTCGGGGCGCGGGTCGCGACCCGGTTTCTCCAGCTCTTGCAGGATGTCGGTGATGGTCGGCACACCGAAGGTTTCGTCGGTGTACTTCTTCGGATCCAGACGCTTGAGGAACGCGGCATCGCCAATCAACGAACGGATATCGCGGTCGGTCTCGGCGGCAATGCGTTGCACCAACGGGTAGGCTTCCGGGTGAACCGCAGAGGCGTCCAGCGGGTTGTCGCCGTTCATTACGCGTAGGAAACCAGCAGCCTGTTCAAAGGTTTTTTCACCCAGGCGTGCGACTTTTTTCAGCGCGGCGCGGGTTTTGAACGCGCCGTTTTCGTCGCGATGGCTGACGATGTTCTGCGCCAGGGTGGCGTTGAGGCCGGAGATCCGCGCCAGCAGGGCCACGGAGGCGGTATTCACATCCACGCCCACGGCGTTTACGCAGTCTTCCACCACCGCATCCAGGCCGCGTGCCAGTTTCAGCTGCGACACGTCGTGCTGGTACTGGCCGACGCCGATGGATTTAGGGTCGATCTTCACCAGTTCGGCCAGCGGGTCTTGCAGGCGACGGGCGATGGACACCGCGCCACGGATCGACACGTCGAGGTCTGGGAATTCCTTGGAGGCCAACTCCGACGCCGAGTACACCGAAGCGCCTGCTTCGGAGACCATGACCTTGGTCATTTTCATGGCTGGGTATTTTTTGATCAGTTCGGCGGCCAGCTTGTCGGTTTCGCGGCTGGCAGTGCCGTTGCCGATGGCGATCAGGTCCACCGCGTGCTTGGCGCATAGGGCGGCCAGGATCGCCAGGGTCTGGTCCCACTTGTTGTGCGGAACGTGCGGGTACACGGTGGCGTGGTCCAGCAGCTTGCCGGTGGCATCGACCACCGCGACCTTGCAACCGGTGCGCAGGCCCGGGTCGAGGCCCAGGGTGGCGCGCGGGCCGGCCGGTGCGGCCAACAGCAGGTCGTGCAGGTTGTGGGCGAACACGTTGATCGCCTCGGTTTCGGCGCCGTCGCGCAACTCGCCGAGCAGGTCGGTTTCCAGGTGGGTGTAGAGCTTGACCTTCCAGGTCCAGCGCACCACTTCGCCAAGCCACTTGTCTGCCGGGCGGTTCTGGTTCTGGATACCGAATTGTTGACCGATCATGCCTTCGCACGGGTGCATGGTGCCCGGCAGCTCGTCACCGACTTTCAACGCGGAGCTGAGAATGCCTTCGTTGCGGCCGCGGAAAATCGCCAGGGCGCGGTGGGACGGCATGCTTTTGAGCGGCTCGTCGTGTTCGAAATAGTCGCGGAACTTGGCGCCTTCTTCCTCTTTACCGGCGATGACGCGGGCGCTGAGGATGGCTTCTTGCTTGAGGTAGGTACGCAGTTTTTCCAAGAGGCTGGCGTTTTCGGCGAAGCGCTCCATCAGGATGTACTTGGCGCCTTCGAGGGCAGCCTTGACGTCGGCGACGCCTTTTTCAGCATCGATAAAGCGTGCGGCTTCGGCTTCTGGCGTCAGCGACGGGTCGTTGAACAGGCCATCGGCCAAGTCACCCAGGCCGGCTTCCAGGGCGATCTGGCCCTTTGTACGACGTTTCTGTTTGTACGGCAGGTAAAGGTCTTCGAGGCGGGTCTTGGTGTCGGCGAGCTTGATGTCGCGTTCCAGTTGCGGGGTCAACTTGCCCTGTTCCTCGATGCTGGCGAGGATGCTGATACGCCGCTCGTCGAGTTCTCGCAGGTAGCGCAGGCGCTCTTCCAGGTGACGCAGTTGGGTATCGTCGAGGCTGCCGGTCACTTCTTTTCGGTAACGGGCGATGAAAGGCACCGTGGAGCCCTCATCCAGTAGAGCGACGGCCGCTTCGACCTGTTGTGGGCGTACGCCGAGTTCCTCGGCGATGCGGCTGTTGATGCTGTCCATAAAACCACCTGAAATTCTTAAAATCAGCGCGCCGGCCCGTTAAACAAGGCACGGCGAGGCTGGTTGAGCGGCCCGACTGGCGCCGCTGCCTGGGTCAAGAGGCTGGCTATTGACCCTCGAAATCGAAAAATTCACGACAAGCGGGTAAAAAAAGCCCGGCAGCAAACGGTAACGATCTGACGTTGCCCCGCACGCAGGCGCCGCATTATAACCAGCGTTCTGCCCTTGGGGGCTACTGCGCCGCAGGTTGTAGGGCGCGGGTTCGCTGGCAGTAGATGAAAAATCTGCTAACAATGCACACGGTGCGTATAACGGCAGCTACGCCATAATGCGCGCCGAGATAAGAGGAGCATCCAATGAGCAGCACCGCACAAACTGCTGAAGGCGAAAAAATTCTCATCGTTGATGACGATCCGGGGCTGAGCAGCCTGCTGGAGCGTTTTTTCAACTCCAAGGGCTATCGTGCCCGCGCGGTGCCGAACACCGAGCAGATGGATCGCCTGTTAGGGCGTGAAGTCTTCAACCTGGTCGTACTCGACCTGATGCTGCCCGGCGAAGACGGCCTCACCGCGTGCAAGCGCCTGCGCGGTGCGAACAACCAGATCCCGATCATCATGCTCACCGCCAAGGGCGATGAGCTGAGCCGTATCAAAGGCCTGGAACTGGGTGCTGATGACTACCTGGCCAAACCGTTCAACCCCGATGAGCTGATGGCGCGGGTCAAGGCCGTGTTGCGTCGCCAGGCGCCGGCGGTACCGGGCGCACCGGGTAGCGAAGACGAAAGCGTCACCTTTGGCGACTACGAACTGTCGCTGGCCACCCGTGAGCTCAAGCGCGGTGAAGAAGTGCACATGCTCACCACAGGTGAATTCGCAGTGCTCAAGGCCTTGGTGATGAACGCTCGCCAACCGCTGACCCGTGACAAGCTGATGAACCTGGCCCGTGGCCGGGAATGGGACGCCCTGGAGCGCTCCATTGATGTGCAGATTTCCCGACTGCGCCGGATGATCGAGCCAGACCCGTCCAAGCCGCGGTATATCCAGACCGTGTGGGGTGTGGGTTATGTGTTTGTGCCGGATGGCACCGCAACCAAGTGACCGATGATTTGCAGGGGCGGGTATCCTGGCGTCTGACCCCATGAAGGTCGACGGGATGCCCGGCGTCTGCAATTCTGCGAGCACCGCTCGTTCCTGCAAGGTGTGCAGCTTTCATCTATGAAAACCCCGCTGTGGTTCCCACAAAGTTTCTTCTCCCGCACCCTCTGGCTGGTGCTTATTGTCGTTCTGTTTTCCAAGGCACTCACGCTGGTTTATCTGCTGATGAACGAAGACGTGCTGGTAGACCGGCAGTACAGCCATGGCGTCGCCCTGACGTTGCGTGGTTATTGGGCGGTAGACCCTGAGAACCGCGAAAAAGTAGCCAAGGCATCGACCCTGACCCGGGTTGACGGCGCCGGTGTGCCTGAAGGCGAGCAACATTGGCCTTACAGCGAGATTTACCAGCGCCAGATGCAGGCCGAATTGGGCGCCGACACCGAGGTGCGGCTGCGTATGCATGTTTCGCCTGCGCTGTGGGTGCGAGCGCCCAGCCTGGGGGATGCGTGGATCAAGGTTCCGCTTTATCCGCACCCGCTGCGCGGGCAAAAAATCTGGAACGTGTTGGGTTGGTTCCTGGCCATTGGCTTGCTCTCAACGGCGTCTGCGTGGATTTTCGTCCGCCAGCTCAACCAACCCCTCAAACGCCTGGTGTTTGCCGCTCGCCAACTGGGCCAGGGGCGCAGTGTGCGCCTGCCGGTCAGCGACACCCCTAGTGAGATGACCGAGGTGTACGGCGCGTTCAACCAAATGGCGGAAGACGTCGAACAAGCTGGGCGCGAGCGCGAGTTGATGCTGGCAGGGGTGTCTCATGACTTGCGCACACCCTTGACGCGATTACGCTTGTCCCTGGAGTTGATGGGGGACCATACCGACCTCACCGATGACATGGTGCGCGACATCGAAGACATGGACGCCATCCTGGACCAGTTCCTGGCGTTCATCCGTGACGGGCGGGATGAGGTGGTCGAGGAGGTCGACCTCACCGACCTCGTGCGTGAAGTGGTTGCGCCCTATAACCAGAACGGTGAACAGGTGCGCACGCGCCTGGAGCCGATCCAGCCGTTCGCCTTACGCCGGGTGTCGATGAAGCGCCTGCTGAACAACTTGATTGGCAACGCCTTGCACCATGCCGGTTCCGATGTGGAAGTGGCCGCGTACGTCTCCGGCGACAGTGCCGCACCTTACGTGGTGCTGAGCGTGATGGACCGTGGCACTGGAATCGATCCGGCGGAACTGGAAGGTATCTTCAACCCCTTCACCCGTGGCGACCGAGCCCGAGGTGGCAAGGGCACGGGGTTGGGGTTGGCGATTGTGCGGCGGATTGCGTCGATGCATGGCGGCAATGTTGAGTTGCGCAACCGCGAAGGCGGCGGGTTGGAGGCGCGGGTGCGGCTGCCGCTAGGGTTGATGCTGCCTAGAGACGCTGTCTAACAAGCAATCTGAACGCAAATGTGGGAGCTGGCTTGCCTGCGAAGAGGGCGGCACATTCAACGTCGTTGTTGACTGAGCTACCGCTATCGCAGCATAGGTATCTACACAATTTTGTACGTTGTAGCAGCCGACGGTAACTACGATGCGAAGCGAGTCGCTCTTGATCTTGATCTGCTTTTGATCTTAGGCGCCCCGTTAAACCACGCTGGCCGGAATTCGACAGGGATTTGGGGGGTAAACCGGCAGGGATGCCGGTTTAGCCGCCCCGCGCCATGGATGGCGCGTGGCGGCGGCCCCCCAAATCACTGGCGGATTACGGGCACACCGAGCCTAGGCGAGGTGCCGAGTGGTGGGGCAAGAGCGTTTTGCTTACTTTTGCGCTTTTCAAAAGTGAGCCGCTGTCAGAGCGGAACCCTAAGTGGCCGTTACCGCAGGAATGGATATGTACTCGGTATAACTGTGTCGATTGTCAGGCCGCCTTCGCGAGCAAGCCCGCACACACATTGGGACCGAGGGGCGCCAGGTAGATAGCCGCCGGCTGGCAGGCCGCTATCGCAGGCAAGCCAGCTCCCACAGGTGTTTTGTGATGGGTGGTAGGTGTGGGTATTCAGCCCTTGCCCTTGGTCCGAGTCATATTCGGCCCGCCGTTCTTCTCCAGATGCTGAATGATGATCCCCGCCACATCCTTACCGGTGGTGGTTTCGATCCCTTCCAGGCCTGGCGATGAGTTTACTTCCATCACCAGCGGGCCATGGTTGGAGCGCAGGATGTCCACGCCCGCCACGCTCAGCCCCATCACCTTGGCCGCACGCAGCGCGGTCATGCGTTCTTCCGGGGTGATCTTGATCAGGCTGGCGCTGCCGCCACGGTGCAGGTTGGAGCGGAACTCACCGGGCTTGGCCTGGCGCTTCATGGCCGCAATCACCTTGTCGCCCACCACGAAGCAGCGAATGTCCGCGCCGCCCGCTTCCTTGATGTATTCCTGCACCATGATGTTCTGCTTGAGGCCCATGAACGCCTCAATCACCGACTCCGCTGCCGTTGCTGTTTCACACAGCACCACGCCGATGCCCTGGGTGCCTTCGAGCACCTTGATCACCAGCGGTGCGCCGTTGACCATCTCGATCAGGTCGGGAATATCATCCGGGGAGTGGGCAAAACCGGTGACCGGCAGGCCAATGCCTCGGCGCGACAGCAGTTGCAGGGAGCGTAGCTTGTCCCGCGAGCGCGCAATGGCCACGGATTCATTCAGCGGAAACACGCCCATCATTTCAAACTGGCGCAATACCGCGCAGCCATAGAACGTCACCGAAGCGCCGATACGCGGGATCACCGCATCAAAGCCTTCCAGGGGCTTGCCCCGGTAGTGGATCTGCGGCTTGTGGCTGGCGATGTTCATGTAGGCACGCAACGTGTCGATCACCACCATTTCATGGCCACGTTCAGTGCCGGCCTCGACCAGGCGGCGGGTGGAATACAGACGCGGGTTTCGCGACAGCACAGCGATCTTCATGCAGCACCTGGGGCAGAAATAGTGGAGACCGGGAACACCGGCTTGTCTTGAACGTACTTGAGGCCCGGATTGACCACCAACTGGCCGTCAATCAGTGCCTTGGAGCCCAGCAGCAGGCGGTAACGCATGGCTTTGCGACAGGCGAGGGTGAACTCTACCCGCCATACCCGATCACCCAGGGCTAGGGTGGTGCTGATCACGTAGCGCACCTGTGCATGGCCGTTGGAGCTCTTGATGGTTTTCATCGTCACCAGGGGCGCTTCACAGCGCCGGTGACGTAATTGCACCACGCTGCCCAGGTGCGCGGTAAATCGCACCCACTTTTCACCGTCGCGCTCAAAGGGCTCGATATCGGTGGCGTGCAGGCTTGAGGTGCTGGCGCCGGTGTCGATCTTCGCGCGCAGGCCCGCCACTCCCAAGTCGGGAAGTGCCACCCACTCACGCAGACCTACAACGGTCAAATGGTCAAATGTCTTCAATAGGGTTAACCGGTCAATTTGCCCAGGCTTGAGGAGATACCTCAGCCAACGCTTTGAATGCAGGCTTGGCGAACCAGAAACCCTGCATCAGAAATATTCCGCAGTCGGATAGGAAGTCGCGCTCGCCGGCACTTTCGATGCCCTCGGCGATGACAGTAACCCCCAACTGCTCACAGATTGTGACAATCCCCCGGACGATCACCTGACGGACACGATCCTGGTCGACATCGCGAATCAGCGCCATGTCGAGCTTGATCAAATCAGGTTGGAAATCGGCCAGCAGGTTCAGCCCCGAATAGCCCGCACCGAAGTCGTCGATGGCGGTCTTGAAGCCGAATTCGCGGTATTCACGCAGAATATTCGTCAAATGGCGATAGTTATCTACGTGCTCGCTTTCCAGGGTCTCGAAAATCAGCCGGTCCAGCGGGAAATTGTGCGCCCGGGCGGCCTCCAGCGTGCTGCGGATACACAGCTCCGGGCGATATACGGCATTGGGCATGAAGTTGATGGAAAGGTGAGTCTGCATGCCCAAGGCAGCGGCACCGGCGATGGCTTTGGTCCGGCAGCGCTGGTCGAAGCGGTAGCGATTGGTTTCGTTGACCTGAGCCAGCACCGACAGCGCGCCCTCTCCCTGGACACCGCGCACCAAGGCTTCGTGGGCGAATATCGAATGGTCACGCAGGTCTACGATAGGCTGGTAGGCAAACGCAAAATCGAACCCCAGCGGCTCGCTTTGCTGGCAGCCCACGCACCGCTGGTTGGGCGAGGTGAGTGAAACGGGAAAGTCGGTCACGGCGTATCCTCGCGAAAACAGGGTGCTACCTGGCGTATCTTAGGTGAGCCTGGGGGTTTATGCGTCGAAGGGATTCAACGGTAAAGTTGCGACATTTTTCAGAGCGAGGAATTCAAGTGGCTCAAAAGCAGGAAGAGCAAGAGAAGGTCCGGTTGGACAAGTGGTTGTGGGCAGCCCGGTTCTACAAGACCCGCGCCCTGGCCAAGGCGGCTATAGAGAGCGGCAAGGTGCATCATCGCGGCGAGCGCTGCAAGCCGGGCAAGGAGCCGCGCGTCGGCGACGAGTTTCAGATTCGTACAGGGTTTGATGAAAAAACCATCGTGGTACAGGCGCTTTCCATTGTGCGCCGCGGCGCGCCCGAAGCGCAGGCGCTGTATGCGGAAACCGAAGCCAGCATTGCCAAGCGTGAGAACGCTGCGGCCATGCGCAAGGCGGGCGCTTCAGGCTTGACCACCGATGGCAAGCCAAGCAAGAAGCAGCGCCGCGATCTGTTCAAGTTTCGCGGCAGCGGCAATGACGACTGATTACACGAGTCGCCCATGCAAACTCGATCAAATGTGGGAGCGAGCAAGCCCGCTCCCACTTTTAGCCGCGGGGGGTTACGCAGTTTTGCGTATGACATTCAACCGCCCAATAACCGGCAACTTGCTCAGTAGCCCGAAAAGCGGCGCCGTCATGCGCAACAAAGTGCCCGATACCTTCGCCGCAAACGGCGTGTAATACCCCCACCCCAACGCCAACAGCGCCAGCAGTACGCCGCCGATGTAATCATCCTGGCCCCAGTGCGCGCCGGCCACCAGCCTCGGCATCATGAACAGCAGCGCCAGGCCCCAGATCACCAGCACCTGGCCGATGCGCCGGGCGAACACGCTCATGAACATCGCCCAGATCAACAGCACCGAAGCATGGTCGCCGGGGAAGCTCTGGCTCGAGCGGTCCTTCAGCTCCCAGGTTTTCTCCAGCCCTGGGAAAAAGTCGCTCATTTGAATCGCGCCGCTGATGACCATCGACGGGCTACTGTGCTGCCAGCCCATGTGCGCCGCGAGTTTGGAGAACAGCATGCGGATAAACAGCAACAGCAGCAGGATGCCGAGGAAGCCAAAAAACGCCTGGCGCACCTGCACGGCCTTGAACACCCAGTCGCCGCGAATCAGCAGCGCCAGCAAAATCACGCCGACCACTGCATCAAACGGTCGCAGGCTCGCCACGGCCCATACATGCAACCAGGTCGAGTTCGTGGCCAATGGGCCATTGAGCAGGTGAAACAGCCACTCGTCGAAAATCACACAGAGCATCTGGCCCGTGGGCCACAGCCAAAAACACAGCAGCCCGATAGCGAGTAGATTGCAAAGAGCCCATCGCCGGAGGTTCCAGTTGGCTTGGAACAAACCCGGATTGTTCATAAACTGTCCCTCATCGCTCTATTGCGCTCCTTGAATTCAGGAGCAGGCGCACCAAGATGGTGCTAAAGCGTTTAATTTTATAAACCTTGTAATCATTTTGTCATCACTTCAGATACCCAGACCTATGACTGATCTACCGGATACCGACTTCACCCAACGCTTCATCTTCGATGAGAGCGATGCCCGCGGCGAGATGGTTTCGTTGGAGCTCAGCTATGCCGAAGTCCTTGCTAAACACGCCTATCCGGAGCCGGTCGCGCAATTGCTCGGCGAGTTGATGGCCGCCGCGGCGCTGCTGGTGGGCACCATGAAGTTCGACGGTTTGCTGATCTTGCAGGCTCGTTCCGAAGGGCCGGTGCCCATGTTGATGATCGAGTGCTCCAGCGAGCGCGAGATCCGTGGCCTGGCTCGCTATGACGCTGACCAGATTGCTGCAGACGCTACCCTGGCCGACCTGATGCCCAACGGCGTCCTGGCACTGACTGTCGACCCGACCGAAGGCCAGCGCTACCAGGGTATTGTCGACCTCGACGGCCAGACCCTGTCGGAATGCTTCACCAACTACTTCGTCATGTCCCAGCAAGTGGGCACCAAGTTCTGGCTTAACGCCGACGGCAAGCGCGCTCGCGGTTTGCTGGTGCAACAACTGCCGGCCGATCGCATCAAGGATGAGGATGACCGTGCCGAAAGCTGGCGGCATATCATCGCCCTGGCCGACACCTTGAAGGCCGAAGAACTGCTGGGCCTGGACAACGAAACCATCCTGCACCGCCTCTACCACGAAGAAGCCGTGCGCCTGTTCGACGCACAAGGCCTGCGCTTCAATTGCAGCTGCTCGCGCGAGCGTTCCGGCAACGCGCTGGTCAGTCTGGGCCTGGAAGATGCGCAAAATCTGGTGGTGGAACATGGCGGCCATATCGAGATCGACTGCCAGTTCTGCAACCAGCGCTACCTGTTCGATGCGGCTGATGTAGCGCAATTGTTCGCTGGCGCAGGCAGCGACACCCCTTCCGACACCCGCCACTAAAACGTTTAAGCACAGGTAAATCACCTGACAAACGCCGGATTAGAGGTGTTCTGACGGGAGGGCCCTACTCTTTTTGGGCTTTTCTGGCATAATCCGGCCCACTTTTTTCGCGGTAGTAGTGCGCAACTTTCTACTACAAAACGTTTGGAGCACTCGGCCATAGGCCGACGGGGAACCTCATGACGCAAGCCAATAACGCCGTATACACCGATCTGAGTGTTGACGATCTGGTCAAAGAAGCCCTGCAGCGCGGTGAAGGCGTGCTTGCCGATACTGGCGCGCTGGTCGTAGAAACCGGTCACCGCACCGGTCGTTCGCCGGTTGACCGTTTCATCGTTGAAGAGCCTTCCACCCAGGACGCCATTGCCTGGGGCCCGATCAACCGCAAGTTCCCGGCCGACAAGTTCGATGCCCTGTGGGCTCGCGTCGAGGCCTTCAACAACGCGCAAGAGCATTTCGTTTCCCATGTTCACGTAGGGGCTGCAGAAGACCACTACCTGGCCGTGAAAATGACCACCCAGACTGCCTGGCAGAACCTGTTCGGTCGTTGCCTGTTCATCAACCCGGCCCAGTACAACCCGGCCGGTCGTGAAGAGTGGCAAGTGCTCAACGTGGCCAACTTCGAGTGCGTGCCAGAGCGTGACGGCACCAACTCCGACGGTTGCGTGATCCTCAACTTCGCCCAGAAAAAAGTACTGATTGCCGGCATGCGTTACGCCGGTGAAATGAAAAAAGCCATGTTCTCGGTGCAGAACTTCCTGCTGCCGGCTGCCGACGTGCTGCCAATGCACTGCGCCGCCAACATCGGCGAAGCAGGCGACGTGACCCTGTTCTTCGGCCTGTCCGGCACTGGCAAGACCACCCTGTCGGCCGACGAAAGCCGTTACCTGATCGGTGACGACGAGCACGGCTGGGGCGAAGGCGTGGTGTTCAACATCGAAGGCGGTTGCTACGCCAAGTGCATCGACCTGTCCGAGAAGAACGAGCCGGTTATCTGGAAAGCCATCAAGCATGGCGCAGTGCTGGAAAACGTCGTGATCGACGAGGCCAAGCACGCCGACTACGCCGACGTCAGCCTGACCCAGAACAGCCGTGCCGCCTACCCGCTGGAGCACGTTGCCAAGCGTTCCGAGAAGAACCTGGGCGGCGAGCCAAACGCGGTGATCTTCCTGACCTGCGACCTGACCGGCGTACTGCCGCCTGTGTCGATCCTCAGCGAAGAACAAGCGGCCTACCACTTCCTGTCCGGCTACACCGCTCTGGTGGGTTCGACCGAAATGGGTTCGGGCAGCGGCATCAAGTCGACGTTCTCCACCTGCTTCGGCGCGCCGTTCTTCCCACGCCCGGCCGGTGAGTACGCAGAGCTTCTGATCAAGCGCATCCGTGGTTTCGGCTCCAAGGTCTACCTGGTCAACACTGGCTGGACCGGCGGCGGCTACGGCGTTGGTAAACGCTTCAACATCCCGACCACTCGCGGCGTGATTGCAGCGATCCAGAGCGGCGCGTTGATCGGTGCGCAAACCGAACACCTGGACACCATCAACCTCGACGTGCCATTGGCCGTACCGGGCGTTGAAACCGGCCTGTTGAACCCACGCAACACCTGGGCTGACAAGGCTGCCTACGACGAAGCCGCGAAGGCGCTGGCTGGCCTGTTCATCGAAAACTTCAAGAAGTTTGAAGTCAGCGATGCGATCAAGGCGGCGGGTCCTAAGTTGTAAGATTCGCTGGTTGTAAAAAAGCCGCCTCTTAAGTAGGCGGCTTTTTTATGCGCGAACGATTAGTCGGCGATGTGCAGTACCACTGCACCGACCAGCACCAGCACGACGCCTGCCACCTGCACCGCTGACAATCGTTCCTTGAAAAACACGAACCCCAGAATCGCCGCAATGCCTCCCGACAGCGTACTGATCACGGTCACCACCGACACCGAGCCGGCCATCGCGCCCCACGAAAATGCCGAGAACCCGCCGAGATTCATCAAGCTCGCCCCGGTCAACGTCGCGCAGTTTTTCAGCGGCGGGATCTTCAGGCCATCCTTGATCTTCAGCACCATCACCACCAGCACGCACAGGCCCACCAGGTAGCCGAGCCACAACATGCTGATCGGCCCCAACGCCGGCAGTGTGTAGCGGCCTTGCAGCCAGAAACTGGTGCCATACAAGGCTGCGGCGAACATGGCGTAGGCAATCGACAGGCGCGGGTTGTTGTGGGGCGTACCGTTGTCCTTGTGAATGCTGGACAGCACAACGCCGATCACGCACAAAGCGATGCAACCCAGTTGTACCAGGCTGATGTGCTCACCGCTGGCCCAGGAGAGCAGGGTGGTCACCACTCCATAGGACGTCACCAGCGGCGCGACGATGGCCGCTTTGCCCAAGGCAAAGGCTTTGGACAGCGCAAGGGCGCCGGACACTGTCAGCAGAGCGGCTGCGATGCCCAGGAGCCAGACGCTGAATGGCGCATCAAGGGATTTGAAAAGGAAGGCCGGGAAAATGACCAGCAGGAAGGTCATGATCAAAAAGCCGAGGGCTTGGCCGAAATACACCGCGCGTTTAACGCCAACGGCGCGGGCGTTGAGGCCCACCAGAAAGTCCGTGCCACCCCATAGCAGGGCGGCCAGCAGGCCCATTGTTACGTCCATTGACAGTCCTTGTTATTTACACGGCTCGCCAGATTAGCGCAGATCCAATGTGGGAGGGGCTTGCCCTAATACTGTAGGAGCGAGCTTGCTCGCGAAAAACGTCAACGATAACGCGTGCTTCCTGAATAAACGCGGCGCCTGTGAGTTTTTCGCGAGCAAGCTCGCTCCTACAAAAAAATCTTCATTGGAGTCAGCTCAGGTTTTCCAGCGTTTGCGTGTCCCAGCTATGGTTCTTGATCGCCAGGTAGAGCATGCCGATGGTCAACGGAATCTTGTCGCCACGGCCCTTGGCGCGACGCTTCAGGAACACGTCGAACACCGGCGGCTGGAAGTAACGATAGGCATCGTAGTCACCCAGGTCGACCCCGAAATCCTGTTCCAGCGCCTCCATAAATTGCTTGGCCTCAACGCCATCGCACCCGAGGTCGAAGTTCAGTGAGGTATGCAGGCTAATGGTCTTGTGTTTTGGCAAGTCGATTTCTTCATGCAGCAATTGCATAAGTTGCTGCATGACAGGGTCTTCGGGGAAGTTGGGAGAAAGGTTCATGGTGGGGGCAATCATCAAGGGGTGAGTGTTTTTTACCCTGCGATAGATATTCGAGGTGCTCAGCAACCCGATGCCTGTCACAAAGGCGACTATCGGCAGACTTTCAAGCTGTGCCCCTATGATCCAGGACGTGGCATACAACAGAAGTGTTGGACCGGTTATCAATAGGCAGAGCCCGAGCCATTTTCTGAGTAGGGGCAACCTTATTGTTCTATCAATGACAGCGGCCAGTATTAAGAAGAGCAGCAAATTGATCCACTGAATGTATTCATTCATTCATAGCACCAGCCACCTGGCAATCCCGGTTTACCAGTACCAAGGCGAATCACTGCGAAGGTGATGCCATAGTGGCTGATGTGTTGAGTCCTTTCGATGGTCACAAAATTATGCCGAGCGCGTTGGGAGAAGGGGCTAGTGTCGTCCAGGCAAAGGGCTTTTCTGTAGAGGGGCGAGACACTGTTTGAGGCAGTTTGGGAAACGGACGACGCGCCGTTTTTTGGTTTCTTACAATGCCTTCCTGCATTTTATGACTTGATACCGATTCTGCCGGCTGAACCGAGCAAATGTGGGCGCCGGCTTTTTGTAGGAGCGAGCTTGCTCGCGAAAAACGTCAACGGTAACGCGTGCTTCCTGGATAAACGCGGTGCTTGGTAGTTTTTCGCGAGCAAACTCGCTCCTACGAGTATTAGGGCTTGCCCGCGATGGCGGTATAGCCTGATACGCCGCCATCGCAGGCAAGCCAGCTCCCACAGGTTTAGCTGTGTAGCGGATTGCTGTGTGGTGGCTGGTCGGTCGCTGGTTGCAGTTGTACGTGTTGCGTAGCTTCCAGCAAATCACAGCCGTCCTGAACGAGCAGGTACAGCGCATTGATGATGTGGGATATGTCTTTGAGGTCGGCGTGTTCGAAGGTCAGGCAAGAGAAGGTTTCCAATAAGTCGCTGGCGGCGCGGATACGCTGGTGGGCGGCGGATTGGATGTCTTCGGCTTTGGCTTCGGTGTCTATGAGAAGAGGGTGGGTGTCGGTGAAGTTAGTGCGTAACTGACGATAGCGATTGGTGGGAAGGTTCGGCTTTGTCATCACAGTGTTCCAATACAGATTCAAAGAAATACGCCAGAAGAGCTGGCACGTTGTCTCTGCTGTTTTTCGGGTGACCAAGCCCGGTCGCTGAATTGGCAGCGACGAGCCCAACCTTAGAAGTGAGTTTGTTCTCGGGCAATAAACAGATGGTTTAATCGTTCGCGGTTCGATCAGACACTGAGAGGCTTGCTGATACAACGCTCAAAAATCGCTTCCAATCCCCGATAGTCACACGCCACTGCATCAATATTCGCGGGTATCCAGGCCGCATGTTTTACCAGCCACCAATTCACCGAAAACCCCGCATTCACGATGATCTGTTCAAACAGGATCCGCTGCGCCCGGCCATTTCCCTCGCGGAAGGGATGAATGACATTCAGGTCGCCATAAGCTTCAGCGATTTGACGCACAAGGTCAGCCTGAGTCGCACCAACATACCAATTGGCGTCTTGCATATGCCGGACGATTTTCGCCGCCTCTGGTGGAATACGCTCTGGGGTGCAAAACAGCGTGTCGCCTTTCTGGATGTTGACGCTGCGCAGTTCGCCGGCCCAGTCATAAATGTCACCGAACAGGATGCGGTGAATGTGTTGCAGACGATCAAGGTCGTAGGGCGGCGGAAAGAGTGGAAGGTTGCCTACGGCGATTTCGGATAATTCCCGCTCGGCCTGGTGCAGGCGTGCTTCATCGAGCAAATCGAGGCGGTTGCGCAGGATGCTGCTACCGGGATAGCAGTACGGGTCCTGGCCCACCCCGTATTTGTCGAGCATCAGCGTGAGGTGTTGCGGTACTTGGCAAGAACGGCTTCGCGTGTCGGCAGGGGTTTGTCGACGTCGGTCGGTTGGGTATCGAACCCTTCCAGGCGCAGGCTGGCCAGGTAATTGGAACGGCGGATCTTGTGATAGTGATCCTGTTTTTGCTCAAACGTCAGTTCGCTCATCGCTGCGTCCTCTTGGAAAGCAAGGCTTGATTGTAGCGCAATGCGTCAGGGCGAAGGCAGGATAAAAACCACGTCGTAACCTGTATAGAATCCCGTCGACGATCTTAATTCAGTGTAAATTTTCGGAATCCTCCTCTCCGGCCCAGGGCCATCCTTTGCCTGTGTATCATCCTGTCTCTTTTTTCCTTGCGACCTTTCTCGATTCGCCGAACTTACTGGGCTACGTTTTTAAGCCACGTTCAGCGGTCAATGGAGTGACAGCCTTATGCACGACACCCTCCAGCAGGTCTTTGGTTACCCACACTTTCGCTTGGGCCAGGAAGAGACGGTCAGCGCCGTGCTGGCTGGGCGTTCTGCCGCCGCCATTTTCCCTACGGGGTCGGGCAAATCCTTGTGTTACCAGCTGTCGGCCGTGTTGCTGCCGCACCTGACGCTGGTGGTGTCGCCGTTGCTGGCATTGATGCAGGACCAGTTGGGTTTCCTGCAGCGCCATGGCATTTCGGCGGGCAGTATCGATTCGGCCCAGAGCCGTGATGAGGCCAATGATGTCATGGCCCGTGCGCGATCGGGCGAGCTCAAGATCCTGATGATTTCCGTGGAGCGTTTGAAGAACGAGCGTTTCCGTAATTTCCTGAACAGCGTGCAGATCTCGTTGCTGGTGGTGGACGAGGCGCACTGTATTTCCGAATGGGGCCACAACTTCCGCCCGGATTATTTGAAACTGCCGGACTACCAGCGCCTGTTCAACATCCCGCAGGCGCTATTGCTGACGGCCACGGCCACGCCCAAGGTGATCGCCGACATGCAGGCCAAGTTCGCCATTGCTGCCGAAGATGTAGTGACCACGGGCTTCTATCGCTCCAACCTCAACCTGCTGGTGGAACCGGTCAGCGGCCACGACAAACGCCGCAGGCTGGTGGAGTGGATGAAAGCGCGGGCCAACCAGCCGAGTATCGTCTACGTCACCTTGCAGAAAACCGCCGAGCAGATTGCCGAGCATCTGAACCGCCACGGTATTCAGGCCGAGGCTTATCACGCGGGGCTGCCCCACGAAAAGCGCGAAGGCATCCAGCAGCGTTTCATGGGCGGGCGCTCCAATTGCATTGTCGCAACCATCGCGTTTGGCATGGGCATCGACAAGAGTGACATCCGCAATGTCGTGCACTTCGACTTGCCCAAGTCCATCGAGAACTACAGCCAGGAGATCGGCCGCGCAGGGCGTGACGGGCAGCCATCGGATTGCCTGGTGTTGGCCAATCGCGACAGCCTCAATGTGCTGGAAAACTTCGTGTACGGTGACACGCCGGAGCAGGAAGGCATTCGTCGTGTACTCGAGGAGTTGCAGGCGGCGCGTAGCGAAGGCCAGTGGGAGTTCCTGCTCAGGTCGCTGTCGGACCACAGCAATATTCGCGAGCTGCCGCTCAAGACGCTCCTGGTGCAGTTGGAACTCAAGGGCGTGATCGCGCCGCGCTATGCGTTTTATGCGGAATACCGTTTCAAATACCTGATCGAGCCCGAGGCCTTGCTGGCGCGCTTTTCTGGCGAACGGCAGCAGTTTGTTGCGGCGATCATCCAGGTATGCAAGCGCGCTAAAACCTGGGCGACGGTGGATTTCGATGCGCTTTATCAACAGCACAATGCCGAACGTAGCCGGGTGGTGAAGGCGCTGGATTATTTTCAGGAGCAGGGCCTGATCGAACTCGAAAGCAAGCAGATGACTGAGGTCTACAGTTTGCTCGACACCGATTTCGACCCGCAGCTGTTGAGCGCCGAGTTATACACAGGCTTCAAGCAGCATGAGGTGACGGAGGTCGCGCGAATTCACGCCATGCTCGACCTGTTTGCCACCGAGCACTGCCTAGGGCAACGCCTGGCGCGCTACTTTGGTGATGAAAATGCGCCCCAGCGTTGCGGGCATTGTTCGGTGTGCCACGGCCAGGTTGCCCATCTGCCGGCACCGCCGAGCCTGCCGTCGCTTGTGGATAAAAACTTCATGGGGCTGTGCGGTGATTTTATCCACAGGCATCATGAGCACACGGGGGACTTGCCGAATGCGGAGCGTCTGACGCGTTTTCTTGGCGGTATCAGCGTACCGTTGTTTACCAAGTTGAAGGCGCGAGGCATTCCGGGTTTTGCTGCGCTGGAAGATTACCCCTACGCCGAGGTGCGCGACTGGGCCCATGCTCAATTGGATCAACTTTGACGAGACTTGCCGATGCCTGACTCAACGCCTGTGCGCGACGATTACCGCCACTTCCAGCCGATCACCACGCGTTGGCACGACAACGATGCCTACGGCCATGTGAATAACGTCACCTACTACAGCTTCTTCGACACAGCCGTTAATACCTACCTGATCGAACAGGGCGGGCTGGATATTCATGACGGTGAGGTGGTGGGGTTTGTGGTGAGTTCGGCCTGCGATTACTTCGCCTCGATTGCTTTCCCTGAGCGCATTGAAATCGGCCTGCGGGTAGGCAAGCTGGGCAATAGCTCGGTGCAGTATGAGCTGGCGGTATTCAAGGCGGGCGAGCAGGAGGCGTGTGCCGCGGGGCGCTTTGTCCATGTGTTTGTGGACCGAGCGTCGAACCAGCCAGTGCCGATTCCGGGGATGTTGCGCGAGGCGATGCAGCGCTTGGTGGTTTGAGGGCACCTGCAAGCAACCCATGCCAAATGTGGGAGCCGGGCTTGCCCGCGATGGCGCAGTATCAGGCAATACCTCTAAACCTGATTCACTGCGATCGCGGGCAAGCCCGGCTCCCACACTGGATGTGTTCGTCAGAGCGCGTATTGATCAGTCGCGATAACGATGCTTGTTCTTGCGATGCCCATAGGCATGGCCGCGGCCTGGGTGGCCATCGCGGTAGTAGCGACGATCGTCACGGTCGCGATCGCGGTAATGGCGGCTGTCGCGATCACTTTCGTTACCCATGTAGTTGCCCAGCGCGCCGCCGGCGCCACCGCCGGCTGCTGAGCCGACCAATGCACCGGTACTGCCGCCGACGCTGCGACCCAAGACGTTGCCGCCGGCTGCGCCCAGTGCGCCACCAATGGCTGCTTCGCCACGGCTACGCTTGTCTGCGCCGACCGCGCTACCGCCAGCGCCGCCCAGGGCCGCGCCGATGGTCGAACCGGTGTTGCCGCCCAGCTGCTGGCCGACAACGGAACCTAGAACCCCACCCAATGCGCCGCCTACACCGGCTTCGGTGGTGCCGCCTGCCATGGCTGCGCCACTGACCAGGCCAAGGGACAACAAGAGAATCGAGGAGAACTTCATTCAGGGAAACCTCAAGGGATGACGGCGCGATCCTGAGGTTGTATCGAGCCGCTGACAATCGAAATCCGACCGGCGGCAGAGGTTGTATACAATTTGCTAAGTTACTGTTTTGTATAGGGAACTTAAGTCGTTTTTGCAGGTCTTTAGTTACTTCGGAAGGGCAGCTTTTATGCAAAAGCGGCCTTTTTTTGTGGCTGCAGAATGTGCGGTGCTTGTGCTGGCCTCTTCGCGGGCAAGCCCGCTCCCACACTTGGAATGCATTTCAAATGTGGGAGCGGGCTTGCTCGCGAAAGCGGTAGTTCAAGCAACACATATCTCGGATCAAGTCAGGCCGAGCGCGCCATGATCAACCCACTGTCACTCGCCGCTTCCAAGCGAATCGCAACAAACTTAGACGTTGGCGTATGGCTCCCGTCGCCAGTGCTTTCCAGCGGTACCAGTGGGTTCACCTCCGGATAGTAAGCCGCCGCCTGCCCCGCCGGAATATCAAATGCCAGCAGCGTAAAGCCCTTCACGCGGCGCTCACGACCGTCCTCCCACAGCGACACGATGTCTGCCTTCTGCCCCGGCTTGAAGCCCAGGCGGATGATGTCGGCTTCGTTGACGAACAGCACATCCCGCTGGCCTTTGACCCCGCGATAACGGTCGTCCAGGCCATAGATGGTGGTGTTGTACTGATCATGGGAGCGCATCGACTGCATGATCAGGTCCGGCACCCGGCCCGTGGCGTGGGTGCGTTCGTGGATCAGGTCTTTGGGCAAGATGTTCGGACGGAAGTTGGCGCGGCCCGACGGTGTGTTCCAGCGGCGTGCGCCGGCGGAGTTGCCCAGGTAAAAGCCACCTGGATGTTTGATCTTCTCGTTGAAGTCCTTGAAGCCTGGGATGGTGTCGGCGATCAGGTCGCGGATGCGCCCGTAGTCAGCCACCAGCCAGTTCCAATCCACGGGCGTGCTGCCCAGGGTGGCGGCAGCAATGCCTGCCAGGATCGCCGGCTCGGACTTCATCAGTTTCGACAGCGGTTGCAGTTGGCCGTTGGAGCCGTGGACCATGCTGAACGAGTCTTCCACCGTCACCGCTTGCGGGCCGTCGGCCTGGATGTCGATGTCGGTGCGGCCCAGGCACGGCAGGATCAACGCATCTTTACCGTGCATCAGGTGGCTGCGGTTGAGCTTGGTGCTGATCTGCACGGTCAGGTCGCAATTGCGCAGCGCTTCAAAGGTGCGCGTGCTGTCTGGCGTGGCTTGGGCAAAGTTGCCGCCCAGGCCGATAAAGACTTTGGAGCGGCCTTCAAGCATGGCATGAATCGCTTCCACCACGTTATGGCCATTGTCGCGCGGCACCTGGAACTGGAAACGACGCTCCAGTGCGTCGAGAAACACCACCGGTGGGCGTTCGTTGATGCCCATGGTGCGGTCGCCCTGCACGTTACTGTGGCCACGCACCGGGCACAGCCCGGCGCCTGGGCGGCCAATATTGCCGCGTAGCAGCATCAGGTTGGCGATTTCCTGGATGGTCGGCACCGAGTGGCGGTGCTGGGTAATCCCCATTGCCCAGCACATGATCACATTCTTGCCTTTGGCGTACATGCGCGCCGCTTGCTCGATCTCCACCAGGGTCAGGCCGGACTGTTCGACGATCTCCTCCCACGAGGTGTCGTCGATCTGGCCCAGGTATTCCAGGACGTTGGCAGTGTGTTCATTGAGGAAGTCGTGGTCGAACACTGCTTCCTTGCCTTCGGCCAGGGCTTGGCGTTCCCACAGCAGCAGGAATTTGGCCATGCCGCGCAAGATAGCCATATCGCCACCCAGCGCCGGGCGGAAGTAGGCGGTGTTGGTAGGCTTGTCACCGTTGGTGAGCATTTCCAGCGGATGCTGCGGGTGCTGGAAGCGCTCCAGGCCACGCTCTTTGAGTGGGTTGATACACACCACCTGGGCGCCGCGCTTCACTGCTTCGCGCAGCGGTTCAAGCATGCGCGGGTGGTTGGTGCCGGGGTTCTGGCCCCAGACGAAAATGGCATCGGCATGCTCGAAGTCATCAAAGGTCACGGTGCCTTTGCCCACGCCCACGCTCTGCGCCAGGGCTACGCCGCTGGCTTCGTGGCACATGTTCGAGCAGTCCGGGAAGTTGTTGGTGCCATAGGCGCGTACAAACAGCTGGTACAGGTAGGCGGCTTCGTTGCTGGCACGGCCCGAGGTGTAGAACTCGGCCATATTCGGGCTGGGCAATGCGTTGAGGTGCTTGCCGACCAGGTCGAAGGCGGCTTCCCAACTGATGGGCGCGTAGCGATCGGTCTGGGCGTCATAGCGCATCGGCTCGGTCAGGCGGCCCTGGTATTCCAGCCAATAGTCGCTTTGCTCCAGCAACGCTGTGACGCTGTGCTTGGCGAAGAAGGCCGCATCGACGCGGCGCTTGGTGGCTTCCCAGTTGACTGCCTTGGCGCCGTTTTCGCAGAACTTGACCATGCCGCTTTCCGGCGAGTCGCCCCAGGCGCAGCCCGGGCAGTCGAAGCCGCCGTTCTGGTTGGTCTTGAGCATCATGCGCAGGTTTTTCAGGGCGTTGTCGCTGGTCAGCCAGGCTTGCGCCACGCTGATCAGGGCGCCCCAGCCACCGGCTGGGCCTTTGTAGGGCTTATAGCGTGGGGTTGGGGTCTGGTCGGCTTGGTGGTGAAGGCTCATGGCTGGTGCTCCATCGCAGGGCTATAGACCCGTGGCGCGCTTTTTTGCGGCAGGTGGATGAGGTTGAGGTTGTGCCGGCGCGCCCATTGCAGGGCCAGGCCGGTGGGCGACGACAGGCTGACCAGGGTCTGGATGCCGGCGCGCAAAACTTTCTGAATCAATTCGAGGCTGCAGCGGCTGGTAACAATCGCCAGGCCGCCGTCGGTCGGAATCTTTTGGCGGATCAATGCGCCAATCAATTTATCCAGAGCGTTATGCCGACCGATGTCTTCGCGACCCATCAGCAATTCGCCCTGGCTGTTCATAAACACCGCCGCATGCACGGCGCCGCTGTGCTGGCCCAGGGGTTGGAATGCGCTGATACGTTGGCGCAAGCCATCGAGCCACTGCGCCGGCGGCAAGGGCGCGCCGGGCAGCACCTGTAGGTCGGGCAATGCTTGCTCTACCGCTTCCACGCCACACAGGCCACAGCCGCTGGTGCCCGCCAATTGGCGGCGTTGCTGCTTGAGGTTCCAGAACGCGCGGCTGGAAACCTGTACCTGAGCGTACTGGGCTGCGCCTGAACCGCTGATTTTCAGGTCATAAATGTCGTTAACGTCGGTGATAATGCCGCTACCGAGGCTGAAACCTACAATGAAGTCTTCCAGGTCCGTAGGCGTCACCAGCATTACCGCCTGGCTGATATCGTTATAGGCAATCGCCAACGCCACTTCTTCGGCCAGCGCAGTGCTGGCCACTTCTGTGTGTTCAAGATTGCAATAGTGATAGCTCTGGCTGGCGACGGGCGCAGTCGTTTCGAGAGCGGGCGCCGCGCAGTGAGGGCGCTTGGCGTTCATGGGGCAGTACCACCGGCGGATTGATCAGTGTTTAGACTAGGCGCGACAAAGGGTCGCGTCTAATCGCCAGTATTGATCTATTGATAGAGGGCGTCGATCAAGGTTCACCGGCGTTTTCGTCGGGCTTATTCCAGGCAGGGGCGATTGAGATACTTTTGAGTCTTTAGCCAGTCTGGAACCCAAGTCGGCAGGACTGGTCTAGTCTTGGGCATCTGGAAATTAAATCCCAAGGAGAGCGCACCATGAGTATTTTTAGCTTTATCAAAGAAGCCGGCGAAAAGATTGTCGACCTGTTGACGCCGGGTAATGCGAACGCCAGTGAGCAGTTGAAGGAGCATGTGAGCAAGGTGGGCCTGGGTAATCCAAACGTGCAAACCACGGTGGATGGCGACAAGGTCACAGTGACCGGTGAAGTGGCCACGCAGGAAGAGAAAGAAAAGATCCTTTTGGCGCTGGGCAACATTGCTGGCGTGGCCAGTGTGGATGACCAGATCACAGTATCCGGTCCAGTGGTTGTGGCTTCGCGTTTTGTTGTAGTGAAAAGCGGCGACACCCTGAGCGCAATCTCTAAAACGGTTTATGGCGACGCGAATAAGTACAACAAGATCTTCGAGGCTAACAAGCCACTGTTGTCGCACCCGGACAAGATCTACCCAGGCCAGACACTGCGCATTCCTGAGTAATACGCAGGATAAAATGAGCAAGCTCGCCCTTTTGTAGGAGCGAGCTTGCTCGCGAAAAACTCACAGGCACCGCGTTTATCCAGGAAGCACGCGTTATCGTTGACGTTTTTCGCGAGCAAGCTCGCTTCTACATAAGCCCGGCAATGAGTTCTCGATAATCCCCGACGGCTGCAAATTCTGCAGTGTCCTTTGGTCCTTTCTTGCTATCAGGCTCTTTCACGGCCAGTAAATGCCCTACACCGAAATCCCGGGCGCTGCGCAGGATCGGCAAGGTGTCATCTATAAACAGGCTACGGGCCGGGTCAAACTGGATATCCGCTTGCAAGGCTTGCCAGAATTGCGGGTTTTCCTTGGGAAAACCGTAGTCGTGAGAGCTGATCAAGCGCTCGAAATACGGCGCCAGTTCAATGCGTTCCAACTTCAATGACAGCGAATCACGATGAGCGTTGGTGATCATGATCACGCGCTTGCCGGCCTGTTTGATCGCCGCCAGGAACGTATCGGCATCCGGGCGCAGGGCAATCAGGTGGGCGGTTTCCAGCTTGAGTTCGCGCACCGGGATCTTGAGTTCAGTGCTCCAGAAATCCAGGCAATACCATTGCAACTGTCCCGCGTTACGCTCAAACAGCGGTTGCAGCTCCATTTCGGCCATGGCCTGGCTCACACCGTGCAGTTCGGCGTAGCGCTGGGGCAGGTGCTCCATCCAGAAGTGGTTGTCGTAATGCAGGTCGAGCAGGGTGCCGTCCATGTCCAGCAGGACGGTGTCGATGGCGTGCCAGGGCAGAGAGGGCATGGTGGGGTCTCATGTAAGTAAAGATATCCGACACAGACAATCGGAAAAGCCACGGTATAGTAACCCGATCACGCCAAGGAGCCGTTTATGCGCCAGAAACCCACTGTCCTCGCCCGCGAAATAGTCGCCAGTAGCCGTTTGTTCCGCGTGGAGGAAGTGCAATTGCGCTTTTCCAATGGCGTTGAGCGCACCTACGAGCGTCTTGTCGGGCGTGGCACGGGCTACGGCGCCGTGATGATTGTAGCGATGATCGATGAAGATCATGCATTGCTGGTGGAAGAATACTGCGGCGGCACTGACGAATATGAATTGTCATTACCCAAAGGCCTGATCGAGCCCGGCGAAGACGTGCTGGCGGCGGCAGACCGCGAACTCAAGGAAGAGGCCGGCTATGGCGCACGGCAGTTGGAGCACATCACCGAGCTGTCATTGTCGCCTGGTTATATGAGCCAGAAAATTCAGGTGGTGCTGGCTACCGATCTCTATGAAGAGCGCCTTGAGGGTGATGAGCCCGAGCCGATGCGGGTAGACCGGGTCAACCTGCGTGAGCTGTCGGCGTTGGCGCAAAACGAGCAATTCAGCGAAGGTCGCGCCCTGGCGGCGTTGTATCTGGTCAGAGACCTGTTGACCCAGCGTGGAGCGTTCAACGCATGAGCGAACTGTTTTTAGGCCACCCGTTTATCGCCCCGGTCATTGAGCTGGCGCGCCAGGCCGGTGAGGCTATCCTGCCGTACTGGCGTGCCGACGTAGCCGTGACCTCCAAGGCGGACGATTCACCCGTGACGGCTGCCGACCTGGCTGCCCACCATCTGATTCTCGCAGGCCTCACCGCGCTGGACCCAAGCATTCCAGTGCTGTCTGAAGAGGATGCCGATATCGATCAGAGTGTGCGTGCCGGTTGGCAGCGCTGGTGGTTGGTGGACCCTTTGGATGGCACCAAGGAATTCATTTCTGGCAGTGAAGAATTCACCGTCAATATTGCCTTGATCGAACAGGGCCGCGTGGTGTTCGGCGTGGTATCGATACCGACCACTGGCCGCTGCTACTTCGGCGGCGCGGGCCTGGGGGCTTGGCGTTCGGACGTCAATGCAGCGCCCAAGCAGATTCAAGTACGCCAGGCCCCGGCCTCGGGTGAGGCCTTTACGGTGGTGGCCAGCCGTCGTCATACCAGCCCTGAGCAGGAGCGCCTGCTCAATGGCCTCAGTGAAGGCTTGGGCGAGTTGAAACTGGCGAATATCGGCAGCTCGTTGAAGTTTTGCTTATTAGCCGAGGGCAGTGCCGATTGTTATCCGCGCCTGGCGCCGACCTCGCAGTGGGATACCGCAGCGGCCCAGGGTGTATTGGAAGGGGCGGGGGGTGAAGTGCTGGAGTTGAATGGTAAGCCGTTCAGCTACCCGGCGCGGGAATCGTTGCTGAACCCGTTCTTTCTGGCGTTGCCGGCCAAGGCTGCGTGGCGTGAACGGCTTTTGACCCTGGCCAGATCTTAAGATCACTGCAGAGCAAAATGTGGGAGCGGGCTTGCCCGCGATGGCGGAGTGTCAGTCATACAGGTATTGGCTGATCCACCGCTATCGCAGGCAAGCCAGCTCCCACATTAGTTTTATGGAGTGGCTGCTAGCGGTGCAGCACGTACTGGCCGGTAAAGACGACAGCGTGCTCTTCGCTGCCCTCATTTACTATCCACGTCTCCAGCGCCAATCGCGCCCGCCCATAGCGCTGGTAGGTCGCCACAAAGCGTTTCCAAACCTTCTCCTGCGGCGCCGCGCAAATGGCTGTCGCGTCTTGCGTCACCGGCAGTGGGTAGCTGATCTGCCCTTCCTGAATCACGATATGCCCGTCTTCAATCCCGGCTTCACGCAGCTTTAGGTGCAGCCAACCCCAACCCGCCAGCACCGCGCCGCAGTAGAGGCTGCCGCCGAACATGGTGCTCTTGTGGTTGATATTGGCCTGCAAGGGCAGGTGCAGTTGCAGTTGGTCGTGTTGCCAGTCGAGCACCTTGAGGCCCATTTCCCGGGTGAGGGGGATGTCATGGTGAAGGATGGATTCCAGGTAACGGCTGTCGCGGCTCATGGCGGCCTCTTTGTGGGTTGACGATGTCATTCGTCGTCTGAGCTCTGGCTGGCACTGTCGGCGAAGTTCAGGCCGTGTTTTCGCAGTTTGTCATGCAAGGTTTTGCGCGGCACGCCCAAGGCTTCGGCGAGGCTGCGCACGGAGCTGTGGGGGCGGGTCAGTTCGGCGGCGATCAGGCTTTTTTCGAACTGTTCGACTTGCTCGCTCAGGCCTCCTGGCGTGGAGGTCAGCACGCCGGCGGCGGGATGGTCCTGGGTGTTGTCCAGGGCCAGCTCCAGGCCGAGGGCGAAACGCTCCGCGGCGTTTTGCAGTTCCCGCACATTGCCCGGCCAGCTGTGGCGCAGCAATAGCGCGCGCTGGCCCGGTTGCAGTTCGTGCAAGGGCAGGCCGTGACGGCTGCTGGCCTCGTCGGCGAAATGCTGGAACAGCATCAGCGCATCTTCACCCCGTTCACGTAGCGGCGGGATGCGCAGCGGCGCCACATTGAGGCGGTAATACAAGTCGGCACGGAAGCGGCCCTGGTCGGCGGCCTGGCGCAGGTCTTCCTTGGTGGCGGCGATAATGCGGATATCCAGCGGGATCAGCTGATTGCCACCCAGGCGTTCCACTACGCGCTCCTGTAAAAGGCGCAGCAACTTGACCTGTACATCCAGGCTCATGCTTTCAATTTCATCCAAAAACAGCGTGCCGCCATTGGCAAACTCGAACTTGCCGATGCGGCGCTTTTGCGCGCCGGTAAACGCGCCGGGTTCATGGCCGAACAGTTCGCTTTCCACCACCGATTCCGCCAGGGCCCCGGCGTTGATCGCGACAAACGGGCCGCTGCGTCGGCTTGAGAGGTCGTGCAGGGCGCGGGCGACGACCTCCTTGCCTGCCCCGGTTTCGCCGAGGATCAGCACATCGGCCTTGGTCGCGGCCAGTGCACCAATTTGCTCGCGCAGGCGCAACATCTGTGGCGAGTGCCCTACCAGGCGCGTGCTCAGTTGCTGGCGATCGCTGAGGGCCAGGCGCAGGCTGCGGTTGTCCAGCACCAGCCGGCGCAGGGCCAGGGCACGGCGCACGCTGTCGAGCAGCGCGTCACTGGCAAAGGGTTTTTCCAGAAAGTCATAGGCGCCGGCACGCATGGCCTGCACCGCCAGCGGTACATCGCCGTGGCCGGTGATCAGCAGCACCGGCAGGTCGGGGTCCTGGCCGTGCAATTCGGCCAACAGTTCCAGGCCGTCCATGCCGGGCATGCGGATGTCGCTGACCACCACGCCTGGCCAGTCGCGGGACAGGCGTGCGGTGAGCCCGGTGGCTTCGCCCAGGGGCAGGACTTTCAGGCCGGCCAGGTCCAGGGTCTGGCACAGGGCCTGACGCAGGTGTGGATCGTCGTCGATCAATACCACCTGAATCGAGTTGTCGATACTCATACACTGCGGTCCTCGGACGGTTGCAGACTGACGCCCGGCGAGCCGGCACGCAATTTCAAGGTTAACAGCGCGCCGCCCTCCTTGTGGTTGGCGAACAACAGTTCGCCGCCAAAGGCGCGCATCAGGGTGTCGCAGATCGCCAGCCCTAGCCCCAGGCCTTGGGTGCGCGTCTTGGTGGTGTAGAACGGCTCACTGGCGCGGCCCAGGGCTTCCATGCAAAAGCCCGGGCCGTTGTCGCGAATATACAAGTTGACGCCTTGGGGCGTGGTTTCGGCACTCAGCCAGAGTTTACGTGGCGGGCCTTTTTCGGTGAGAGCATCCAGGGCATTGGCCAGCAAGTTACCCAGCACTTGGCGCAGGCGGGTTTCACCGGCCTGCACCCACAGGGTCGCCTCGGGCAGGTCGCGGATCAACTCCACCTCCATCGAACGCCGACGCTTGGCCAGCAATGCCAGGGCGTCGTCGAGCGCCGGTTGCAAAGCCACGCTCTCCGGCGCGTGACGGTCACGGCGGGCGAAGGCGCGCAAGTGGGCGATGATCGAGGCCATGCGCCCGGTCAATTCGCTGATCAGCTTGAGGTTGCCACGGGCATCATTGGTGCGCTCATGGTCGAGCAAAATCTCGGCGTTTTCGGCATAGCTGCGAATCGCCGCCAGTGGCTGATTGAGTTCATGGCTGATACTCGCCGACATGGTGCCCAGCGCCGAGAGTTTACCGGCCTGGACCAAGTCGTCCTGGGCGCGCACCAGTTCTTGCTGGGCGTGCTCGCGCTCCAGCACTTCCTGTTTCAGGCGCCGGTTCAGGCCCTCCAGGTCGCTGGTACGCTCGGCCACGCGCATCTCCAACTCGCGGCGGGCCTTGGCTTCGAAGGCGATGCGTTCCAGGTAGTGCCGGCGGCGCTGCATCAGCAACCCCAGCAACAGCATCAGCACCAACAATGTGGCGCCGCCTACCGCGACGACCGTGCGCACCGGACGGTTGATCAGCGAGCGCGGCGCGAGGATTTCCACGTTCCAGCCGGTCTCGGCGATGGCCGTGGATTGGCGCAGCCAGGCGCTGCTACTGAGGCTCAGCGGCTGCGGGTCGCGGGTGGGGTAGGGCTGGATGGCAACGATGGCCTCGCGCTCTTCGGCGGTTAGTGGCCGAGTGGCGCGGAATCGCCATTGCGGGCGTGAGGTGAGGATCACCACGCCGTTATGGTCGGTGACCAACAGTTGTTCCGGGGTATTGCCCCACAGGCTTTCGGTGTGGTCCAGATCGACCTTCACCACCAGCACGCCGATGATGGTGTCGCCGTCACGTACCGCGGCAGCGAAGAAGTAGCCGCGCTTGGCCGAGGTGGTACCCAGGCCGAAGAAACGCCCTAGGCGCCCGGCCATGGCCTCGCTGAAATACGGACGGAAGGAGAAGTTGCGCCCGACAAAGCTGTCTTGTTTGTCCCAGTTGGACGCGGCGAGGGTCTTGCCGGTGGTGTCCATCAAATACATCACCTCTACCCCGGCCTGGGCGGCGACGTCCTTGAGCAACTGGTTGGCACTGACCAGGTGGGTGCTGACGTGGGGCGCGTCCAATGCGGTGCGCAGGGCCGGCAAGTCACCGAGGATTTGCGGCAGTATTTCGTAGCGATGCAGGGTGCCCAACAAGTTGGCGACGTAGAGGTCGAGGGTCTGGCGGTTTTGCCCGGCCAGCTCGCTGCGGTAATAGCGCTCGGCCAAATGCTCCAGCGGCCACAACAGCGGCGCCAGGCACAAAGCCAGCAGGGCGAGGCTGCGCCAGCGGGGTCTTCGCGGAAGGGGTGGGGTCATGGACGTCGCGCCTGTGGGTACAGGCGCATTATGCCTAGTGCTGCTGTGCAAGACACTCGTGCAATGCGTCTTGCCACTGTGGCTGGCTGACGTGCCATTGTTGTTGCAGGCGCGTGCAGTCCAGGCGCGAGTTCAGCGGGCGCTTGGCGGGGGTCGGGTAAGCGCTGGAAGGGATCGGCTCCAGCTCGGCACAGGCCTTGCCCTCGGCGCGCAGTTGCTCGCCAATGGCTTCGGCAAAACCGAACCAGGAGGTTTCACCCTGGGCAGTGAGGTGGTAAACACCCCAATCCCCAGCCTTACCGGCCTGCCACTGCTCGATCAGCACGCGAGTGCTGTTGGCGATGGTACCGGCCCAGGTCGGCGCACCGATCTGGTCGGCCACGATGCGCATCTGTGGTTTTTCCTGCAGCAGGCGTTGCATGGTCAGCAGGAAATTCTTGCCATGGCTCGAATAGACCCAGCTGGTGCGCAAGATCAGGTACTGGCCACCTACAGCCGCAATCGCCTGCTCACCCGCCAGCTTGCTCTGACCGTAGACTCCCAATGGGTTGGGCGTGTCGTCTTCGGTGTAGGCAGCAGGTTTGCTGCCGTCGAACACGTAGTCGGTCGAGTAATGGATCAGCGGGATACCCAGCGCCTTGGCTTCCTCGGCGAGGATGCCGGGAGCGATGGCATTGATGGCAAACGCAGCGTCCGGTTCGCTCTCGGCCATATCGACGGCGGTGTGGGCCGCCGCGTTGATGATCAGGCCAGGGCGATGGGCGCGCACTTGCTGGCGGATGAGGTCTGCGTCTGCCAGGTCAAGTTGCTTGCTGCCCAGGACGATAAGTTCGCCCAGGCCCTGGAGCCGCTGCTGCAGCTCCTGGGAGACTTGGCCGTGTTGGCCGGTGATGAGGATTTTCAGAGGCGCCATCACAGGAATAGATCCGCGTCTTTCAGGGTTTTACCGCTCTGGTCCTTGGCGGACAGCGTCGGGGTGCCATTGAGCTGCCAGTCGATGTTGAGATCCGGGTCATCCCAACGGATACAACGCTCCGCAGACGGCGTGTAGTAATCCGTGGTCTTGTAAAGGAATTCGGCGTAGTCGCTCAGCACGACGAATCCATGGGCAAAGCCTGGTGGAATCCATAACTGGCGGTTATTTTCTGCCGATAGGCGTACGCTGGCCCACTTGCCAAAATGCGGCGAGCTGCGGCGGATATCCACCGCCACGTCCAATACTTCGCCGGCAGTCACACGCACGAGTTTTCCCTGAGCGTGTTCTACCTGGTAGTGAAGACCTCTCAGCACGCCTTTTTGCGAGCGCGAGTGATTATCCTGCACAAACTGCAGTTGTAACCCGCTGGCTTTTTCAAACGCGCGGGCATTGAAGCTCTCATAAAAAAAACCGCGCTCATCGCCAAAAACCTTCGGCTCGATGATCAATACACCGGGCAGCTCAGTGGCAATCACGTTCATTTAGTGTTTCCAGCGAGCATATACAGGTACTGACCATAGCCGGTCTTGCCAAAGTACTTGGCACGCTCCAGCAGATAATCACGATTGATCCAGCCATTTTCGTAGGCTATCTCTTCCAGGCAGGCCACTTTCAAGCCCTGGCGGTGCTCGATGGTCTGAACGTAAGTCGAGGCTTCCAACAGGCTGTCGTGGGTGCCAGTGTCGAGCCAGGCGAAACCACGGCCGAAGCGTTCAACGTGAAGATCGCCACGCTGAAGGTAGGCATTGTTGATGTCGGTGATCTCCAGCTCGCCGCGTGGCGAAGGCTTGACCGCTTTGGCGATCTTGATCACGTCGTTGTCGTAGAAGTACAGGCCGGTCACCGCGTAGTGGGACTTGGGTTTAGCCGGTTTTTCTTCGATGGACAGGGCGCGGCCTTCGCTATCGAAGTCAATCACACCGAAACGCTCAGGGTCTTTGACCCAGTAGCCGAACACCGTGGCGCCCGAAGGACGTTCGGCGGCGGTGCGCAGTTGATCGCCAAAATGCTGGCCGTGGAAGATGTTGTCCCCCAGGATCAAGCACACAGGGTCATCGCCAATGAACTCTTCGCCGATGATAAATGCCTGGGCCAGGCCGTCCGGCGAAGGCTGCTCCGCGTAGGTGAAGCGCACGCCGAACTGGCTGCCATCGCCCAGCAGGTTCTGGTATTGCGGCAAGTCCACTGGCGTGGAGATCACCAGAATGTCCTTGATCCCCGCCAGCATCAGTACCGAGATCGGGTAGTAGATCATCGGCTTGTCATACACCGGCAACAACTGTTTGGACACGCCCAGGGTAATGGGGTGCAAACGCGTGCCGGAACCGCCGGCCAATACAATTCCCTTCATCATGCGATCAAATCCTTCACGTCAGTATTGCCCAGTCGTTCACCTTGATAACTGCCGTCCTGGACCCTGCGGCACCATTCCAGGTTATCGAGGTACCACTGCACGGTTTTGCGCAGGCCGGTCTCGAAGGTTTCTTCCGGGACCCAGCCCAGTTCGCGTTCGATTTTGCTGGCGTCGATGGCGTAGCGTTGGTCATGGCCTGGGCGATCCTTGACGAAGGTGATCAGGTCAGTGAATTTCTCCACGCCGGCTGGGCGTTGTGGCGCCAATTCTTCCAACAGGGCGCAGATGCCACGTACCACGTCGATGTTCTTCTGCTCGTTGTGGCCGCCGATGTTGTAGGTTTCGCCCACAACCCCAGTCGTGACCACTGTGAGCAGCGCACGGGCGTGATCCTCAACGAACAGCCAGTCACGCACCTGCAGACCATCGCCATATACCGGCAGTGGCTTGCCCGCCAGGGCGTTGAGAATCACCAGCGGGATCAATTTTTCGGGGAAGTGGAACGGCCCGTAGTTGTTCGAGCAGTTGGTCAGCAGCACAGGCAGGCCATAGGTGCGCTGCCAGGCGCGTACCAGATGGTCGGACGCGGCCTTGCTCGCGGAATACGGCGAGCTCGGTGCGTAAGGCGTGGTCTCGGTGAAGAGGTCGTCCACGCCGTGCAGGTCGCCATACACCTCGTCAGTGGAGATGTGGTGGAAACGGAATGCGCTTTTTGCCGGCTCTGCCAGCTTCTGCCAATAGGCGCGCGTGGCTTCCAGCAGGCTGTAGGTGCCCACGATGTTGGTCTGGATAAAATCCGACGGACCGTCAATGGAACGGTCCACATGGGACTCGGCCGCCAAATGCATGATCGCATCGGGTTCGAAGCGTGCGAGCACGGCGCTGACGGTGGCCTGGTCGATGATATCGGCCTGGACAAACTCATAGCGGCTGTTGGACGCGATGCTGGCCAGCGACTCGAGGTTGCCGGCGTAAGTCAGCTTGTCCAGGTTGAGCACTTCATGCTCAGTGTGTTGAATCAAGTGCCGGATCAGGGCCGAGCCAATAAATCCGGCACCGCCGGTGATGAGAATACGCATGTCGAGGGCCTTTTCCTTAGACGGACACTGGGCGAAAGTAGCATAGCTTGAGTTGTGAATCGGGCCGGCGCAAGTGCCGTGAGCAGAAGGGGTTGATTAACGCCACAGAACAATGGCGATATAGACGCCTGAAAAATCAAAGGTCGTCACAATGTCGTTAGCCACGTTGACCCACCGTGCCAGCTTGCCTTGCCCACAAGTCACCCCCGAGCAGGCAGCACACCTGCTCGATCGACACTATGGATTGGCGGGCAAATTACGCTCATTGGGCAGTCAACAAGACCTCAACTACAGAATTGACAGCACGCGGGGCCGTTTCGTTCTGAAGATCTGCCGGGGTGACTACGCCGCGGTTGAACTCCAGGCCCAGCATACGGCCCTCAACAACCTGGGTACGCATGCCGGCTTGCGCGTGCCCAAGGTCATCCAGACCGTGAAAGGCGAGGAGTTGCTGACGGTCAACGTCGATGGCCAAACCCTGCACCTGCGGCTGTTGGACTACATCGACGGCCAGCCCCTGACGCATTTGCCCCACCTGAGCCGTGCCGTGATCGAAGGCTTTGGTGAGTTGTGCGGGCAAATGAGCCACGCGCTGGCAGGTTTCGAACACCCTGGCCTGGAGCGCACCCTGCAATGGGACCCGCGCCACGCCCAGGCATTGATCATCCACCTGCTGGCGACCTTGCCCGATCTGCCGCACCGTGCCGCATTGGAGCAGGTGGCCAGGCAGGTCGAGGCGCATGTCCAGCCGTTGGCGGCACGCCTGCCGTGGCAAGCGGTGCACATGGACATCACCGATGACAACGTGGTGTGGCAGCGTGATACCCAGCGGCACTGGCGTATTCAAGGCGTGATCGATTTTGGTGATCTGGCGCGCACCTGGCGAATTACCGACCTGTCTGTGACCTGCGCGTCGCTGTTGCACCATGCCGACGGTGATCCGTTTGCCCTGTTGCCGGCGATCCAGGCCTGTCACGCGGTCACGCCGTTGCAGCGCGAAGAGTTAGAAGTGCTGTGGCCGTTGATCGTCGGCCGCGCGGCGGTGTTGGTGCTCAGCAGTGAGCAGCAGCAACGCCTGGACCCGGATAACGCTTATCTGAAGAAAAACGCCGAACACGAGTGGGAAATTTTCGATATCGCCACGTCGGTGTCCTTTGAACTCATGCAAGCGGCGATTCTCAGCAGCGTCGGCGAGACACTACCGCCCGTCGCCACCCAAGACTTCGCGCCTTTATTGCCAGGCTTGGTGGGGCGCGAGTTCGCCCTGATCGACCTGGGCGTACTCAGCCCGCATTTCGAGGCTGGCAATTGGGAGACTCCCGGCATAGATCGGCGCTTGCTGGATGAAGCAGCGACGGTGCATGGGCTGGCGGCCAGTCGTTATGGACAATACCGCTTGTCGCGCACCCGTCCCGACAGTGCGCTAGAGCCCGAGACCTTCCCCCTGCATGTCGAACTGCATCTGCCCCACGGCACGGTTTTGGAGGCGCCCTTTGCGGGAACGCTGCGCGAAGGCACCGACGGCTTACTGTGTTTGCATAGCAGTGGGCTGAGCCTGCGCCTGTGGGGCGTACGCACATCACTCAAGCCCGGCGCAACGCTGGTCAAAGGGCAGGTGCTGGGCGAGGTTCAGGCGCCGTTGACCGTGCAGTTATGCCGCGCCGACCTTGAGCCACCGCTGTTCTGCACACCTTCCCGGGCGTTGGCGTGGCAGGCGTTGTGCCCGTCGCCCGCGGCGCTGTTGGGCCTGGCCTGTGATGCGGAGCCGGAACTGGACCCAGAGGCCCTGCTGGCCCGGCGGGATGCCAGCTTTGCCCGCTCCCAGAAGCACTACTACGCCGACCCACCGCGTATCGAGCGTGGCTGGCGTAACCACCTGATCGATATGCAGGGCCGATCCTACCTGGACATGCTCAACAACGTGGCCGTGCTGGGCCATGGCCACCCGCGCATGGCTGAAGTGGCAGCGCGGCAGTGGTCGTTGCTCAACACCAACTCGCGGTTTCACTATGCGGCAATTGCCGAGTTCTCCGAGCGCTTGCTGGCGTTGGCGCCGGAGGGCATGGACCGGGTGTTCCTGGTCAACAGCGGCACCGAGGCCAATGACCTGGCGATTCGCCTGGCCTGGGCCTACAGCGGCGGGCGCGACATGCTCAGCGTGCTGGAGGCCTATCACGGCTGGTCGGTGGCGGCGGATGCCGTGTCCACGTCGATTGCCGATAACCCCCAGGCCTTGAGCAGCCGCCCGGATTGGGTGCACCCGGTGACCGCGCCCAATACTTACCGTGGTGAGTTCCGTGGGCCGGACAGCGCGCCGGACTATGTACGAAGCGTGGAGCATAACCTGGCGAAAATCGCCGCGAGCCGGCGTCAATTGGCCGGGTTCATCTGTGAGCCGGTGTACGGCAATGCCGGCGGCATCTCCCTGCCAGCGGGTTACCTAAAACAGGTGTATGGCTTGGTCCGTGCCCAGGGTGGCGTGTGCATCGCCGACGAGGTGCAGGTGGGTTACGGCCGCATGGGGCATTTCTTCTGGGGGTTTGAACAGCAGGGAGTGGTGCCCGACATCATCACCATGGCCAAAGGCATGGGCAACGGCCAGCCGTTGGGCGCAGTGATCACCCGCCGAGAAATTGCCGAGGCGCTGGAGGCCGAGGGTTACTTCTTCTCGTCATCGGGAGGCAGCCCGGTCAGCTGCCGGATCGGGATGGCAGTGCTGGACGTGATGGCGGAGGAAAAGCTCTGGGAAAACGCCCAAGTGGTAGGCGGGCATTTCAAGGCACGACTGGAGGAATTGATCGACCGCCATCCACTCGTCGGTGCTGTACACGGTTCGGGATTCTATCTGGGCCTTGAACTGGTGCGTGATCGCCATACCCTCGAACCTGCGACGGCGGAAACCGCCTTGTTGTGTGATCGCCTGCGTGAGTTGGGGATTTTCATGCAGCCTACCGGGGATTACCTGAATATCCTCAAGATCAAGCCGCCGATGGTCACTTCCCGGCGCAGCGTGGATTTCTTTGTGGACATGCTGTCGAAAGTGCTGGATGAGCAACTGTGATTTATCGATGGTTATCGGCTATTTTTCGCAAATCCGAGTACCTATCATTTTTTTAGGCTATTAAAGCCGATTTTTATCCATTATAAAGTTGCCCTTCACCCCATTCGGAGCCCTGATCGCCATGACCACCCTGCACAGTACACCTCGCGCCGATGGCTTTCACATGCCTGCCGAATGGGCGCCCCAGACCCAGACCTGGATGATCTGGCCCGAGCGCCCAGACAACTGGCGCCTGGGCGGCAAGCCTGCGCAGGCGGCCCATGTGGCGGTGGCCATGGCCATCGCGCGTTTTGAGCCGGTGACTGTCGCGGTTTCCGCCGGCCAGTATGAAAACGCCCGTGCCCGCCTGGATGTACCCAATATCCGCCTGGTGGAAATGTCCAATGACGACGCCTGGGTTCGCGACACCGGCCCGACTTTCGTGATCAACGGCAGTGGTGAAGTACGGGGTGTGAACTGGGACTTCAACGCCTGGGGTGGTTTTGACGGCGGCTTGTATTCGCCGTGGAACCGCGATTCCCAGGTGGGAGGCAAGATCCTCGAGATGGAGCGCGCACCGCGTTACCGCACTGAAGGCTTTGTGCTTGAAGGCGGTTCGATTCATGTCGACGGCGAAGGCACCCTGATCACCACCGAAGAGTGCCTGTTGAACCGCAACCGCAACCCGCACCTTGATCGTGCGGCCATTGAGGCGGTGCTCAGCGATAACCTGGCTGTGGATAAGATCATCTGGTTGCCGGACGGCCTGTTCAACGACGAAACCGACGGCCATGTGGATAACTTCTGCTGCTACGTGCGCCCGGGCGAAGTGCTGTTGGCCTGGACCGATGACCCGCAAGACCCGAACTACCCACGCTGCCACGCAGCCTTGGACGTGCTGCAAAGCAGCACCGATGCCCAGGGCCGCTCGTTCATCGTGCATAAAATGCCGATCCCGGGTCCGCTGTATGCCACCGAAGAGGAATGCGCCGGCGTAGACCTGGTTGACGGCAGCCAGGAGCGTAATCCGACCGTGCGGTTGGCCGGTTCCTACGTCAACTTCCTGATCGTCAACGGCGGCATCATCGCGCCGAGCTTCGATGACCCGTTGGACGAACAGGCCAAGCAAATCCTGCAGAACCTCTTCCCACAACATGAAGTGGTGATGGTGCCGGGCCGCGAACTGTTACTGGGTGGGGGCAATATCCATTGCCTGACCCAACAGCAGCCAGCCCCGCAGCGAAAGTGAGTGCAGTTGTAACAGCGCCTTGATGGCGTACGAGCACTGCGCCATTGCAGTGCTCCCCGCAAGCCCGCGACCCAGCCCGGTCGCGGGCTTTTTCATGCCTGTATGCCAATGAACACGGCACATTGGCATAGCTCTTGTATCGCTGTGGTTACAGTGGCCCAAGGGGGATGACCGCGCAGTTCTGTCACAAACCTTGAGTAAGTTAGCCGCTCACGCAGTAGGAGAGAGCGCTGAAATGAATGCCGATGTCCACCTGATGAACACGCGTACGTTCCACCCTTTGCGGGTCGATGGTGATGCGATCCATGCGTTGGCCCTCTGGTTGAAGGCAAACGGCTCGCGACAGGTCAGGCAAGCGCCTGACTTGCGTAGCGTGATGAGTGAGCGCTACCCGGTGGGGTTGTTCACGGAGGATGAGGTGCAGGCGTTGTGCGAGTTGATGAGCAACTGACAGAACGCCGAAATCTAAAGGTGGCAGGCTTGCCTACGATAGCGGCGTATCAGCCGACAGAGGGGATGCTGGCCCACCGCAATCGCAGGCAAGCCAGCTCCCACACAAACCGTATTTCACATGAGCTATGTCAGAAGCTGTAGGTACCGGTGACCACCAGACTTCGCGGCTCACCCGGTTGAATCTGCGCTGCACTGGTCGCCGAGGCGTAGTAGTTTTTGTCGGCGATATTGTTCAGTGCTGCCCGCACGTCCCATTCTTTCTGACGGAACCCGGCCAGCGCGTCCCAGCGGCCATAACCCGGCAGCACCACGGTGTTGAGGTTGTCGGCATAACGATCACCCACCAGGGTCAAACCGGTTTCCGCGTACCAGCCCATCTCTGGTTTCCAGGTGATGAACAGGCTGGCGTTGCGCTTGGCCACGTCGCTGATTCGTTTGCCTTCAAAGCCATTGTTGTCCTTCTCGACCTTGGCGTCCTGCAGGCCCACGCCGCCGCGCACATACCAGTTGTCGACGATCTTGCCGGTGGCGGTCAGCTCCACGCCGCGTGAGCGTTGTTCGCCAGTAAGCAGGGTAACGGTACGGTCCAGCGGGTCGCTGGTGCGGCGGTTGTAGAGTTCCAGCTCGTACACGGCCAGGGTGGTGCTCAGGCGCTCGTCGAACCAGTCACTCTTCACGCCGATTTCCTTTTGCTTGGTCAGCTCCGGGCTCAGGTCGTTGGCGTTGCCGGTGGCGTTCGGCGTGATGCCGATCAGGCCGCCGCCGGCTGGCGAGAAGGTCTTGCTCCACGAGGCATAGAACGAGTGGTGCTCCAAGGGCGTCCACACCAGGCCGACGCGCGGGCTGGTGCTGTGGCTTTTCACATTCTGTTGGATGTCGAGCAGCTTGTTGGTGGTGTCCACTTCGAAACGGTCGTAACGCAGCCCGCCCAGCAGTTGCCACTGGTCGTTCAGGCGCAGTTGGTCCTGCACATACAGGGCGCGGCTTTCAACTTCAGTGTGGTTGTTACTCGACAGTCGCATGCTCCCGGTGTGGCTCAGGCGGCGATTGGGCTGGTTGAGGTCCAGGCTCGGCACTGTCCTGCCATCCCGAGCGGAGTACAGCTTCGGATCGCGGCGCTGGCTGCCCAGCTCAATACCAGTGAGCAGGCGGTGTTCCAGGCCAAAGGTGTCGAAACCGCCTTCCAGCTCCAGGTTGTTGAACACGTTGCGGGTGGTCAGGTCCTGCTGCCAGTGTTGGCGGGTGACGGTGTTGGTTTTCGGGTCATAGCCGGTCTGGTAGGTATTGTCGAAATCACTGTCGAGCTTGAACACGCCGAGGGTGTGGCGCAGTTGCCAGTCGGCGTTGAGCTCGTAGGCGAGTTTGGAACGCAGGGACTGGGATTTATCGTCGATGTAATCGCCGTGGTCAAAGTAAGTGGTGCTGCGGCTCACATCCGCCGGGCGCCCGTTGACGCCCGGAATGCCACGGTCTGGGGTGCGGTTGTAGCGGCTGTATTCGTATTGCACCAGCCAGTTCAGCTCTGGAGTGAGCTGCCAGCTCATCGATGGCGCGAACAACTGGCGGTTGCCGCTGACGCCATCGCGAAAGCTGTTGTTGTCCTGGTTGCCCATGTTCAGGCGCAGGCTGATGTTGTCGGTGGGGTCGGTGCTCAGGTCGGCATACAGGCTGCGCAAATCGTTGCTGCCGCCTTGGGCTTCGATACTGGACTTTTGCCCTGGGGTGGGCATTTTGCTCACCCGGTTGACGATCCCGCCCTGGCCGCCTCGCCCATAAAGCACGGCGGCCGGCCCCTTGAGCACTTCGATACGCTCGATGTTATGCAGGTCGCGCACGTACTGGCTGTCGTCGCGAATACCGTCCAGATAGAAGTCATTGCTGGCGTCGAAGCCGCGTATGCGCAGGCTGTCAAAGCGTGTATCCGCGCCGCTGCTGACGTTGGGGATACCGCTCAAGGCCTGGCCCAGGTCGTTGGTGCCATAGGAACGCAGGCTTTCGGTTTTGACTGAGTCGATCGCCTGGGGCACATAGCGAACAGCCGTCGCGGTGCGTGTGGCGGTGCTGGTCTCCTTGACCCGTGGGTCGTCTTCGTCTGCTTCCACACTGATCGAGGTTTCGGGCAAGACCGTGGCCGCACTGGCAAAACCGGCAGACAGCAGAACAGAGAGCCCAAGGGAGAGGGGCGTCAGGCGAGGGGCAGGCATGGGAGTGTATCCAAATGATGTGGCAGGAAAATTGTGCGCGAATGGTAATGCTTTGCATTTGCGCGTGTTATCTATTCCCTAACGCACGCCCTGTCGGATTTGTTACTTAATGTGTTTCGAGGGGGATTCAAGGCGCTTTTCAGGCTTTCATTCCCGCGCTTCACCTAGCCGCTTAGACGAATATCGCCTAAATACAGACGATTCACGAAATTGACACATAGTTCAACGCCCGCATAGGATTGCGCCCAACGCCTGTGGCTAACCACCATGACTAATCCAATAAAAAAAGGCCCGCGGCAATTCAGTCGTCCGCGGGCCTTCTTTTTTGCCGGCAAAGTCGACACCAGAAAAAGCAATAGGAGCCTGGTGTCACAGCGCGTACTCAACCCGTAATAAGGAATATAAGAAAATGTTGAAGCAACGGATGAGTCTGATCGCTCTGGGGATTTTGAGCGCATCGACAGCAATGGCAAACGACCAGGAGCAATCCAAGGGTTTCGTTGAAGACAGCCACCTGAACATCGCAGCACGTAACGCCTACATCAGCCGTGACTACAAAAACGGCAAGCAGGACAAAGCTGAATGGGGCCAAGGCTTCATCGGCAAGTTCGAGTCCGGCTTCACCCAAGGCACTGTAGGTGTGGGTGTGGATGTGATTGGCCAATACGCTATCCGCCTGGACGGTGGTAAAGGTCGCGCTGGCGCCGGCGGTATCGACTTCTTCAAGCAGGGCAACGGCACTCTTGATGACAACGGCAAGCCAAACCCAGGCTCGGCACCACACGACCTGGCCAAAGGCGGCGCTGCCGTGAAGTTCCGCGTTTCCAACACGGTACTCAAGTACGGTGATCAGTTCCCGGCTGTGCCTGTGCTGCAGTACGACAACTCTCGCCTGTTGTCGGAAACCTACACCGGTACTTCGATCGTTTCTAAAGAGATCGCCGGTCTGCAACTGGACGCGGGTCATTTCACCAAAGAAGCGCGCAAGAGCATGGAAGGTACCGACAGCGGCCGCCTGAAAAGCATCGACTATATCGGTGGTAGCTACAAATTCACCGAAAGCCTGTCGGCTGCCCTGTACGCCTCCGACATGCAGGACGTGTTGAAGAAGCAATACGTCAACGTCAACTACGTGCTGGCCTTGCCGCAGCAGCAGTCGCTGACATTTGACTTCAATGGCTACAAGACCAAGCTGGATCGCAGCTTCGCCTTGGAAAACCAAAAAGACGCTGACGCGCGCGACAACAAAATCTGGAGCCTGGGCGCCACGTGGGCCGTTGGCCCGCACAGCTTCACCATCGCTCACCAGCGCAGCACCGGTGACACTGGCTACCTGTACGGCGGCTACCGCAACGCCGGCGGTATCGGCGACGGCGGCAATACCATCTTGCTGGCCAACTCCTACTGGTCCGACTTCAACGGCAAGGACGAGCGCTCCTGGCAAGCAGGTTACGGCATCGACTTCGCCACCTTCGGCGTACCGGGCCTGACTTACAACATTGCCTACGTGCGCGGTACCAACATCGACGACGGCACCAACCGTGGCGATGGTACCGAGCGTGAAATCTGGAACCAGTTCAAGTACGTGGTACAGAGCGGCCCAGCCAAAGACCTGAGCCTGCGTGCTCGTGCCTCGTGGTTGCGCGTTTCCAACAACGCCAGCGAGTACAACGTAGGCGGTAACGAAATCCGTCTGTTCGCCGACTACCCGATCAACGTTTTCTAATTGATCGAGTGTCGTGCCTGATGCCAGGCCATAAAAAACCCCGACTGGTTCGGGGTTTTTTATTGCGCGCCGGCTAAGCGGGTGACTTGGAGGTGCACATACGCCACCCGCTTATTATTCGTTCAAGGCGCTGTTAAATAGCTGACTGTGCATAAAGTCTATGAAGACTCGCAGCCTCAGTGAAAGGTGTTTGCTGGAAGGCCATACAAGCCGAAAGACTCCGGTATGAACCGTATAGTCCGTCAGCACTTGCACCAATTCGCCGTTCTTGATGGATTGGGTCGTCATGAAATCAGGCAGGCAGGCAACGCCCAAACCTGAACGAGCCACATCGACAATCACTTCAGTCGTGTTGCACACCATTGTTTGAGGCAGCTCGAAATCCGGCTCTCCAGCCGCAACGCGTAAAGGCCAAGGTTCCACTTTTCCCGTCGAAGGAAACTTGTGCAGCAGACATGAATGCATGGCCAGATCCGCTGGGCGTTTGGGTACTCCATACGCTGCGAGATAGGCAGCAGACGCCACAATCTGCAACTGGAAGCCTCCCAGCCGTTTAGAGATCAGCCGCGAGTCAGTGGGCTCGCCTGTGCGTAACACGGCGTCAAAACCTTCCTCGATAACGTCGACCATGCGATCAGAAAAGTCGATGTCGAGTTCTATTTCCGGGTAGGTGCGCATGAACTGAATGATTGCTGGCATGACGAGGCCGCTGACGAGCGGCAGGCTGATTCGCAATTTGCCCCTCGGTTTTTCACGTGCGTTGCTCAGCTCCATTTCTGCAGCTTCAAGCTCTGAAAGTATTCGTCGACAGCGTTCAAGAAACAGTGAGCCTTCCAGCGTCAGGGCGATGCTTCGCGTGTTGCGCTGGAAAAGACGTACCCCGAGCCTGTCCTCCAGCCGACCAATACTTTTACCGACGCCCGACGAAGAGATGCCCAATCGTTTCCCTGCCTGGGTAAAGCTTCGAGTCTCAGCCACCAATACAAATAATGAAATGCTGCCAAGCGACTCCAACGGATGGCCCTCACTGCGGACACCAGAGTCCGATATGTTCGGATTATAGGCCTGTTTTTGTTTGGAGACGCAAGCCCTAACCTTTGGATGGGCCGATCACCGCAGACAACTGTGCGCGAAGGACCGACACCTGCGCATATCAATGAAGGAACCATTCAGATGAACTCAACACACAGCGCTCAGACGGCTCCCCCGTTATTGAAGTGGCTGCAGCTTTTCGCAGCTTGCCTCACAGGCGTACTCATTCCGCTTTGCTTTACCGGGCCAGCCGTAGTGCTCTCTTCCATCAGTGCTGCCATGGGTGGATCTGCTGTAGAGCTCAGTTGGGTGGTCAACGCTTATATCCTTACTTATGGCAGCGCCATGATGGCGGCGGGGAGCCTGACGGATATCTATGGACGCAAGCGGGTATGGCTGATTGGCCTGGTCATCTTCGTGTTGTCTACCGTCGCTATTCCCTTTTCTTCGACTGTTTTGCAGATCGACATCCTGCGCCTTGTGCAGGGGTTGGGCGGAGCAGCGGCGTTCGCTGGCGCCATGTCGTCATTGGCCCAGGTGTTCCACGGCGCGGAGCGCACCAAAGTATTCAGTCTGCTCGGTACGACGTTCGGCATTGGGCTAGCCTTCGGCCCGCTGGCCGCGGGAGTATTAGTCGACTCGGCTGGTTGGAAGTGGACGTTCCATGCTACTGCATTGATAGGCATCGCGGGCTTCGTGCTCGTGTGCGTGAGTGCGACGGACTCTAAAGATCCGGCTAACAACGGTATGGATTGGCCGGGAGCTCTGAGCTTTACGGCCGCATTGACGTTGTTTACCTATGGCGTCCTTCTCGCGCCAGAGGATGGTTGGGCCAGTCCCATCGTGTTGGGCTGTGTCGCTGGCGCGATCGTTCTGTTCATGATCTTCGTGGCCATTGAGCGTCGTGTCAGTAGCCCGATGCTCGACCTTTCATTGTTCAAACAAGCCAAATTCGTAGGCGTGCAGATTCTTGCAGCCAGCCCGGCGTTCTTTTTTGTCGTGCTCATTATCATGCTGCCGGCGCGATTTATCGGGGTCGATGGACTCAGTGCCCTGCAAACCGGAAAAATGATGATTGCGTTGGCTGCACCGTTGTTGTTTGTACCGTTTCTAGCGGCCCAGCTCGCGCGTCACTACACCTCAGGGATGCTCTCGGCAGTCGGGCTGGTGTTGGTGGCTGCCGGGCTGTTCTGGCTGGGTGTTGTGCTCGATAGTGGTGCCAGCAATGCAGTGATGCCCATGGCGCTGATCGGTATCGGCATTGGCCTGCCTTGGGGGTTGATGGATGGGATGGCCGTCAGCGTGGTGGAGAAAGAACGTGCGGGAATGGCGACTGGCATTTTCAACGCTGTTCGTGTGTCCGCCGACGGAATAGCGATCGCCATCGCCGGTGCGTTGCTGGCGACGTTCATTCAATGGGGGCTGTTCGACGCCGCTACCCATTTTGCTGTGGATCAGATTATGGGGGCCTCCAGCCGGGCAGCGCTCGGCGATCTGCACAGCGCAGGTAATCAGCTGCCAGGGCAGTCGGAGCTGTTGCGCTTCGAGTATGCGAAAGGGTTTCGGCACCTGCTGTTCATCCTTGGAGCTGGTAGCGTACTGACGGCCATTGCGGTGTACGCAACACTGGGTCGAGTCAGCGCGCATGATCATCAACCGGCCGAAGCAGTCCGCCCGGTGATCGTGGGTGACGGCGAATGATTGGCCAGATGCAAACGAGCGACGATTCCAATCGAACTCACCCTGCATTTTCACGTGTGTTTGCGCCTGGCCATCTTACGTTTGGGCTGATCGCGCCGCTGGAAGGGTATCCCGATCGCATGGCACCGACCATGCAAGATCATGTCGATCTGGCGCGCCAAGCCGACATCGCGGGTTTCTCCGCGATATGGCTGCGCGACGTGCCCTTGCTGGACCCTGAGTTCGGGGACGCGGGGCAGATGTTCGATCCGCTGGTGTACGCCGCTCACTTAGGCGTGGTTACTCAACGTATCTGCATCGGCACTGCCGGCGTGGTGTTGACGTTGCGCGATCCCTTGATGGTTGCCAAGCAAGCCGCGACCCTTGATGTGTTACTGCAGGGACGCTTTCTCCTTGGGCTCTCAACGGGTGATCGGCCCAGCGAATACCCAGCGTTCAGCCGGGCGTTCGACAATCGTGCGGAGCGTTTCAGGGAGGGTTGCGAAGTCCTGCGTATAGCGACCCAACAGGCGTTTCCCACGTACGAGTTTTGCCACTATGGCAGGCTCGACGGCACCCTGGATTTGCTTCCAAAACCCTGGTCTACGGCAATGCCGATGCTTGCCGTTGGCCGTTGTGGTCAAGACATGAAGTGGTTGGCGTCGAATATGGATGGATGGCTCTGGCACCAGAGTGACTTTGGCAGCCTGCCCAATTTGATTGAGCAGTGGCGGTCTTGTTCTGCGCCAGGAACGTTCAAGCCATATGGTTATGCGACATTCTTCAATCTGGAAGAAAATCCCGACGCTCCGTTGAAGGTGGGGCGAGGCATAAGCACCGGACGCAATGCGCTTATTGATTTGTGGGAGCGACAACAAGCGCAAGGTGTTTCACATGTCGCCTTGAACCTGAAGCCGTTACGTCGCCCTGCCAAAGATGTCTTGCAGGAGCTAGCAGAATATGTGCTGCCGCATTTTCCAGCCCAGGGAGCAAACCTTGTCTGAACAAAACGCGCCGTCAGCTCAGGACTTGTTGAATCAAGGCATGGTTGTCCCACGCAGTCCGCTACGTATGTGGCTGGCGGGTTGGATGGTGGTGTCGGTGTTTATTCTGTCCAATACCGCGACCCCGCTCTATGTCGTGTGGCAGGGGCAACTCGGGTTTGCATCTTCGACCCTCACGTTAATATTCGCGGCCTATATCCTGGGGCTATTGCTCAGTTTGCTGGTTGCCGGGCAAGTCTCTGACCGCTACGGTCGCAGGGTGGTACTCCTGCCAGGCCTGGTCTGCGCGATGTCGGCTGCATGGTTATTCAAGTCCGCCGAATCGGTGGAGAGTTTGCTGTTCGCAAGGCTGCTTACAGGTATTGCCGTAGGGATCATTGTCTCGGCGGGGATGGCAAGTGTGGTGGATCAAGGAGGTCTACCGCGGCGAAGGTTATCTTCGTTAGTGGCCTCGATGTCAATGGTGCTGGGAGCAGGTCTCGGGCCCTTGCTGGCTGGCAGCTTTGCCACGTTTGCAAGTCAGCCGATCGAAAAGGTGTTTACCTTGGAGCTTGGGATACTTGCACTCGCTTTCCTGATCGCCTGGACGATGCCAGACGAAGCCAATAAGGCCCGGCCAAGAGGCCATGCAAAATGGAGGTTCCCTTCGGTCGAGCGACATCATCGCCTTCACATACTGTTAGGGATCGCGCTGTTCGGTCCTGGTATTACAGCGACCTCATTTGTCTTGTCGTTAGGGCCATTGCTATTGGCAAGTCTGCTTAACATCAAGACGCCGCTGATGGCAGGAGCCACTGCGTTTCTAATGTTCATCTCGGCTTTCGTCGTCCAGATGGCGCTGCGCCGACGCACTGTGGAACATATCTTCTATTTCAGCGCCACTGCGACCTTCTTCTCGATGCTGGGTATCTGCACTGCGATAGCGATTTCCTCTCCCGTCGTCCTGATTATCGCCGCCTTGCTAGCGGGTGCGGGTCAGGGGCTGGGGCAGTTGGGAGGATTGACGTTAATCGCGTTAAGGATATCGGACAACAAGCGAGCGCAGGCTAACGCATTGCTCAATATGGGGGGCTATGTCCCTGCAGGTCTGCTGCCTGTAGCAACAGGTTTCCTGATCGATCGAACTGACTTGGCCTTCGGCGCTTATACGCTGGCGGGTCTGCTCGCTAGTTGTGCCCTGCTCGCCGCCTGGTTTGTTGCGAGAAATAAGCAAGAAGTTCACCACTACTGACGACCTGGGAGGTCATCATGCGCACGACAAAGTCCACCCCTGTAAAACCTAATCCAATGCGTGTCAGTCGTAACAAGATGCAACTAGGGGTATTTTCTACGAACACCGAGGGCGGCTGTACGGTGACTAATGCGCCCGAGCGGATTCGCGGGGATGACTGGGCGGGCAATCTGGAAATTGCAAAAGACGCGGACCGGGCAGGGTTTGAAGCGTTCATTCCGGTAGGCCGTTGGAAAGGCTTTGGTGGTGCCAACAACACCGGTGGCGTGTGTTACGAGACTTACACTTGGGCGGCGGGCATCGCCGCATTGACCGATCAGATCGCAGTGTTCACCACCTCGCACTTACCCACTGTGCACCCTCTGTTTGCCGCCAAACAGGCGGTTACGATTGACCACATCAGCGGCGGACGATTTGGCCTGAATATTTTGTGTGGCTGGTACGGCGCTGAGATGAGGATGTTCAGCGGTCACATGATGGAACACGACAAGCGATATGACTACGCTGAGGAGTGGTTGCACATCGCGCAGAACGCCTGGCAGCAGCAGACGCCTTTTGATTTCAAAGGTGAGTACTTCACGATCTGCGACGCGATCTCCCAGCCACAGCCACTCAACAAGCCCTACCTTATCAACGCTGGCGGCTCCCCACGTGGAAAAAGGTTTTGTGCAGAACATTGTGATGCGGCGTTCTTGATCATCAAGCACTTGGATGGCGAAGCGGCGGTGCGTGAACAGATCGCGTCCTACAAGGATCTGGCCAAAAATGAGTTCGGCAGAGACCTCAAGATCTGGTGCTATGGCTACGTTGTTCAAAAAGACACTCAGGAAGAAGCCGAGGCGTACCTGGATTATTACGCCAACCAAATGGGCGACGATGAAGGGTGCGACATCATCACGACCGAGTTGGGCATTCAGACCGGGATTTTCACTCCCGAGGATGCAGTTCGGTTCCGTTTCCACTTCAAGGCCGGTTTTGCCGGCGTACCGTTAGTGGGCACGCCTGAACAGATTGTAGAGCTCTTCAAGAAATATTCAGACTGGGGCATTGATGGCATTGCGCTCACCTGGCTGGACTACCACCAAGGCATCAAGGACTTCGTAGCGGGCGTTCAACCGCTCATGGAAGCGGCAGGTTTGCGCGAGCCGTTCCTCAGTGATGCATCGCCCGTGCTCAACGAGGCGCGCGAAGCTGTGGAAATGGTGTGATCGCTGGCCCCCAGGCGAATGCACCTGGGGGCCCAACTCCCATTCAGAGCTCCAACATTTTCTGCGGATTGGCAAGGGTCACTTGCACGCGGCGAGCGTTATCCAGCTCAAACGTATCAAACCACCGCTGGCTTTGTTCGAGCCAGTCGTTGACGTCCATCTGGCTCGTTTGGCCCAAATCCGAGCTGTAGACAACATTGGGGACGGTCGATAGCACCTCGCGAAAGTCGTCTTCTTGTTGATAGCCTAAAAGATAGGTGAGTGCGGTCTGCTCAATGAATACGTTAGGAGCCGTGGCGATCTCCAAAAGCTCGGCAGCCTTCAAATCAGTCAATGGATTGGCCGGCTGGTTGAGCATCAGGCGCGGCACGCCCAATCGAACCGATTCATCTACCAGAGCACGTACCTCGCGAGCGTCAGCGTGGCCGGTAGAAATGACCAGGGGGTAATCACACGCCATCTTGAGTATGTCCAGGGCCTGGGGCGTCAAGCGCCCGGCGTCTGTTGTGACGCGCAGAGGCTTGATGGGTTTACTTACCAACAATGGATGGCTGACATTTCGCGCGAGGGTACTGGTGTGCTTTCGTCCTGTCACCGTCGGGAAGTGCACAATGAAGCGTCCCGGTTCGTCGCCGCGCATACACAGGCTTCGCTCCACTACCCTGAAGTCCACACCGCCTGCAATCTCATTCAAAACCAAGGAACCACTGACAGGGAAACCCTGTGAGCGCGCTTCCCAGGCCTGTGCGGCAGTGCAGCCCAAGTGGTTTTTCAATACCACCCGGCCGTTGGCCGCTGCGTACAGTTTTCCGGCATCTATTGCGCCGTGGCGGCGAACGAACGCGTCCGGGTTCGCGTGGTAGTGCAGGTCGATAAAGTTCGGGGAATGGCTGGTGTCTGTGAGCGCGTTCATGCCGCGTGTTCCGAGCGAGGTATAAGAAAAGTGTCGATAGCGTTCACAACCGAATCGAGATCGTCAGCCAACGGCCGCATGCCTCCCGCTCTTATGCACAGTGTGTGTTGGTGGGTTCCAGAGGTGCGTACCACGTGCGGTTGGTTGACAAGTTGGGAGCGCTCGCCAAAAACGCTCAGAACCCTTCCTTGGTATGCCAGCAGACTGTGACTGAGATCGATACCGGCTAACAACCCAAAACCACCTGAGAGGCGCTGCCCCTGTATTTCAAGATGAACACTGTTTTGGGTTTCTGGACTTTGCTGGGGGTGTTTGCCTTCGGGTAGGACGAGTGCATCCAGCAGACGCTTGGCCTCTTCAACCTGGCCAAGCCGGGCAAGTTCCGCCATTCTTCCAAGCCTGGCATCCAATATAGCGTCGGCTTTGGCTGGGGAAGAGAGCAGCAACAGAGCCGCCGTTGACGCAAGCGAGGAGGTACGGACCAGTTCCAGCGCCAGCGCGCCGCCCAAGGCGACACCGACAAGCACGTCGGGTATGCCCCAGGGTTGCAGCAACTCAGCCCAGCGCTCACTGAAAGTGTTCAGCGTCTCACCGCAGGCAACGGGTATCGAGAGCGAATCAAACACCACTACCCGATAGCCTGCGCTGAGAAAATGGCCTGTCAGCGGCGCGATAAAGGCGCCCTCGTCCCATGTGGGCATGACGGGTGAAAGTACAAAAACGCACTGTTTTCCTTGCCCATACACTTTGAATTGCACGTCCTGGTTCATTGTTTCGCTCCTGCAGAAATAACAAAGCCTACTTTTACAAGCAGGCCGGTTGTGCCCCGTGAGTCCGTTTAGAGGGTGCGTCCAAGCTTGGCGACAGTATCGGCATAGCCCTTGAGGGTGGCCTCGACTATCGAGCGTGCCGGCTGTACGTCCTTGATCAGATCGGCCACCTCGCCTGCCCAGATCGCTTTAGTCCCTACGTCGTCTGTTGCCAGTGCCCGTTCGTACTGGGGCCGCAACTCATCAAGGGCCAGCGAGAACGCCTGCTCGTTACCAACCCACGACTCGGAAAACTGGTTCGCGATCGCCCGACCGCTGTACTCTGCGGGCCAAGATATTCCGCGCACATCATCAAAGATGCGAGTTCTGACGGTGTCGCTTGCGACGGCGTGGAGCAGCCTGTTTTTCACACGCTCAGAGGGAAGCGCTTCGTCGCAGGCCAGGAATCGCGTTCCCATCATTACCCCGTCCATTCCGAGTGCCATGGCGGCGGCCATTCCTCGGCCATCAGCTATCCCACCTGTTCCGATCAGGATTACGCTCTCGCCCACGGCATCGCGAACTGCCGGGAACAAAGGCATGGAGGATCTGCGCAAGCTGTGCCCCCCAGCTTCTGCACCCTGCACGATCAATGCATCGGCGCCGGCGTCGAGAGCGTATAACGCCTGGTCAACGTCATGTACTTGCACGATGACTTTGGCGTTCGCTTGATGAATGGGCTCGATAAATGGACGAGCGTCACCAAAGGACAGCGCTACAACCTGCGGGCCGAACTCCAGTGCCAAATGCAGTAGCTCGAAACGTTTCGCCACCGTGAACATGACCAGCCCGACGCCCCAGGGCTTGTTCAAATCCTGCATGAGCGACAACTGTTGAACCATCCAGTCAGGATCTCCGTAGCTTGCTCCCACCAGGCCTAGCCCCCCTGCGTTTGAAACGGCGGCTGCCAGGTGTCCTCCTGATGCACCTCCCATCGGTGCGAGGACCAGTGGGTGCTGGATGCCCAAGAAGGTTGTCAATGCTGAACGGATTGCGGCCATAACTTCTTCCTTGATCGAATATTGAATAGGCTTGGGTATTGCGCAGCGCCAAGCGCTGCGCATGCGATTGCAGTTAGCTGACAGTTTCGCGGGCGGTGGCAGGGGTGATGTAGGTGGCGACGGTGTACAAGTGATATTCCCAGGTACCGGTTTCTTTCAAGCGCGAATACCGTGATAAAAACTCTTCGTCGATGAAAAGCGATTCGAACTGCCCACGATCGCTCCACTGAGCCTGGTTGATGACCGTCTTGCCGTCTGTGCTCTTCATCAAACGGCTCCACTGAAAGGCGCTGTACGTTCGCGCAACATAGTTGACCGTGTCCTCCAGTATTTCCACTGCGAGGTCCTGCGCGCCTTCTTCAACATGCACCACATTCACGAGATAAATCGCGGTGTCATCCGAAACAGATTGAGGATCAAACAATTCCATTTTCATGATTATCTTCCAGTAGTGAAAAACGAGTGTTCAAGGCATTACGGGTATGGACCCTGTGGGTTTCCCGTCCTGCCAGAGCAGGGGAGTGATGTCTTGCGCCACGACAAGGTCGTCGACGTGGCCGATGATTATTTCGTGGGTTCCATGGCTCATGCGTTGGGCAACGGTGCAGAAAAGAGAAGCCTGGGCACTGGGCAGATACGGTAGGCCGTTGGCGTGTTGCCAGTCGGCTGTCTCGAACCGGGCAGGGCCGGTGACTGCGCCACCAAAAACCTTCACCAAGTCCTCTTGGCCAACCCGAAGCAAGTTCACCGAAAACCTTCCATGACCAATCAGAGGCCTGTACATGCTTGCCCCGTGATTAATGCAGACAAGGATGGAGGAAGGGTCTGTACACACCGACGTTACGGCGGTTGCAGCCATCCCAAAAGGTGCGCCCTCATGTTCAGTCGCAATAAGAGTGACCGTGGAGGTCAGGCGACGCATCGCTTTCTTGAACTCTTGAGTGACTGAACCCTTGTCTGTGAAGCAGTGCGGTTTCAACGGCGCGCTCAAGACCCTGGCGCTGGCGGATAGCTCATGCGAAAGGCTCATTGGGCTAACTCCGCTTCTACCTTCTGAGCAGCACCCAACCAAGGTTGGTCGTAGCGGTAGGTCTTGCGAGCCTCCTCTAATGAGGCCCCCGCGGTTATCGCTCCGATAATCTGGCGTTCGGTGTGTTCTACGGCACGCGCACGGCGAATAACTTCGGCCGCTATATGCTGCGCAATGACAAGGCAGCCGCTGCCATCGCAGACCAGCAGGTCTCCAGGATTGACGGTGACGCCACCGATCTCAAGCGAGACCTGCACCGCTTTGAGCTGAGTCCGGTTTTTTGCGGACTGCATGAACCGTCCGCGGCTGAACAGGGGATACCCTAGCTTAACGACGGTATCGATATCCCTGGCCACTCCATCAATTACAGTGCCTTTTATGCCTCTGGCCACGGCGAAGTGCGTCATGATATCGCCCCAGACCGTGCAGTCTTGGCGCCCCGCATTGGAGCTGACGATCACGGCTCCAGGCGGGACCTGATCAATATAATTGGCCGCATTTTTGAACCCATGAGAATCTCCGACCGGCTCATACTGCACGGTAAAAGCAATGCCCACGCAGCGACTACCAGGAACTTGGGTGGTGATGCCCAGAAGGCCGCCAGAAACGCCAAGGCTGTCCAGGGCATCGGACAGTGACGCGGTATCCAATTGTTCGCATTCGTCCAGCAATGCTTGAGAGAGTTGGACCGATTCAAAGAGCTTGGGCATGTGTTGCTCCCTGGGGTGAGGTTGAAACGCAAGGTTGCGCCCAGTTCAGCGCGGCCATGGAAACGCATTCTCTAATAATGGCTTCGCCAACCTGCCCGGTGGAGTGCGAACCGCCCATGTCATAGGTGCGCACGCTTGAACGCGCCACCCGGCTGACCGCCGTCGTCACGTAGTGTGCTTCCTGCGGATAACCCAGATGCTCGAGCATCAGAGCGATGGTCATGAACATCGCGCTGGGATTGGCTTTGTTGAGTCCTGCATGGGCCGGAGCGCTGCCGTGAACCGGCTCGAAATATGCGCCCAGCTTTCCGAAGTTCCCACTCGGGGCGAAACCCAGGCCACCCATGACGCCTGCGCCGAGATCAGAAAGGATATCGCCGAACATATTCTCAGCCACTACAACGGAGAAACGCTCCGGGCGTTGCACCATCCAAAGCGCTACGGCGTCCACGTTCTCGATTACGCCCTCAATGCCGGGGTATCCCTGGGCGACACTTTCAAATACACCTCGAGTGAAAGCGCTGCTGTGACGAAGTACCATGGGTTTGTCTACGAAGGTGACCCGGTCGAATCCATGCCGGGACGCATAGTCAAATGCGTATTCGAAGATGCGCTCAAGCCCGCTGCGCGTTTGCAGGCGCACGGAAATGGTCGCGTCCTCCTGCCCTTCACGACGCCATGGCGCGCCCAATGCTTCCCGCTCTTGCAGCAAGGGCAGGAATTGATCAGGTATCCGTCCATAATCCAGACCGGCGTACAGCCCTTCAGTGTTTTCCCGGATGACGACAAAACGGAATCGATTTTCGCCCGTGATGTCAGTGACCGGCCGCACGTTTGCGTAAAGATCCAGGTTTTGCCTTAGCTGGATCACCGGGCTTACATAGCGGCGGTTCTGCCCCTGAAGATGAGGGGGCAGCTCTGCTTCTGTTTCGGCAAGGGGTTTGCTAGTGATGGCGCCTAACAAGGTGGCGTCGCATTGATTGATCTTTTCCCAGGTCTCATCTGGAACGGTATTGCCCTCCCGCTTCCAGCATTCCCAACCGATGTCCCCGAACTCGAGATCGAACGGCAGGTTCAAGGCCTTAAGGACTGGCAGTGCGGCCTCCATGACTTCGATGCCAATACCGTCACCGGGAAGCACACAAATACGCTTGCGTGTGAGGTAGTCGCTCATCCAGCTATCTCCTGTGCGGTCATGGTGTCGCGACCGTAAACATTCGCGATGGCTCTGGGTGCAAGGCGTGCGACCTGATCCTGTTGATGCATGATTTCAAGAGCACGATACTCGGACGTCAGTTGAAATCGCTCGACGGTTTCTCGCATGCGTTTTGTACTGTCGAACGGGAAGTTGTACGCCCCCATAATGATGTCCAGCAGAGGGCTTGGGATGTTGTTGAATGGGATAGACGCCGCAGTCAGGTTCGAAAGTTCAAGAACCTTGACGAGGTCAAATCCATGATTAGTGCCAATGCGCTCGAGATAGGCGACGAGCATGCTCAAGTGCAAGTTGCCGGCCCCTTTCCCCATCCCACAGATGGACGTGTCGATGTACTCGGCGCCCGATTCGATGGCAGCGGCTGCGTTAGCCAGAGCCATTGAAAGATTGTTATGGGCGTGGAAACCCAATGGCACTGCCAGTCGGTTGGAGAGGCGACTGATCAGTCGATCGACATCGCTTGGGAGCATGTGCCCATTAGAGTCTGCGAAACAGATGATGTCTGCACCAGCGCCCTCAGCGCGCACCGAGGTGTCAATGACGGCACTGAGCGTTTGTGCCGTCACATGGGTGACATTTGCACTAACGCTGAAACCGAAATCGCGAGCGAGTGAAAGCGTGGCAAGCCCTTCGGTCAACTGCTCTCGGCGTAAGCAGACTCGGATCATCGAGACGCCCTGCTCCTTGAGCATGGCGAAATCCTCGTTACCCACGTTTTTAGGGTGGACCATCACCGCAAGCTCGATTCGGCCACCGCCAGCCCGGCGAACGCGCTCGATAAATTCAGCATTTATATTGCTTGTCAGTCCATGCTCAACTTTGGGCGCGAACGACCCCCTGCAATAACCAACTTCACATACATTAATCCCGGCCTCTGCCAAGCTTGATGTTATTACCAGGGCCTGTTCGTCCGTGAAGTTGAAATTATTGCGATATCCTCCGTCACGCAGGGTGACGTCCACAACTTTTACTTTCCCCATGATAATTTCTCCTGCGGTTGATGGCAGTTAAGAGGTGGGCACACATTTGACCGAAGGTAGTTAATCCCCCTTTATTTTTTTTGTAGGGGTGACCTTCGTTGGGTATATAGAGCCAGCCGAAACTCATTGCAGTTCGGTCTTGAAAACACCTGTTGAGGTGTTCGGTATTGATCCTCGTCAATACGTGTAGTTTTGTAAACGTGCGTTAATCACCGGTGCCTGTGAATTTTTTCCCATACTGGATCAATGCCGACTGACACCGGGCGCTTGATCAGCTTGTTGCCTTTAATCATTGTCGTAGAAGCAGGCCTCAACGTAATTCATGGCGGCCTGGATTGAGGGGATCGCACGGAAGTCTTCGTGCACCCCTAGCCAGACGTCCACCATCAACGGGTCTGCAAGCTCAAGCCGGCAAAGTTGTGAGCTATGTTGCACTGCGAAGCTGGGCAGCAGCGCAATGCCCACGCCGGCCTCGGCTGCTCGGACCTGCAGCTCGACCGTTTTCGCTTTGAGGACGCATGGACGATCCCCGACAATTTTTTTTAGCCAGTCATTTTGAGGAAGTGTCATGGCTTCGGCTTCGTAGCCGATGAACTCATATTGCTCGGGAGAACGGTCTTGGAGATAGGTCTTGGCGCCATAGAATGAAAAGGAGGCCGAACCTATCCGGCGCGCGACAATTCCAATTTGGCGAGGCTTGGCGAAGCGAATGCACAGATGTGTCTGGCACTTGGACAGAGACGAATATTGGCTATCGCCTAGAAGACGCAAAACTATGTTCGGATGCGTTGACCGGAAACGTCCCAGGCTGGGTATCAGTTTCTCGGAGGTAACGGAAGGCGGGGCGCTGACCGTCACCTCGACAACTTGCTGGGTTTGCGCGGCCGCGACAGCCAGGCGTTCAATCGCCTCCGTTTGAGTCTCGATCTGTTTTCCCAGGTCTGCGAGTTTGCGCCCGACTGTTGTAAGTTCGTACAGGCGCTTTCTACGATCAACTAATTTTACGCTGAGTGATTTTTCTAGCGCCGCGATACGTCGAGACACGGTAGCATGCTCGACGCCCAAGACACGCGCCGCTCCACTCAAGGAGTTCACTTGGGAGAACGCCACAAAGTAACGAAGGTCTTCCCAGTTTAAATGTGCTGTTTGACAGGATATAGCTGGCTCTGTATTCGACGCGATTCTATTCCTGGATGCTATATTCATTTAATATTTCCTTATATCAATAGCAACGGTAAAAAAATGTCGGGCACAACCGACGGCGTAGTAATTATCCAGTCAGGTTCAATGCTGGATAAGTCCTATTTGGATCCAATGTGGAAACTGAATCGCGTCGATGTTATGTGTTTGCGCAGGGTCTATGTGCGTCGCAAATGTCAGATCACAAAGGACAAAACTGTCCGATATTTTGGTGACTCGCGTTGTGTTTTTTTGGTAGGGAGGGGCGATGCAATTGGCAGCTGTGGAGCGGTGATAGGAGGTTACCGCGTCATCGGGGTGCGCTGAAGTGTAGTGCTTAATTTCCAAACCGCAGAAACCACAAAGCCCCGCATTGCGGGGCTTCGAGATATGGTGCCGGCACCAGGAGTCGAACCCGGGACCTACTGATTACAAGTCAGTTGCTCTACCAACTGAGCTATACCGGCGTGTTAGGGCGACGATTATAGCGATTGGAAAGGTTCTGTAAACCCCTGAATTCTGACTATTTTTGCAAAATCGGAAGTTTCTCGCGATTAGGGTGTTTTCCCCGTGTCTTCACAGGTTGAAAAGGACTTGCATAGTTCGGGCCCAGCTCCAGGCAGCAGACGAACGCCGATAGGTTCAAGCATCGCTTGGGCAGACCTCCCTCGTAACCTGATACCCGCTGCCGAACACGCCAAAACAACCCGCATAAGGCGCCCGTTATGCGCCTAGCGCCAGATGCTTATGCACAATCGGTTGGTAACCGCTGTCACGAAACAGCCATTTTGTGCAGCAGTTCTCAACACGCTGCAACTGCCTGTTTTGCGTGCACTTTATTTTGTGAACAAAAAATGACCAGGTTGGCTTTTGGCGTGAAGTGCCTATATCTACGGCCTTTGTAAACTATTCATCAACAGAGTTATCCACAGGGCGCTTGTAGGATTTTTTGCCCTTTATTCGCGCTCGGCCAGCACCATCAAGTTGCGCGGGGTCAATGATGGTTCACAGAAGCTGCCGACCTCGACGTTGTAGCCTTGTTCGACCATGAACAGTGCCCGGTCCAACACCAGCCACAGTTCCAATGGGCGTCGAAACAGGCCTCTCACCAACTCCAGGTTGCGCACTTCGGCCAGGCGCTGCCAGCCGTGGGCTTCCAGGGCCTGCCAGTCCTGTTCGCCTGTGAATAAGCCTTTGAGGCTCGCCAGTTCCTGGCAATAGTCGGCAAAGGGTTTGTCCAGCCAACTGGCGGGCAGGGAGGGGGTTGGCAGGTAGTCGTCGCAGCCGCGCAGGTGGCGTTGCAGTTGGTCAAAGCCCAGGCGGCGGGCCATGGAGGTGTCTCGTTGTTGGCGTACGCGGTTGCCAGCGGTGACGGTTTCGCTCAGGGGCAGGCCCAGGTCATCAATCGACAGTTGCAGCAGGGAGGCGCGCCCGGCGGCGGAGAGGGCCTGATAACTGTCGGCGGTGATGCGGTTGTAGCAGCAGGGCGCCAGGGCCAGTTGTTTGCAGCCGGCGGCGCTGGCCAGTTGCAGCAGGCGCACATGCAGGTCGCCGCAGGCGTGCAGGGCGACGGGGGTGTGTTCGGGTTGGATCGCGACATCTGCCATGACGTCTTGGAGGTGATGGGTTGCGGGCAGGCCGTGGCGAGCACTCAAGGCTTGGCCGGAGGCGATCAGGGCGGGGTCGTATTCCAGGCAGGTCAGATGTTGGCCGGGTTGCAGCAGGCGCCGGCCGAGGTGGCCTTTGCCGGCACACCAGTCCAGCCAGTGGGCAGGCGTTTGGGTAAAGGTCAGCGCGGCGCCGAAGGCTTCGATCTGTTGCCATTTGCGCCCGGGCACGTCGACATTCAGGCGATGGCGAGCGGGTTCAAGGGTGTGTGTGGGCAACTTATCCACAGTGCCGAGGCGCAGCGCGTGAGCGGCCAGCTGTGGAAAAGGGGCGGGCGCGGGCAGGTGGTGAGGTTGGTTGTGACTGGCTTCGGCCTCGGCCAGTGAACGCTGGCGCAGCCATTGGGATAACGCAGGGAGCTCGGTTTCCCAGGGCAACTGTAACTGGGTAAAGGGCCGTGGTCGCCACAGCCCTTGGTGTTCAGTCAGGAATGCATCCAGCTCCTGGAAGCGTGCCTCAACGTCCTTGGCACGCATCGACGCGCAGCCATTTTTCCAGCAGTTTGAAGCCGCGCACCAGCACGTAGGCCATCAGCAGGTAGAACAGCCCGGCGGCGAAGAAGATCTCGACCGGCAGGTAGGTGCGGGCAATGATGGTGCGCGCCATGCCGGTCAGTTCCAGCAGGGTCACGGTGCTGGCCAGGGCGCTGGCCTTGAGCATCAGGATCACTTCGTTGCTGTAGGCCGGCAGGCCAATGCGCGAGGCGCGGGGCAGGATGATGTAGAACAGCGTCTTGGGCTTGGACATGCCCAGGGCGCGCGCCGCTTCGATTTCGCCAGGCGGTATGGCCTGGATCGCGCCGCGCAGGATCTCGGCAATGTAGGCGGCGGTGTGCAGGGTCATGGTGGCTGTGGCGCACCAGAACGGGTCTCGCAGGTACGGCCACATGAAGCTGTTGCGCACGGCATCGAACTGCGCCAGGCCGTAATACACCAGGAACAATTGCACCAGCAGTGGCGTGCCACGGAAGAAGAAAATATAGCCGTAGGGCAGGGCGCTCACGTACCAGCGGCGCGAAGAGCGGGCGATGCCCAGAGGGATCGCCAGCAGCAGGCCGGCGATCACGGCGATTGCCACCAGCTCCAGGGTCAGGGTCGCACCCTGGGCCAACTTCGGCAGCCACTTGATGATCACGGCCCAGTTCAAGCCCAGGTCAAAGTGCGATAGCCAGCTGTAGTCGCCGCTCATTGGGTGCTCCTTGCAAAGCCGCGGGCGGCGCGTTTTTCCAGGAAGTGCATGCTGGTCATCGCCAGTACGGTCAGGCCCAGGTACATGAACGCCGCGACCATGAAGAAGGTGAACGGTTGCTTGGTCACGGTCACGCCGATCTGCGCGTGGCGCATGATTTCTTCCAGGCCGATCACCGACACCAGCGCGGTGTCCTTCATCAGGATCATGAACAGGTTACCCAGGCCCGGCAGGGCGATGCGCCACATCTGCGGCATGATCAGCCGGGTGAAAATCCGAAACTTCGACAGCCCCAACGCCACACCCGCTTCGCGGTGGCCCTTGGGGATGGCGAGGATCGCGCCGCGGAACACTTCGGTGGCGTAGGCGCCGAAGCACAGGCCCAGGGCGATGACGCCAGCGGCAAAGGCACTCAGCGACAGGTCGGGGTTGCCGAAGACCTCACCGAGGGCGCGCATCAGGTTGACGGTGCCGAAGTAAATCAGCAGCACCCACAGCAGCTCGGGAATACCGCGCACGATGGTCGAATAAGCGCCGCCCAGCCATTGCAGCGGCTTGTACGGCGAAGTTTTGGCCAAGGCGCCGGCAAGGCCCAGCACCAGCCCCAGGCACAGGGCCGTGAGCGCCAGTTTGACGGTCATCAGCGCGCCGGCGGCGAGGGCCGGGCCGAATCCGTAGAGATCGAAATTCATGGTGTTTTCATATCGCGGCAGGCATTGCTAAAAGCCAGCGCGCTCACCAGGAGCGCGCCGGGCAGGCCGTTCAGATCATTCGATGCTGAACGGGAAGTACTTGTCGTTGATCTTCTTGTAGGTGCCGTCTTCCTTGATCTCTGCCAGGGCTTTGTTCAGGCGCTCGCGCAGTGGGTCGCCTTTGCGTACGGCGATACCGATCTTGTCGCTATCTACCACCGGCTCGCCTTTGAATTCATAGGCCGAACCGTCTTTGCTCTTGAGCCATTCGTACTGCACGTACTTGTCAGCCAGGATGCCGTCGAGGCGACCGGAGGTCAGGTCGAGGTAGGCGTTTTCCTGAGTGTCGTAGAGCTTGGCTTCGGTGTCCGGCAGCTTGTCTTCCAGGTAGGTACCGGCCAGCGTTGCGCGCTGTGCACCGATCACCTTGCCTTTGAGGTAGGCGGCGTCGGTCTTGAAGTCGGCCGTGGCTTTGGGCGCAATGAACTGCAGCTTATTGGAGTAGTACGGGTCGGTGAAATCCACCGCCTGCTTGCGCTCGTCGGTGATCGACAGCGAAGACACCAGGAAGTCGAACTTCTTGGCGTTCAGGGCCGGGATGATGCCGTCCCAGTCGGACACATACACTTCGCACTTCTCGACTTTCATCTTGGCGCACAGGGCGTCGCCGATGTCTTTGTCGAAGCCGACAACGTTGCCGCTGGCGTCTTTATTGTTGAACGGCGGGTAGGCCGCTTCGATCCCCATTTTCAAGGTTTCTGCCATGGCCGTGGCGCTGAACGCCATCGAGACGGCCGCGGCCAGAAGGAATTTTTTATAGTTCTGCATGCATGTTGCTCCGTTAGCGGTTGCTGGACATGAATTGTTTGCAGCGCGCCGAAAGCGGGTTTTCAAACACCTGCTGTGGCGATCCTTGCTCCTCGACCAGGCCCTGGTGCAAAAACACCACTTCGCTGGATACCTGACGGGCGAAGCCCATTTCGTGGGTGACCAGCAGCATCGTGCGGCCTTCTTCGGCCAGTGCGCGGATCACATTAAGTACTTCCTGGACCATTTCCGGGTCAAGCGCCGATGTCGGCTCGTCGAACAGAATGACTTTAGGCTGCATCGCCAAGGTACGCGCAATCGCCGCACGTTGTTGTTGGCCGCCAGAGAGCTGGGCAGGGTAGGCGTGGCGCTTGTCGGCGATACCGACCTTGGCCAGCAGGGCCTCGGCCACTTCTATGGCTTCGGCCTTGCTCTGGCCGAGCACGCGCCGAGGGGCCTCGATGATGTTGTCGAGGATGCTCATGTGCGGCCACAGGTTAAAGTTTTGAAACACAAACCCGATTTCGCTGCGCAGGCGGTTGATCTGCTTGCCGTCGGCGGCCATCAGTTCGCCGTTTTTCGCGGCCTTGAGCTTGAGTTCTTCGCCGGCCACCAGGATCTGGCCCTGGTGCGGGTTTTCCAGCAGGTTGATGCAGCGCAGGAAAGTGGACTTGCCGGAACCGGAGGAGCCCAGGATCGAGATCACATCGCCGTCGCGAGCGGTCAGCGAGATACCTTTGAGTACCTCAAGCTCACCATAGCGTTTATGCAAGTTGCGGATTTCAAGCGCGGGCGTGGCCTGGGCCATGTGCGGTCCTCATTGTGTTCGTTGCGATCTTCGCTGTTGGGCCGCCTTCCTGGCGAGGCGCCAAGCTAGCATAGCGTTTGGATGACAGCCAACAGCGCTGCGGACGGTTAACCGATGGTCTGCGGCAGGGTGTCGCATCGGCGCAGCAGCGTGTCGCGCCATCAACAACCTACAGACGTTTGACCCGGAAAAATCCACAGGCTTCGCGTAAAAAAGGGCGCGATGGTGCCAGCTTTGGCCGGGTGTTGGAAGGGTTAACCGGGCAAACGGTCCATATCAGCCCGGTTATGGGGCGTCACGTACTTTTTGTGTGTGTTTTTGGTGCGTCGGTGCGCCGTGAATGTGAGTCGCACGGTAACGCTATAGCGGAATGCCATTGTTCTCAATGACTTGCGATGGGTGGCGAATTGTCCTACAGCCCCCGTCAACTGTGGCTCTGAAATATTTTGGCGCAAATCTTGCGTAAAAAATAAAGAACGCCCTGTTGGATTCTTTTCACGAGAAAGGCTGCAAGCCGGGCGAACCGTTTTCGCAATTCCTCGCAAAGGTGTGTCAATGAGTAGTACGCAAAGCTCCAATGACCTCGAACAGGGGCTCAAACCGCGTCACGTCACCATGCTGTCGATTGCCGGTGTCATCGGCGCCGGTTTGTTTGTCGGCTCCGGCCATGCGATCGCTGCTGCCGGCCCGGCTGTGTTGTTGGCCTATGCAGCCGCCGGTACGCTGGTGGTCTTGGTGATGCGCATGCTGGCCGAGATGGCCGTTGCGTCACCGGATACCGGTTCGTTCTCTACCTATGCCGACCGGGCCATCGGCCACTGGGCCGGTTTCACCATCGGCTGGCTGTACTGGTGGTTCTGGGTGCTGGTGATTCCGCTGGAAGCCAACGCGGCGGCGACCATCCTGCATGCCTGGTTCCCCGACGTGGCGATCTGGGTGTTCACCCTGGTGATTACCTTGTTGCTCACTGCAACCAACCTGTTCAGCGTGAAGAACTACGGTGAGTTCGAGTTCTGGTTTGCGCTGATCAAGGTCGTGGCGATCGTTGGCTTTGTGATCCTCGGCCTGGCCGCGATCTTCGGCTTCTTGCCCACCAGCCAGGTCAGCGGTGTTTCGCACCTGTTCGATACTCAAGGGTTCATGCCCAACGGCATGGGCGCGGTATTGGCGGCGATCCTGACCACCATGTTCTCGTTCATGGGTACCGAGATTGTCACCATCGCTGCAGCCGAATCGAAGAACCCGGGCCAGCAAATCACCAAGGCCACCAACTCGGTGATCTGGCGGATTGGTTTGTTCTACCTGTTGTCGATCTTCATCGTGGTGTCCCTGGTGCCTTGGAACGATCCGACCCTGGCGGCCGTAGGTTCCTACCAGACTGTGCTGGAACGCATGGGCATTCCGAACGCCAAGCTGATTGTCGACCTGGTGGTGCTGGTTGCCGTAACCAGCTGCCTCAACTCGGCGCTGTACACCGCGTCGCGCATGCTGTTTTCCCTGGGCCGTCGCGGTGACGCACCGGCCGTGGCCAAGCGTACCAACAAGAGCGGCACGCCTTATTGGGCGGTGTTGCTGTCTACCGGTGCTGCGTTCCTGGCGGTATTCGCCAACTACGTCGCCCCGGCGGCGGTGTTCGAATTCCTGCTGGCCAGCTCTGGCGCCATCGCGTTGCTGGTGTACCTGGTGATTGCCGTGTCGCAACTGCGCATGCGCCAGAAGCGTGCTGCGGCGGGCGAGAAGATCGTGTTCAAGATGTGGTTGTTTCCTGGCCTGACGTACGCGGTGATGGTGTTTATCGTCGGTACGTTGACCATCATGCTGTTCCAGGAAGCGCACCGGGTCGAGATCATCGCGACGGGGGTGTTGAGCTTGCTGGTGGTATTGGCGGGGTTGGTTGTGGCCAGCCGGCGCAAGGCTCAACGATTGGGCGCTGCGGCCCTTAACTGACGCAATACTGAGTAAATGTGGAAGGGGGGCTTACCCTAATGCCTGTAGGAGCGAGCTTGCTCGCGAAAAACCAATAGGCGCCGCGTTTACTCAGGAACCACGCGTTATCGTTGGCGTTTTTCGCGAGCAAGCTCGCTCCTACACGGGGCAATGGCGCCAGATGTTGTTGTGTGTCAGTCAGCTGAGTTTGTCAGCGCCTGGGAGGCAGCCACGTAATCGGCCTGGAACTGCGGCGATTCGATCCACGCTAACGCCGCGGCTTCGTCATCGCTGTCCGTCGCCCACTGCCGATACTCGATCAGCGCCGCCAGGATAAAGTCGGTCGCTTCCTCTTCGCCTTCCTGCTCCAGCACCAACGCCAGCAACGGGTGCGCCAGGAACACCGCACACAGCGCCTGCTGGCTGATCTCGCCGGCGGCACGCATCGCGACGAACAGTTCAGTCAAATCCACCGACTCAAGGTCGATGCGGCTGTCGTCGCCAGCAAAAGCATCCGGCTTGTGCGCCACGGCGCGCTGGGTGCGGTTTTGCTTGGCCTTGGCTTTTGCCCGGTGGGCGCGTTTTTGCTGCTTGTTTGGCGAGGCCATGGGCTCGACGTCCTTGGGGTCTGGGTCTAGAGGGTGTATTGAAGCGCAGGTTGGGGCAAATCCCAAGGGTTTCTCGGGCGGCAAAGATTGCTGTAGTGCTCGACCTTATCTGCGCGGGTACTTAGGCTGACAGTCTATTGATCCACCAGAGCCCGCCCATGACCCGTGACACCCTGGAGCACCATCAGGTCCCGATCTACTTCGTTGCCGTCTTTGTGGCCGTCACGTTCGGCCTGCTCTGGCCCTTGTCGGCGCAGGGCCTCAGCCTTTGGGTGACACCTGCCATCGCCGTGCTGATGTACGCGATGTTTTTGCAGATCCCCTTTCTTGAGCTGCGCCAGGGCTTGGGCAACAAGCGTTTCCTGGCGGCCTTGCTGTTAGCCAATTTCATCCTGGTGCCCTTGCTGGTGTGGGGGTTGACCCGCGGCCTGGTGGAACGCCCGGCGTTGCTGGTGGGCGCTCTGCTGGTGTTGCTGACGCCCTGTATCGACTATGTGGTGGTGTTTACCCATATCGGCAAGGGCGATTCGCGGTCGATGCTGGCGGCAACACCGCTGCTGCTGTTGCTGCAACTGCTGTTGTTGCCGGTGTACCTGGGGCTGATGTTGGGCGAGCAATCCTCCGTGGTGGTGGATGCAGGGCCTTTTGTCGAGGCGTTCGTGGGGTTGATTGTGGTGCCGATGCTTCTGGCGGTCCTAACCAGCGCTCTCGCGCGGCGTTCGAGCGCTATCGGTCTTTGGAGCAGCGCCTGGGCGTGGATGCCGGTGCCGGCAATGGCGTTGGTGTTGTTTGTAGTGCTGGCTTCGCACATCACGGCGGTGGTACGGGATATCAATTTGTTGCTGCCAGTCATTCCGGTCTACGTGGCCTTTGTGTTGCTGGCGCCGCTGATGGGCATTGTGGCTGCGCGGCTGTTCGCACTGCCAGCGTTGACGGCGCGGGCGGTGACCTTCAGTGCGTCGACCCGTAACTCGCTGGTGGTTTTGCCATTGGCGCTGGCCCTGCCGGAGGATGTGCGCGGCTTGGCCGCAACGGTGGTGATCCTGCAAACCCTGATCGAGTTGGTTGCCGAATTGCTCTACGTTCGCCTGATTCCGGCAGTGGTGTGGCCCACCAGTCGGTAACCGCGTGAATGTTCAGATCTGTTCAGGCGCCATTCAGGGGCGCGTTCGGCACCATACGCCAGCGCTTCCCACCTGACAGGTCACCCGATGGATCACCGCAACCGTTTTCGCCTGGAGTCACTGGGTATTTTCCTGGTCGCTCTCTTGTTATTCACAGTGGGCATCTGGGATCAGCAGCCCCAGGGTTTTGACGGGCGTTGGGCGCTGTTCATGCAGGAAATGTATCGCCATGGTGCGAGCCTTTTCCCCACCACCTACGGCCAACCCTATGCGGATTACCCCGGCACCGCGACCTTCTTCAGTTATCTATTCGCCCGTTTGTTTGACGCGCCGAACCACTTGGCGAATGTGCTGCCCACGGCGCTCGCCTCGGCGGGGGTGATCGCGCTGACGTACCGCTTGCTGGCGCCCTATAGCCGCGCCTGGTCACTGCTGACAGTGCTGCTCACACTGCTCACCGCCCAGTTGCTCGAAAAGTCGCGCTCGGTGTGCCTGGATCAGATGGTTGCGTTGTTATGCGTGGGCAGTTTCTACCTGCTGCACACCGGCGAGCGCCTCGGGTCACGGCTGAGGCAACTGGCGGTGTTCCCGTTGTTCATCCTTGGGTTTGCGATACGTGGGCCGCTGGGGTTGATTGAGGTCTGCGCGGTGGTGTGTGTGTATTGGGCGCTGGGCAAGCCGGGGGAGCGTGTCCGGCAGGTGCTGATCCACGGCGTTATCGGCTTGGTGTTGCTCGCCGCGTGCTGGTGGCTACTGATGAAGCTTGCGCGGTTCAGTGGTGGCGATGCCTTTGCCGATGAAGTGTTCAAGATGCAAGTCGGGGGGCGTCTGGATGAGTCGGGTGAGCCGTTCTACTTTTACTTCCAACTGAGCTTGTACCGCTACTTCCCGGTGGTACCGCTGGCGTTTGCGACCCTGTTTGCGTTGCGCCATCGGTGGCCCGAACGCTGGGCCAATGAGCACCTGCAATTGCTGGTGCGCCTTGGGGGCTGCGGCTTGATCATTCTGTTCGGCCTGTCGGTACCGCATTTCAAGCGTGCTTATTACATTCTGCCCATGGTGCCCATGTTCGCGGCGGTCGCTGCCTACGGGCTGCTGCATGCGCAAGGCTGGCTGGTAGGCGTGCGCCGTGGCTACGAATGGCTGGTCGCGGCGCTGCCGACGTTGTGCGTGGTGGTGTTGTTTGTGTGTCGACACGCCTGGCACAAGCAGGGCTACTGGCCGCAGATTTCCTTGCCGTTGATGATCGGCGCGTTGGTGGTGCTGCAAGTTGCGGCGTTGCTGGCCTGGCGGCGAGCATGGCGGTTGGTGTGGCTCAGTCTGATCGCGCTGGCGGCGCAATGGTTGTTGCTGGTGACGGTGATAGAGCCGGCCAAGGACCTGCAATTCGATACCCGGCGGTTTGTCAGCCAGGTGGAGGTGTTGCGTGAGGCTCAGCCGGGCCCTTTGGTGTTTGTCGACCTGGCGCGAGATACCTGGGCAGTGCGCTACATGATGAACCTGGATCACGATGAGCAGCCGCTGTTTGTCGGGCGTCACGAGCTTGAAAAACTGGCGGCACTGCCCCGGCCCTGCTGGGTGATTGTGTCGCGCAAGGAGACCGCGCTGTTGAAGGGCTCGCCGGTGGAGCACTTGGCGCCGAGCTATCAGGGGCGCTTGAATGACAACCCGTTGATGGTATTTTTGCTCAAGTAAGGAGGCCCTTTAGCGAAGGGCCTGTCGAGCAGATGATTATTTGCAGCGGAAGCTTTCAGGCATCGTGACCGTATAGTTGCGCTGCACACGGTCCTGGAAATTCAGGTTCTGCAACCCCTGCTGTACCAGGAAGGCTTCGACCTTGGCGGCTTGGCAGTCGTCGTTATAGGACGACGCCCGTAGCAGGTAGACCGCACGCCTGCTCGCTTCATCGCGAGCCGTGACCCGGAAGGTAGTGAGCGTGGTGTAGCCGGTGCGCTCCGAGGTCCCTACCGGGCCGTAGGAGGTGTTTGGGGTGCTGGTGCAGGTCAGCTGGTCGGTCTTTTTCTTGTTCTTCTTGCATTGGGTGGTGGTGCTTTTTGCCACTTGCCCGTATTCGGTAGCGGTGTAGCGATACGTCACCTGCTTGCTGTCGACATCCAGGGTGACGGTCATTTTGATCGGCGCGTGGTTCTTGGGCAGCGTGGTATCGGTAAAGACATTGCGAAAGCCCTGGTCCTGCATGGCGCGGACCATGTCGCGCAGGTAGTAGCGGGCATTGAGCGAGTTTTCATCGCTGCCGCCCGTGGAGGTCACCAACACGGTTGCCTGTCGGTCAAATTGATAATCGGGATCAGGCGTCGCGTTGATTGCTACGTCCAACTGCGTGGCACACCCACTGAGCAGGGCGGTCAGTATGAATAGGGTGCAAAGCAAGAAGCGGGTCATGAAAAAACCTTACAACTGAGAATTGGGTAAAGGCTGAACGATTGAACCCAGAGAAAAATAACCAGCACGGAGGATAAAAGCCTCATGGCTTTCCTCTGCCAATCGCAGGCACTAAGCCACTAAGGATACAGGGCAGCGGTCTTGGTCGTCATGGCAGCCGTGGTTATTCCGCCTTCTGTGGGGCTGGCAACCATCCACCACCGTCTTCGAATTTCTCAATCAGGAAGTCCACAAAGACCCGCAACTTGGGCACGGCAAACTTGCTCGGCAAGAAAATCGCATGAATGCTGTCGCCGAAAGTGCCCTCTGCAATGTACTTGGGCAAAATCACGCTGAGGCTGCCCTTGCGCAGATCCTCGGCGATGGAGAACGTGGGCAGCAAGCCTATGCCCACACCTTCCATCACGGCCTGCCTCACCGACTCACTGCTGTTGACGCTGAAACGCCCTGATACGCGCACTTCGGTCACTTCGCCATCGCGAATAAAACGCCAGGATGCTTCCCGCGCCAGGCCATTGATCAAGCAGTTATGTGCGGCCAAATCACCGAGCGTGGCGATGGGGGAGTGGCTGCTTAAATAACCGGGTGTTGCGCATAGTACGTAATCGAGTTTGGCTAAGCGTCGCGCTATAAAACTGTCAACGGGCGTACTGGTCAGACGTATCGCAATATCGAACCCTTCTTCGACAATATCCACATAGCGGTCGCTCAAAGAGAGCGTGACGCTGATATCGGGGTAGGCGTTGAGGAATTGCCCAACCAGGTTGCTCAAGTGGAGATTGCCAAAGGCAACCGATGTGGTGACCCGCAGGTGGCCTCGGGGCGCTGATTGCAAGCTCTCGACCGAGTTGAGTAATGCGCCGGTTTCCTCGGTAATCCGAACACCGTGCTGATAGGCAAGTTCTCCCGCTTCTGTGAGCGCCAGGCTTCGCGTGGTGCGGTTTAACAACTTGGCCCCGAGCGTTTCCTCAAGCCTGCGCATTTGTTTACTGACGGTTGAGGTGGTCGAACCGAAGAAACGGGCCGCTTTGGAGAAACTTTTCAGTTCGACAACTTTAACGAAAACAAAGACATCCGAAATATTATCTGAGAAAGATTCCATTGTTTCTCCAGAGGACACAGGCTTGTTCTTTTTGGCCGTATTGTGCGCAGCGGGTGGGTTAAATACTTTGAATTCTCTAGCGGTTAAACCTTGGAGGATTCATGAAAGCCCTGACCAGAAGTTTCAATATTGCCCTGCCCGCCACTCTACTGCCTTTGCTCTTCATCGTCATGTGGAGTTCCGGTTATGTCGTGGGCAAAGTGGCACTCCCCTTTGTGGGGCCCTACACCCTGATCTTCATTCGCTTTGCCAGTGCGGCGCTGATCCTGCTGGGCGTGGCGCTTGCGACGAAAGCACCGTGGCCGAAAACCCGCGCTCAGTTCGGCCATCTGGTGGTGGTGGGCATCTTGATCCAGGCGCTTCAGTTTGCTGGCCTGTACATGGGGCTGGATCTGGGCGTGTCGGCCGCTGTGGCCGCGCTGATTGTCGGCACGATGCCGGTGTTTACCGCGTTGGGCGCCACCCGGTTTCTTAACGAAAAAGTCAGTCGTGTTGAGTGGCTCGGCTTGGTGGGCGGATTGTTCGGTGTGGCCCTGGTGGTCTATGAACAGCTGGGTGTAAGTGCAACAGCGAGCCTGACAGGTTACTTGTGCGTAGTGCTGGCACTGGTTGGCATCACGGCCGGCAGCCTGTATCAGAAGAAATACTGCACCGGCATGGACTTGCGCACCGGCGGTTTTATTCAGTTGGCCACGGCCTCTTTCGTGATGTTCTTTCTCGCCGACCACTTTGAAAACCTCGCGGTTCAGTGGACCCCAACAATGATCTTCGCGTCCGGTTGGTTGTCACTGGTCAACTCTATTGGCGCTATCAGCATCCTCTACATTCTCATGCGCAAAGGTGAGGCGAGCAAAGTAGCAGGCCTGTTCCATCTTATTCCCGCAGTCACAGCCTTAATGGGCTTTGTATTTCTCGGTGAATCGTTCAGTGCAATTAACGCAGTGGGTTTTGCGATTACCGCACTGGCTGTTTATGCGTGCACCCATGTCAAGAAGTGAGCTCAACGTTTAACCACCCCTATCTAACGCCTCTTTATCCAGCGAACAAGGAAGTATCATGCATACCGGACAAATCCTTAAAGATGTACTCAACGCAGTACGCAGCAAAGAAGCCTTGCCGTGGGTACCTTATACCGCCAATGGCCGAACCAAGACCGACATCGTGCATTTGTACCAAGGCCCGGAAGTGGATGGCCCATCAGCGGCCCTGGTACGTTATCAGCCGGGTGCCCGTACCCAACGCCACCTTCATCCTGGCTACGAACTGATTTTCGTGCTCGATGGCGTGCTGCATAACGATGCCGGTGCACACCCAGCAGGCACGCTTGAAGTCTGCCCGCCTGACAGTGAGCATGCGCTGTGGAGCGATGAAGGCTGCACCTTCCTGGTGGTGTGGGAAAAGCCCGTGCAGACCGTTTCCCTGGCGCAGGCGCAGGCATGATGGGCGCCCTCAATAGCGGCTTCAACGTCCAGGCGGCCCCGGGAGCTGCGCTTGCAGCGGCCTCGTTCGGCAGTGATTACGTAATGGAGCCAAAGCGCGTCATCACCGCCAGCCAGGCGGCCGCCCTGGTACCCGATAACTGCACGATTACCACTGGGGGGTTCGGCAGTTGCGGGCACCCTGACTTGCTCACCGAAGCGCTGGCGGCGCGCTTTGCCGCTACCGCACAGCCATCAGACCTGACCCTGGTTTTTGCGGCCGGTCAGGGTGACAAGGCCAGCCGTGGGCTTAATCAACTGGCTGTCAAAGGCCTGCTGAAAAAGGTGATCGGAGGCTACTGGGCCCTTGCCCCGTCGATAGGCCAGATGGCACTGCGTGGTGAAATCCAAGCGCACAACTGGCCTCAGGGCGTGATAAGCCACCTGTTCCGCTCAATCGCCGGGGGCAAAAGTGGGGTGCTCTCAGGGATTGGCTTGCACACCTTTATCGACCCCAGGCAGGAGGGGGGCAAAGTCGGCCCGGCTACGACTGAAGAGCTGATCTCAGTAGTAAACGTTGGGGGGCGTGAAGAACTTTTCTATCCGTCGATGCCCATCAATGTCGCCTTTTTGCGCGGAAGCCGAGCAGATGTCGACGGCAATATCAGCATGGAGGACGAAGCCAACTTTCAGGACAGCCTCGCCCAGGCGCAGGCCGTTCACAATTGCGGCGGTATCGTCATCGTGCAAGTGATGGAATTGGTCGACCGTAACTCGCTTGATCCTCAGACCATCCGTATTCCGGGGATCTTTGTGGATTATCTGGTTTTATCCACGCCAGACACGCATTGGCAAACCTACGGTGAGGTCAGAAACAACACCTATACCGGGCGTTCACGCTCTGATACCGCCGTCACGCCGTTACCGCTGTGCGCCAAAAAAATCGTCGCGCGCCGAGCCTTGTATGAAATAGCCCGGTACAACGCGCCGATCGTTAACCTGGGTATTGGCACCCCGGAGTACATTGCAAGGGTGGCGAGCGAGGAGCGCTGCTCCGCCCATGTGCTTACTGTCGAGTCAGGGGTTATCGGTGGGACGCCTGCGCGCGGGCTGTCATTCGGCGCTTCGAGCAACCCTCAAGCGATTCTCGATCAAGCCAGCCAGTTCGACTTCTATGATGGTGGCGGAATCGATCTGGCCTTCCTCGGGTTTGGTCAGGCCGACAGCCGTGGCAACGTCAACATCAGTCGATTCGGCGGGCGGCTCAACGGCGTCGGTGGTTTTATCAACATTTCGCAAAGCGCCAAGCGCGTAGTGTTTTGTGGAACCTTCACGGCCGGTGGTTTGGAACTGGGGTTTGAAGCCGGACAATTAATCATTGAGCGTGAAGGGGATATCACCAAGTTTATTCAAGCCGTTGAGCACATGAGCTTCAATGCCGCCCATGCGCAATCACGCAACTGCCCGATTCTGTTCATCACTGAACGGGCTGTGCTCGTATTGAAAGACGGCCGCTTGATACTCAAGGAAGTTGCGCCGGGTATCGACATCGAGCGCGATATTCTCGCTCGCAGTACGGCCGATATTATCGTGGCTGACCACGTGGAGTTGATGCCTGCGTCGATTTTTCTCCATCAGCCGCTCTCTGTCACGGACAAGTACTGGCGTTCGCGTGACTAACTCATCATTTCATTGATGGCTCTTCATTCTTCGCACTACGCGTTTTGGAAAACACCATGAAAAAAATAACAATTGCCATAGTGGGCGGTGGTTCTGTCGGCGTTGCATATTTTACGCAACTCATTGATGAAGCTGTTCGTCAGGGGCTGAGTCATCATTTGGATGTGCTGATCTTTGAGTCACAGAAAACACCTGGGCCGGGTTATGCGTACCAGGACGACTTTGAGTGCAACTTGCTCAACACGCGAGCCGACGCCATGTCTGCGGTAGCAGGCGACAAGCGGCATTTTATTCGCTGGCTGGAACAGCATGGCGCAGATCAGGCGGTAGATTTTCCACAAACAGTCATCGACGATCACGCCTTCCTGCCGCGCAGCCTGTTCGGCAGATACCTGGCACATCAGTATGAGCAGACGATGGCCGTGGCCCGCGCCCATGGCATTAAGGTCACTGCAGTGACCTCAACCGTCACAGACTTGATCTCACTGTCTGACCAGCGCCCTTGCATTGATACCGAGAGCGGCGTGGCCTACGTGGCGGATCGGGTTGTCCTCAGCATGGGAAACCTGCCATCCACGCGGTTTACTCAGCTCAATGATGTGGCTGGCTTCGTGCGCACCCCATACCCAACCCGGGACATGGTGCGCAACATACCGGCCAACGCTTCGGTGTGTGTGCTAGGGACCGGGCTGTCAGCCATTGACACTGTGCTCTCACTGACAGAAGCCGGGCACCAGGGGAAAATTGTCATGGCATCGCGCACCGGCCGTCTGCCCAGTGTGCGCGGTACCTTTAATCGGCCTCATACACTGACTCATCTGACCCGGGCCCACATCGATAACTTCTGTGATGCAAATGGGGGCCAGCTCAAGCTGCATGACGTATTTACGATGTTGCTGCGTGAGATCGAGGAGGTTACCGGTGACGCCGTGGACTTGAAGCGCATCATGAATTCAGGCGCTGGTGTGCTGGACTACATAACGTCCGAGATCATGCAGGCAGACAATGCCGAGCGTCTGTGGCAGTCGGTCATTTACTCGACCAACTCCATTATCGATTATGTCTGGCATCGCCTGTCTCGCGACGACAAGCAGGTATTCCAGACGACATTCGGCAGTCTCTGGTCTTCTTACCGAGTCTCGGTGCCGGTCAAAAATGCTCATAAGTTGCAGGCGTTGCTGAAGGCTGACCGAATACTGGTGCTCGGCGGCGTCAGGCAAGTCACTTACAACCAGGCTTCAAAGGTCTTTGAGACGCGCATTGACGACCGTCGCAGTGCATTTCGTACCGTCGTCGAGAGTGAGTATGTTATCAACGCCACCGGTTACTCCGTTCAGGTGGAACAGTCTGACGTGCCGCTCGTGGTGAATCTGCTCCGGCGCAAGTTGGCCAGGCCCAATGAGTTCGGCGGCTTTGAGTTGGACTTCGAGACAGGAAGGTTGGTGGGTGCAGCTGGTGAGGCCTGGCCTCATGTCTCGGTACTTGGCAGCCTGGCCGCTGGCACGTATTTCTGGACGAATGCGATGGACGTCAACGTCAGGTTGGCGCGGCGTCAGGTTGAAGATGCGCTCAGCGTATTGTCAGGCAGCATCTCTCACGCGGCGTTGCCTTCGGCGCGAGCGCCTCGTCGTCGCTCTGTCACTCGAAGAGGTCGTACGGCTTCTGCTTCGGCGAGCACCCGGCAGAATAGACGCTACGGCCTGAAGGCTGCTCAGGGGAACGCAAACGTGCTTGGGGCACCCGTGCGAGGGGAACTGGCGTCGCCGACGACGCAGTTGGTCTGAGGGCGCTTTGAGCCTGGCCATTTAAATCAAGCCCGCGCAGATCATTTGGGCTGCGGGGCCTGAAGCCGGTTGAATCGCAGGCAATAAAAAACCCCAAGGAACATTGTTCCTTGGGGTTTCTCGGTATTTTGGTGCCCAGAGACGGAATCGAACCGCCGACACGGGGATTTTCAATCCCCTGCTCTACCGACTGAGCTATCTGGGCAACGGGGCGCATTAAACGGGTTTTTCAGGGGGTCGTCAAGCAAGTTTTCAAAAAATATTTAATTATTACCGTCGCTTACGTGCAGACCCCGGTTTTTGATCAATTATTGAGCAGGTGGGACGTAGCCTTCGGCCTGGGCGTATTCCTCGCCGGAAAAGAACTTGTCCATTTCGCCCTGCAGGTATTTGCGGTCTTCGGCGTTCATCATGTTCAGGCGTTTTTCGTTGATGAGCAGGGTCTGGTGTTTTTGCCAGTCGCCCCAGGCTTTGGCTGAGACGTGGTCGTAGATGTCCTGGCCCTTGGCACCTGGGTAAGGAGGGCGTTCCAGGGCTGGCAGTTCTTCTTTGTACTTGCGGCACATAACGGTGCGGGTCATGACGAAACTCCTGCGTTCAATACGTCGGCCGCGCGCTTCAGCAGTTTTTTCACCGGGGCGGCAAGGCCCAGGCGCGGCGGGGTGGCGAGGTTATACCAGAGCCAGTCGGCCTCGGCCACGTGATGGGCGGTTTCCTCGACCTGGACCAGCCAAGGCTCGATAGCCAGTTGGAAGTGGCTGAAGGTGTGGACCAGCCCGGGCAGTTCCTGATGCTTGCCCAGCGCCAGCGCGTGCTGGTTGGCGAGGTGATCCAGGTCTTGCAGGTCGTCCAGCTCCGGCAAGCTCCACAAGCCGCCCCACAAGCCCGTAGAAGGGCGACGGTAAAGCAGGATCGCGCCTTCTGCGTTCGCCAGCATCGGCATCAGCGTGCGCTTTTGCGGGATGGTCTTGCGCGGCTTGGGGATCGGGTAGCGGGTTTCCAGGCCCAGCATGTGGGCTTCGCAGGCTTTTTCCAGCGGGCAAAGCAGGCAACTGGGTTTGCTGCGGGTGCAGAGCGTGGCGCCCATATCCATCATCGCCTGGGTGTAGGCATTGACGCGGGTATGGGGCGTAAAGCGCTCTGCAGTGGCCCACAGCTGCTTGGCCACCTTGGGCTCGCCCGGGTAACCCTCTTGCGCGGTAAAGCGCGCCAGCACGCGTTTGACGTTGCCGTCGAGGATCGGTGCGCGCAGGCCCATGCTCAGGCTGGCAATCGCGCCAGCGGTGGACAGGCCGATGCCCGGCAGCTCGGTGAGCTTTTCCACGTCGCGGGGGAATTCGCCGCCGTATTCGGCCACCACGATCTTCGCGGTCTTTTGCAGGTTGCGCGCCCGGGTGTAGTAGCCCAGGCCCGTCCACAGGTGCAGCACTTCATCTTCCGGTGCGGCGGCCAGGGCTTCGACCGTCGGCAAGGACGCCATGAAGCGGTCGAAGTAGTTGAGCACGGTGCTGACCTGGGTCTGTTGCAGCATGATCTCCGACACCCACACCCGGTAAGGGGTGATGCCCTGTTGCCAGGGCAGATCGTGGCGGCCATGGCGGTCGTACCAGTCCAGTACCGCTTGTGAAAACTGCTCGTTTCTCATCGGTTGAACAGGCCTTTCAATGCGTCTTTGAGCTTGGGGTTAACCTTGTCGAGTTTTTCTTCCAGCTTCTCGTTGAGGCGATTGCCGGCCGCCTTGAGAGCGACCTGGCCCAGGCCGTCCTTGTCCAGGCGGCAGGCCTTGGCGCCCAGCTCAAGCGGGCCCCGGCAGCGCAGCGGCACCTCAATGCCCTGGAAGTTGGCGCCGACCTGGCAGGCCGGGTCCGGCACGTCGCGCTTGTCGCCTTCGACGATGATGCCCACGCGGTAGTCCATGCCCAGCACGCGCAAATCCACATCACCGTTGCCGTTGAGCGTGAGGCCCGGGATACGCACTTTCAGGTCGGGGTTGCTGGCCACGCCGTTACGGAACGTGAGGTTGCCGCGCAGTTCTTGGAAGGGCGTGTCCTTGCCGCCTGGGGTGGTGCTCAGGGTCTTGCGGTTGAGCAGGGCGATGCCGGTACACAGCTGCTGCTCGATGTTGGCATTGAGCAACACGCCGTTGTTGATCACGAGGCTGGCGGTACCGTTGAGGCTCTCGATGAGGGCTTTCTGGCTGTTGCCGCGGCCGCTGAGGTTGCTGTCGAGGGTGAGCTGGCCTTTGACCGGCGGGGTTTTCCCTTGGGCCTGCAGGATGCGTTCAACAGGCACCTGCTTGATGTGGCTTTGCAGGGCCAGCACGGGTGTGTCCTGGCGTACGTCAAGTGTGCCGTTGGCCTGGAACGTGCCGTTGTAGAGACCGCCGCTGAGCGTGTCGAGCTTGAGTTGCCCGTCGATGCCGGAAGCTTTGAGCACCGCGTTCTGAATGGGCAATTGGCTCAGGGTCAGCTCGCCAAAGGCCAGGTCTGCATTCACGTCCAGGCTGCGCAGGCGGGTCAGCGGCAGCAGTTTGTCGTTGCTCCAGGCGCCCTTGGTCGGCGCCTCCGGCAATGGCGTGTTGCCGCCTGCCGCCATGGCGCCGGCTTCGCTGCTCTGTACTTCGGCTTGGCGTGCGGCGGTTGCGCCTTTGGCCGCTTCGGATTTGGCCGGCAAGTAGTTGTCGGCATTGAAGGTATCGGCCTTGAGCTGTACCCGCAGTGACTGCTTGGCGAAGTCCTCGACAGCGACACGGCCGCTGAAGGTGCTTGCATCGAGTTTCAGGTTCAGGTTTTCCAGGGCCACACTGGTGGGCGTGCCCTTGAGGCGGCTTACCAGCTCGACCTTGCTCAGGCTGCCCGGGGCCATCGCAGGCAATGGGTGGCCGACGCTCTCAAGAAACTTGGCCAGGTCAAACTGGGCGACCGACAGCGCGCCGCTGATCTGCGGGGTCTTGTCCAGGTCATTGGCCTTCAGTTCGCCCAAGGCGCGCAACTGGTTGGCCGCCAGTTTCAGGTTGGTCCATTCGGCGACGTTGGCCGCCAGGTCCACCAGCAGTTGGCCCTGGGTGGAGAAGCTCACCGTCTTGCCCTGCAACGGCTCACCAGTGGCCTCGCCACTAAAACGCATGTCTTCGAACTGGTAACGCTTGAGCGCACGCTGGATGCGCAAGTTGCCGTTCAGCTCAGTCTTGACCCGCATCAGCGGCTGGTTGCTGCCCAGGAACGCCGTGAGTTTCAGCGGGATGCTGGCGCCTTCGTGGATGGCACCGGCACTCAACTGGATGCTTTCGGCACTCAGCTGCTTGCCGGTCTGTTCATCGGTGTATTCGACGCGGGCGTTGTTGATGGTCAGGCTGTCGATGTCCAGGCGGATCGGCTGCGGTGGCTTTTCCGGCTTGGTTTCCGCCACGGCCTCGACCGGCGCGGGAGCGGGGGTACCTGTGGTTTCGTCGGGCAGGTTCTTGCCGATGTCTTCCCAGTTACCGTGGCCTTGCTTGTCGCGGTTCAGGCGCAGGTTCAGGCCTTCGACACGCACATCGCTCATCTGCACTTCGCGGCGCAGCAGTGGCAGTACGCGTACCGACAGGCCGAGCATCTGCAAGTCGGCGAAAGGTTGGGTGGGTGCGGTCAGGGTCGCGACGCTGGCCTCGTGCAGTTCCAGGCCCAGCCAGGGGAACAGGCTCCAGCCGATATCGCCATTGAGCGTCAGCTCGATGTGGGCCTTGTCGCGGGCTATCTGGCGAATTTCTTCTTTGTAGTCGTTGGGATCGAAAAGGTGGGTCAGGGCAAAGCCGAGCGCCACAATGATCAGCAACAGCCCGAGAAGTACCAGACCCAGGATTTTGCCGAACGCTTTCATGGGCGAGTCCTTGTATGTCGATTTCAAAATTTAGCCGCAGAGTATAGCGCTCGACGGCCCGCGTCAGTTCACGGATCGTTACATTGTATCCATGGGCGCGGAAATAGGATTTTGACGTCAGAAAAATACAGATAATCCAAAAAGGTAGTGGCAATCTGATTTTTCTCACATCCACTGGTGCTAATCTCTGCACGTTCGTCCGCCTTCTGCGACTTAAGGTCGCGCCTAAAGGGAAGTTCCACTCAACAAAACGGCCACGCTTTGCGTGCAAGGCCGAGGGAGAGAGCGCCTGACGGACGCATACCAATAACTGGGGGAAACACCAAATGAGCACTAGCACTGTGGCCGGCACTGACGCCGCACAGCCTGCGTTCCTGTCCAAGGAGCGCATCATCGCCAAGCCGGGCTTCAACCGCTGGCTGGTTCCACCGGCCGCCCTGGCCATCCACCTGTGCATCGGCATGGCCTATGGTTTCTCGGTGTTCTGGCTGCCGTTGTCCAAGGCGCTGGGCATCACCGCGCCAGTGGCTTGCGCACCGGACATGGGCTTTATCGCTCAAGTCTTCTCGTCCCAATGCGACTGGCCCATCTCCATGCTGGGCTGGATCTACACCCTGTTCTTCATCTTCCTGGGCTGCTCCGCAGCGATCTGGGGTGGCTGGCTGGAACACGCCGGGCCGCGTAAGGCCGGTGTAGTCTCCGCGTTGTGCTGGTGTGGTGGCCTGCTGATCTCGGCTTTGGGTATCTATACCCACCAGATCTGGCTGATGTGGATCGGCTCCGGGGTCATTGGCGGTATTGGCCTGGGCCTGGGCTATATCTCGCCCGTTTCGACCTTGATCAAGTGGTTCCCGGACAAGCGTGGCATGGCCACCGGCATGGCGATCATGGGCTTTGGCGGCGGCGCGATGGTGGGTGCACCTTTGGCCGCAGCACTGATGGGCCATTTCTCTTCGCCGACCAGCGTCGGTGTATGGCAGAGCTTTGTGGTGATGGCGGCGATTTACTTCGTGTTCATGATCGGTGGTGCACTGCTGTACCGCGTTCCGCCAACCGGCTGGAAGCCTGAGGGCTGGACCGCGCCAGCGAAGAAAGCCAGCAATGCGATGATCACTCACCGCCATGTGCATGTGAATGTTGCGTGGAAAACCCCACAGTTCCGTCTGGTATGGCTGGTGCTGTGCCTGAACGTCTCGGCCGGTATCGGCATCCTCGGCATGGCTTCGCCACTGCTGCAGGAAGTGTTCGGCGGCAAGTTGCTGGGTGTCGATGTGCCATTTGGTCAATTGGATGCGGGCCAGTTGGCGTCCATTGCGGCCATCGCCGCTGGCTTTACCGGTCTGTTGAGCTTGTTCAACATCGGTGGCCGGTTCTTCTGGGCGTCGTTCTCTGACTACCTGGGGCGTAAAAACACCTACTTCGTGTTCTTTGCCCTGGGCTTTGCCCTGTATGCGCTGATCCCGAACCTGGGGCACCTGGGTAACGTGGCGCTGTTCGTGGCGGCGTTCTGCATCATCCTGTCGATGTACGGCGGTGGTTTTGCCACAGTTCCGGCCTACCTGGCCGACCTGTTCGGTACCCAGATGGTTGGCGCGATCCACGGTCGCCTGTTGACCGCCTGGGCCGCTGCGGGCGTGTTGGGCCCGGTGCTGGTGAACTACCTGCGTGAATACCAGTTGAGCATAGGCGTTGAACGCGCCGCGGCCTACGACATCACCTTGTACATCCTCGCCGGCTTGCTGGTGCTGGGCTTCATCTGCAACCTGCTGGTGCGCCCGGTGGCCGACAAGTACTTCATGACCGATGCCGAACTTGCCGCCGAACAGGCGCTGGGCCATGACAAAGGTGCCGATGCGAGCACCGTGCTGGAGTGGAAGGCCTCCGCCGCCAGCAAGCCGCTGGCGATTGCCGCGTGGCTGGTGGTAGGTATTCCGTTGGCGTGGGGTGTGTGGGTGACCCTGCAGAAGACCGCAGTACTGTTCCACTAACAGCAAACCCTTGGGGGAGGGGGCTTGCCCCAATGGATTACCCTCTGTAGGAGCGAGCTTGCTCGCGAAAAACGTCAACGATAAAGCGCGGTTTCTGAATGAACGCGGCGCCTGTGAGTTTTTCGCGAGCAAGCTCGCTCCTACAGAGTCTTAGCTGACTGGCATTGGGGCAAGCCCCCTCCCATATTGGTTTCCCAGGTTTTCAGGGGCTGTGCTTCACATGTATGCACATGTCTATCCCCGACACTCCATCAGTCTTATCCCCTTCGTTGTTTCTGTTTAGCGCCCGCGCCCCTATAATGGCTGCCTTTTTCGCCCAATGATTTTGCGGAGCTGGTGATGGCCGAACGTAAGGCATCTGTCGAGCGCGACACTCTGGAAACCCAGATCAAAGCCTCGATCAACCTGGATGGCACCGGAAAGGCCCGATTCGATATCGGTGTACCTTTTCTTGAGCACATGCTGGACCAGATCGCCCGTCACGGGCTGATCGACCTGGATATCGTCGGCAAGGGCGACCTGCACATCGACGACCACCACATGGTGGAAGACGTGGGCATTACCCTCGGCCAGGCGTTTGCCAAGGCCATCGGCGACAAAAAAGGCATCCGTCGCTACGGCCATGCCTATGTCCCGCTGGACGAAGCGCTGTCCCGTGTGGTCATCGACTTCTCCGGTCGCCCGGGTTTGCAGATGCACGTGCCTTACACCCGCGCGAACGTGGGCCGTGGCTTTGATGTGGATTTGTTCCAGGAATTCTTCCAGGGCTTTGTCAACCACGCACTGGTCAGCCTGCACATCGACAACCTGCGCGGCACCAACACCCACCATCAGATCGAAACCGTGTTCAAGGCTTTCGGCCGCGCGTTGCGCATGGCTGTGGAAGTCGATGAGCGCATGGGCGGGCAAATGCCGTCGACCAAGGGCGTCCTGTAATGCAGACGGTCGCGGTTATCGATTACGGCATGGGTAACCTGCACTCGGTGGCCAAGGCCCTTGAGCATGTAGGCGCCGGCAAGGTGCTGATCACCAGCGATGCCAACGTGATTCGCGAAGCCGACCGCGTGGTGTTCCCCGGGGTTGGCGCGATTCGCGATTGCATGGCCGAGATCCGCCGCCTGGGCTTTGACAGCCTGGTGCGCGAGGTCAGCCAGGACCGCCCATTCCTCGGCATCTGCGTGGGCATGCAAGCCTTGCTCGACAGCAGTGAAGAGAACGGTGGTGTCGACTGCATCGGCCTGTTTCCGGGCCAGGTGAAGTTCTTCGGCAAAGACCTGCATGAAGAGGGCGAGCACCTCAAAGTTCCGCACATGGGCTGGAACGAAGTGCGTCGCACCGTCGACCACCCGCTGTGGCACGACATCCCGGACATGGCGCGTTTCTACTTCGTGCACAGCTACTACATCGCCGCCGGTAACCCGCGCCAGGTGGTGGGTGGCGGGCATTACGGCGTCGATTTTGCCGCCGCGCTGGCCGATGGTTCGCGTTTTGCCGTGCAGTTTCACCCGGAGAAGAGCCATACCCATGGCCTGCAATTGCTGCAGAACTTCGCCGCGTGGGATGGTCGCTGGTAAATGGCCAAGAAACCGAAGCCGCCGATCTTGAACCTCACGCCCGAGCAGGAGCGTGCGGCCACCGACAAGATCAAACGTTTCATGGAGGACCGCTTCGAGCTCAAGTTGGGCTCGTTCGAGGTCGCCGAGATTCTTGAGCTGTTCACCACCGAAGTGGCGCCGCATTATTACAACAGGGCGGTTTTCGACACGCAGACGCTCCTTAAGGAAAGGTTCGAAAGCATCGAAAGCGACTTGTGGTCGCTTGAGAAACCCTGATTTCCCAAGCATTGCTGAATATCGAATAAGGTTTGCCAGATGCTGATTATCCCCGCTATCGATCTCAAGGACGGCGCTTGTGTCCGCCTGCGCCAAGGCCGCATGGAAGATTCCACCGTGTTCTCCGATGACCCGGTGAGCATGGCTGCCAAATGGGTAGAAGGGGGCTGCCGTCGTCTGCATCTGGTGGACCTGAACGGCGCCTTCGAAGGCCAGCCGGTCAACGGCGAGGTGGTTACTGCCATCGCCAAGCGCTACCCCACCCTGCCGATCCAGATCGGCGGCGGTATCCGTTCCCTGGAAACCATCGAGCACTACGTCAAGGCGGGCGTGAGCTACGTGATCATCGGCACCAAGGCCGTGAAAGACCCAGCCTTCGTCGCCGAAGCCTGCCGCGCTTTCCCGGGCAAAGTGATCGTAGGCCTGGATGCCAAAGATGGTTTCGTCGCTACCGACGGCTGGGCTGAAATCAGCACCGTGCAGGTGATCGACCTGGCCAAGCAGTTCGAAGCCGACGGCGTGTCTGCCATCGTTTATACCGACATCGCCAAAGACGGCATGATGCAGGGCTGCAATGTGCCCTTCACCGCAGCCCTGGCAGCGGCCACCAAGATCCCGGTGATCGCTTCCGGCGGCATTCACAACCTGGGTGACATCAAGTCGCTGCTGGACGCCAAGGCCCCCGGCATCATCGGTGCCATCACTGGTCGTGCGATCTACGAGGGTACTCTGGACGTCGCCGAAGCCCAGGCTTACTGCGATGCCTACAACGGCTGAGGACTGACCATGGCGCTGGCCAAACGCATCATCCCTTGCCTGGACGTCGACAACGGTCGCGTGGTCAAGGGCGTCAAGTTCGAGAACATCCGTGACGCCGGCGACCCGGTGGAAATTGCCCGTCGCTACGATGAGCAAGGTGCCGACGAGATTACCTTTCTCGACATCACCGCCAGCGTCGATGGCCGCGACACCACGCTGCATACCGTCGAGCGCATGGCCAGCCAGGTGTTTATCCCGCTGACCGTGGGCGGCGGCGTGCGCACCGTGCAAGACATCCGCAACCTGCTCAACGCCGGTGCCGACAAGGTCTCGATCAACACCGCCGCGGTGTTCAACCCCGAGTTTGTCGGCGAAGCCGCGCAGCACTTCGGCTCGCAATGCATCGTGGTGGCTATCGACGCCAAGAAGGTGTCCGGCCCGGGCGAAACCCCGCGCTGGGAGATCTTCACCCACGGCGGGCGCAAGCCTACCGGGCTGGACGCGGTGGAGTGGGCGATGAAGATGGAAGGCCTTGGCGCCGGTGAGATCCTGCTGACCAGCATGGACCAGGACGGCATGAAAAACGGCTTCGACCTGGGCGTCACCCGCGCCATCAGCGATGCCCTCGGCATTCCGGTGATCGCATCGGGTGGGGTGGGCAACCTGCAGCACTTGGCCGATGGCGTGCTTGAAGGCCACGCCAGCGCAGTGCTGGCGGCGAGTATTTTCCACTTTGGCGAATACACAGTACCCGAGGCCAAGGCCTACATGGCCGCACGCGGTATCGTCGTGCGCTAAACGCTGCTGGACACCATGGCAGGCTCGCGGCACTCTCTGCGCTTGCCATGGATTCCGGTAGCCTTCATGTTCAAACACCTGCTGCTCGCCCTCGCCAGTTCCTCCATGCTTATGGTGGCTACGGCACACGCCGAACAACCGTCTGACGCCTCCCTGGTGCTGCTGACGGAAAATTTCCCGCCCTACAACATGGCGAAAAACGGCAAGAACTTCGCCAAGGACGAGAATATCGAAGGCATCGCCGTAGACATCATGCGCGAAACCTTCAAGCGCGCCGGCATTTCCTACAACCTGACCCTGCGTTTCCCTTGGGAGCGAATCTACAAGCTCGCCCTGGAAAAACCCGGTTACGGCGTGTTTGTGATGGCGCGGTTGCCAGACCGTGAAGCCTTGTTCAAATGGGTCGGCCCCATCGGCCCGGACGATTGGGTGCTATTGGCCAAGGCCGACAGCAAGATCCAGCTGCAAAACCTTGAGCAGGCGCGCCGATACAAGATCGGCGCCTACAAAGGCGACGCCATTGCCGAAAGCCTGGACAAGCAGGGGCTCAAGCCGATTGTCGCCCTGCGTGACCAGGACAACGCGCAAAAACTCATGGAGGGCCAGATCGACCTGTGGGCCACTGGCGATCCTGCTGGGCGTTACCTGGCGCGGCAGGTGGGGGTGAACGGGCTCAAGACCGTATTGCGCTTTAACAGTGCGCAGCTTTACCTGGCGTTGAACAAGGACGTGCCGGATGAGCTGGTGGCCAAGCTTCAGTCCGCGCTGGACCAGTTGCGTGAGGAAGGCCGTATCGACCAGATCATGGCCAACTACCTGTAGGAGCGAGCTTGCTCGCGAAGGACGTCAACGATGACGCGGGTATCCAGGGGGTACGCGGCGGTCTCAAGTTTTTCGCGAGCGAGCTCGCTCCTACAGGGGGGTGTCAGCGATAGATGCCGTTTTTGCCATGCCCGGCCATCGCCCGGTTACTGCGCACGCTGATCATCAACTTGATATCGATCCACTCCACGCCCTGCGCCTTGAGCTTGGGCAATTCGCGCTCCAGCACTGCCAGCGTCTGTGGGTAAGGATGCCCGATCATCACCGCCGAGCCCTGCTTGTGCGCCAGCTTGATTGCGGTTTGCAGCTGCGTGGTAATCGCCGCTTCGGTGCGTTCGTCATCGAGAAAAACATCCCGCGACACATGGGCCAAACCGATCTTCTGCGCCTCGGCGGCGGCGACGGTTTGCGCGCTGGTGCGGCTGTCGACGAAGAACTTGTGGCGCCGTTGCAACTCACCCATCAGCCAGGCCATCGCCGCCGGTTGTGCGGTCATGCGGCTGCCCATGTGGTTGTTGATGCCTGCGGTGTAGGGCACAGCATCGAACGCTGCGTCCAGGCGCTTGCCCAGTTCTTCGATGGACAGCTCCGGGTGCCAGGCGAAGGGGCCGGTGGCCGGGTCCATGGGCATGTGCAGGATCACGATCTTGCCAGCCTTGTGGGCCTCACGGGCGAATTCGGCGGCGTGGGGCGTGTCCGGCATGATGGCGGTGGTCACCGGGCCGGGTAGCGCGAGCACGCGGCGATCCCGAGGCAGGTTTTGCCCCAGGTCGTCGATGATCAGTGTCAGGTAGGCTTTGTGCGGTTCGCTGGCAGGGGCCGCTTGAGCGACCCCTGCCAGGCTGCACAGCACAGCGATGATCAGGGCAAGACGCATGATCAACGGCTGCGGGTGATGCTCAAGCCCTTGAGCAGGCTGAGTGCCTGGGCCAGTTGGTAGTCATCGTCCTGGGGCATCGGCTTGGCCTTGGCGCGACTGCCGGTTGGCTGGTCGGCGCCGCCGTTGCCATTACCCAGGTGGCCTTGCAGGTCGGCCTCTTTGTAGTATTCGCCATCGATTTCGTTGGTGATCTTGGCGCGGCGTACTTCGATGTCCGGCACGATGCCCTGGGCCTGGATCGAGCGGCCGTTGGGCGTGTAATACAGCGCGGTGGTGATCTTCAGCGCACGCTCGTTGTTCAGCGGCAATACGGTCTGCACCGAGCCTTTGCCGAAGCTGGTGGTGCCCATCAGCACGCCGCGCTTGAGGTCTTGCAGGGCGCCGGCGACGATTTCCGAGGCCGAGGCGCTGCCGCCGTTGATCAAGACCGCCAGTGGCACGTTCTCGCTGAGGTCGTTGCCGGTGGCCGAGAAGCGCAGCTCGGAGTTGGCGATACGGCCCTTGGTGTAAACGATCAGGCCCTTGGTGACGAAGTGGTCGACCACCTCGACCGCCGACTGCAACACGCCGCCTGGGTTGTTGCGCAGGTCAAGCACGATGCCGTTGAGCTTCTTGCCGTTGTCTTTGCGCAGCTTGGCCAGGGCCTTGGCCACTTCGTCGCCGGTCTTGACCTGGAACTGGGTGATACGGATATAACCGTAGCCCGACTCCAGCAGCTGGCTCTTCACGCTCTTGACCGTGATGGTCGCGCGCGCCAGGGTCACGTCAAACGGGTTACCGCCGTCGCGCACCAGGGTCAGGGTGATTTTCTGGCCGAGCTTGCCGCGCATCTTGTCGACGGCTTCGGTCATGGTCTGGCCACGGGTCGGCTGGCCGTTGATCTTCACGATCAGGTCGCCGGCCTGGATACCGGCCTTGGACGCCGGGGTGTCGTCGATAGGCGAGACCACTTTGATCTGGCCGTCTTCGGAGCCCACTTCGATGCCCAGGCCGCCGAACTCACCGCTGGTGCTTTCCTGCAGCTCGGCGAAATCTTCCGGGCCCAGGTAGGCAGAGTGCGGGTCGAGGTTGCTGAGCATGCCCTTGATGGCATTTTCCAGCAGGGCCTTGTCGTCTACGGGTTCGACATACGCTGCCTTGATCCGGTCCATGACCTCGGCAAAGGTGCGCAGCTCGTCCAGCGGCAACGGCGCCTTGGTCGTCGCCGCCGTGGCGGGTGCAGCCGGTGCGGCCTGGTCGGCAAAAGCCAGAGGCGCGCCGATCACCAGGGCGATCGTCAGGGCCAGCGAAGTGAGGCGGGACAAATGCAGCATGTCGAACGAACTCCTAATGTAGATGCGACCCTATCCTTGGGACCGGCACCATTGTGCAGGGTCGCTCGGGCGGCCCTGCTGACGAATAGCGAAGTACAGCGCCGGGGTGTCCTGGCCACCACTGTTACCGACAGTGGAGATGGATTCACCGGCTTTTACAACATCACCTGCCGACTTGAGTAATGTCTGATTGTGGCCGTAAAGGCTTAAATAGCCATTACCGTGGTCAAGAATCACCAGCAAACCGGCGCCCCGCAACCAATCGGCAAACACTACGCGCCCACCATGCACGGCGTGGACCTGGCTGCCGGCAGAGGCGCTGATCATCACGCCATCCCACTTGGCACGGGTGTCATCGCCACGGGTTTCCCCAAAGCGTGCCAGTAATCGACCATCAACCGGCCATGGAAGTTTGCCGCGCGCTGAAGCAAAAGGGCCGCCGAACGACTCGCCACTGCTGGAAACCAGCGGGCCAGGCGCTGCACGCGCCGGTTTGCGCGGGGCTGGAGCGTCGGTGGTGGCAGCCAGTTCGGCCTCACGCTGACGCTTTTTTTCGGCTTCCTGCTGGGCGATCAGCGCTTTTTGCCGCGCTTCTTCGGCCTCGCGTGCCTGGCGGGCCAGAGTTTCTTCGATGGTCTTGAGCACTTTGGCCAGGTCGGCCTGATCCTGCTCGCGGGCCTGCAACTTGGCGTCGCGGGCTTTTACGTCGCTGTTGAGCTTGGCCAGGGCCTGCTGGCGTTCCTTGCGTACTTTATCGAGCTGGTCGCGCTGGGTGTCCAGGGCGGTTTTCTGGTCGAGCAGCTGGGATTGCTGGTCGGCGATTTCCTGTTCGACATTGGCCAATTGGCGCAGGGTTTCGTTGAACCCCTTCAATTGCGCCAGGCGGGCCTGGCTCAGGTAATCGTAATAGGTGAGGGTGCGGGCGAATTTTTCCGGGTTCTGCTGGTTGAGCAGCAGCTTGAGGTACTCCTGGCGGCCGCTCTGGTACGCGGCACGGGCCTGGATCGCGATCAGGCGTTGCTGTTCAACGCGTGCGCTCTGGAGTTTTTTTTCTCAGCGTCGAGTCGCTCCAGTTCCGACTCGCTCTTCTTTAGTTCTTTTTGCAGCTCCTGGACCTGCTTCTCCAGCTTGCCCATCTCGGTTTCCGTGCCGCGCAGGTCTTTCTGCACCCCGGATTTTTCTTCCTGGAGCTTGCCGAGCAGCTTTTTCAGCTCGGTAATGTCCTGACGCGTAGCGTCCAACTGTTGTTGGGTTTGTGCACGCTCATCGGCAAACGCCGGTTGGAGCAGGCAGACAAGAGCAAGGGTTATCAAGGCGCGAAGCATAGAGGCGGGCGACACCAGGGGAAAAGGACGGCCTAGTATGCCCGCCAAGCGCTGCAAAAAAAACGCCCAATTGGGGCTGGCGGGCAAGATAGGCGCCGAGTGGTGCTGGTATGGCAAAAAGATATCTCTCAAAGCGCCACAAACCAATGTGGGAGCGGGCTTGCCCGCGATTGCGGTGGGTCAGCGACATAGATGTCGACTGATTAGCCGCTATCGCGGGCAAGCCCGCTCCCACACTGTTTTGTGGCGTACTTTGGATCAGATCAGGATCGAGGTCCCGGTCATCTCCTTCGGCTGCTCCAGCCCCATCAGTTTCAGCATGGTCGGCGCCACATCCGCCAGCACGCCACCTTCACGCACTTTCAGGTCACGTTTGCCGACATAGATGAACGGCACCGGCTCGGTGGTGTGCGCGGTGTGCGCCTGGCCGGTGGATTCGTCGGACATCTGCTCGCAGTTGCCGTGGTCGGCGGTGATCAGCGCTTCGCCGCCGACTTTATCCAGCGCGTCGACGATGCGGCCAACGCACAGGTCCAGGCATTCAACCGCTTTGACCGCCGCTTCCAGGTTGCCGCTGTGGCCAACCATGTCGCCGTTGGCGTAGTTGACCACGATTACGTCATAACGCTGGTTTTCAATGGCGTCGACGATCTTGTCGGTGACTTCCGGTGCGCTCATTTCCGGCTGCAGGTCGTAGGTCGCGACTTTTGGCGACGGGATCAGGATGCGCTCTTCGCCAGGGAACGGCTCTTCGCGGCCACCGGAGAAGAAGAACGTCACGTGGGCGTATTTCTCGGTTTCGGCGATGCGCAGCTGGGTCTTGCCGTTCTTAGCCAGGTAGTCTCCCAGCACGTTCTCCAGGCTGCCCGGGGCGAAAGCCGACGGGGCCGGGATGTTGGCGGCGTATTGGGTGAGCATGACGAACTCGACCTTCGGCTGGCGCGCGCGCTCGAAGTCCTTGAAGCCTTCATCGACGAACACATGGCTCAGCTCGCGGGCACGGTCGGCGCGGAAGTTCATGAACACAACGGCGTCGCCATCTTCGACCTTCACCGGCTCGCCGATGGTGGTGGCCTTGACGAATTCATCGCTCTCGCCACGGGCATAGGCCGCTTCCAGGCCTTCCTGGGCGGTGGCGGCGTTGAATTCGGCCTGGCCGTCGACGATCAGGTTGTAGGCCTGGGAGACCCGGTCCCAACGGTTGTCGCGGTCCATGGCGAAGTAGCGGCCCACCAGGCTGGCGATGCGGCCTTTGCCCAGGGCAGCGAAGGTGGTGTCCAGCAGTTCGATGGAGGATTGCGCGCTTTTGGGCGGCGTGTCGCGGCCGTCGAGGAAGGCGTGCAGGTAGATTTTGTCAGCGCCGCGCTTGAATGCCAGTTCAGCCATAGCGACCAGGTGATCCTGATGGCTGTGTACGCCGCCGTCCGACAACAGGCCCATGAAGTGCACGGCCTTGCCGGCGGCAACGGCTTTATCGACCGCCGCGCAGATGGTCGGGTTCTCGAAGAACTCGCCATCGCGGATCGCTTTGGTGACACGGGTGAAGTCCTGGTACACCACTCGTCCGGCGCCGAGGTTCATGTGGCCGACTTCCGAGTTGCCCATCTGGCCGTCCGGCAGGCCCACGTCCATGCCGGAACCTGAGATCAAGCCGTTGGGCACGGTGGCGGTCAGACGGTCCAGTACCGGCTTATTGGCCGAGTAAACCGCGTTGTCGTGGTGGCTTTCACTGTGTCCGAAGCCATCGAGAATTATCAGGACCAAAGGTTTAGGCGTGGTAGTCATAGATCCTCTCGCGGCGTTAATAAAGGAAGACAATTGAAAAGGGAGTGGCAGTTTAAAGCGAAGTTCCAACCACGTCACCGCTTTACGGGGGTTGGCCCCCCCTGGCGGCTGTGTATACTTACCGCCATTTTAACGCCCTGGAACCTCCTTGATGGTTGATCACCTGATTGCATTTGCCACTGCCCACTATCTGCTTGTGGGCGCCTTCGTCATCCTGCTGGCGCTGCTGATCGCTCATGAACTGAGCCGCGGTGGTCGCAGCCTGAGCACGTCGGAGCTGACCGCGCTGGTCAACAAGGATGAGGCCGTCGTCGTCGATATTCGCCCGGCCAAAGATTATGCCGCCGGCCATATCGTGGGCGCCCTGAACATTCCCCAGGACAAGCTGATGGCGCGCCTGGGCGAACTGGAAAAGCACAAGGCCAAGACCATCATCCTGGTCGATGCCCAGGGCCAGCACTCCGGCACCCACGCCCGCGAGATGCTCAAGACCGGCTTCACCGCCGCCAAGCTGTCCGGTGGTATCAGCAGCTGGCGTGGCGATAACCTGCCGTTGGTGAAGTGATATGAGCCAGGTTGTCGTGTATTCCAGCGATTGGTGCCCTTACTGCATGCGGGCCAAGGCCTTGCTTGAGAAAAAGGGCATTGCCTTCGAAGAGATCAAGGTCGATGGCAAGCCCCAGGTGCGCGCCGAAATGGCCCAGAAGGCTGGCCGCACGTCGGTCCCGCAGATCTGGATCGGCACCCGGCACATCGGTGGTTGCGACGACCTGTTTGCCCTGGAGCGCGCCGGTAAACTTGATGCGCTGCTGTCCGTCTGACTCCTAAACCCTTAAGAACCCAAGATAAAGAAGGATCTGCGATGACTGATCAACAGAACACCGAAGCAGCAGAAGCTCAAGGCCCACAGTTCTCGCTGCAGCGGATCTATGTGCGTGACCTGTCGTTCGAAGCGCCAAAAAGCCCGGCCATCTTCCGTCAGGAGTGGACCCCAAGCGTTGCGCTGGACCTGAACACTCGTCAGAAATCCTTGGAAGGTGACTTCCACGAAGTGGTGCTGACCCTGTCGGTCACCGTCAAGAATGGTGAAGAAGTCGCTTTTATCGCTGAAGTGCAACAGGCCGGTATCTTCCTGATCCAGGGCCTGGACGAAGCGTCCATGAGCCACACCCTGGGCGCGTTCTGCCCGAACATCCTGTTCCCGTATGCCCGTGAGACCCTGGACAGCCTGGTCACCCGTGGCTCGTTCCCGGCACTGATGCTGGCGCCGGTGAACTTCGATGCCCTGTACGCCCAAGAGCTGCAGCGCATGCAACAAGAAGGCGCGCCGACCGTTCAATGATTTTTTGAACGGCGCCGATCAAAAATGTGGGAGCGGGCTTGCTCGCGAATGCGGTTTTTCAGTCGATATTTCAACGACTGACACACCGCTTTCGCGAGCAAGCCCGCTCCCACATTTGTTATGCGGTGTTATTTAAAGCCCAGTTGGCGCCAGCCTTCATAGACGGCGACGGCCACGGTGTTGGACAGGTTCAGGCTGCGGCAGCCTTCACGCATCGGCAAGCGCAGGCGATGGCCCTCGGGCAATGCGTCAAGCACCTCGGCCGGCAGGCCTCGGCTCTCGGGGCCGAACAGGAACGCGTCGCCCTCGGCAAAGCTGGCATCATGAAACGGCCGCGAGCCCTTGGTAGTGAATGCGAACAGCCGTGGGTGGCCCAGGCTCTCCAGGCAACTGGCGAGGTCGGCATGGCGCTTGAGGGTGGCGTACTCGTGGTAGTCCAGCCCGGCTCGGCGCAGGCGCTTGTCGTCCATGTCAAAGCCTAGAGGCTCGATCAAATGCAGGTGGCAGCCACTGTTGGCGCACAGCCTGATAACGTTGCCGGTATTCGGCGGAATTTCTGGTTGAAAAAGGATGACGTGAAACATGCACGGCTCCGAAGGCAAAGATGCGCTGCATTCTACCCCCGAAGACGACCCGAGACCGAAGCTATTGCCGAGGGTGTTGGGCTCATTGGCGATTGTCGGCTTGATGATTGGCTTGATGATCGGCCGCTTGACCACCCCCGAGCCGCTTGAGCTGCAACAGGTAGAACCTGCGGCGGATGGTTTGGTGGTGTGGTTCAACAATGAACCCAAGCTGCACGGCGAGCATATCGACGGCACCGTGGCGTTGCTGTTTGACGCCCAGGGCAAGGCAGCCAGCGGGCAGCTCAAGGTCAATGACAAGGACGTGAATTGGCGCATACGCAAGACCGATGCTGGCTTACTGCTGAACCTGGTAGCGGCCCGGCCGTTGCGTGGGGAGTGGAGCGGTGCAGAGGTCGATGGCCGCTGGCGGCTGGAGATCCATCTCCACGAGCAATAAAAGAGGGAGTTCCCGGCCTGCCTGTACCAGGGCTCCCAAAACGGGGTGAAGCCTGAGGCTTCGGTGTTAAAGAGGGGATTCTCGGCCTGCCTGTACCAAGGTCCCCGAAACTGGGTAGTACTGGGGCTATTGCAGGGGGCGTGCCAAAACTTGCATTTACCGTTGGAAAAAAATGCCAAAAAGCGCAAAGCCCCGGAATACGGGGCTTTGGTTGTTTCTACGGTTAAGAACTTTGTAGCGAAAGCGATATGCGAGTTTTCTGGTCTGTGCTCAATGCCGGTTCATCGTGCATTGAAGCGGTGCACAAGCCCGAGCTTTATGAAAATCCAAATGTGGGAGCGGGCTTGCTCGCGAAGGCGGTGGGCCAGCCAATACATCCGGCGACTGACACACTGCATTCGCGAGCAAGCCCGCTCCCACATTGGATCTTCAGTGGGTTTGGGAAAATGTGATCAGGCCTCATCACCCTCATCATCATCCCCACCATCCACCTTCATCCCCAATTCCTTGATCTTGCGCGTCAGGGTATTGCGCCCCCAACCCAGCAGCACGGCCGCATCGCGACGACGGCCTGCAGTGTGCTTCAGGGCTGTCTCGATCATGATCCGCTCGAACGCCGGCACCGCGCTGTCCAGCAGGTTCGACTGGCCGCGTGCCAAGGCCTGGTCCGCCCATTGGCGCAGCGCCTGTTCCCAGTTGGTCACGGGGGCCGAGTCCTGCGGCAGGCTCAGCAGCTCCGGCGGCAGGTCGCTGATGTGCACCTCGCGCCCGGACGCCATCACGGTGATCCAGCGGCAGGTGTTCTCCAACTGGCGCACGTTGCCGGGCCACGGCAGGTTCTTGAGGTATTCCTCGGTCTCGCTTTTGAGCAGCTTGGGCTCCACAGCCAGCTCCAGGGCGGCGCGGCTGAGGAAGTGGCGGGCGAGGGTGGGGATGTCTTCACGACGGTCCGACATGCGCGGGATATGGATGCGGATCACGTTGAGGCGGTGAAACAAGTCCTCACGGAATTTACCCGCATGCACCAGGGTTTCCAGGTTCTGGTGGGTGGCCGCGATGATGCGCACATCCACCTTGACCGGCGTATGCCCGCCCACGCGGTAGAACTCGCCGTCAGCCAGCACGCGCAGCAAGCGAGTCTGGGTATCGGCCGGCATGTCGCCGATTTCGTCGAGGAACAGCGTGCCGCCGTCCGCCTGTTCAAAGCGTCCGCGACGCAGGTTGGCTGCCCCGGTGAACGCGCCTTTTTCATGGCCGAACAGCTCTGATTCCATCAAGTCCTTGGGAATCGCCGCCATGTTCAGCGCGATAAACGGCGAGGCCGCCCGTGGGCTGTGGCGGTGCAGGGCATGGGCCACCAGCTCTTTACCGGTCCCGGATTCGCCGTTGATCAGCACGGTGATGTTGGAGTGGCTCAAGCGCCCGATGGCGCGAAACACTTCCTGCATCGCCGGCGCTTCCCCGATGATTTCCGGGGTGCGGGTCAGGGTCGGCGGGGCTTCCTGGTTCTGTTGTTCCTGGGCATGCTGGTTGGCGCGCTTGACCAGCGCCACCGCCTCATCCACGTCGAATGGCTTGGGCAGGTATTCAAAGGCGCCGCCCTGATAAGACGCGACAGCGCTGTCCAGGTCCGAGTGGGCGGTCATGATGATCACCGGCAAACGTGGGTGCTGCTCGCGAATGCGCGCCAGCAAGTCCAGGCCACTGGCGCCAGGCATGCGAATGTCGGAAATGATCACGTCCGGCTGCTGGCGTGCCAGGCGGCTCATCACCCCATCGGCGCTGTCGAAGCTCTGGGTGGTCATGCCTTCTTGTTGCAAGGCTTTTTCGAGGACCCAGCGGATAGAACGGTCGTCGTCGACGATCCAGACAGTTTCACTACGGCTCATGTCGTGGGGGCTCCTTGTTCCAATGGCAGGAAGATCGAGAACGTGGTGTGGCCAGGGTGGCTCTCACATTCGATCAGGCCCTGGTGCTGGCTGATGATGTTCTGGGTAATGGCCAGGCCCAGCCCGGTACCGTCCGGGCGGCCGCTGACCATGGGAAAGAAGATGGTTTCCTGCAGCTCCGCAGGAATGCCGGGGCCGTTGTCGATGATCTCGACCTTGGTCACCAGGCGATGGCGCACATGGCCGATGGTGAACTGGCGCAGAGCGCGGGTACGCAGGCTGATGCGGCCCAGGCGCAGCTCGTTCTGGCTGCTGATGGCCTGCATGGCGTTGCGCACGATATTGAGTACCGCCTGGATCATCTGCTCGCGGTCGATCAACACGTCGGGAATGCTTGGGTCGTAGTCGCGCACCAGGGTGATGCAGCCCTGGCTTTCGGCCTCGACCAGTTGGCACACGCGCTCCAGCACCTCATGCACGTTGGTCATCGCCAGGGACGGCAGCTTGTTGGAGCCGAGCATGCGGTCGACCAGGTTACGCAGGCGGTCGGCTTCCTCGATGATGACGTTGGTGTAGTCCTTGAGGTGCTCGTCCGGCAGCTCGCGGGACAACAACTGTGCCGCGCCGCGAATACCGCCCAGCGGGTTCTTGATCTCATGGGCGAGGCCGCGCACCAGCATCTTGCTGGTTTCCTGCTTGGACAGCTGCGCTTCCTCCTTGGTGATGCGCAGCAGGCGGTCGCGGGGGTGGACTTCGAGCAGCAGCAGGGTCGCGCCATTGCTCAGGATCGGCGTCACGGCGTAATCGACGGTCAGCGTCTGCCCGGTCAGCGCGGTGAGCATCGCTTCGCGCTTGGTGAACGGGTGTGCCTGCTCCACGGCCTGGCGCAAAGAACTCAAGGCTTCGGCCGACTCGGTGAACAATTCGCTGATGAACTGCCCATGGCTGCGCTGGCCGCTGATGGCCAGGAGCATCTCCGCCGCCGGGTTCATGTACTCAAGGCGCAGGTCGGCATTGAGCAGGATGGTCGCGGTGGTCAGGTTGTCGAGTAACAAACGGTGCAGTGCATCACTGATGGTCATCGGGACCTCTTTTGGAGCAAGGCGCGGGCTTGAGGCACACGCTGATACAAGGAAAATGCAAAAACCAAACCAAGGCTCCGAAAAGAAGCGCTAATGCCCTGAAATAAGGGCTTGAGGCGCGAAACTGTGGCGTTCTGCCAGCTTGAACGGGAAGTTTCGAACCAAAATGGGCTGGGCACTTGAGAAGGGTGCAGGCTATCGCACCAATATAGTGCGATTTTGTGAAGGTTGTTCAGCTGGTGAAGATTTGCGGCGAATCGCGGTCAGTGTGGGAGCTGGCTTGCCTGCTCCCACCTGTTTGATTGGGTTTGCTGTCACTAGCCTTTGTAGATGCACAGCTCGGCTGTGGCGCGGATCATCGCCAGTTGGCGCAGCGGATCATTCAGCGGTTCGTGCACGGCCTCGGCGAGCCATTGGGGGCATTTGGGGTCTGTGCGCAGGGGCGTGAAGTCGGCCAACTGCTGCAGCAGCCTTTTTTGCAGCTCGTCCAATCGCGGGCGGATCTGCTGGACCAAGTCCGGGCGTGGGTCGTCCGGCGCCTTGCCCTGGAACTGCCAATCGGACAGGTGGGTGTATTGCACCAGTTTGTTGGCTTCGATCTGGGCGGCGAAGAACTGCTCGGCAGCCGCCGGGTTCAGCTTGTAGCTTGGCGCCTGGGCAGTGACGCTGGCGATCACCTCTTGCTCGCGCTTCTTATCCTCCACGGGCTTGTGGCTGTCCCATTTGCTCAGCGCCACTTGGTCGGCAATCTCCAGGCGTTCGGCGATGCTGTTGAGCAAGGGTTCGAGCGTAGGCGGCGCGGCGTTTGCTGTGGCACTGGCCAATAGCAGGGCAAAGACGAGTCGATGTTTCAAGGGCGATCCTCTGTAGGAGCGAGCTTGCTCGCGAAGGTCGCTAACGATAACGCGTCAATGTTGAAAAAAATGCGGTGTCTTGGCGTTTTTCGCGAGCAAGCTCGCTCCTACAGGAAGTGCGGTGAATAATCTCAGGCAAAAAAAAGACCTCCCGAAGGAGGCCTTTTTCATCACGCTGCCTCAAGCAGCGCTACCGGATCAGCAGCTGTAGTACAGCTCGTATTCCAGTGGGTGTACGAAGGTGCGTACTTTGATTTCTTCTTCGCTTTTCAGGGCGATGTAAGCGTCGATGAAGTCGTCGCTGAAAACGCCGCCTTTGGTCAGGAACGCACGGCCCTTGTCCAGCTCTTCCAGGGCTTCTTTCAGGCTGCCGCACACTTGTGGGATCTCTTTGGCCTCTTCAGGCGGCAGGTCGTACAAGTTTTTGTCGGCGGCGTCGCCAGGGTGGATCTTGTTCTGGATACCGTCCAGGCCGGCCATCATCAGGGCGGCGAAGGCCAGGTAAGGGTTGGCAGCCGGGTCCGGGAAGCGTGCTTCGATACGACGGCCTTTAGGGCTGTTGACGTAAGGAATACGGATCGAGGCAGAGCGGTTGCGTGCCGAGTAGGCCAGCATCACCGGCGCTTCAAAACCTGGGACCAGACGCTTGTAGGAGTTGGTCGACGGGTTGGTGAAGCCGTTCAGGGCCTTACCGTGCTTGATGATGCCGCCGATGAAGTACAGGGCGGTATCGGACAGGCCGGCATAGCCTTCGCCAGCGAAGGTGTTCTTGCCGTCTTTGGAAATCGATACGTGAACGTGCATGCCCGAGCCGTTATCGCCGTACAGCGGCTTAGGCATGAAGGTAGCGGTGCGGCCATAGGCATCGGCAACGTTGTGCACGCAGTATTTCAGGGTTTGAACTTCGTCAGCCTTCTTCACCAGCGTGTTGAATTTCACGCCGATTTCGTTCTGGCCGGCAGTCGCCACTTCGTGGTGGTGAACTTCAACGGTCTGGCCCATTTCTTCCAGTGCGTTGCACATGGAGGTACGGATTTCGTGGTCGAAGTCGAACGGTGGTACTGGGAAGTAGCCGCCTTTAACGCCTGGACGGTGGCCTTTGTTGCCGCCTTCCACGTCCTGGTCGGACATCCACGAACCTTGCTCGGAGAAAATCTTGAACATGGAGCCGGAGATGTCGGATTTGAACTTCACCGAGTCGAAGATGAAGAACTCTGGCTCAGGGCCGAAGAAAGCGGTGTCGCCGATACCGGTGGACTTCAGGTATTCCTCGGCACGGTGGGCGATGGCGCGTGGGTCGCGGTCATAGCCTTGCATGGTCGAAGGCTCGATGATGTCGCACACCAGGATCAGGGTTGGCTCTTCGGTGAACGGGTCGAGTACGGCGGTGCTGTCGTCTGGCAGCAGGATCATGTCGGAGGCTTCGATGCCTTTCCAGCCGGCGATGGAGGAACCGTCGAACATCTTGCCGACTTCGAAGAAGTCATCTTCCAGCGCATCGCGAGCCGGCATGGTCACGTGGTGCTGAGTGCCTTTTGTGTCCGTGAAGCGCAGATCAATCCATTTAACGTCATGATCTTTGATGAGTTGAACCGACTTCGACATGGTGTCCTCCGGGTGGCTTCGGGCTTGGGGTAGTGGAGTTAGCCCTTAGAATTTGGGTGATGCCGGCGCGGATACTCCGCCAAGGCAACCTGCCTCACAAGAGAGCAAATTGCATGCCAGTGCGCCAACATGGCCGTTTTGCCTCAAAATGGCCCCTATAACGGTGCAATCGGCAAAAACGGCATAATTCGCGCACTGCAATGTAGCGTTTATTTGGGTAAATGACCCGTTTTGGTGCATTGCATGTGCAATGCATATTAACTGGTTAAACCTTGAGCGATTTCCGCTATAATCCGCGCCCCCCTTTTTCAGCAGGCCCGGCGCGCGCTGTTTCCATGAAATTAATCGTTAAAGTCTTCCCCGAGATCACCATCAAGAGCCGACCGGTACGGACGCGTTTCATCCGTCAGTTGGCCAAGAACATCCGTGCCGTGCTCCGTGACCTGGACCCGGCTGTGGTGGTGAACGGCGTGTGGGACAACCTCGAGCTGGAAACCCGCATTACCGACGCCAAAGCCTTGAAGGACATGACCGAGCGCCTGAGCTGCATGCCGGGCATCGCGCATTTCCTGCAGGTGGATGAGTACCCGCTGGGCGACTTCGACGACATCACCGAAAAGTGCAAGCAGCACTACGGCAGTGCGCTTGAAGGCAAGATTTTTTCGGTGCGTTGCAAGCGTGCCGGCAAGCACCCGTTCAGCTCCATGGACGTCGAGAAATACGTCGGCAGCAAGCTGCGTCGCGAGTGCGGTGCCGCTGGAATTTCCCTGAAAGCGCCACAAATTGAAGTGCGCATGGAAATTCGCGACCAACGGTTGTTTGTGATCCACAGCCAGCACAACAGCATCGGCGGCTACCCGCTGGGCGCCCTGGAACAGACCCTGGTATTGATGTCCGGCGGTTTCGATTCCACGGTGGCGGCCTACCAGATCATGCGTCGCGGCCTGATGAGCCACTTCTGCTTCTTCAACCTGGGCGGGCGTGCACATGAATTGGGCGTGATGGAAGTCGCGCACTTTATCTGGAAGAAATACGGCAGCTCCCAACGCGTGCTATTTGTAAGCGTACCGTTCGAGGAAGTGCTGGGCGAAATTCTCGGCAAAGTCGATAACAGTCATATGGGCGTAGTATTGAAGCGTATGATGTTGCGCGCTGCGTCCAGAATCGCCGATCAATTGCAGATCGACGCTCTGGTGACCGGCGAAGCGATTTCCCAGGTTTCCAGCCAGACGCTGCCTAACTTGTCGATCATTGACTGCGTGACCGAGAAGCTGGTGCTACGCCCGCTGATCGCCAGCCACAAGCAGGACATCATCGACCTGGCAGAGCAAATCGGCACCGCCGACTTTGCCAAGCATATGCCTGAATACTGCGGGGTCATTTCGGTGAACCCCAAGACTCACGCCAAGCGTCACCGCGTGGAGCATGAAGAGAAAGAATTCGACATGGCGATTCTGGAGCGTGCGCTCGAGAACGCCAAGCTGGTCCCAATCGATCGGGTGATCGACGAGTTGGGCCAGGATGTAAAAATCGAAGAAGTCAGCGAAGCCCTGGCCGGCCAGATCGTCATCGACATCCGTCACCCGGATGCCGCTGAGGATGAGCCGCTGGAAATCGCTGGCATCGACGTGCAAACGCTGCCGTTCTACGCACTGAACGCGCGTTTCAAGGAACTGGATAACAGCCGTCAGTACCTGTTGTATTGCGACAAAGGCGTGATGAGTCGCCTGCATGCCCACCATTTGCTCAGTGAGGGGCATGCCAATGTGCGCGTTTATCGACCGAGCTAAGAGCCCGGGGCTGTTTGCCTGTGGCCTGCGTCACCGGCCCCCCGACTCTGCCGTCAAGCTGTAACGGCAAGGCCTGACTCTACTGTTAATCGCTGCCACGACCTGTCAGCACACCGAATCCTCTGATCGAGATACACAAGTGATCGAAAATCTACGTAACATCGCCATCATTGCTCACGTTGACCATGGTAAAACCACCCTGGTAGACAAACTCCTGCGTCAATCCGGCACCCTGGAGCGCAACGAGCTCAACGACGAGCGCGTGATGGACTCCAACGACCAGGAAAAAGAGCGCGGTATTACCATCCTGGCAAAAAACACCGCTATCAACTGGAACGGCTACCACATCAACATCGTGGATACCCCGGGCCACGCCGACTTCGGCGGCGAAGTAGAACGCGTAATGTCGATGGTTGACTCCGTTCTGCTGCTGGTTGACGCTCAAGACGGCCCTATGCCGCAAACCCGTTTCGTGACCAAGAAGGCTTTCGAAGCCGGCCTGCGTCCGATCGTGTGCATCAACAAGGTTGACCGTCCAGGCGCGCGTCCGGACTGGGTTCTGGACCAGATCTTCGACCTGTTCGACAACCTGGGTGCTACCGAAGAACAGCTGGACTTCCAAGTCATCTACGCCTCGGCCCTGAACGGTATTGCTGGTCTTGACCACACCGACATGGCTGAAGACATGACTCCGCTGTACCAGTCGATCGTCGACAACGTACCAGCACCGAAAGTTGACCGTGAAGGCCCGTTCCAGATGCAAATCTCGGCACTGGACTACAACAGCTTCCTGGGTGTTATCGGCGTTGGCCGTATCGCTCGTGGTAGCGTCAAGCCGAACACCCCGGTTGTCGCTATCGGCGCCGACGGCAAGAAGCGTAACGGTCGTATCCTGAAGCTGATGGGTCACCACGGTCTGCACCGTGTAGACGTTGAAGAAGCTTTCGCTGGCGACATCGTCTGCGTGAGCGGTATGGACTCGCTGTTCATCTCCGACACCCTGTGCCAGCCGGACAACGTCGAGGCGATGAAGCCTCTGACCGTTGACGAGCCAACCGTTTCCATGACCTTCCAGGTAAACGACTCGCCTTTCTGCGGTAAAGAAGGCAAGTTCGTGACCTCCCGTAACATCAAGGAGCGTCTGGACAAAGAGCTGCTGTACAACGTTGCTCTGCGCGTTGAAGAAGGCGACTCGGCTGACAAGTTCAAGGTCTCCGGCCGTGGTGAGCTGCACCTCTCGGTACTGATCGAAACCATGCGTCGCGAAGGCTTCGAAATGGGTGTTGGTCGTCCGGAAGTGATCATCCGTCAGGTTGACGGCGTGAAGCAGGAACCGTTCGAAAACGTCACCATCGACACCCCTGAAGAATCCCAGGGCAAGGTCATGGAAGAGATGGGCCTGCGTAAGGGCGACCTGACCAACATGGTGCCGGATGGCAAAGGCCGTGTGCGTCTGGAATACAACATCCCTGCTCGTGGTCTGATCGGTTTCCGTAACCAGTTCCTGACCCTGACCAACGGTGCTGGCATCCTGACCTCGATCTTCGATCGCTACGACACCATGAAGTCCGGCGACATGTCCGGCCGTCAGAACGGTGTTCTGGTATCGGTAGAAACCGGCAAGGCGCTGACCTACTCCCTGGAAACTCTCCAGGCGCGTGGCAAGCTGTTCGTTGAACACGGTCAAGAGATCTACAACGGCCAGATCGTTGGTCTGAACAGCCGTGACAACGACATGGGCGTCAACCCAACCAAAGGCAAGAAGCTCGACAACATGCGTGCTTCGGGCAAAGACGAAACCATCGCTCTGGTTCCACCTGTTCGCTTCACCCTGGAACAGGCCCTGGAATTCATCCAGGACGACGAGCTGTGTGAAGTCACGCCTAAGTCGATCCGCCTGCGTAAGAAGATCCTGGACGAAGGCGAGCGTACCCGCGCTGCCAAGAAAGCCAAGAACTGAGTTAACTCAGGCTGAATGAAAAACGCCCCCGGTCGAAAGGCCGGGGGCGTTTTTTTATGCCTGCAGGTTGTGTGGTGACTGTGCCGGCCTCATCGCGGGTAAGCCCGGCTCCCACATTTTGGATCTGTGAATACATTCAAATGTGGGAGCTGGCTTGCCTGCGATGAGGCCCTTGAGGGCACTACAAAATCCGGATCAGAACTTGTCGAGGGTCTTGAAGTTGGTCTCGCGCACCACTTCCTTGGGCTTGTACGCGCAATACCCCGGCCGCGGCCCGATTTTCGGGTGGTTGCGGCAGGTATCCGGGCGTTTGTCATAAATAGTGCAAAAGCGCGTCTTACGATCCAGGTACAGGCAGTCGTTGTTGCTCATGCGCTGCAGGGTGAAAATTTCGGACTTGTTGTTGTACCGCTCGACGATGCCTTCTTTCTGCAGACGCTTGGCGATGTTCTTGGGCGGATCGCCGCGCTCGAACTCATCGACGATGCCAATGCGGATCAGGTCCTTGATCTTCACCTCCACCGGCAGCGTGCAGCAGCTGGACACGCAACCACCGCACATGTGGGCGGAGTATTTCTGCCAGGTCTCTAGACGGTCGAGTTCCGCGGCGGCGATCAGTTGAGGCTTCATCAAGGTTCCAAGGTGGGGCGTTATCCGGGCGCGCGATCATACCGGGATTGGTGGTTTTTTGAACAATATTTTGCAGGTTTCAGCTCAAAGGTTTGGCCAGGGCCTGATCGGGCACGACCCCTGCATCAAATTCAGCCACAGGCCAATGAGTTAAAAAACTGCCGAACCAGCGCGTCTACCGTCTGTCAGACCGACTAGGCTCTAGCAACTCCTTCAATCTCGCCCGAGGTCGCACCGATGTCTCAGGAACCGCTTGCACGAGAAGCAGAGGTAGCCGCATTCCGCGATGCTGTCTTGACCAAACTCACCTACGCGGTGGGCAAGGACCCGGATCACGCCTTCGACCATGACTGGTTCGAAGCCATTGCCCTGGCCGCCCGCGACCAGATGGTCGATCACTGGATGGACCACACGCGGCGTATCTATCGCAAAGGCCAGAAGCGTGTTTATTACCTGTCCCTGGAATTTCTCATCGGCCGTCTGCTCTACGACAGCCTGAGCAACCTGGGGGTGCTGGAGATCGCTCGCGAAGCGCTGTCGGAGCTGGGCGTGGATCTGGAACGCATCCGCCTGCTGGAGCCCGACGCGGCGCTCGGCAATGGTGGCCTGGGCCGTCTGGCGGCGTGCTTTATGGAAAGCATGTCGACCCTCGGCATTGCTGGCCACGGCTATGGCATCCGTTATGAACACGGCCTGTTCCGCCAGGCGATTGTCGACGGTTGGCAGCAGGAACAGACCGAACGCTGGCTGGATTTCGGTAACCCTTGGGAATTCGAACGCGCCGAAGTGATTTACCCGATTGGCTTTGGCGGCAGTGTCGAAACCGTGGCGGACGCCTCCGGCAAGATGATCCAGGTGTGGTCGCCCAACGAAACCGTACGTGCCGTTGCCTATGACACGCCGGTCGTCGGCTGGCGCGGCGCCAGCGTCAACACCCTGCGCCTCTGGCGTGCACGGGCCGTAGAAGACCTGCACCTGGAGCGCTTCAACGCCGGTGACCATTTGGGCGCCGTCGCCGAAGTGGCCCGCGCCGAAAGCATCTCCCGCGTGCTTTACCCGGCCGACAGCACCGAAGCAGGGCAGGAACTGCGCCTGCGCCAGGAATATTTCTTCGTCTCCGCGTCCCTGCAAGATTTGCTGCGCCGCCACAAGAACATGCACGGGTCGGTACTCAGCCTGGGCGAACACGCCGCCATCCAGCTCAACGACACCCACCCGTCCATCGCCGTGGCCGAGTTGATGCGCCAGTTGGTCGACCTACATGACATTCCCTGGGAAGCCGCGTGGGATGTCACCGTCGAGACCCTTTCGTACACCAACCACACCCTGCTGCCCGAAGCGCTGGAAACCTGGCCTGTCGGTTTGATGGAACGCATGCTGCCGCGGCACATGCAGATCATCTACCTGATCAACGCCCAGCACATCGACTCGCTGCGTGCCAAAGGCATCCACGACTTTGATGTTTTGCGCGCTGTGTCGCTGATCGAAGAGGACAACGGCCGCCGCGTGCGCATGGGCAACCTGGCGTTCCTGGGCTCCCATAGCGTCAACGGCGTGTCCGGTTTGCATACCCAGTTGATGCGCAGCACGGTGTTCTCCGAACTGCACAAGCTCTACCCCGAACGCATCAACAACAAAACAAACGGCATTACCTTCCGCCGCTGGCTGTACCAGGCCAACCCCAAGCTGACCGATATGCTGGTGGAGGCGCTGGGCCCGGACATTCTCGACCAGCCCGAACAGCGCCTGATCGAGTTGGAACCCTTTGCCGAGAAGCCGGCCTTTCGCAAAGCATTTGCTGAGCAGCGCCTGCACAGCAAACGCGCCCTGGCGCAGATCATCCATGAGCGCCTGGGCATTGCGATCAACCCGGCGGCGATGTTCGACGTGCAGGTCAAGCGTATTCACGAGTACAAGCGCCAACTGCTTAACCTGCTGCACACCGTGGCGCTGTACCAGGCGATCCGTGCCGAGCCGGGCATCGACTGGGTGCCTCGGGTGAAGATCTTTGCCGGTAAGGCGGCGGCCAGCTACCACCAGGCCAAGCTGATCATCAAGCTGACCAACGACATCGCCCGCACCGTCAACAACGACCCGACCGTGCGCGGTCTGCTCAAGGTGGTGTTCCTGCCCAACTACAACGTCAGCCTGGCGGAAAGCATCATTCCGGCAGCGGATTTGTCGGAGCAGATTTCCACCGCCGGCTTTGAAGCGTCGGGTACCAGCAATATGAAGTTCGGCCTCAACGGTGCACTGACCATCGGCACCATGGACGGCGCGAACGTGGAAATGCACGAGCGTGTCGGCGCCGAGCACATGTTTATCTTTGGCCTCAGTGCCCAGCAGGTGGAAGCTCGCAAGCATGCCGGCGAGTTCAGCGCCGGGCCGGACATCGCCGCGTCCCACCGTTTGAACGACGTGCTGCAAGCCATCCGTGGCGGGGTGTTTTCGCCGGATGACCCGGGGCGTTATGTGGGCCTGATCGATGGGCTGATCGACTACGACCGCTTCCTGGTGTGTGCCGACTTTGACGCCTACTGGGACGCCCAGGCGCGGGTCGAAGCGCATTGGCACGACTCCAAGGCCTGGTGGCGCTCGGCGGTGCTCAACACGGCGCGCATGGGTTGGTTCAGCTCGGACCGCACCATCCGCGAGTACGCCACCGAGATCTGGAAAGCCCTCGACTGACCCCTGATGCCACTGTAGGAGCGAGCTTGCTCGCGAAGAACCTCAACGATAACGCTTGCTTCCTGAATGAGCGCGGCGCGTATGAGTTTTTCGCGAGTAAGCTCGCTCCTACAGAGGTGTCGTTGCTCCGTTGCGTGAACTCTATTGGCGTTAAATCCTCTGATTAGAGGAAATCAGCCCCGACTCGCGCTAAACTGCGCGGGTTTTTAGCCCCCCATTCTCCGGAGCCGTCCATGTCCCGCGTTACCTTGAGTCGCTATTTGATCGAGCAGACCCGCAGCAACAACACGCCTGCCGATCTGCGCTTCCTTATCGAAGTGGTGGCGCGTGCTTGCAAGGAAATCAGCCACGCCGTTTCCAAAGGCGCACTGGGCGGTGTCCTGGGCAGCATGGGCACTGAAAACGTGCAGGGCGAAGTGCAGAAGAAGCTGGACGTGCTGTCCAACGAAATCCTGCTCGAAGCCAACGAATGGGGCGGCCACCTGGCCGGCATGGCGTCCGAAGAAATGGACAATGCCTACCAGATCCCAGGCAAATACCCGAAGGGCGCATACCTCTTGGTATTCGACCCCCTGGACGGTTCGTCCAACATCGACATCAACGCACCGGTTGGCACCATCTTCTCGGTACTGCGGTGCCCCAACGAATACCTGAGCCAGAACGAAGCCCTGAACGAAAAGGCCTTCCTGCAGCCAGGCACTGAGCAAGTCGCTGCCGGCTACGCAATCTACGGCCCACAGACCATGCTGGTGCTGACCCTGGGCGATGGCGTCAAAGGCTTTACCCTGGACCGTGAAATGGGCAGCTTCGTACTCACCCACGAAGACATTTCGATTCCTGCTTCTACCCAGGAATTTGCCATCAACATGTCCAACCAGCGCCACTGGGAAGAACCGGTGAAGCGCTACGTAAACGAGCTGATGGAAGGCGAAGAAGGCCCGTTGAAGAAGAACTTCAACATGCGCTGGGTGGCCGCGATGGTTGCCGACGTGCACCGCATCCTGACCCGTGGTGGCCTGTTCATGTACCCACGCGACAGCCGCGAGCCTTCCAAGCCAGGCAAGCTGCGCCTGATGTACGAAGCCAACCCGATGTCGTTCCTGGTTGAGCAGGCAGGCGGTGCGTCTACCGACGGACACCAGCGCATCCTCGACATCCAGCCGGAAGGCCTGCACCAGCGTGTGGCGGTGTTCCTGGGCTCGAAGGAAGAAGTTGAGCGCGTGACGGCTTATCACAAGTAGGAGCGAGCTTGCTCGCGAAAAGCTGACAGGCAACGCGGGCATCCAGACAGCCCGCGTCATCATTAACGTTCTTCGCGAGCAAGCTCGCTCCTACCCTGGGCCCCGAAACGTTTCAGCGTTTTCGGGGCTTTTTTGTTTTCGCTCGTCGGGAACCAGACACCCCTTTTCCCTTCTAAGCTTCTGGCAGATACCCCAGCTGCTTTGTCTCTCCAGGAGCTTTTCCATGTCTATACGCCGTCTCGCCCTGCTGGCTTTTTGCGTGCTCTTAGCCGCTTGCAGCAAGGTCACCCAAGAAAACTACCAAAAGCTCTCAGCCGGCATGGCCAAGGCCGAGGTGGAGTCGTTGCTGGGCAAGCCAACCGATTGTTCCGGCGCACTGGGCATGTCCAGCTGCACCTGGGGCGATAAAAACAGCTTTATCAGCGTGCAGTACGCCGGTGACAAAGTTCTGATGTTTTCCGGGCAAGGCCTGAAGTAAACCGGGGCGCGAGCCTGCGGGAGAAGAAGAATGATGCGTTTTGTTTTGTTCCTTTGCGCCAGCCTGTTTTTGGCGGGCTGTGCCAGCCATTCTGGCGATGATCTGCAACCCAAGACGGCGAGCAACGTCAACCTCAAACGTTACCAGGGCACCTGGTATGAGTTGGCCCGGTTGCCGATGTACTTCCAGCGCAACTGTGCGCAATCCGAAGCCCGCTATACCTTGCTGCCTGATGGTGACATGTCGGTGTTCAACCGCTGCCTGACGCCTGAGTGGAAGTGGCAAGAGGCCAAAGGCACGGCGACGCCGCAGGTGCCAGGCAAGACCGACAAGCTGTGGGTGGAATTCAATAACTGGTTTACGTCACTGTTGCCGGGCGTTGCCAAGGGCGACTACTGGGTGCTGTACGTCAGCGATGACTACAAGACCGCCATCGTCGGCAGCCCGAGCCGGCGCTATATGTGGATCCTGTCGCGCACGCCGACGGTGAGTGCCGAGACCCGCGAAGACCTGCTGAGCAGGGCGCGACAGCAAGGGTATGACACCACGCGGCTGATCTGGCGTACGTCGGACAAGCAGATGGCAAAGTCCTCTCAGTAATCCTGAGTAGCCTCAATCCAATGTGGGAGCTGGCTTGCCTGCGATAGCATCAACCCGGTGTAACTGATGCACCGAGTTGTCTGTATCGCAGGTAAGCCAGCTCCCACAGTTGTTATGGATTGGCCGTTAGTGCAGCAAGTCCTTCAGGACCTGGGTGAATGCCTGGCGGCTGTCTTCTTCGCCAGCATGATGCCCGTCTCGCACCACCCACTTGCCATTGACCAGTACATCGCGCACTTGCCGATCACCACCGGCAAATAGCCAGCGGTTGAGAATCCCATCCTCACTGGCCGTCGCCAGGTACGGGTCGTTACCGTCCAGCACAATCCAATCCGCACGCTTGCCCACTTGCAGCCGACCAATCGGCTGGCCCAGCGCTTGTGCGCCACCGTCCAGCGCAGCATCGAACAGCGTGCGACCCACCATCGGTTGATCACTGCGGTACAGCCGATTACGCCGCTGATCACGCAGGCGCTGGCCGTATTCCAGCCAACGCAATTCTTCCACCACGCTCAGTGATACATGGCTGTCGGAGCCGATACCCATGCGGCCGCCCTGGGCGAGGAAGTCTACCGCCGGAAAAATCCCATCGCCCAGGTTGGCTTCGGTGGTCAGGCACAAACCGGCAATCGCTCGGCTGTTGGCCATGCGGGTGACTTCATCGGCATCGGCATGGGTGGCATGCACCAGGCACCAGCGCTCATCCACCTCGACATTGTCATACAGCCACTGCAACGGGCGCTTGCCGCTCCAGGCCAGGCAGTCGTCGACTTCCTTTTGCTGTTCAGCGATGTGGATATGCACCGGGCAGGCCTTGTCACTGGCGGCCAGCACGGTATGGATTTGTTCGGGGGTGACGGCGCGCAGGGAATGGAAGCACAGGCCCAGTTGCTGCGCTGGTTGTGCCGCCAGAATGGGCTGCAAGCGGGCTTGCAGGTCCAGGTAGTGTTCAGTGCTGTTGATAAACCGTCGCTGGCCTTCATTTGGCGCCTGGCCACCAAAGCCTGCGTGGGTGTAGAGCACCGGCAGCAAGGTCAGGCCGATCCCGCTGCTGGCGGCCGCCTGGCTGATCTGGCGGGACAGCTCCGTACGGTCGGCATAGGGCTGGCCGCTGAGATCGTGATGCACATAATGAAACTCGGCCACTGAGGTGTAGCCGGCCTTGAGCATTTCGATATACAGCTGACGGGCGATGACCTGTAACTGCTCGGGGTTGATCTTGCCGACCATGCGGTACATCAAATCGCGCCAAGTCCAAAAGCTGTCATTGGGGTTGCCAGCCACTTCGGCCAAGCCTGCCATGGCGCGCTGGAAGGCATGGGAGTGTAGGTTCGGCATGCCCGCCAACACCGGGCCCCTGAGCCGTTCGGCGCCTTCTGCACTGGCATTGGGCTCAACCTTTGTCAGCAGGCCATCGGCGCTGACTTCAAGACGTACATCGTTGGCCCATCCATTAGGCAGCAGTGCGCGTTCGGCAAAGAAAGCGGACATGATCAAGGCACCCCGGTCGTGTGTTTATTTGTATATACATATACAGACGTTTGCCTGCTCGGTAAACTCCGGCAATCTATGCATCTTTTTCCCCCGCAAGGATTCCCTGTGCCGACTCCGCCCGCCAACTCTTCGCTGGCTGCCCACATGGACGAAAGTCCGGCGCCCTTGTATGCCCGCGTCAAACAGATGATCAGCCAGCAGATCCTCAACGGCAACTGGCCGCCCCATTACCGCGTGCCGTCGGAAAGCGAGTTGGTCAGCCAGTTGGGCTTCAGCCGCATGACCATCAACCGCGCCCTGCGCGAGCTGACCGCCGAAGGCTTGCTGGTGCGCATGCAAGGCGTTGGTACGTTCGTGGCTGAGCCTAAAAGCCAATCGGCCCTGTTTGAAGTGCACAACATCGCCGATGAAATCGCCTCCCGCGGGCATCGGCACACCTGCCAAGTAATCACCCTGGGCGAAGAGGCCGCCGGTTCCGAGCGCGCCGTCGCCTTGGAAATGCGCGAAGGCGGGCGGGTGTTCCACTCGTTGATCGTGCATTACGAGAACGACATTCCCGTGCAAATCGAAGACCGTTTCGTCAACGCCCTGGTTGCGCCGGAATACCTGCAGCAAGACTTCACCCAGCAAACCCCCTACGCCTATTTGAACCAGGTCGCGCCGTTGACTGAGGGTGAGCATGTGGTTGAGGCGATCCTCGCCGATGCCGCCGAGTGCAAGTTGTTGCAGATCGAGCCGAGCGAGCCGTGCCTGTTGATTCGCCGGCGTACCTGGTCGGGTCGCCAGCCGGTGACGGCGGCGCGGTTGATCCACCCCGGTTCCCGTCATAGCCTGGAAGGACGTTTCAGCAAATGAGTACTGTGAAAGTCTGGCGCGCCGCCGACTACGTGCGCATGCCGTGGAAAAACGGTGGCGGCAGCACTGAAGAAATCGCCCGTGATGCGGGCACCGGCCTGGATGGATTTGGCTGGCGCCTGTCGATCGCCGACATCGCCGAGTCGGGTGGCTTTTCCACTTTCGCCGGCTATCAGCGCGTGATCACGGTGATCAAAGGCGCTGGCATGGTGCTGACCGTAGACGGTGAGGAGCAACGCGGCTTGTTACCGTTGCAGCCGTTTGCGTTCGAGGGCGAAAGCCAGGTGTCATGCCGTTTGATCACCGGGCCGATTCGCGACTTCAACCTGATCTACTCGCCACAGCGTTACCATGCACGCTTGCAGTGGGTGGATGGCGTGCAGCAGTTTTTCAGCACCGCGCAGACGGTGCTGGTGTTCAGCGTGGCGGATGAAGTGAAGGTGCTGGGCGAGAAGCTCGGCCACCATGATTGCCTGCAAGTGGACGGTAACACGGGCCTGCTGGATATCTGCGTCACTGGCCGCTGCTGCATCATCGAACTGACCGCGCGCGGTTAAAAACTGTGGGAGCTGGCTTGCCTGCGATAGCCATAGGTATCTACACAACTTTAATGCGACGCATGACCTGTGGAGAGGAAGCTTGCTCCCGTGACGGCCCCGGCGGCCAGCGCATATTTACCTGACGCCCGGCGATCCAAATGTGGGAGCGGGCTTGCTCGCGAAGGCGGCCTGGCAGTCAACACAGTTGGATTGTGTACATATCCATTGCTGCGGTAACGGCTACTTAGGGTTCCGCCCTGACGGCGGCTCACTTTTGAACAGCGCAAAAGTAAGCAAAACGCTCTTGCCCCACCACTCGGCACCTCGCTTAGGCTCGGTGTGCCCGTAATCCGCCAGTGATTTGGGGGGCCGCCGCCACGCGCCATCCATGGCGCGGGGCGGCTAAACCGGCATCCCTGCCGGTTTACCCCCCAAATCCCTGTCGAATTCCGGCCAGCGTGGTTTAACGGGGCGCCAGAGATCAAAAGCAGATCAAGAGCAAGATCAAGAGCGACTCGCTTCGCATCGTGGTTACCGTCTGCTGCTACAGCCCACAAAGTTGTGTAGATACCTATGCTGCGATAGCGGTGTATCAGCCTAGGATGTGCTGGCTGACACACCGCTATCGCAGGCAAGCCAGCTCCCACATTGTTTTTGTATTACTCACACAATCTGTTTCCACTCCGCGCACCAATTTGTTACCGAATGCCCCAGCGTGACGCAACGCCGCGCTGTCGTGACAAATTCTCTTTGCCATAAAATATTTCCGTAAGAAATTTCATCAACTCTCCAGGCCTTGATTATCAAGGCTTGCGCGCACCTTCGGAAAAATTCGGCAGAGCCCATTTCAAAAGTTGGCCGCTTGATTGCATATGCTTGTACATACAAGTAAAGATGTGTGCGTAAGACCTCGCACCATCCATGTCCGCGCATCGATCGCCGAGGAGTCCTAGCTGTGACCAAGCCTACAAAATACCGTGACGTCGAAATCCGCGCCGCCCGCGGTAACAAGCTCACCGCCAAAAGCTGGCTGACCGAAGCGCCGCTGCGCATGCTGATGAACAACCTCGACCCGCAAGTGGCCGAGAACCCCAAGGAGCTGGTGGTGTACGGCGGTATCGGCCGCGCGGCGCGCAACTGGGAGTGCTACGACCAGATCGTCGAGAGCCTCACCAATCTGAACGATGACGAAACCTTGCTGGTGCAATCCGGTAAGCCGGTCGGCGTGTTCAAGACCCACAGCAACGCCCCCCGCGTGCTGATCGCCAACTCCAACCTGGTGCCGCACTGGGCCAGCTGGGAGCATTTCAACGAACTGGATGCCAAGGGCCTGGCCATGTACGGCCAGATGACCGCCGGCAGCTGGATCTACATCGGTAGCCAGGGCATTGTCCAAGGCACCTACGAAACCTTCGTCGAAGCCGGCCGCCAACACTACAACAGCGACCTGACCGGTCGTTGGGTGCTCACCGCCGGCCTCGGCGGCATGGGCGGTGCGCAGCCATTGGCCGCGACCCTGGCCGGCGCCTGCTCGCTGAACATCGAGTGCCAACAAGTCAGCATCGACTTCCGCCTGAACAGCCGTTACGTCGACGAGCAGGCCACCGACCTCGACGACGCCCTGGCGCGCATCGCCAAGTACACCAAGGAAGGCAAGGCCATCTCCATTGCGTTGCTGGGCAACGCCGCAGAGATCCTGCCAGAACTGGTCAAGCGTGGCGTGCGTCCGGACATGGTCACCGACCAGACCAGCGCCCACGACCCACTCAACGGTTACCTGCCGGCCGGCTGGACCTGGGACGAATACCGCGCTCGCGCCAAGACCGAGCCAGCCGCCGTGATCAAGGCCGCCAAGCAGTCGATGGCCGTACACGTCAAAGCCATGCTCGAATTCCAGAAGCAAGGCATCCCGACCTTCGACTACGGCAACAACATCCGCCAGATGGCCCAGGAAGAGGGCGTGGAAAACGCGTTCGACTTCCCAGGTTTCGTACCGGCCTACATCCGCCCACTGTTCTGCCGTGGCATCGGCCCGTTCCGCTGGGCGGCGCTGTCTGGTGACCCGCAGGACATCTACAAGACCGACGCCAAAGTCAAAGAACTGATCCCGGACGACGCCCACCTGCACAACTGGCTGGACATGGCCCGCGAGCGCATCAGCTTCCAGGGCCTGCCGGCACGTATCTGCTGGGTCGGCCTGGGCCAGCGTGCCAAGTTGGGCCTGGCGTTCAACGAAATGGTGCGCAGCGGCGAGCTGTCCGCGCCGGTCGTGATCGGCCGTGACCACTTGGACTCCGGCTCGGTCGCCAGCCCCAACCGCGAAACCGAAGCCATGCAGGACGGCTCCGACGCTGTGTCCGACTGGCCGCTGCTCAACGCCTTGCTCAACACCGCGAGCGGCGCCACCTGGGTCTCGCTGCACCACGGGGGTGGCGTGGGCATGGGCTTCTCCCAGCACTCTGGGATGGTGATTGTCTGCGACGGTACTGACGAAGCGGCCGAGCGGATTGCCCGCGTGCTGCACAACGACCCGGCCACCGGGGTGATGCGCCATGCCGATGCGGGTTATCAGATTGCTATCGACTGCGCCAAGGAGCAGGGCTTGAACCTGCCGATGATCAACGGCTGACGCACCCACTGTAGGAGCGAGCTTGCTCGCGAAGGTATTCCAGGCGCATCGCTGCGTTGAATGTACGTTTTTCGCGAGCAAGCTCGCTCCTACAGAAAAGCACCGAACAATCCATCAGAGGTTGAACAACATGGCTGCAAACGACACCACCCCGTTGATCGAGAGACGTTCGATCGACTACATCCCGGAAGCGGAAAGACATGGTCGTCTATTCAGCCAGTTCACCCTGTGGATGGGTGCCAACCTGCAGATCACTGCGATTGTCACCGGGGCGTTGGCCGTGGTGCTGGGCGGTGATGTGTTCTGGTCGTTGATCGGCTTGCTCATCGGTCAACTGATCGGCGGTGGCGTCATGGCGCTGCATGCGGCGCAAGGGCCCAAGCTTGGCCTGCCGCAGATGATCTCCAGCCGGGTGCAGTTCGGCGTGTATGGGGCGGCGATTCCGATCGTGTTGGTGTGCTTGATGTACCTGGGCTTCACCGCCACCGGTACTGTGCTGTCGGGCCAGGCGCTGGGCCAGTTGTTCGGGGTCAGCGACAGCGTCGGCATCCTGATCTTCGCCAGTGTCATCGTGCTGGTTACGGTGCTGGGTTACCGCGTGATTCACTTCATCGGCCGGGTCGCCAGCCTGATTGGCGTGGTTGCTTTTGTGTACCTGTTCAGCCGCCTGATGAGCCAGACCGACGTTGGCGCGCTCCTGCAAATCCGCCACTTCAGCTGGAGCAGCTTCCTTTTGGCCGTGTCACTTGCGGCCTCCTGGCAGATCGCCTTCGGCCCTTACGTGGCGGACTACTCGCGTTATCTGCCGAGCCGCACGTCATCGGTGAAAACCTTTCTGGCTGCTGGCGCAGGTTCGGTCATCGGTGCCCAAGTGGCGATGGTTCTCGGCGTGTTTGCCGCGGCCATGTCCAACGGGCAGTTTGCCGGCCACGAGGTGGCGTACATCGTGGGCTTGAGCGGCACGGGGGCCACCGCTGCGTTGCTGTATTTCAGCATCGCGTTCGGCAAGGTCACCATCTCGACGCTCAATTCCTACGGCAGCTTCATGTGCATCGCCACTATCATCAGCGGCTTTCGTGGGCGCCTGGAAGTCACGCGTCTGCAGCGTCTGGTGTTCGTGCTGTTGATCGTCGGCACGGCCACGCTGATCGCGTTGCTCGGCCAGCATTCATTCCTCGGTGCATTCAAGTCGTTCATTTTATTCCTGCTGGCGTTCTTTACGCCCTGGAGTGCGATCAACCTGGTGGATTACTACTGCATCACCCGCGAGCGTTATGACGTGCCGGCGCTGGCCGACCCGAACGGTCGCTACGGCCGCTGGAACCTGCTGGGCATCAGCGTCTACGTATTCGGCGTGCTGGTGCAGTTGCCGTTCATCTCCACCAAGTTCTACACCGGCCCCTTGGTGGCCGCGCTGGGGGATGTGGATATCTCCTGGATCATCGGCCTGGTACTGCCGGCGGCCCTGTATTACGTGTGTGCGAAAAAATGGCACGGCACGGTACCCGATCACCTGATCCTGCCAAAAGAGCAGGGCGCTTCACCCATAACAAACGAGCTGGCTGCACAAGCCTGATGGGACGTGGACAGGGCAGGACGCCTACTGACTGCCGTAATCCATTTCATGATTGGGAGCGTCACAACAATGACTATGAATAAGACCTTGCTGGCTACGTTGTTCGCCGCTGGCGTGCTGGCAAGCGCCGGCGCCCAGGCGGCCGGCTGGTGTGAATCCGGCAAGCCGGTGAAATTCGCCGGCCTGAATTGGGAAAGCGGCATGTTGCTCACCGACATCCTGCAAACCGTGCTGGAAAAAGGCTACGACTGCAAAACCGACAGCTTGCCGGGTAACTCCATCACCATGGAAAACGCCCTGGGCAGTAACGACATCCAAGTGTTCGCCGAGGAGTGGGTAGGCCGCAGCGAGGTCTGGAACAAAGCCGAGAAGGCCGGCAAAGTCGTCGGCGTCGGGGCTCCGGTGGTCGGTGCGGTCGAAGGCTGGTACGTGCCGCGCTATGTGATCGAAGGCGACGCCAAGCGCAAGCTGGAAGCCAAGGCGCCGGACCTAAAAAGCATTGCCGACCTGGCCAAATACGCCTCGGTGTTCAAGGACCAGGAAGAGCCGTCCAAAGGCCGCTTCTACAACTGCCCGGCCGGCTGGACCTGCGAGCTGGATAACAGCGAAATGCTCAAGAGCTACGGCCTGGAAAGCACCTACACCAACTTCCGCCCGGGCACCGGCCCGGCGCTGGATGCGGCGGTGCTGTCGAGCTACAAACGCGGCGAGCCGATCCTGTTCTACTACTGGTCACCGACGCCGCTGATGGGCCAGGTCGACCTGGTCAAGCTGGAAGAAAAGCCCGGCGTGGATAAAACCGTGAGCATCAAGGTCGGCTTGTCCAAGACCTTCCACGAGCAAGCCCCGGAACTGGTGGCCGTGCTGGAAAAGGTCAACCTGCCCATCGACCTGCTGAACCAGAACCTGGGCCGCATGGCCAAGGAGCGGATCGAGTCGCCGAAACTGGCGAAAATATTTCTCAAGGAACATCCTGAAGTCTGGCACGCCTGGGTGAGCGAAGACGCAGCCAAGAAAATCGACGCGGCCTTGTAGGTCAAGGGTGCACGGCTACCCTCAAGGGTGGCCGGGCGGCTGGCCACAACCCACTGGATCGAGAGCACGATATGTTTCCTGAGAGTTTTACCTTTTCCATCGCCGACTGGGTCAACGGTTGGGTGGACGCACTGGTCACCAACTACGGCGATGTGTTCCGGCACATCTCCGACACGCTGCTGTGGGCCATCGTCAACCTGGAAGGCCTGCTGCGCGCGGCGCCCTGGTGGCTGATGCTGGCCATCGTCGGCGGTATTGCCTGGCACGCCACCCGCAAGGTGGTGACCACGGCGGTGATTGTCGGCTTGCTGTTCCTGGTGGGCGCGGTTGGCCTGTGGGACAAGCTGATGCAAACCCTGGCATTGATGATGGTGGCCACGGTGATCTCGGTGTTGATCGGCATACCCCTGGGCATCCTGTCGGCGCGCAGTAATCGCCTGCGCTCGGTGCTGATGCCGCTGCTGGACATCATGCAAACCATGCCCAGCTTCGTGTACCTGATCCCGGTGCTGATGCTGTTCGGCCTGGGCAAGGTCCCGGCGATTTTCGCCACGGTGATCTACGCCGCGCCGCCGCTGATTCGCCTCACAGACCTGGGCATACGCCAGGTCGATGGCGAAGTCATGGAAGCTATCAACGCCTTCGGTGCCAACCGTTGGCAGCAACTGTTCGGCGTGCAATTGCCGCTGGCGCTGCCAAGCATCATGGCCGGTATCAACCAGACCACCATGATGGCGCTGTCGATGGTGGTGATCGCCTCGATGATCGGTGCCCGTGGCTTGGGTGAAGACGTGCTCGTCGGCATCCAGACCCTCAACGTTGGCCGTGGCCTTGAAGCCGGGCTGGCGATCGTGATTCTTGCAGTGGTCATCGACCGCATTACCCAGGCTTATGGCCGCCCACGGCATGAGGCGAGCAAATGACGACTGTCAGCAAAATCGAAGTCAAAAACGTCTTCAAGATTTTCGGCGCGCGCGCCCAGGATGCGCTGGCCATGGTCGGCCAGGGCAAGACCAAAGACCAGGTACTGGCCGAGACCGGTTGCGTGGTCGGCGTGAATGACCTGTCCCTGAGCATCGGCACCGGTGAGATCTTTGTGATCATGGGCTTGTCGGGTTCGGGCAAATCCACCCTGGTGCGCCACTTCAACCGCCTGATCGACCCCACCAGCGGCGCGATCCTGGTGGACGGCGAAGACATCCTGCAACTGGACATGGAAGCCCTGCGCCAATTCCGTCGGCACAAGATCAGCATGGTGTTCCAGAGCTTCGGCCTGCTGCCGCACAAGAGCGTGCTCGACAACGTTGCCTACGGCCTCAAAGTGCGTGGCGAGACCAAGCAGGTCTGCGCCGAACGTGCGTTGCACTGGATCGAAACCGTGGGCCTCAAAGGCTACGAAAACAAATACCCGCACCAGTTGTCCGGCGGCATGCGCCAGCGCGTGGGCCTGGCTCGCGCCTTGGCGGCCGACACCGACATCATCCTGATGGACGAAGCCTTCAGCGCCCTCGACCCGTTGATCCGCGCCGAGATGCAAGACCAGTTGCTGGAGCTGCAAAAGACCCTGCACAAGACCATCGTATTCATCACCCACGACCTCGACGAGGCCGTGCGCATCGGCAACCGCATTGCGATCCTCAAGGACGGCAAGCTGATCCAGGTCGGCACCCCGCGAGAGATTCTGCACTCGCCGGCGGATGAGTATGTGGACCGCTTTGTTCAGCGGCGGGCGGCGGTGGTCTGATCCGGGCTGTGTGGTGAGGCTGCTGGCGCTTTCGCGAGCAAGCCCGCTCCCACATTTGGAATGCATTCCCCCTGTGGGAGCGGGCTTGCTCGCGAAAAGGCCGGCAATGCTGCCTAAGAATTGAAGAAGGTATAAAGATGTCCCAGGCAACAACAATCATCATCGCCGACACCCCAATGCGCTGGCAGGACGTCACCGCCGTTGCCCGTCACGGCGCCGTGCTCGAACTCTCCGGCCACGCCTGGGCGCGCATCGACAATGCCCAAGCCATCGTGCAGCGCATCGTCACCAGCGGCGAGCGCGCCTATGGCGTCAACACCGGCCTGGGCGCGCTGTGCAACGTCTCGCTCAAGACCGAGCAACTGAGCCAACTGTCGCGCAACACGCTGCTGAGCCACGCCTGCGGCGTCGGCCCGGTGCTCAGCGATGAGCAGACCCGCGCGATCATCTGCGCGGCGATCATCAACTACAGCCACGGCAAGTCCGGCCTGCATCCGCAGGTGGTGCACGCGCTGCTGGCGCTGCTCAACCATGGCATCACCCCGCAAGTGCCGTCCCAAGGCTCGGTGGGGTACTTGACCCACATGGCCCATATCGGCGTGGCCCTGCTGGGCGTCGGCAATGTGAGCTACCGCGGCCAGGTCGTCACGGCGCAACACGCGTTGCACGCTGAAGGTTTGCAGTCGGTGGTACTCGGTGCCAAAGACGGCCTATGCCTGGTCAATGGCACGCCGTGCATGACCGGCCTGAGCTGCCTGGCCCTGGCCGATGCGCATCACTTGCTGCAATGGGCCGACGTGATCGGTGCCATGAGTTTCGAAGCCCAGCGCGGCCAGATCGACGCCTTTGACGAAGCCATCATCGCCCTCAAGCCGCACCCGGGCATGCAGCATGTAGGTATCAACCTGCGTGCCCTGCTCGACGGCAGTGAGGTGATTGCCAGCAGTAAAGGTATTCGCACCCAGGACGCCTTGAGCATTCGCTCGATCCCGCAGATTCACGGCGCGGCCCGCGACCAGGTGGAACACGCCACGCGCCAGATCGAGACCGAACTCAACAGCGCCACCGACAACCCGCTGGTGCTGGGCACGCCGGACAATTACCGCGTGGTGTCCCAGGCTAACCCCCACGGGCAGTCCGTCGCGATGGCGGCCGATATGCTCGCCATCGCCATGGCCGAGATCGGCTCGGTGGCCGAGCGCCGCCTGGACCGCCTGGTCAACCCGCATGTCAGCGGCCTGCCAGCCTTTCTGGTGAGCAACCCGGGCGTCAACTCCGGGATGATGATCGTGCAGTACGTCGCCGCGTCGTTGTGTGGGCAGAACCGCCAGTTGGCGCAACCGGCGGTGCTGGACAATTTCGTCACCTCGGGCCTGCAGGAAGACCACTTGAGCATGGGCACCAATGCCGCGCTCAAGCTGCACCAGGTGCTGGCCAACGTCACCCAGATTCTTGCCATCGAGTACCTGCTGGCGGCCCAGGCTTTCGAGTTTCTCAAGGAGCAACGCTTCGGCGCCGGTACCGACCGCGCCTGGCGTCTGCTGCGCGAAGTGGTCCCCGCCTATGAGCAGGACCGCTGGCTGGCGCCGGATATTGCCGCCGCTGCCCAGCTGCTTAAAGACACTGCATTACCGAATTTGCACTGAACACCTAAGAACAATTCACAAGGAGAATGAATGTGACTGCGCTAAACCTGATTCCAGGCCAACTGAGCCTCGCCCAACTGCGTGCCATCTACCAGCAGCCAGTAACCCTCAGCCTGGATGACAGCGCCTCGGCCCAGATCGAAGCCAGCGTTGCCTGTGTGGAGCAGATTCTCGCCGAGAACCGCACCGCCTATGGCATCAACACCGGTTTCGGCCTGTTGGCCTCGACCCGCATTGCCAGCGAAGACCTGGAAAATCTCCAGCGCTCCCTGGTGCTGTCCCATGCTGCCGGCGTCGGTGAGCCGATCAGCGATGCGCTGGTGCGACTGGTCATGGTGCTCAAGGTCAACAGCCTGAGCCGTGGCTTCTCCGGGATTCGTCGCCAGGTGATCGACGCGCTGATCGCATTGATCAACGCCGAGGTGTACCCGCACATTCCACTTAAAGGTTCGGTCGGCGCCTCCGGTGACCTGGCGCCGTTGGCACACATGTCCTTGGTACTGCTTGGCGAAGGCAAAGCGCGTCACAAGGGCGAATGGCTGGAAGCCACCGAGGCACTGAAAGTCGCCGGCCTCACGCCGCTGACCCTGGCCGCCAAAGAAGGCCTGGCCCTGCTCAACGGCACCCAGGTGTCCACGGCCTATGCCCTGCGTGGCCTGTTCGAAGGCGAAGACCTGTTCGCCGGTGCCCTCGCGTGCGGCGGCCTCACCGTGGAAGCGGTACTGGGTTCGCGCTCGCCGTTCGATGCGCGTATTCATGCGGCGCGTGGCCAGCGCGGCCAGATCGACTCGGCAGCGGCCTATCGCGACCTGCTCGGTGAGAGCAGCCAGGTGTCCCAATCGCACCAGAACTGCGACAAGGTGCAAGACCCGTATTCCCTGCGTTGCCAGCCGCAGGTCATGGGCGCCTGCCTGACCCAATTGCGCCAGGCCGCCGAGGTGCTGGTGGTAGAAGCCAACGCGGTGTCGGATAACCCGCTGGTCTTTGCCGCCGAGGGCGATGTGATTTCCGGTGGCAACTTCCACGCCGAACCCGTGGCCATGGCTGCCGACAATATGGCGCTGGCCATTGCCGAAATCGGCTCCCTGAGCGAGCGCCGGATCTCGTTGATGATGGACAAGCACATGTCGCAACTGCCGCCGTTTCTGGTGGGCAATGGCGGGGTGAACTCGGGCTTCATGATTGCCCAGGTGACTGCCGCCGCGCTCGCCAGCGAGAACAAGGCGCTGGCCCATCCCCATAGCGTCGACAGCTTGCCGACCTCGGCCAACCAGGAAGACCACGTGTCCATGGCCCCGGCTGCGGGCAAGCGTTTGTGGGAAATGGCCGAGAACACCCGGGGCATCCTCGCGGTGGAATGGCTCGCGGCGTGCCAGGGCCTGGACCTGCGCGACGGCCTGAAGACCTCGCCCAAGCTGGAAAAAGCCCGTGGCATCCTGCGCGGCAAAGTGGCGTTCTATGACAAGGACCGTTTCTTCGCCCCGGACATCAACGCCGCCAGCGAACTGCTCGCCAGCCGCTGCCTGAATGAGCTGGTGCCGGCCAAGTTGCTGCCAAGCCTCTGACCGAGACTCGGTCTGTGTCTGATCATTCCCACGCTCCGCGTGGGAATGCATCCTGTGACGCTCTGCGTCACCGCTCTAAAAGCGGACGCGGAGCGTCCAGGTCGGAGTTCCCACGCAGAGCGTGGGAACGATCTTCTCCTCATAAGAATAATTAGGGACGAGAAATGCATCAGCCAGAAAAAGGTTTGAAACGCGGGCTCAACGCCCGACATATTCGCTTCATGGCCCTGGGTTCCGCGATCGGTACCGGGCTGTTCTATGGCTCTGCCTCCGCTATCCAGATGGCCGGCCCGGCCGTGCTGCTGGCCTACCTGATCGGCGGCGCCGCCGTCTTCATGGTGATGCGCGCCCTCGGCGAGATGGCTGTGCACAACCCGGTGTCCGGCTCCTTCGGCCACTACGCCAGCACCTACCTGGGGCCGATGGCCGGGTTTATCCTCGGCTGGACCTACGCCTTTGAAATGATCATCGTCTGCCTTGCCGACGTTACCGCGTTCGGCATTTACATGGGCTTCTGGTTTCCCGAAGTGGCCCGTTGGGTCTGGGTGCTGGGCATCGTGTTTTTGATCGGCGGCCTGAACCTGTGCAACGTCAAAGTCTTTGGCGAGATGGAGTTCTGGCTGTCGCTGCTCAAGGTCGGCGCCATTGTGGCGATGATCCTCGGCGGCTTCGGCATCATGTTGTTCGGCATTCACTCGGCAGGCGAAACCCAGGCCAGCGGCCTGAGCAACCTGTGGGCCCACGGTGGCTTCATGCCTAACGGCATCGGCGGGTTGATTGCCTCGTTTGCGGTGGTGATGTTCGCCTTTGGCGGCATCGAAATCATTGGCATCACCGCCGGTGAAGCCAAGGACCCGCAGCGCGTGATCCCCAAGGCAATCAACGCGGTGCCGCTGCGTATCCTGCTGTTCTACGTGCTGACCCTGTTCGTGTTGATGGCGATCTACCCGTGGCCGCAGATCGGCAGCCAGGGCAGCCCGTTCGTGCAGATCTTCAGCAACCTGGGGATTGGCTCGGCGGCGACTATCCTTAATATCGTGGTGATCTCGGCGGCAGTGTCGGCGATCAACAGCGACATCTTTGGCGCCGGCCGCATGATGTACGGCCTGGCTCAACAAGGGCAGGCGCCCAAGGGCTTCGCGCAATTGTCCAAACAAGGCGTGCCATGGATGACCGTGGTGGTCATGGGCGCCGCCTTGCTCGGCGGTGTGGTGCTCAACTACCTGATCCCGGAAAACGTGTTCCTGCTGATCGCCTCGATTGCCACCTTCGCCACCGTGTGGGTCTGGCTGATGATCCTGTTTACCCAGGTCGCCATGCGCCGCTCCATGACCAAGGCGCAGGTCGCCGAACTGAAATTCCCGGTGCCGTTCTGGCCCTATGCGCCGGCAGCGGCCATTGTGTTCATGCTGTTTGTGTTTGGTGTACTCGGTTACTTCCCAGACACCCAGGCGGCGTTGATGGTGGGCGCCGTGTGGATCGTGCTGCTGATCATCGCCTACTGGCTGTGGGTCAAGCCTGCCGCCGGGCAAACGGCCAAGGTCGATTACGACCCGGTTTTGTCTCATCGATAACTTAGGGAGGCGTTGATGAAAACGCTTTGGCAACACTGCCACGTCGCAACCATGGCCAATGGCAAATACTCGATCATCGAGGATGCCGCCATGGTGACTGCTGGCTCGCTCATCGAGTGGGTCGGCCCCCGCAGCCAGGCGCCGACGGCGGATTACGCCCAGGTGCACGACTTGCAAGGCGCGTGGGTCACCCCCGGGCTGATCGACTGCCACACCCATGCGGTGTTTGGTGGTAATCGCAGCGGCGAATTCGAGCAGCGCCTCGAAGGTGTCAGCTACGCCGAGATCGCGGCCAAGGGCGGCGGCATTGCCAGCACTGTGCGTGCCACGCGTGCAGCGACGGAAGATGAATTGTTCCTGAGCGCTGAAAAGCGTCTGCGCAGCCTTTTGCGTGACGGCGTGACCACCGTGGAAATCAAGTCCGGCTACGGCCTGGACCTGGCCAACGAACGCAAGATGCTGCGCGTGGCCCGGCGCCTGGGTGAAGCACTGCCGGTCAGCGTGCGCGCCACCTGCCTGGCCGCCCATGCGTTGCCGCCGGAGTACAAGGACCGCGCCGACGACTACATCGAGCACATCTGCAGCCAGATGCTGCCGGCCCTGGCCGCCGAGGGGTTGGTGGATGCGGTCGATGCCTTCTGTGAGTACCTGGCGTTTTCCACTGAACAGGTCGAGCGGGTGTTCAAGGTTGCTCAGCAACTTGGCCTGCCGGTGAAGCTGCACGCCGAGCAACTCTCGTCGTTGCATGGCTCAAGCCTGGCGGCGCGCTACCACGCGTTGTCGGCCGACCACCTGGAATTCATGACTGAAGAAGACGCCATCGCCATGGCTGCGGCCGGTACCGTCGCCGTGCTATTGCCGGGCGCGTTCTACTTCCTGCGTGAAACCCAGTTGCCGCCCATGGACGCCCTGCGCAAACACGGCGTGAAGATCGCCATCGCCAGCGACCTCAACCCCGGCACTTCACCGGCGCTGTCAGTGCGGCTGATGCTGAACATGGCCTGCACCCTGTTCCGCATGACCCCGGAAGAAGCCCTGGCCGGCGCCACGCAACACGCGGCCACCGCGTTGGGGCTGGGTGATACCCATGGTTCCCTGGAAGTGGGCAAGGTCGCGGACTTTGTCGCCTGGCAGATCGACCGCCCCGCCGACCTGGCCTACTGGCTGGGTGGCGAACTGGATAAACGCGTCGTGCGCCACGGCGTCGACGTCACTGTTTGAGAGGATGCTGTTGTGGATAAGGTTCTGACGTTCAAACAAGGCCGTGTACCGCTGCTGATCAGCATGCCCCACGCGGGCCTGCGCCTCACCCCTGCGGTCGAGGCCGGGTTGATCCCCGAGGCGCAAAGCCTGCCGGACACCGACTGGCATATCCCCCTGTTGTATGAGTTTGCCGAAGAGCTGGGCGCCAGCACCCTGGCTGCGCAGTACTCGAGGTTTGTCATCGACCTCAACCGGCCTTCCGACAACACGCCGCTGTATGCCGGCGCTACGACCGGCCTGTACCCCGAGACGCTGTTCGACGGCGTACCGTTGTTCCGTGAAGGGCAAACGCCCTCCGACGAAGAACGGGCCAGCTACCTGCAAAAAATCTGGGGGCCGTACCACCGTCAACTGCAAGAAGAACTGGCACGCCTCAAGGCCGAGTTCGGTTATGCGTTGCTGTTCGACGCGCACTCGATCCGCTCGGTGATCCCGCACCTGTTTGACGGCAAATTGCCGGACTTCAATTTGGGTACCTTCAACGGCGCTGCGTGCGACCCGCAGCTGGCCAGCCAGCTGGAAGCCATCTGCGCTCAGCATCCGCAATATACCCATGTGCTGAACGGGCGCTTCAAGGGCGGCCATATCACCCGTCACTACGGCAACCCGGCGCAGGATATCCATGCGGTGCAGCTGGAGTTGTGCCAGAGCACCTATATGGAGGAGTTCGAGCCGTTCCGTTATCGCCATGATTTGGCCGAGCCGACGCAGGTGGTGTTGAGGCAGTTGCTGGAAGGGCTGTTGGCTTGGGGGCAGAAGCACTACCGGTAATTGTTGGTGCTGCTGCAATAGCTTTCGCGAGCAAGCCCGCTCCCACGCTTGACCGCGCTCTATCATGAGAATGCGCTCCAAATGTGGGAGCTGGCTTGCCTGCGATAACGGTGGTTCAGCAACACTTTTATCAACTGACACGCCGCCATCCCGGCAAAGGGCTGGCCCACGGTTGTTTGCGGGCTCGCGGCCAGGTGCCGGAGGTGGATCGGCTGTATGACTATCTGCTTGGTTACCTGAGGCGCGAACTGCTGACACAGGTCTAAGTGCTCAAGGACATGCTCATTGCACAATTCGGGTTTATGATGCCAAACGGCAAAATAATAGACGTCCCCCCAGGGATGAACCCGACACCCTACGGAGCACGCAATGCAGACTTGGTACCCGCAGATCAAACCCTACGCCCGGCACGATCTGGCTGTCGATGACACCCACACCCTGTATGTCGATGAAAGTGGCTCCCCCGAAGGCTTGCCTGTCGTGTTCATCCATGGCGGCCCCGGCTCCGGTTGCGACGCCCAGAGCCGCTGCTATTTCGACCCGAACCTCTACCATATTGTCACCTTCGACCAGCGTGGCTGCGGCCGCTCCACGCCAAGGGCGAGCCTGGAGAACAACACCACTTGGGATCTGGTCGCCGACCTTGAACGCATCCGCGAACACCTGGGCATCGACAAGTGGGTGCTGTTCGGCGGCTCCTGGGGCTCGACCCTGGCCCTGGCCTACGCGCAAACCCATCCCGAGCGTGTGCTCGGCCTGATCGTGCGCGGCATCTTCCTCGCCCGCCCCCAGGATATTCGCTGGTTCTACCAGGAGGGCGCGAGCCGCCTGTTCCCGGATTACTGGCAGGACTACGTGGCCCCGATCCCGGTGGAGGAGCGCCACGACATGATCGCCGCTTACCACAAGCGCCTGACCGGCAATGACCAGATCGCCCAGATGCACGCGGCCAAAGCCTGGTCGGGCTGGGAAGGCCGCATGTTGGGCCTGTGCCCGAGCCCACAGCATGTGGAGCGGTTTTCCGAGCCGCAGCGCGCCTTGTCCATCGCACGTATCGAATGCCATTACTTCACTAACAACTCCTTCCTGGAGCCCAACCAGCTGATTCGCGATATGCACAAGATCGCCCATCTGCCTGGCGTCATCATCCATGGCCGCTACGATATGATCTGCACGCTGGATAACGCCTGGGAACTGCATCAGGCCTGGCCCAACAGCGAGTTGCAGGTGATCCGCGAGGCCGGGCATGCGGCATCCGAGCCGGGTATCACCGACGCACTGGTACGTGCGACCGGCGAAATGGCCCGGCGCTTGCTCGACCTGCCGCCTGAAGAAGCATGAAGGGCCTGTTGCAGCGGGTGCGTGGCGCCCGGGTCGAGGTCGCGGGTGAGGTGGTAGGCTCGATCGACCAGGGTTTGCTGGTACTGGTGGCCGTCGAGCCTTCAGATACGCCCGAAAGCGCCGACAAACTGCTGCACAAGCTGCTTAACTATCGGGTGTTCAGTGACGAGGACGGCAAGATGAACCTGTCCCTCAAGGACATCGGCGGCGGTTTGCTGCTGGTGTCGCAGTTCACCCTGGCGGCGGATACCAAAAGCGGGCTGCGGCCCAGCTTCTCCACGGCGGCTCCACCGGCCCTGGGAGCGGCGCTTTTTGATCACTTGTTGTTACAAGCGCAACAATTGCATGGCAAGGTGGCGTCAGGGCGTTTTGGCGCGGATATGCAGGTGCACTTGGTCAATGATGGCCCTGTGACCTTCCTCTTACAGACATGAATGTATGAAAAACGACGTTAATGCCTAAAAACGCAGGGTTTCGCTACAAATACTTCGCTGCCCCTGATGCGTTGTCTCGCGGGCTACTAGATAATCGCGCGCTACGGGGATCAGCGTTGTTTGGTCCATTTTTGACTTAGGTAGAGCCTTGTCCGACAACCGCGTGGGGAATCATTTTGCCCCAGAGGAGTCGGAACATTGCTCGCCAACCTGGCATATAGATAGCTGGCAGTTGGTTTTTTGATCTGTTTTCGGCGAGGGTTGCTCGTGATTGTTAGTCCCTGTAATGCACCAAAATTGTCTGCCAAACGGTTACGAAACGCACTGGTGACGGGCTCCGCCCTGTTTTGCCTGTTCGGCGCGGGTCAACTGTGGGCGTTCAGTCTGGATGATGTGTCGGCCAAGGCAAAAGAGCTGGCTGGGCAGAAATACGAAGCTCCGCGCAGCAATTTGCCGAACGAATTCCGCGAAATGAAATTCGCTGACTACCAGAAAATTCGTTTCCGCAATGAAAAAGCCGAGTGGGCCGATCAGAACACCCCGTTCAAGCTGTCCTTCTATCACCAGGGGATGCATTTCGACACCCCGGTGAAAATCAACGAAGTCACCGCCGACAGCGTGCATGAAATCAAGTACGACCCGACGCGTTTCGATTTCGGCGATGTGAAATTTGATCCTAAAGCCACCGAACAGCTGGGTTACGCCGGTTTCCGTGTGCTTTTCCCGATCAACAAGGCCGACAAGCAAGACGAAATCATGACCATGCTCGGCGCCAGCTATTTCCGCGTCGTGGGCAAGGACCAGGTATATGGCCTGTCTGCCCGTGGCATGGCGATCGACACCGCATTGCCGTCTGGCGAAGAATTCCCGCGTTTCACCGAGTTCTGGATCGAGCGTCCAAAGCCGGGTGACAAGCACCTTGTGATCTTTGCACTGCTGGATTCGCCACGCGCCACTGGCGCTTATCGTCTGATCCTGCGCCCTGGCACCGACACCGTGGTGGACGTCAAATCCCAGATGTTCCTGCGTGACAAGGTCAGCAAGCTGGGCGTTGCGCCGTTGACCTCGATGTTCCTGTTCGGCGCCAACCAGCCGTCCAAGGTCCTCAACTATCGTCGCGAGCTCCACGATTCCAGCGGCCTGTCGATCCACGCCGGCAATGGCGAGTGGATCTGGCGCCCGCTGAACAACCCTAAACACCTGTCTGTCAGCAACTTCAGCGTCGAGAACCCGCGTGGGTTCGGCCTGTTGCAGCGTGGTCGCAACTTCAGCCACTACGAAGACCTGGACGACAACTACGACAAGCGCCCAAGCGCCTGGATCGAACCTGAAGGCGATTGGGGCAAAGGCTCCGTCGACCTGGTCGAGATCCCGACCGCCGATGAAACCAACGACAACATCGTGGCCTTCTGGAGCCCGGCCGAACTGCCGGAAGTCGGCAAGCCGCTGGACGTAGCCTACCGTCTGCACTGGACATTGGACGACGCAGCTTTCCATTCGCCGGACAGTGCCTGGGTCAAGCAGACCCTGCGCTCCACCGGTGACGTGAAGCAATCCAACCTCATCCGTCAGCCCGATGGCAGCGTGGCCTACCTGGTGGACTTCGAGGGCCCGTCCCTGAAGAAACTGCTGCCGGACGCGCCGGTACGTAGCCAAGTGAGCGTGGGCGATAACGCCGAACTGGTTGAAAACAGCGTGCGTTACAACGAACACACCAAAGGCTGGCGCCTGACCCTGCGTATGAAGATCAAGGACGCAAGCAAGCCGACCGAAATGCGTGCGGCGCTGGTGCAGGATATCGTGCAGCCTGAGCCTGAGTCGGTTTCCAACCATGTGCTCAAGGCCGACAAAGTCGTGGCCAAGCAGCATGAGAAGCAGGCCAAGAAAGACGCCAAGGACAAGGAAGCCAAACAGCCTGAGGCTGCCCCAGCCACACCGGAGCCGATCAAGACCGAGCAAGTCCTGACCGAAACCTGGAGCTATCAGTTGCCTGCCGATGAGTAATTCTCAAGTCAAGCCAGAGACTCTGTCCGAGTACCTGGCGCATCTACCCATGACGGCTGAGCAGCGCGCCGAGCTGGCGGGCTGCACGTCCTTCAGCGAGTTGCACGAGCGCTTGTCGTCCAAGACCTTCGACGCCCCCACCGACGCTGCCCAAGCGTCGGTTGGCCGCCGCTTGACCCTCAACAGCGCCGAAGAACTGGAAGACGCCGAGATGCTGGCGCTCGATGCCAGCGGTCGCGTGTGCCTGAAGGCCACGCCGCCGATCCGTCGGACCAAAGTGGTGCCCGAGCCTTGGCGCACCAACATCCTGGTGCGCGGTTGGCGCCGGATGACCGGTCGCACCAACCCGCCCAAGCCACCCAAAGACGAGCGGGTACTGCCGGCTGCGCGCTGGCGTACCGTGGGCTCGATCCGTCGTTACATCCTGTTGGTGCTGATGCTAGGCCAGACCATCGTGGCCGGCTGGTACATGAAAGGCATCATGCCGTACCAGGGCTGGTCGCTGGTGGACTTCGACGAAATTCGCAACCAGACCCTGCTGCAAACCGCTACCCAGGTACTGCCTTACGCCCTGCAAACCAGCATCCTGATCATGTTCGGGATTCTGTTCTGCTGGGTGTCGGCCGGTTTCTGGACCGCGCTCATGGGCTTCCTGGAACTGCTGACCGGGCACGATAAATACCGTATCTCCGGTAAAAGTGCCGGCGACGAGCCGATTCCCAAGGATGCGCGCACCGCCCTGGTGATGCCGATCTGTAACGAAGACGTGCCGCGTGTATTCGCCGGCTTGCGTGCAACGTTCGAATCGGTGGCCGCGACCGGTGACCTGGATCGCTTCGACTTCTTCGTGCTCAGCGACAGTAACGACGCCGACATCTGCATCGCCGAACAGCAAGCCTGGCTCGACGTCTGCCGCGAAGCGGGTGGTTTCGGCAAGATCTTCTATCGTCGTCGTCGCCGCCGCGTTAAGCGCAAGAGCGGCAACCTCGACGACTTCTGCCGTCGTTGGGGCGGTGACTACAAGTACATGGTCGTTCTCGACGCCGACAGCGTGATGAGCGGCGAGTGCCTGACCAGCCTGGTGCGCCTGATGGAAGCCACGCCGGATGCCGGGATTATCCAGACCGCGCCGCGTGCGTCGGGCATGGACACCCTGTATGCGCGCATGCAGCAGTTCGCCACTCGCGTGTACGGCCCGCTGTTTACTGCCGGCCTGCACTTCTGGCAGTTGGGTGAATCCCACTACTGGGGCCACAACGCCATTATCCGTATGAAGCCGTTTATCGAGCACTGCGCCCTGGCGCCGTTGCCAGGTAAGGGTGCGTTTGCCGGTGCGATTCTTTCCCACGACTTCGTTGAAGCGGCGCTGATGCGCCGTGCCGGCTGGGGCGTGTGGATTGCCTACGACCTGCCGGGCAGCTACGAAGAACTGCCGCCGAACCTGCTGGATGAACTCAAGCGTGACCGCCGCTGGTGCCACGGTAACCTGATGAACTTCCGCCTGTTCCTGGTTAAAGGCATGCACCCGGTGCACCGTGCGGTGTTCCTCACCGGCGTGATGTCCTACCTGTCGGCGCCGTTGTGGTTCTTCTTTTTGGTGCTGTCCACGGCGTTGCTGGCGGTGAACACGCTGATGGAGCCGCAGTACTTCATGGCTCCGCGCCAGTTGTACCCGCTGTGGCCACAATGGCACCCGGACAAGGCGGTGGCGCTGTTCTCCACCACCATCGTGCTGTTGTTCCTGCCTAAACTGCTGAGCATCATCCTGATCTGGGCCAAAGGCGCGAAAGAGTTTGGTGGCAAGTTCAAGGTGACCCTGTCGATGCTGCTGGAGATGCTGTTCTCCATGCTGCTGGCGCCGGTGCGGATGATTTTCCACACCCGTTTCGTGCTCGCTGCGTTCCTCGGCTGGGCCGCTACCTGGAACTCGCCACAACGTGACGACGACTCCACGCCATGGAGCGAGGCGGTCAAGCGCCACGGTCCGCAAACCGTGCTGGGCTTTTTATGGGCGCTGCTGGTGGTGTGGTTGAACCCAAGCTTCCTGTGGTGGCTGGTGCCGATCGTCGGTTCGCTGATGCTGTCGATCCCGGTGTCGGTGATTTCCAGCCGGGTCAAGCTGGGCCTCAAGTCCCGCGACGAGAGCCTGTTCCTGATCCCTGAGGAATACAATCCGCCGCAAGCCCTGCTGTCGACCGAGCAGTACACCCACGAAAACCGTTGGCATGCCCTCAACGACGGCTTTGTGCGTTCGGTGGTCGACCCGCAGCAGAACGCCCTGGCCTGCGCCTTGGCGACCTCGCGGCACCGGGAGGCCGAGCCCATCGAGTACCTGCGCATGGAGCGTGTTCGCCACGCGTTGAAAGTCGGCCCGGCCGGCCTCAACAATAGCGAACGCCTGGCCTTGCTCAGCGACCCGGTGGCCCTGGCTCGCCTGCATGAGCAGGTGTGGAGCGAAGGTCATGCCGAGTGGCTCGGCGCTTGGCGTGCCTCGATCAAGGCCGATCCGCACGCGCCATTGCTGCCCCTGCAACCACAGTCGCCCCAGGCCCAACCGGCCTGATTCAGGCACCCCCGAAGGCTCACTTCGGGGGTGTTTCAAACGTTGGTCCTACAGCGTTTTTAGCCCCTTCCTTTTTATTCCTAACTCCTTGTTATTTCGAAACAAAAGACCTTTGTTCGAAGCGTATTGCCGTGCCTGCGGCTGGGTTAGGATCGCCCCCCACATTGGACTCGCCACGGGGGCATTCATGATCAAAAGGTATTGTTTGGCATTGCTGATGGGCTTTTTGCTGGGGGGACACGCAGGCCTGCTTTACGCGGGCGCGCTGGACAACGCTGTGCGCCGTGGCGTACTTAAAGTCGGCACCACCCCCAATAACGTGCCGTTCGAAATGCTCGATAGGCAGGGACGCATCGTCGGCTTTGAAATTGACTTGCTCCACGCCATGAGTCGCGCGCTGGGTGTAGAGCTGGAGTTGGTGGCGGTGCCCTACACGGAGTTGCTGCCAGGGCTGACGGCAAACAAATTTGATCTGATTGGCAGCGGCATGACGGTCACCCAGGAGCGCAACCTCAAGCTCAACTTCAGTGACTCGTTTATCGTGGTGGGCCAGACGGTGCTGCTGCATCCGCGCCTGGGCGCGAAGGTGTCCAGTATTGAAGAGCTGGACGACGCCAGTTACCGCGTCGTTACCACCCAAGGCACCACCGGTGAAGCCGCTGCGCAGCGCTTTCTCGTATCCGCTCGGCTCAGCAGTGTGGCTGACCCGGAAGAGGGCGTGCGGCAGGTGGTGGAAGGCAAGGCCGATGCTTTTATCCATGATGCGCCTTACAACCTGATCGCGATGAGTCGGCCACAGAACAGTGCCTTGTTGGCACTGGAGCAACCCTTTACCTTTGAGCCCTTGGCGTTTGGCCTGAAAAAAGGTGATTACGACAGCCTCAATTGGATCAACCACTTTCTCAATCAGATCGCCCAGGACGGCACCTACGATCGCCTGCATGACAAGTGGTTAAGGGACACGGCCTGGATCGCCGAGATCGACTGATCGTCATAACTGCTTACACATCAACCCCTGATCGAGAGGCCGCGCTGAAGCGTCTGCGCCTGCGCTTCTGCGCGCCGCTGTCAGTGTTTTCCGACACACACCGATAACATTTACCGGTGAAACCTTTGTGGCGGACAACGAGTGGGTTAGGATCGCTCCCCGAAATGGCGCAGCCCTCTCGTGCGCCCACCTTATAAGAATCGTTCAGGGGTCTTGATGATGAAAAAGTATCTTTCGATGCTGATGCTTGGCGTCACCGCGCTGGTCGCTGCCACCGTGGCACAGGCCGGCGCCATTGATGAGGCGGTCAAGCGCGGCACGTTGAAAGTCGGCATGGACCCCACCTACATGCCGTTCGAAATGACCGACAAGCGCGGTGAAATCATCGGTTTCGAAGTCGATATCCTCAAGGCCATGGCCAAGTCCATGGGCGTCAAGCTGGAGCTGGTGTCCACCGGCTACGACGGCATCATCCCGGCCTTCCTGACCGGCAAGTTCGACATGATCGGCAGCGGCATGACCCTGACCCAGGAACGCAACCTGCGTCTGAACTTCAGCGAACCCTTCATCGTGGTCGGCCAGACGCTGCTGATCCGCAAGGAACTGGAAGGCACCATCAAGTCCTACAAAGACCTGAACGACGAGAAATACCGCCTGACCTCCAAGCTCGGCACCACTGGTGAGATGGTGGCCAAGAAGTTGATCTCCAAAGCCAAGTACCACGGCTACGACAACGAGCAGGAAGGCGTGCTCGACGTGGTCAACGGCAAGGCTGATGCGTTCGTCTACGACGCACCGTACAACGTGGTGGCCGAGAAGAAAGTCGGTAACGGCAAGCTGGTGTTCCTGGACGAACCCTTCACCTTTGAACCCCTGGCGTTCGGTTTGAAGAAAGGCGATTACGACAGCATCAACTTCATCAACAACTTCCTGCACCAGATCCGTAACGACGGCACCTACGATCGCATCCATGACAAGTGGTTCAAGAGCTCCGAGTGGCTCAAGGACATGGAATAAAAGCTTGATGGTGTAGGAGCGAGCTTGCTCGCGAAAATCGTCAACGGTAACGCGGCAATCCTGACACCCAGAGGGGTTCTCGGGTTTTTCGCGAGCAAGCTCGCTCCTACAAGAGCAATACATTCGGAAAGTGAAATGAAACAGAAAAAAGCCCAATGGCCCTGGCACCTGCTGACGGTGGTCGTGCTGGTCGGCCTGGCGGGTGCCTTGTATTACGCCACCTCGTTGATGTCCTACGAATGGCGCTGGAACCGCGTCCCGCAGTACTTCGCTTATCAAGCCGAAACTTCCCAGCGCGCCGCGGATATTTCCACCGTGGTCGAGTTGGTGCGCAACGGCGATACGGCCGAAGTCACCCTGCGTAACGACGCCGGTGTCGAGCAAAAGCTCACGGTTGCCGATAACAGCCTGCAAGTGGCGCGCGGCGACGACGTGGCTGAAGGCGATGTGGTCGGCGTGACCCGGCAATGGGCACTGGGGCCGTTGATGTGGGGCTTGTGGACCACATTGTGGCTGTCGGTGGTGTCCGGCATCTTGGGTTTGGCGATTGGCTTGGCGACCGGGCTGTGCCGGCTGTCGAAAAATCCCACCTTGCGCGACCTGTCGACGATCTACGTCGAGCTGGTGCGCGGTACGCCGTTGCTGGTGCAGATCTTCATTTTCTATTTCTTTATCGGCACGGTGCTCAACCTGTCCCGGGAGTTCGCCGGGATCGCCGCGCTGTCGTTGTTCACCGGTGCCTACGTGGCAGAAATCGTGCGCGCTGGCGTGCAGTCCATCACCCGTGGCCAGGACGAAGCGGCGCGCTCCCTGGGCTTGAGCGCCAGCCAGTCGATGCGCCACGTGGTACTGCCGCAGGCGTTCAAGCGCGTGCTGCCGCCCCTGGCCGGGCAATTTATCAGCCTGGTCAAGGACACCTCCCTGGTGTCGGTGATCGCGATTACCGAGTTGCTCAAGAGCGGCCGCGAGGTGATCACCACCTCGTTCTCGCCGTTTGAGATCCTGTTCTGTGTGGCGGGCTTGTACCTGCTGATCAACCTGCCGCTGTCGAAGATGGCCAGCCGGCTTGAGCGGAGGCTCGCCCAAAGTGATTGAAGTGCGCGATCTGGTAAAAGTCTTCGATACCCGTGGGCAGGTGGTGCGCGCGGTGGATCACGTCACCACTCAAGTGGCCAAGGGCGAGGTGCTGGTGGTTATCGGCCCTTCGGGTTCGGGCAAGTCCACTTTCCTGCGCTGCCTTAACGGCTTGGTGGAGTTCGACTCGGGTTCGGTGAGCATCGACGGCCTGCAACTGGCCGACCCCAAGACCGACGTGAATGCCTACCGCCGTGAAGTCGGCATGGTGTTCCAGCACTTCAACCTCTTCCCCCATATGACCGTGCTGGAAAACCTGTGCCTGGCGCAAAAGGTCGTGCGCAAGCGCGGCAAGCAAGAGCGCGAGGCCAAGGCCCTGGCGCTGCTGGAAAAGGTCGGTATCGCGCAAAAAGCCCACGAGTTTCCATCGCGCCTGTCTGGCGGCCAGCAGCAGCGGGTCGCCATTGCCCGGGCCCTGGCAATGGAGCCCAAGGTGATGCTGTTTGACGAGCCCACCTCGGCCCTCGACCCGGAAATGGTCGGTGAAGTGCTGGACGTGATGAAGACCCTGGCCCTGGAAGGCATGACCATGGTGTGTGTCACCCACGAGATGGGCTTTGCCCGGGAAGTGGCAGACCGGGTGTTGTTTTTCGACCACGGCAAATTGCTGGAAGACGCCGCCCCGGCCGAGTTCTTCAATGCGCCAAAAGACCCCCGCGCCCAAGCCTTCCTGCGCCAGGTCCTATGACTGTAGGAGCGAGCTTGCTCGCGAAAAACGTCAACGATAACGCCACGCACCCTGAATGAACGCAGCGGCCTTGGGTTTTTCGCGAGCAAGCTCGCTCCTACAGGGGTGGTGTTTCAGAGCTTGAATTTGTCGACCAGCGTCTGCAAATCCAGGCTCAACCTGGTCAACTGAACACTCGCCGCCGCCGTTTCCTCGCTGGCGGCGGCGGTCTGTTCCGACACGTCCCGTACCTTCAACACACTGCGGTTGATCTCCTCGGCCACGGCGCTTTGCTGTTCGGCTGCGGCGGCGATCTGCGGGTTCATTTCCTGGATAATCGTCACCGTGCGGGCAATGGCAATCAGGGCATCACCGGCGTCGCGGGTCAGGGCGACGCTGTTGTCGGTCAGGCTGCGGCTGCTGTCCATGATGTCCGCCACCTGTTGGGTGCCGTTATGCAGGCCGAGGATCAGCCCTTCGATCTCCTCGGCCGATTCCTGAGTGCGTTGGGCCAGGCTGCGCACTTCGTCGGCGACCACCGCAAAGCCTTGGCCGGCAGTGCCCGCACGCGCCGCTTCAATGGCGGCGTTCAGGGCTAGCAGGTTGGTCTGCTGAGACACGGACTTGATCACGTCCAGCACACTGGCGATCTTCTGGCTCTCCTGTTGCAACGCGAGCATCGCACGGCCCGACAGCGCCATTTCACTGGCCAGGTTGCCAATCTGCTCCACGGCCTGGGTGACCACCTGCTCACCGGCGCCGGCCTGCTGGTCGGCTTCATTGGCTGCCACCGAGGCGCGTTCGGCATGGCGCGCCACTTCCTGGGCAGTGGCGAGCATTTCATTCATTGCCGTCGCCACCTGGTCGGTTTCGTCTTTCTGCTCGTTGAGACCGCTGCGAGTTTGCTCGGTGACCGTGGATAACTGTGTAGCCGCCCCGGCGATCTGCCGGGCGCTGTCGCCGATACTGCTGATCAGGCTACGCAGGCTGCGGGTCATTTGCCCGATGCTTTGCTGCAACTGGCCAAGTTCGTCACGACGGTCGACCGCCATGTCATGGCTGAGGTCGCCCTCGGCAACGCGGTGCGCGGCGCTAAGGATCTCCCGCAATGGCGCCGCAATCTGCCGGGCGATCCACCAGGCGGCCAGCGCGCCGAGTGCCAGGGCGGCCACTGTCACGCTGATCAGCAACGTACGGGTGTGGTCTGCCTCGTCGTTTCGCTTGGTGTTTTGGCTTTGGCTCAACTGGTTGCTGTTTTCGCGCAGGTCATTGAGTTGCTGTTCGAAGCGGTTTTGCACGGTCTCCACATCGAGCTGGGCTTCCTTGAGCTTGACCAACTGCTCGCGATAGTTAGCCAGGTCGGTCTTGAGCAGTGCTGAGTCCACCGGCAGTGCTGTGACGGCCAGCTGCGCGATCTCCAGAGCGTCCAGCGCCTTGCCGATGGCCTCTGCATACATAGCCAGCGATTGCGCGGCCCAGGCGGGGCTCTGGGCGCGATCTTCGGCCAGCTCCATGGCCTGGCGCAGTTGCTCGATGGCATCGAGGGCCTTCTCGTCGTTCTGGTCAGGCAGGTCACTGGCAAATTGGGCGAGGGTATCGCTGGCTTGCAGAGCGATTTTTTTCAGCGCCGGGCGGATGCGCTCGCGCTGTTCGATCAAGGGTGGCAGTTGCGCCAGTGCCGCCTTGAAGTTGCTTGCAAGGCGCTTGGCTTCTTCAAGTCGCTGCAGGTCAGCTGGCTCTTTCAGGCGGTTTGAAAGGTCGGCCAGGTGCTGGTCGATCCGCTCGATTTTCGCGGCCATTTTGCCCAGGCTATCGCTGTCTGTCAGCGTGCGGTACACGATGCGGTCGGCGCGCATGGCCTCGGCGTCGACCGCCAGTTGCCCCAGGGTCGTCAGGCTGTTGGATCGGTAAAGCACGGCGTTCAAGGCTTGCCAGCCGGTGGCGGCGATCAGGAAACTGAGGATCAGCACTTGGCCAAAACCCAGGGCGAGCTTGAGGCGGACGCTGGCATTGACCAGCACGCGGGTCAGCCGAGGAAACATGGTGAACCTCCGAATCAGAAAAAGCGTTTGGCGACACCTGAAACGCTAATTCGATTCGGGCCCGTGGAGGGCTGATAACTGCGTAGGAAATTTCACAAGATGCGGCGGCTTTGGTAAGCCGCCGCGTAGGGTAATTCAGACTCGGAAGCGCCCGACCAAGGTCTGCAGGTAGATCCCCAGGCGCGCCAGTTCGGCACTGGAGGACGCGGTTTCTTCACTGGCCGACGAAGTTTGCTCGGAGATATCGCGCACATTCAACACGCTGCGGTTGATCTCTTCAGCCACGGCGCTTTGCTGCTCGGCGGCGGTGGCGATCTGCGAGTTCATCGCCTGGATGGTCGAGACTGTGCGGGTGATATTGCCCAGCGCGTGACCGGCGCGGCGCGTCAGCTCAACACTGCTCTCGGTCAGCCCGCGGCTGTTGTCCATGATGGTTGCCACCTGCTGGGTACCACTTTGCAGGCCGACGATCAGCTCTTCGATCTCTTCAGTAGACTTCTGCGTGCGCTGGGCCAGGCTGCGCACCTCGTCGGCCACCACGGCGAAGCCACGCCCGGCTTCACCGGCACGCGCGGCCTCGATGGCGGCGTTAAGGGCCAGCAGGTTGGTTTGCTGGGCCACGGATTTGATCACGTCGAGCACGCTGCCGATCTTGTCGCTTTCACGCTTGAGCTCACCCATGGCCACTGTGGAATTCCCCACTTCGGTGGCCAGGCGCTCGATCTGGGCGATGGCTTCACCCACCACTTGGTCGCCTTCACGGGCTTGCTGGTCGGCGGCCACGGCGGCTTCCGAGGCCTCTTCGGCGTTGCGCGCCACTTCCTGCACGGTGGCGGCCATCTCGTTCATGGCGGTGGCCACCTGGTCGGTCTCGACCTTCTGGCTGTTGACCCCGGCGCTGGTTTGTTCGGTCACGGCCGACAACTGTTCGGCGGCACTGGCGATCTGGGTGACACCGTCGCTGATCCCGCCGATCAACTCGCGCAGGCCCACGGTCATGCTTTGCATGGCGCGCTGCAATTGGCCCAGTTCGTCCTGGCGGCCCGATTCCAGGTTGTGGCTCAGGTCGCCGGAGGCCACGCGCTCGGCGACTTTGAGGGTCTGGTTCAGCGGGATGACGATCTGGCGGGTAATGGCCCAGGCTGCGAAGACGCCGACGATCAGCGCCAGCACGGTGGCAAGCAGCAACAGGTATTTGGCCTGCGCGGCATCTGCGTCACGCACGGCGGTCTGGGAGACGGTGAGTTTTTCACTGTGGCCCAGCAGGATGTCGCCTTGGGCGATCATGGTTTTCAGCGCTGCGGCGCTGGCGACCTGGGAATCGCGATACTGGCTGACGGCGGCACGGTAGGCTTGCAGTGATGCCCCGGCTTCTTGCAGGTTGGCCTGGTATTGCGCAGGCAACTGGCCTTGCAGCTCAGTGATTTTCTTCAGGGCGTTGTCGATGGCATCCAGGGCCGGTTGCTCGGCTTCGACCTTGCCGCTGTAGGTGTAGCCGCGTACCTGGAAGCGCGACTGCTGGATCAGCTTGCTCTGCTCGACCACGCTGTTGAACTGGGCAACGCTGTCACCTTGCAGCAGGGCTTTTTCGATTTCGTTGATCTTGGCGACGGCATTGTCGGCAGTGTCGCCGAGTTTGCTGCGCGCGCCCTCACGCTTGAGGCCCGCCTGGACCATGGCGGCGAAGGCCTTTTTGTATTGGTTCAGGGCTTCCTGCTGTTGCTCGACCAGGGCTTTATCGTCAGGTTGTTCGATCAGCTCGGCAGCGGTCTTCAGGCCACTGTCGAGGTGGTTGAGCAGGCCGTCGACCTTGTCCGTGCCTTGCTCGCCACGGCGCATGTCGAAGTCCAGGCGTGCCAGGCGCAGGTCTTTGGTCAGGCCATTGAGGCTGGAAATAAAGCCCAGCTTGTCACCGCGACTGATCACATCCCCCAGGCCGGTCCAGCCGGTAAAGGTGATCAACAGCGTCAGGAGCAACACCAGGCCAAAGCCCACGCTCAGCTTGCGGTTGACGCTTACATTCCCCAGTTTCTCGGCTAACCAACGATACATGCTGCGAACTCCCCTGGAACAAGGCTTGGACTTATTCACAGGCTATCGGCACGGGGGCAGGATACTGTAGCGATGCACATCTAATGTAGGCGCGAGCTTGCTCGCGAAAAACGTCAACGATAACGCGTGCTTTCTGGGTAAACGCGGCGTCTGTGAGGTCTTCGCGAGCAAGCTCGCTCCTACAGAAGGCGAGATGATCGCTTGATCTGCGGGGGTTAGAACAGGCGGGCGAGCAGGGCGGTTACGGCGGTTTCGACGCGCAAAATACGTGCACCCAACTGCACCGGCTGCAAACCGGCCTTGGCCAGCAGGTCCACTTCATAGGGAATCCAGCCGCCTTCCGGGCCGATCGCCAGGGTCACCGGTTCTTCCAGGGCTCGGGGGCAGGCCGGGTAATCGCCCGGATGGCCGATCAGGCCCAGGGTGCCAGTCGCCATGGCCGGCAGCCGGTCTTCCACAAACGGCTTGAAGCGTTTCTCGATAATGATCTCGGGCAGCACCGTGTCCCGCGCTTGTTCCAGGCCGAGGATCAGTTGCTCGCGCACCGCTTCAGGCTCCAGGAACGGGGTTTGCCAGAAGCTTTTTTCCACCCGGTAGCTGTTGACCAGCACCACCTTGGGCACGCCCATGGCCGCCACTGTTTGCAGCACCCGGCGCAGCATCTTCGGGCGGGGCAGGGCCAGCAGCAAGGTCACGGGCAGTTTGCTCGGCGGCGGTTGGTCGAAGCTCACTTGCAGTTCGGCTTCGGCGGCTTCCAGGCGCAGCAATTGGGCATTGCCCATCAGCCCGCCAATGCGGCCCACGCGCAGGGAGTCACCGACGGCGGCGCGGTGAACCTCCTGCATATGCACCAGGCGCCGGTCACGCAGCACCACGCGGTCGGCCGCGATAAAGTCGGCCTCTTCGAGCAGCAGCAGGTTCACGGCTGGGTCGCTGGTGGCTGGTCGTCGTCGACAGGCGCGTCATCCGGGTGTTCGCCACGCTTGCTGATCAAGCCGCTGAACAGGATGCCCACTTCGAACAGCATCCACATCGGCACCGCCAACAAGGTCTGGGAGAAGATGTCCGGCGGTGTGAGGATCATGCCGACCACGAAGCAGCCGATGATCACGTACGGGCGGATCTTCTTCAGGTACTTGACGTCGACCACGCCGATCCACACCAGCAACACCACCGCCACCGGGATTTCGAATGCCACGCCGAAGGCGAAGAACAGCGTCATCACGAAATCGAGGTAGCTGGTGATATCGGTCATCATTTCCACGCCGGCTGGGGTGGCAGCGGCAAAGAACTTGAAGATCAGCGGGAACACCAGGAAGTAGGCGAAGGCCATGCCGGTGTAGAACAGCAGGATGCTCGACACCAGCAATGGCACGGCGATGCGCTTCTCATGCTTGTACAGGCCCGGCGCGATAAAGCCCCAGATCTGATGCAGGATCACCGGGATCGCCAGGAACAGCGAGACCATCATGGTCAGCTTCAAGGGCGTCAGGAACGGCGACGACACATCGGTGGCAATCATCGTCGCGCCGGCCGGCAGGTACTGGCGCAGGGGCGTCGAGACGAAGGTGTAGATCTGCTGGGTAAAGGCGAACAGCCCGGCAAAGATGATGAAGATCGCCGCCACGCAACGCAGCAGGCGGGTACGCAGCTCGGTGAGGTGCGAGACCAGCGGCATATGCTGGTCGTTTTCCGGTTTATCAGCGCTCATGGGGCTCGCGGCGGCAATGTAGGGTCATGGGGCGCGGGCGACGCAACGGGCGTCGGCGCAGGCGTTGTAGAGGCGGGCGCAGCCGGTGCGGCGTCGGCCACAGGGGCTGGCGCGATGCTGTGCTCGGCCACCGGTGTTACCGGCTTGGCCGGCTCTTGCACCGGGGAAAGAATCTTGCGGGCTTCCTGCTCCAACGAGAGGATATGTTCGTTGTGCAATTGCCGGCGGATTTCGTCGGCACCGATTTCCCGTTCAACTTCCTGTTTGATCGCGTTGAAACTGCGCTTGAGGCGCCCGATCCACAAGCCGGCGGTGCGTGCGGCACCGGGCAGGCGTTCCGGCCCCAGTACCAGCAAGGCCACCAGGCCGACGAGCAGCAGTTCAGAGAAGCTGATACCAAACATTAGTCAGTGCTCACGAGTCTTTGCGGGTCGGCTCTTGGACCTTTTCAGCCTGCACGTCGAAGGTACGGCGCTCGGTGATCGGCTGGGTGGCCTGCGGGTGAACAGGCTGGGCCGGTGGCACCGGGTTGGCGCTTGGCTCGGCTGGCTTTTCATCATCGTTCATGGCTTTGCGAAAGCCCTTGATCGACTCGCCCACATCGGTGCCCAGGTTCTTGAGTTTCTTGGTACCGAACACCAATACCACCACCACCAGAATGACGATCCAGTGTTTCCAGTCAAAAATGCCCATGCTTCAAATCCTCAAGTCTTAGTTATTCAGGCGGACGGGCGCGAGGCCTTCTCGGCGTGCCCGGACAAGCCGAAGCGACGGTCCAGTTCATCCAGCACGGCCTGTGGGTGCTGCCCCAGTTGGGCGAGCATCACCAGGCTATGGAACCACAAGTCTGCGGTCTCATAGATTACATCGCTGTAATCACCGCTGATTTGCGCGTCCTTGGCCGCAATGATGGTCTCGACGGATTCTTCGCCGAGTTTTTCCAGAATCTTGTTCAGGCCCTTGTGGTACAGGCTGGCGACGTAGGAGCTGTCGGCGTCCGCGCCTTTGCGGTCTTCCAGCACCTGGGCCACACGGTTCAGGGTATCGCTCATGTTCAGTGTCCTGCTGGGTAGATGGCGTGCGGGTCTTTGAGCACCGGCTCCACAATCTTCCATTCGCCATTCTCGAACACGCGATAGAAGCAACTGTGGCGGCCAGTGTGGCAGGCAATGCCGCCGATCTGTTCGACCTTGAGGATCACCACGTCGGCATCGCAGTCCAGGCGCAGCTCGTGCAGGGTTTGCACGTGCCCGGACTCTTCGCCCTTGCGCCACAGTTTGCCACGCGAACGTGACCAGTAGATGGCGCGCTGCTCGGCGGCGGTGAGGCTCAGGGCCTCGCGGTTCATCCAGGCCATCATCAGCACGCGCCCGGTCTTGTAGTCCTGGGCAATGGCCGGCACCAGGCCGTCACTGTCCCATTTGATCTCATCCAGCCAGTCTTTCATGTTCGGCTCCGGCAATTTGCGACAGTGTATAACCGGATTGGCTATCGACGCACGATCAGATAAACACCCACGGCGACCATAATGCCGGCTGGCCAGTGGCCCAGTTGGTTCAATGGCCCACCAATCGCCAGCATCACGCCGCCCACCAGGTGCGCGGCGCCGAGCAGGCGCAGGAACCAATCGTCCTTGCGCTTGCGCCACGGTGGCTCAGGGTCCTTGGCATGGGGCTGGGACATGCGCTCCAGCAGGTCGCGGGTCATGTTGGCCAGGTGCGGCAGCTGTTCGAACTGGCTGTGCAGGTTGCCCAGCATGGTTTTGGGGCTCATGCGCTCGCGCATCCAGCGTTCCAGGAAGGGTTGCGCGGTGTTCCACAAATCGAGGTCCGGGTACAGCTGGCGGCCCAGGCCTTCGATGTTCAGCAGGGTTTTTTGCAACAGCACCAGTTGCGGCTGCACTTCCATATTGAAGCGCCGCGCGGTCTGGAACAGGCGCATCAGCACCTGGCCGAAGGAAATATCTTTTAACGGTTTTTCAAAGATCGGCTCACACACCGTGCGGATCGCCGCTTCGAATTCATTGAGTTTGGTTTCCGCCGGCACCCAACCCGAATCAATGTGCAACTGCGCCACACGACGGTAGTCGCGCTTGAAGAAGGCAAACAGGTTGCGCGCCAGGTAATCCTGGTCTTCGGGGGTGAGGCTGCCGACGATGCCGCAGTCGATGGCGATGTACTGCGGGCTCCACGGGTTGACGGTGCTGACGAAGATATTGCCCGGGTGCATGTCGGCGTGGAAGAAACTGTCGCGGAACACCTGGGTGAAGAAAATCTCCACGCCGCGCTCGGCCAGCATCTTCATGTCGGTGCGCTGGTCGGCCAGGGTCGCAAGGTCGGTGACCTGCACGCCGTAGATACGCTCCATCACCAGCACTTTGGGCCGGCACCAGTCCCAATACACCTGCGGCACGTACAGCAGTTGCGAGCCTTCGAAGTTGCGTCGCAATTGGCTGGCGTTGGCCGCTTCGCGCAACAGGTCGAGTTCGTCGTAGATGGTTTTTTCGTAGTCGGCGACCACATCCACCGGGTGCAGCAGGCGCGCATCGGCAGAGAAGCGTTCGGCCGCGCGGGCGAGGACAAACAGCCACGCCAGGTCCTGGCCGATGATCGGCTTGAGGCCTGGGCGAATGACTTTCACCACCACTTCTTCGCCGGTCTTGAGCTGCGCGGCGTGCACTTGTGCCACCGACGCCGAGGCCAGGGGCTCGACGTCGAAGCGGCTGAACACCTCGCTGATCTTCTGGCCCAGCTGTTCTTCGATCAGCGCCATCGACTGCTGCGAATCGAACGGCGGCACGCGGTCTTGCAGCAGCATCAGCTCGTCGGCGATGTCTTCGGGCAACAGGTCGCGGCGGGTGGAGAGGATCTGCCCGAACTTGATGAAGATAGGCCCCAAGTCCTGCAACGCCAGGCGCAGGCTGGCACCACGGCTCAACGGCGACGGCTTGCGCGGCAACCAGCGCCACGGCAGCACATAACGCACCGCCAGCAAAAACCACGGCAAGGGCAGGGCAAACAGCAGGTCATCGAGACGGTAGCGGATTACGACGCGCTGGATACGAAACAAACGGCGGACGGCGAGCAGCTTCATGCGTTATCGCTTGGATCAAGGGAACGGCTCAAGCGCTCGAAGCGGGCCTCGAGGCGTTCCAGGTCGATTTTGGCCTTGTCGAGCTCGCGAAAGCGCGCTTGCGCTTCCCGTTGCCCGACCAGGGTGCGCGATTCTTCGCTCAGGTATTCGGCAAGGTTCTGGTTGAGGCTGGCGAACCCTTGCTGGTACCAGCGCGAGCGGCTGCGCAGGTGCCCGCTGATCAACTGGGTGGCGACGGGGCCGATCCAGCGCGACAGTTCGTATTCCCAGTCCAGCTCCAGGTCTTGCAGCACGGCGGCCAGGTCCATCAGCACCGCGCTGTCGCCTTCCAGTTCCACCTCGGGGCTGTGGAGGATGGCAGTCTTGTTGCGGCTCAGCGCCAGGTGCAACAGGCTGGAGGCCGGCGCACGCAAGGTGCAATCGGCTTCAGCGGCCCATTGGGTGGCGAGCAGCAGGCCTTCATCGCTGGGCAGGATAAACAGCTGCAAGGCGGGGCTGCGGCAGTCGACGGCGATGACTTTGCCGGTCAGGTGCGCGAGCCGCGCCAGGGCGGTGCTGTCCAGGCGCAGTACACGGTTGAGGCCGTGCTCGACGCTGGCGAGAAGACCTTGCAGCAGCATCAGGGCTTGATGCCGCGGTGCAGGGCGACGATGCCGGACGTCATGTTGTGGTAGGTCACGCGGTCGAAACCGGCCTCCACCATCATCGACTTCAGGGTTTCCTGATCCGGGTGCATGCGGATCGACTCGGCCAGGTAGCGGTAGCTCTCGGCATCGTTGGTGATCAACTTGCCCATCAACGGCATGAAGGCGAAGGAGTACGTGTCGTAGACCTTGGACATCAGCGCGTTGGTCGGTTTGGAGAACTCCAGCACCAGCAGGCGGCCACCCGGCTTAAGCACGCGCAGCATCGAGCGGATCGCGTCTTCCTTGTGGGTCACGTTACGCAGGCCGAAGGCGATGGTCACGCAGTCGAAATGGTTGTCGGGGAACGGCAGCTTTTCAGCGTCGGCCTGGACGAATTCGATATTGCCGGCCACGCCTTTGTCGAGCAGGCGGTCGCGGCCAACCTTGAGCATCGAGCCGTTGATATCGGCCAATACCACCTGGCCGGTCGGGCCAACCAACTTGGAGAACTTGGCCGCCAGATCGCCGGTGCCACCGGCGATGTCCAGCACCCGGTTGCCGGTGCGTACGCCCGACAACTCGATGGTGAAGCGCTTCCACAGGCGGTGCATGCCGCCGGAGAGCACATCGTTCATCAGGTCGTACTTGGCTGCCACGGAGTGGAACACCTCAGCGACTTTTTCCGCCTTTTGGCTTTCCGGGACGTTCTTGAAGCCGAAGTGAGTGGTGGGTTCGGCATCGCTGCCTTTGCGCTGATCAGTCATATCGCTGTCACCAAAAGAGAATGCGGGACATGATAATCCCCAAGGCCTGCTTTGTCTTGGCAAGGCTGCAGGTAAGATAGGCGCTCATCGAGACCTTTTGCCGCATGGCGGGTGTTCTGAGTCGTTATAAAGAGGAGTCATTGCAATGGCCCGTATTACCGTTGAGCGTGAACATACCCTGGGAAAAGAACAGGCGCGGGCCAAGGCTGAGCAATTGGCGCGCAAACTCGAGGATAAATATGGCGTGGAGTCTTCATGGGCTGGCGACACCCTGAAGCTCAAGCGCTCCGGGGTTAAAGGCACGGTGTGGGTGGCCGATGATTCGCTGCGCATTGATGTGGAACTTGGCCTGTTGATGTCGGCCATGAGTGGCACGATCAAGTCCGAAATCGAAAAAGCCCTGGATAAGGCCCTGGCCTGATACGGCTGTGCTTAGGGTGCCGATTCTAATTTTAAACCCTACTTTGTGCCCAAGCCCTCAACTCTTGCGGGCCGTCCGCCACCCAATTCTGTGTGAGGTGCACCATGGCCAAAGTTATTTTGAAGAAAAAAATCGACGTTCAGACCACCCCTCTGAGTGAGGTTAAAAGCTATGCCCGCAAGATCTGGCTGGCGGGTCTTGGTGCCTACGCCAAGGTCGGCAGCGAGGGCGGCGAGTACTTCAAGGAACTCGTTAGAAGCGGTCAACGTGTTGAAAGTAAAGGTAAAAAAGTTGTAGTTGAACAACTTGATGCCGCCAACAGTCAGATTGATCAAGTAAAGAGTAATGTCTCCGGCGTCAAAGGCCTGGTTGAAGTTCAACTGGATAAAGTTGAAAAAGCTTTTGATACTCGTGTCGCCAGTGCCTTGAATCGGATCGGCATTGCGTCTAAACATGACGTGGAGACACTCTCTGCTAAGCTCGAAGAGCTGACGGCATTGCTCGAACGTGTCGCGCGTAAACACTAAGGAGACATCGGGATGGCTGTTAAAAAGACTACTCAGAAAGAAGGCAGCTCGTGGGTCGGGAAAGTTGAAGAATATTCCCGCAAAATCTGGCTCGCTGGTTTAGGCGTGTACTCGAAGATCGACAGTGACGGCAGCAAACTCTTCGAGACCCTGGTTAAAGACGGCGAGAAAGCCGAGAAGTTGACCAAGAGCACGGTTGGTAAAAAAGTCGACGCTGCCAAGGCGAGCGCGGGTTCCGCCAAGTCGAGCATTTCGGATACCTGGGGCAAGTTGGAAGAGACTTTCGACAAACGCCTCAACAGTGCTATTTCGCGACTGGGCGTACCGAGCAAGGCGGAGTTGAAGGCGCTGCACAGCAAGGTCGATACCTTGACCAAGCAAATCGAAAAACTCACCGGCGCCAAAGCGGCTCCCGCCAAGACCGCCGCCGCCAAGCCTGCAGCAAAACCGGCGGCCAAACCAGCAGCTAAAACCGCCGCCGCAAAACCCGCCGCCAAAACTGCCGCCAAGCCTCTGGTTAAAGCTGCCGCCAAGCCGGCTGCAAAACCTGCTGCAAAAGCGCCAGCCAAAGCTGCTGCAAAACCTGCGGCCAAGCCAGCGGCTAAAACCGCTGCGGCCAAACCGGCTACCAAGCCTGCCGCTAAGCCAGTGGCCGCTAAAGCCGCCGCCAAACCTGCGGCGAAACCGGCTGCCAAACCTGCGGCTAAAACCGCTGCTGCTAAACCTGCTGCCAAGCCCGCCGCTGCGAAACCTGCGGCCAAGCCTGCTGCGGCCAAAAAGCCTGCGGTAGCGAAAAAACCGGCAGCCGCAAAGCCCGCCGCAACGGCCAAGCCAGCCACGGCGCCAGCACCGGCTGCTTCTACCGCCAATTCGGTGTCCGCACCGACGCACGCGGCAGCTACCCCGACTACAGCGCCGGCCACCCCGACGCCATCCAGTCAGTCCTGATTTCTACGGGACACAAAAAACGCCCGGTCTGCGAAGATCGGGCGTTTTTTATGCAAACCTGAAAAACGCCGCATGGCCCAATTTTGTAGGAGCGAGCTTGCTCGCGAAAAACTCAAAGACGCCGCGTTTATTCAGGAAGCCCCCGTTATCGTTGACGTTTTTCGCGAGCAAGCTCGCTCCTACATGTTTAATCGGCGTCATCCAGGTACTTCAAGGCGAACCGCTCGGTCGCCTGCCGCGCCGTCGGCAGCAGATGCGGCGCCACCAGCATCATGATCTGGTACACCACCACCCGCACCTCGCCTTCACGGTCCAGAATCCGCTGGTAATCCAACGAAAACAGCAAGGTCAGGGTGATCTGCTCCACCAGTTGCCCCAACGCCTGGGTATCGCTGACCAGTTGCCCTGCCGCCTTCAACCGCGCCAGCAGTGACGCCAAGGTGCGCTTGAGCGCCGTGAGCAGGTGACGGATCCCCTTGGCCAGCTTTGGCAAGCGCCCGGCCAGGTTCGACAGGTCCTGGAACAGGAACCGGTAGTGGGCCATGCGCTCGACAATCAGGTGCAGGAACAGCCAGTAATCCTCGGCCTCCAGTTGCGCGTCGGCGGGAGGGTCCAGCAGTGGCGCCAGCTCAGATTGAAAACGCTCGAACAGCCCCAGCACCAAGGGCTCCTTGCCGTGGAAGTGGTAGTAGAGGTTGCCGGGGCTGATCCCCATTTCATTGGCCACCTCCATGGTCGACACGTTCGGTTCGCCCTTTTGGTTGAACAACTGCAAGGCACATTCAAGGATACGGTCGCGGGTCTTCATCCAGTCTTCTTAATGTTGATCGCTGAGCTCAGCGCACCCGCACGTAAGTGCCCGGCGCCGCTTCCATCGGTGGGTAATTCTGGTTGCCCAGGGCGGTGAGGGTTTCGCGTTGTACACCGGAGCGTTTTTGCACCCACTCCAGCCACTGCGGCCACCAACTGCCTTCGACGTGCTGGGCGTCGTAATACCAGGCGCGCGGGTCGCTGCTCAGCTTGGGGTTCTCGACGTAGTTGGCCTTGGGGTTGCCCGGTGGGTTGAGGATGCTCTGGATATGCCCGCTGTTGGACAGCACAAAGCGCCGCTCGCCACCCAGCAGTTGCGTGGAGCGGTACACCGCATCCCACGGGGTGATGTGGTCGTTGATGCCGGCCACGCTGAAGCTGTCCACCGCGACCTTGCGCAAGTCGATGGGCGTGCCGCATACCTCCAGCCCACCGGGATGGCTCAGGGGGTTGTGCTTGAAAAAATCCAGCAGATCGCCGTGCAAGGCCGCGGGCAGGCGCGTGTTGTCGTTGTTCCAGTACAGGATGTCGAACGCCGGCGGTTCCTTGCCCAGCAGGTAGTTGTTGATCCAGTAGTTCCAGATCAGGTCGTTGGGGCGCATCCAGGCAAACACCTTGGCCATGTCGCGACCGTCCAGCACGCCTTGCTGGTAGGAGCGGCGCTTGGCGGCTTCCAGGGTTTGTTCATCGGCGAATAACGTCGCGGGGCTGTCGATCTGGCTGTCCAGCAGGCTCACCAGGTAACTGGCGCTGGAGATGCGCCGCAGCTGGCGCTTGGCTTGCAGGTGGCCTTGCAGCGCGGCGATGGTCAGGCCGCCGGCGCAGGCGCCCATCAGGTTGACCTCGCGGGCGCCGGTGATGGCCCGGCACACGTTGAGCGCTTCTTCCAACGCCGCCACGTAGGTGGACAGGCCCCATTCGCGATGCCGCACGTCCGGGTTACGCCAGCTGACCATAAAGGTCTGCAGGCCGTTTTTGAGCGCGTATTGCACAAAGCTGTTGGCCGGGCTCAGGTCGAAAATGTAGTACTTGTTGATTTGCGGCGGCACCACCAGCAGTGGCTTGGCGTACTGCTTTTCGCTCATGGGCTTGTATTGGATCAGCTCCAGCAGCTCATTGCGAAACACCACCGAACCGGGCGTGGTCGCCACGGTTTGGCCCACTTCAAAGGCGTGCTTGCTGACCTGGCGCGGCAAACCGTTGTTGTGCAGCAGGTCTTCGAACAAATTACTTACGCCGCGCACTACGCTGTTGCCGCCGGAGTTGAGCAACTCCTTGATCGCCAGCGGGTTGAGCAGGGTGTTGGAAGGGGACACGGCATCGTTGAGCAGGGCGAAGGCGAACTGCGCGCGGGCGCGATCATCGTCACTGAGGGCGCTGTCATCGATCCAGTGCCGTGTCTGTTTTTGCCAGCTCAGATAGGCTTGCAAGCTGCGCCGGTACAGCGGGTTGAGCTTCCAGGTGGGGTCGCTGAAGCGATGGTCCCTGGGGTTGGGTTCGTGCACGGTCTCACCCAGCAGCACGCGGCCCAGCTGGCCGCCCAGCGCCAGGGCGTGGCGGGCGGTGTGCACCGGGTTGCGCAGGCCATGTGCGGCCACGGTACGCAGGGTCGACAGCAAGTCCCGGCCACGCAGGCCGGTGATCGCATTTTGTGCGTTGATGAACGTAGCGGGGGTGGGCGCCGGGTTCGTCACGGGTCTTTCTCGCATGAGCCAACACTCCTTCGTCAAGACATCAAGCAGGCACGCCAATCCAGAACCATAGTCGGTTCCTGGCAAGTTGCGCGGTGGTGTGTTCCTTCACACCGCCGGTCGCGGATGTATCACGGCGCGCAGGCGCTCCTCCTCCAGAAACTTCATAATGATCGGCGCCACGGCTTCGGCCCGGGTGATCAGGAACAGGTGGCCGTCATCGATGATGTGCAACTGTGCATTGGGGATGCGCCAGGCGAGCATGCGCATGTTGACCAGCGGGATCAGCGGGTCATCGTCCCCGGCCAGCACCAGGGTGGGCTGACGGATCTTGTGCAGCCAGTGAATGCTGGTCCAGCCCAGCCCCGCGAACAGCTGCCAGTAGTAGCCTAGCTTGCCGGCCGAGCGCACTTTGCTCGCGTGCTCGGCGGCCAGTTTGGAATCACGGCGGAACGAGCCGCCATAAATCATCGGTGCAATGCGCACCACGTGGGACGGTTGGATATAACGCCTGGGGCTTGCCATCAGCCACAAGACTTTCGGTTTGCCCGGCACCATGAAGGCCCCGGCCGCCGTGGCCGCCAGGATCAATTTCTTGCAGCGCTCGGGATAGTCATAGGCAAATTGCTGGGCCAGCGCTCCGCCCCAGGACACGCCCACGGCGTTCACTTGGCCGTAGTCCAGGTAATCGAGCATGCGCGCGGTGAGCTTGGCCAGGCCGGGAAAGCGGTAGGGCCGGTTCGGCGTCGAGGAACCGCCCACGCCGGGCACGTCGAAAGCGATCACTTCCAGGTCCGGGTCCAGGGCCTGGACGAACGGAAACACCAGCTCAAGGTTGGCGCCGATGCCGTTGAAGATCAGCAGCGGCGTCAAGTGCGGCTTGCCCGGACGCACCGCCGTGCGGATGGTCTGGCCATCCAGGTCGATGGTACGGAAGATGAACGGTTGCGGCATGCTCAAGCCCTGTGAAATGGTGCTATTGGACTGTAGGAACTCGGTCAGTGTGGGAGCTGGCTTGCCTGCGATTGCATTCTGTCAGTCAGCGATTAGTTAGCAGGCCCATCGCTATCGCAGGCAAGCCAGCTCCCACATTGATCTCATTTCAATTACAAAAAATGCCTAGCGTTCATGTACATAGGTACCCGGCGCCGCTTCGGCGGCGGCATAGGTTTTATTGCCTAATGTCGTCGGGGCTTTTTTCAGTTTCCCTGCCCGTTCCGCCTGCCACACCTGCCAATGCAGCCACCACGAGTCAGTGTGCTTGGTCGCATTCTCCTGCCACTCCAGCGCACTGCCGGCCAGGCCCTCGCTGGTCTGGTAGCGCGCCTTGGGGTTGCCCGGCGGGTTGAGGATGCTCTGGATATGCCCACTGCTGGACAGCACAAACTCGACCTTGCCACCGAACAACTGCGCTGACTTGTAGCAGGACTGCCACGGCGTGATGTGGTCGTTGGTGCCGGCCAAGGAGTAGATATCGGCGGTGACCTGCTTGAGGTCGATAGGCGTGCCGCACACTTCCAGAGCGTTGGGGCGTACCAATGGGTTGTTTTTGAACAGTTCGATCAGGTCGCCATGGAACGCCGCCGGCAAGCGGGTGGTGTCGTTGTTCCAGAACAGGATGTCGAACACCGGCGGCTCGTTGCCCAGCAGGTAGTTGTTGACCCAATAGTTCCAGATCAGGTCGTTGGGGCGCATCCAGGCAAAGACCTTGGCCATGTCGCGGCCTTCCAGTACGCCGGCCTGGTAAGAGTGGCGCTTGGCCGCTTCCAGGGTCTGCTCATCCACAAACAGCGCCACCTGGGTGTCCAGAGTGGTATCCAGCACGCTCACCAGCAGGGTCAGGGCGTTGACCTTCTTCTGCCCCAGCGCCGCGTAGTGGCCCAACAGCGCGGTGCAGGTGATGCCGCCGGAGCAGGCGCCGAGCATATTCACGTCTTTGCTGCCGGTAATCGCCGTGACCACATCCACCGCTTCCTTCAGCGCCTCGATATAGGTGGACAGCCCCCATTCGCGCTGGGCCTTGGTGGGGTTGCGCCAACTGACGATAAAGGTCTGCTGGCCATTGCGCAGGCAGAAGCGCGCCAGGCTTTTATCCGGGCACAGGTCGAAGACGTAGAATTTGTTGATCTGCGGCGGCACCACCAGCAGCGGGCGTTCGTGTACCTGTTCGGTGATGGGCTTGTACTGGATCAGCTCCAGTACATCGTTGCGAAACACCACCGCGCCTTCGCTGGTGCCCAGGGTTTTGCCGACTTCGAAGGCGCCCATGTTGACCTGGCTGGGCATGCCGCCGTTATGCACCATGTCCTTGGCCAGGTGGGACAGGCCGTCGAGCAGGCTTTTACCGCCGGTCTCAAAGAAGCGTTTGACCGCCGCCGGGTTGGCCGCGCTGTTGGTGGGGGCCATGGCTTCGGTCATCAGGTTGATCACGAAGTGGCCGCGGCTGATGTCTTGTGCCGACAGGTTGCTGTCGTCGATCCAGTCGTGAAGTTCCTTGCGCCACGCCAGGTAAGTCTGCAAATAACGTTTGTAGAGCGGGTTCTGGCTCCAGGCCGGGTCGTTGAAGCGACGGTCGTCGCCCTCGGGCACCAGTGCGGATTTGCCGAACATCACGTTCTTCAATTCAACGCCAAAGTGGGCGACGTGCTTGACGCTGTGCAACGGTTGCTTGATGGCTTGGGTCAGCACCATCTTGGCCGAGGCCAATAAATCCTTTTTGCGTAACGCGATGATCGGGTTCAACCCCAGGGTGTTTTCCGAGGCCTGGCGTTTCAAGTCATCGTTATTCTTGTTACTCATCTACGACGCTCCATTGTCCGAAAGACGAGTACCGGCGATTGCTGCGCACCCAATTTCGATACACGACACCAGCCTGGTACTGCGACTCGGGTGACCGTTGATACCGCATCGTCAAATGCAGGGAACTTGCCAGCTCCATTGGTTACCCGAGTTTATTTTTTTTCGCAAGCGGGCCAATCGTTGGCCACGCGACAGGGCATTCAAGCAGATGAAATTAGAAAATGCGCTCTAAACAGCAAGACCCTTGGGCTAGAGCATCAGCCGCACGACCGACTCACTCGGATCGCGGGTTTTTCCAGCGGCTTTGAGCTCGGCCAGGTAGTCGGCCCACAAAGCGTCCTGACGTACGGCCAACTGATAGAGGTAGTCCCAAGTGAACAGTCCGCTGTCATGACCATCGTCGAAGGTCAATTTCAGTGCGTACTGGCCGGCGGGTTCCAGCTTGATCAACCGGACGTTGAGCTTGCCGAATTGCAGGATGGGTTTGCCGTGGCCCTGGACCTCGGCGGAAGGCGAGTGCACCCGCAGGAATTCGGCGGGCAACTGATAGGTTTCATCCGGCCCGTAGGTCAGGCCGAGGGTGTTGGAGGTTTTGTGCAGGTTTACAGCAGTCGGAAACTTGGCCATTGGAGATAATCCTGAAGGAACCGGCTTCAACCTGTGGGAGCGGGCTTGCTCGCGAAGGCGGTGTGTCAGCCAGCACATCTGGTACTGATATACCGCCTTCGCGAGCAAGCCCGCTCCCACATTGAAGCAACGCGGTTGCGCGTTAAGGCTTACAGGATATAACGAGACAGATCTTCGTTCTGCGCCAATTCGCCCAGGTGGCTGTTGACGTAATCAGCATCGATCTTGATCGCTTCGCCATTCTGCGCACCGGCCATGTCGCCGGCACTGAAGGACACTTCCTCCAGAAGACGCTCAAGCAAGGTATGCAGGCGACGGGCACCGATGTTCTCGGTCTTCTCGTTGACCTGCCAGGCGATCTCCGCCAGGCGCTTGATGCCGTCTGCCTGGAATTCGATACCCAGCCCTTCGGTTTTCAGCAGCTCGCGGTACTGCTCGGTGAGCGAGGCATGCGGCTCGCTGAGGATGCGCTCAAAGTCGCCCGGCGTTAGCGCCTTGAGCTCCACCCGAATCGGCAAACGGCCTTGCAGCTCGGGCACCAGGTCGCTTGGCTTGCTCAGGTGGAAGGCACCGGAGGCGATAAACAGGATGTGGTCAGTCTTGACCATGCCCAGCTTGGTGTTGACCGTGCAGCCCTCGATCAGCGGCAGCAAATCGCGCTGCACGCCTTCGCGGGACACATCCACGCCGCCGGAGTTGCCGCGCTTGGCCACCTTGTCGATCTCATCGATAAACACGATGCCATGTTGCTCGACCGCTTCCAGGGCCTTGGCCTTGAGTTCTTCCTCATTGACCAGGCGCCCGGCTTCTTCGTCGCGCACCAGCTTGAGCGCTTCTTTCACTTTGAGCTTGCGGCTTTTCTTCTTGCCCTTGCCCATGTTGGCGAACAGGTTCTGCAACTGGCTGGTCATTTCTTCCATGCCAGGCGGGGCAGAGATATCCACGCCGGACACTTCAGCCACTTCGATCTCGATTTCCTTGTCATCCAGCTGGCCTTCACGCAGGCGCTTGCGGAACAGCTGGCGGGTGTTGGAGTCGGTAGCAGGTTGGGCGTCTTCGTTGAAACCCATGCGTGCCGGTGGCAACAGGGCGTCGAGGATGCGCTCTTCAGCGGCGTCTTCGGCGCGGTGGCTGACCTTGGTCACTTCCTGTTCGCGCAGCATCTTCAGGGCGGCGTCAGCCAGGTCACGAATGATCGACTCGACATCGCGGCCCACATAGCCGACTTCGGTGAACTTGGTCGCTTCGACCTTGATGAACGGGGCATTGGCCAGTTTGGCCAGACGCCGGGCGATCTCGGTTTTACCCACGCCGGTGGGGCCGATCATCAGGATGTTCTTGGGCGTTACTTCAACGCGCAGTTCTTCCGGCAATTGCATCCGGCGCCAGCGGTTACGCAGCGCAATGGCAACGGCGCGCTTGGCATCGTCCTGGCCGATGATATGGCGGTTGAGTTCATGGACGATTTCGCGGGGAGTCATGGACATAGTGTTTGGCGGCCTCAAGCCTGAATAAGCCCAGGGCTTACTCGGCGAGGTCCTGCTCCTCAATGGTCTGGTTGTGGTTGGTGAACACGCAGATATCGCCAGCGATACCCAGGGCGGTCTCGACGATTTCACGGGCCGACAGGTCGGTTTTCTTCAGCAGCGCGCTGGCCGCAGCCTGGGCGTAGCCGCCGCCGGAACCCATGGCGATCAGGCCATGCTCGGGTTCAACCACGTCGCCGTTGCCGGTGATGATCAGGGAAGCGTCTTTGTTCGCAACCGCGAGCATGGCCTCCAGGCGGCTGAGGGAGCGGTCGGTGCGCCATTCTTTGGCGAGTTCCACAGCGGCGCGCACCAGGTGGCCCTGGTGTTTCTCAAGCTGGCCTTCGAAACGCTCGAACAGGGTAAAGGCGTCGGCGGTAGCGCCTGCGAAGCCGGCAAGCACCTGGCCGTGGTACAGGCGGCGCACTTTCTTGGCGTTGCCTTTCATCACGGTGTTGCCCAGGGAAACCTGGCCGTCGCCGCCCATGACAACTTTGCCGTGGCGACGTACTGAAACGATGGTGGTCAAGGGGAGAGTCTCCACGCAGCGGGGCGAAAATGCCCTGATGGAAACTCATATGGGGGTGGCGAGGGGGATTTCAACCGTAGGAAGGCAGGGCGGACGAGTGGTGTTTATGGTTTCGGCACCTGCTTGAGCACACTGCAAACCAATGTGGGAGCTGGCTTGCCTGCGAAAGCGGCGTGTCAGTCACTGAAACATTGACTGTTACACTGCTATCGCAGCATAGGTATCTACACAACTTTGGTGTGACGCTGGATTTGTGGCGAGGGAGCTTGCTCTCGTGACGGACTGACAGCCGGCGCCTATCTCCCTGGCACCCCAGGATCCAAATGTGGGAGCTGGCTTGCCTGCGATGGCGGCCTGACAGTCAACACAGTTGGACCGGGTACATATCCGTTATTTAGGTAACGGCCACTTAGGGTTCCGCTCTGACAGCGGGTCACTTTTGGAAAAGAGCCCCAAAAGTAACCAAAAGGGCTCTTGCCCCACCACTCGGCACCTCGCTTGGGCTCGGTGTGCCCGTAATCCGCCAGTGATTTGGGGGGCCGCCGCCACGCGCCATCCATGGCGCGGGGCGGCTAAACCGGCATCCCTGCCGGTTTACCCCCCAAATCACTGGCGAATTACGGCCAGCGTGGTTTGACGGGGCGCCTAAGATCAAAAGCCAGATCAAGATCAAGAGCGGCTCGCTTCGCATCGTGGTTACCGTTTGCTGCGACAGCCTACAACGTTGTGTAGATACCTATGGCTACCGCAGGCAAGCCAGCTCCCACATTAAAACCGCGTTGGCTGCTGAATCAGCGGCTCTGGCGTTGTTGTAACAACAGGTTGCTAAACCCTGCGCCGGCCAATTGCTTTTGCGCCACGGTCAGCTGTTCACGGTTGCTGAACGGCCCCACCAATACGCGATACCAGGTCGCGTCCTTCACCGTGCCAGACTCAACCGATACCGACTGGCCCAACAGAATGATCTGCGCACGTACACGGTCCGCATCCGCCTGTTTCGGGAACGAACCCGCTTGCAGGAAGAACTTGGTCACCGGCGCGGCCTTGGTGGCTGCCACTGGCGGTGCTGGCGGCGGCGTGATGCCGGCCAGCGCGGCCTGGGCGCGGGCGGTATCGATTTTCGCCGCTTCTGCTGGGGTTACCGGCGTGGTTGGCACTTGTGGCGTCGGCAGGGTTTTTTCCGGCACGGCGTCAGGCGGCACGATCACTTCCGATTCCGGCAGCAGCGTGTAGAAGTCGTACTTGGGCTTTACCGGTGCAGTCGGGCTCGGCGCGGTCTTGTTGGCTTCGGCGATTTTCGTGGCTTTTTGCTGCTCCTGTTTGACGCGCTTGACGTCATCGCCCTGGCCGGGCTCCAGCTTCATCAGAAACACGATAAATGCGCCGACCGTAAGGCCGATGGCCATCCACAGCCAACCCGGAATCGGTTGCTTCGCCGGGGCCTGGTAGCGGCTGGCGCCGCGCTTGGGTGCAGGTTTTTTCTTGGCAGCCAACTTACATACGCTCCAGAGTTTCCAGGCCCAAGAGTTCCAGGCCTTGCTTGAGGGTGCGTCCAGCCAATGCGGCAAGGCGCAGGCGACTTTGTTTCTGGGCTTCGTCGTCGGCGGTCAGGATCGGGCAGTTCTCGTAGAAGCTGGAGAACAGGCCGGCCACTTCGTACAAATAGGTGCACAGGATGTGCGGCGTGCCTTTTTCGCCAACGCTGTTGAGCACTTCGCCAAATTGCGCGAGCTTGGCCGCCAGTTCCTGTTCATGGGCGGCGTCCAGCGCGATCTGGCCATCGACTTCGCTGAAGTCCTTGCCCAGTTTGCGAAATACCCCGGCCACGCGGGTGTAGGCGTACAGCAGGTACGGTGCGGTGTTGCCTTCGAAGTTGAGCATCAGGTCGAAGTTGAAGCTGTAGTCGCTGGTGCGGTGCTTGGACAGGTCGGCGTATTTCACCGCGCCAATGCCCACCACGCGGGCGATGTTGCGCAGGTCGGCCTCGGCCAGCTCCGGGTTCTTTTCCTTCACCAGGTTGTAAGCCCGTTCCTGGGCTTCGGTCAGCAGGTCGATCAGCTTCACGGTGCCGCCGTCACGGGTCTTGAACGGGCGGCCATCGGCGCCGTTCATGGTGCCAAAGCCCATGTGCTCCATGTGCATCGGGTGGGTGACGAAACCAGCGCGGCGCGCCACTTCGAACACCTGCTGGAAGTGCAGGGCCTGGCGCTGGTCGACGAAGTACAGCGCACGGTCAGCCTTGAGCACGCCACTGCGGTAGCGCACGGCGGCCAGGTCGGTGGTGGCGTAGAGGTAGCCGCCATCGGCCTTGACGATGATCACCGGCAGCGGCTCGCCGTCGGCGGTCTTGAACTCTTCGAGGAACACGCACTGGGCGCCGTTGCTCTCGACCAGCAGGCCCTTGGCCTTGAGGTCGTTGACCACGTTGATCAGGTCGTCGTTATAGGCGCTTTCGCCCATCACGTCGGCCATGGTCAGTTTCACGTTGAGCAGCTCGTAGATTTCCTGGCAATGGGAGAGGGAAATCTCACGGAAGCGGTTCCACAGCGCCAGGCACTCTTCGTCGCCGGCCTGCAGTTTGACCACCAGGCCACGGGCGCGGTCGGCGAATTCTTCAGACTCGTCAAACCGCTTTTTGGCGGCCCGATAGAAGTTTTCCAGGTCGGCCAGCTCGTTGCTGGTGATCGGGTTTTCTTGCAGGTAGGCCATCAGCATGCCGAACTGGGTGCCCCAGTCGCCCACGTGGTTCTGGCGGATCACGGTGTCGCCGAGAAATTCCAGCACCCGTGCCACGCCGTCGCCAATGATGGTGGAGCGCAGATGGCCCACGTGCATTTCCTTGGCCAGGTTCGGCGCCGACAGGTCAATGACCACGCGCTGGCTGTCGCCGGCCTTGCGTGCACCGATGCGGGCATCGGCCAGGGCGGCATCCAGGCGTGACGCCAGGGCCTGGGTGTTCTGGAAGAAGTTGATAAAGCCTGGGCCGGCAATTTCGGCCTTGGTGACACTGGCGTCAGCCGGCAGGGCGGCGATGATTTTTTCGGCCAGGTCGCGCGGTTTCATGCCGGCCGGCTTGGACAGCATCATCGCGATGTTGCTGGCGAAGTCGCCGTGGGTCTTGTCGCGGGTGTTCTCCACCTGGATCGCCGGCGACAGGCCTTCAGGCAACACACCTTCGTTGACGAGTTGGGTGAGGGCTTGTTGGATCAGCTGGCGAATGGTGTCTTTCATGGTGTTCTCTTTCGACCGCAAGCGGCGGCGCGCGATGCGCAGGTGGAAAAACTGGGCATTATCCGTGGCGAGGGCGGGCTTGCCAACCGTTCCGGACCTGTGGAGCATTTTGTAGGAGCGAGCGTGCTCGCGAAAATCGTCAACGATAACGCGGGCTTCCTGATTTAACGCGGTGTTCTTGAGTTTTTCGCGAGCAAGCTCGCTCCTACAGTGGTGGGTGGATCAATACAAATCTACCGGGTCTACATCCAACGACCATCGCACCTGCCGGCCGCTGGGCAGTTGCTCCAGCTCAAGCATCCAGCGACTTAATAGCCGATGCAGCGGCGCGCGGGAGGTTGCCTGCAAGAGTAGCTGAGCGCGATAACGCCCGGCGCGTCGCTCCATGGGCGCTGGCACCGGGCCGAGTAATTCGATGCCACTGAGGGCGAGTTCGCCCAGTAAACGTTCGGCGGCGCTGCACGCCTCATCAAGAAAGCCTTCGGCCTGACCGGGCTTGTGGGCTTCGGCACGCAGCAGCGCCAGGTGTGCAAAAGGCGGCAGGCCGGCGGCGCGGCGTTCGCTCAAGGCTTGCTCGGCGAAGGCAAAGTAGCCTTGTTCCGTCAGTTGAATCAGCAGCGGGTGGTCGGCCAGGTGCGTCTGGATAATCACCCGGCCTGGCTCTTCGGCCCGCCCGGCGCGCCCCGCCACCTGCACGATCAACTGCGCCATGCGCTCGCTGGCGCGAAAATCCCCGGAGAACAGCCCGCCATCGGCATCCAGGATCGACACCAGGGTCACCCTTGGGAAGTGATGCCCTTTGGCAAGCATTTGCGTACCCACCAGGATGCACGGTTGGCCTTTGTGGATGGTGGTGAACAGTTGGTTCATAGCGTCTTTGCGCGACGTGCTGTCGCGGTCGACCCGCAGCACCGGGTAGTCCGGGAACAGAATGCCCAGGCGTTCTTCGGCGCGCTCGGTGCCGGCGCCCACGGGCCGCAGGTCCACCTTGCCGCACTGCGGGCAATGGCGCGGTACCCGCTCCACATGGCCGCAGTGATGGCAGCGCAACTCGCCGTGGCGCTGGTGCACGGTCATGCGCGCATCGCAGCGCTCGCAGCCAGACATCCAGCCGCAGTCATGGCACAGCAGCGTGGGGGCAAAGCCGCGGCGGTTGAGAAACACCAATACCTGCTGGCCGGCGGCGAGGGTTTGGCCGATAGCCTGTTGCATCGGGCCGGAAATGCCGCTGTCCAGCGGGCGGCTTTTCACGTCCAGGCGCAGGAAGCGCGGTTGTTTGGCGCCACCGGCGCGCTCGTTCAAGCGCAGCAGCCCGTAACGGCCGGTATAGGCGTTGTGCAGGCTTTCCAGGGAAGGTGTGGCCGAGCCCAGCACAATCGGGATGTCTTCCTGGCGGGCGCGCACCAGCGCCAGGTCGCGGGCGTGGTAGCGCAAACCTTCCTGCTGTTTATAGGAGCCGTCGTGCTCCTCGTCGACGATGATCAGCCCGGGGTTTTTCATCGGCGTGAACAGCGCCGAGCGCGTGCCAATAATAATGTCGGCCTCGCCGTCCCGCGCTGCCAGCCACGACTCCAGGCGTTCACGGTCATTGACCGCCGAGTGCACCAGGGCGATGCGGGCATTGAAGCGTTGCTCGAACCGCGCCACGGTCTGCGGGCCCAGGTTGATCTCCGGGATCAATACCAGTGCCTGCTTGCCGGCCTGCAGGGTCTCGCGGATCAGTTGCAAATACACTTCGGTCTTGCCACTGCCAGTGACGCCGGCCAACAGGAACGCGTGAAAACTGTCGAAACCGGCGCGAATCGCCTCATACGCGGCGCGTTGCTCGGCGTTCAGCGGCAACTCCGGTTGGGCCAGCCAGTGTTCGTGGCGCGGGTCCGGGGCGTGCTTGCGGATTTCCACCTGCACCAGGCCCTTGGCCAGCAGCAGGTCGAGGCTGTCTTTGCTCAGCATCAGCTTGCTTAATAGCTGATGGGCCACGCCGTGGGGGTGCTGCGCCAAGGTGGCCAGAGCCTCACGTTGGCGCGGGGCGCGGGCGATGCGCGGGTCGTCAAGGCGTGCGCCGGGCACCATCGACCAGAAACGCTCCTGGCGCGCTTCGGCCAGTTCGCCCTGGCGCAGCAGCACAGGCAGCGCCCAGCTCAAGGTATCGCCCAGGCTGTGTTGGTAATACTGCGCGGTCCACAGGCACAGCTTGAACAGTGCGGGCGGCAGCGGCGGCGTGGCGTCGAGCAGGGCAATTGCCGGCTTGAGCTTTTCGGCAGGCACTTCGCTGTGGTCGGCGACTTCCACCAGAATACCGATCATTTCCCGGCGCCCGAATGGCACGCGCACACGCATGCCCGGCTGCAACTGTGCACGCGACACGCCGGGCGGGGCCCGGTAATCGAACAGGCGGCGCAGGGGCGAGGGCAGGGCTAGGCGCAAAATGGCGTCGGGCACGCGAGGAGTCTCATTTATATAGGCAAGCGGTGGCGCAGGGGCGCGAGCCTAGCAGACCGGGGGTGTCACGTCTCCAGTACTGGGTTCGGATCTTGTGGGAGCTGGCTTGCCGCAATCGCCTACCGTAGGAGCGAGCGTGCTCGCGAAAAACGTCAACGATAACGCGTGCTTCCTGAATCAACGCAGCGCCTGTGAGTTTCTCGCGAGCAAGCTCGCTCCTACAACAAGCCCTTGACTGACTGGCATTGGGGCAAGCCCGGCTCCCACATTGATGGCGCAGTGCCGTGAGTTTCTGATGAAAGGTGTTTTTTGGCCATTGCCGTCGCTTGCGCGATTAAAAAGGTCTGGTAGAATCCGCGGCCTAATTACGTGCGGTATTCGACAATAGTGTCGAGTGGCGGCACGCTAGCCTGAGGAAGTGCCATGAAAGCCGATATCCATCCAGCGTACGAAACCATCGTAGTTACCTGCAGCTGCGGCAACAAGTTCGAAACGCGTTCGAACCTGTGCAAGCCACTGGGTACTGACGTATGCAACGAGTGCCACCCGTTCTACACCGGTAAGCAGAAAACTCTGGACACCGGCGGCCGCGTACAGCGCTTCGCAGATCGCTTTGGTGCTTTCGGCAAGAAGCCTGCTGCTACTCCAGCAGAGTAAGGTTCAAGAGCCTTATGGGCTTTTACCTGCTGTTGAAAAAGGCGTCCCTTGTGGGCGCCTTTTTTGTGCCTGGGATTTGGCTGGCGACCGCTCAGGCCGACGCCTTCTGCCCCGCCCCGGCGGCCATCGCCAGGGTCGAGGTGCAGCGTGTGGTGGATGGCGACACGGTGCGGCTCAAGGATGGTCGCAGCGTACGCATGATCGGCTTCAATGCGCCGGAAACCGGCAAGAAGGGTCGCCCTGACGAGCCATTTGCCGTCGCCGCACGCCAGCGCCTGCAGGCGTTGGTCAAGGCCAGTGATGGGCGCGTCGGCCTGGTGCCGGGGCGCGAAGGTAAAGACCATTACGGGCGCACCCTGGCTCACCTCTACGGCGCCAATGGCGAGAACCTGGAGGCGCAACTGCTGGCCGAGGGCCTGGGGTACCAAGTGGGTGTGGCGCCGAATGTGGACCTGGTTGCCTGCCAGCAGGCCGCCGAAAACAGCGCCCGCCAGGCACGGCTCGGCCTGTGGCGCCAATCGCCAGTGCAAAGCGTGGCGAATCTCAAGCGCTCCGGGTTTGCGCTGGTGGCTGGTCGGGTCAGTAAGGTTGAGCGAAATCGTGGCGGAATCTGGATTGAACTGCAGGGTTCACTGGTATTACGCATTGCGCCCGAGCTGATCAGCCAATTCGATACGGCCACGCTCAATGGTCTGCAAGGCCGTACCCTGGAGGCGCGTGGCTGGGTGCAGGATCGTTCCCGCCGTGGCGGCCTGAAAAAAGGCCAAGCACGCTGGTTGTTGCCAATAACCGACCCCGGCATGCTGAAATCGACGCTTTGAATAAAAAATTGTAGACATTTTTTATTTCGATTGTGAACAGTTGAGCCCTTGTATCCCGTGGCTCTTGGCCAAAAGTCGTAGCCCAGGGCCCTTGACACCTGTGACTGCCCAGTCTTGTAGGGACTTTACGACACGCGTATCCTCGGCGGTCCGTCGACCAACAGTAAAAGCGGAATGCCGATATGTCTGATTTGAAAACTGCCGCTCTCGAATACCATGCCAATCCTCGTCCAGGAAAGCTGAGTGTAGAGCTCACCAAAGCCACTGCCACTGCCCGCGACCTGTCGCTGGCCTACAGCCCTGGTGTTGCCGAACCCGTACGTGAAATCGCCCGTGACCCAGAGCTGGCGTACAAGTACACCGGCAAAGGCAACCTGGTTGCAGTGATTTCCGATGGCACCGCGATTCTGGGCCTGGGTAACCTCGGCCCGTTGGCTTCCAAGCCAGTCATGGAAGGCAAGGGCGTGCTGTTCAAGCGCTTTGCCGGCATCGACGTGTTCGACATCGAAGTCGACTCCGAAAGCCCGCAGGCTTTCATCGACACCGTCAAGCGCATTTCCATCACGTTCGGTGGCATCAACCTGGAAGACATCAAGGCACCTGAGTGCTTCGAGATCGAAAAGGCCCTGATCGAGCAGTGCGACATTCCGGTATTCCACGATGACCAGCACGGCACCGCGATCGTTACCGCAGCCGGCATGATCAACGCCCTGGAAATCGCTGGCAAAACCCTGAGCGAGGCGAAAATCGTCTGCCTGGGCGCCGGTGCCGCGGCCATTTCCTGCATGAAGCTGATCATCAGCATGGGCGCCAAGCTGGAAAACATCTACATGGTCGACAGCAAGGGCGTGATCCAGTCCGAGCGTACCGACCTGAACCAGTACAAGGCGATGTTTGCCCACCCATCCTCCAAGCGCACCCTGGCTGACGCCCTCGACGGTGCCGACGTGTTCGTTGGCCTGTCCGGCCCGAACCTGCTGAGCGCTGAAGGCCTCAAATCCATGGCGCCGAACCCTATCGTGTTCGCCTGCTCCAACCCGGACCCGGAAATCGCGCCTGAGCTGGCCCACGCCACCCGCAGCGACGTGATCATGGCCACCGGCCGTTCGGACTACCCGAACCAGGTCAACAACGTATTGGGCTTCCCATTCATCTTCCGTGGTGCCCTGGACGTTCGCGCCAAGCGCATCAACGAAGAAATGAAAGTGGCTGCTGCCAACGCCCTGCGTGAACTGGCCAAGCTGCCGGTACCTCAGGACGTGTGCGACGCCTACGGTGGCGCCAAGCTGGAATTCGGTCGTGAGTACATCATTCCCAAACCAATGGACAAGCGCCTGATCACCCTGATCTCCGATGCCGTGGCCAAGGCCGCTATCGAGACCGGTGTGGCCACCCTGCCGTATCCGAAGAACTACCCGCTGCAAAGCGTGGATGATGTGTTCAACGGCTAAGCTGTTGTAGCGCACCAACAAAAAGCCCCGGCTGAGTGATCAGTCGGGGCTTTTTTGTGGCTGATCGTTCCCACGCTCTGCGTGGGAATGCCGCCCTGGACGCTCCGCGTCTGCGTTTAAGGTCGTGACGCAGAGCGTCACAAGATGCATTCCCACGCAGAGCGTGGGAACGATCAAACCCGTCAGAACAAATCGATCGGCGCGCCTTCATCCGCCGGCAGCGGGCTGCCCGGCACTACGCCGTTGCCCAGTTCGTTGACCGACGGCGGCGTGTCTTCGCTCTTGAACAGCTCGAAGTACGCATTCGGCGTGCTCGGCGAAGCCGCACGGCCACTGATGGGGTCGATGCGCAGGCTAAGGATGCCTTCCGGTTCCGGCTGGGTGTGCAGCGGCTTGTCCTTGAGCGCTGCGCCCATGTAGCTCATCCAGATCGGTAGGGCGACGGTGCCACCAAACTCGCGGCGGCCCAGGCTTTCAGGCTGGTCATAGCCGGTCCACACGGTGGTCACGTAGTCGCCGTTGTAGCCGGAGAACCAGGCGTCCTTGGATTCGTTGGTGGTACCGGTCTTGCCGGCGATATCCGCACGGCCCAGGGCCAGTGCGCGGCGGCCGGTGCCCTTCTTGATCACGTCTTGCAGGATGCTGTTGAGGATATAGGTGGTACGGCCATCCACGATGCGTTCGGCAACTGCTGGCGCTTGCGGCTCAGCGGGTGCGTCGGCGTTTGCGGCCGCTGGCGTGCCTGGCGTCGGCTCGATGGTGATACCGCCGTTGCTCGGTGCTGCGAGCCCGTCGGTGGCGGCCACGCCATTGACCACATCGCCAGGTACCCGTGGCGGGTTGGCGGTGAACAGGGTATCGCCATTGCGGCTTTCGATCTTGTCGATCAGGTACGGCGCGATCTTGTAGCCGCCGTTGGCAAAGGTGCTCCAGCCGGTGGCGATTTCCATCGGCGTGAGGGTCGCGGTACCCAGGGCCAGGGACAGGTTCGGTGGCAGGTCAGACTTGGCAAAGCCAAAGCGCGTCATGTAATCGATGGTCTTGCCTACGCCCATCGCCTGCAACAGGCGAATCGACACCAGGTTACGCGACTTGTACAGCGCCTCGCGGATACGGATCGGGCCAAGGAAAGTGTTGGTGTCGTTCTTCGGGCGCCAGACCTTGTCCAGGTATTCATCGACAAACACGATGGGCGCGTCGTTCACCAGGCTGGCAGCGGTGTAGCCGTTGTCCAGCGCGGCACTGTAGACGAATGGCTTGAAGCTGGAGCCCGGCTGGCGCTTGGCCTGGGTAGCGCGGTTGTAGTTGCTCTGCTCGAAGGCAAAGCCGCCGACCAGCGCGCGAATTGCACCGTTCTGCGGGTCCAGGGACACCAGCGCGCCCTGGGCGAGCGGCACCTGGCTGAATTTGAGGCTGTCATCCTTCTGGCGTTGCACGCGGATCAAGTCACCCACCTGGGCCACGTCGGAGGGCTGCTTGGGCATCGGGCCCATGCTGTTGGTGTTCAGGAACGGACGCGCCCACTTCATGCTGTCCCAGGCTACATGGGCTTCGCCAGAGCGGGTCAGCACTTGGATACCGTCTTTGGATACCTGGGTAACGATGGCCGGGTCCAGGCCGCTGATCGAGCGCTGTTTGCCCAACTCGGTGGTCCAGGCACTCAGGGTCTTGCCTGGCAGGCGCGACTCGGGGCCGCGGTAGCCGTGACGCTGGTCGTAAGTGATCAGGCCTTCATGTACCGAATGGTTGGCGATTTCCTGCAAGTTGCTCGGCACCGTCGTGGTGACGCGGAAACCTTCGGTGTAGGCCTCGCTGCCATAACGGCCCACCATCTCGGCGCGGGCCATTTCGGCGATATAGGGTGCATTCACTTCCGGCGTCGGCACGTGATAGCTGGCGTTCAATGGCTCGGCCACGGCGCTTTCATAAGCGGCCTGGTCGATCTTGCCCAGCTTGTACATGCGGCCCAGGATCCAGTCGCGGCGTTCTTTACTGCGCGCCGGGTTGGCCAGCGGGTTGAAGCGCGACGGCGCCTTGGGCAGGCCAGCAATCATGGCCATCTGCGCCAGGCTGGCGTCACGAATCGACTTGCCGTAGTAGACCTGGGACGCGGCCTCGATGCCGTAGGCGCGGTTGCCCAAGTAGATCTTGTTGACGTACAGCTCGAGGATTTCATCCTTGGTCAGCTGGCGTTCGATCTGCAGCGCCAGCAGGATTTCGGTGGCCTTGCGGGAAAAGCTGCGCTCGCTGGTAAGGAAGAAGTTCTTCGCCACCTGCATGGTGATGGTGCTGCCGCCGGATTGAATGTGTCCGCTTTTTACCAATTGCGTGGCTGCACGCACCAGGCTGCTGGGGTCTACGCCGTAGTGGTTGGCAAAATTATCGTCTTCGGCAGACAGCAAAGCGCTGATGAAATTGGGCGGAATGTCGGCAAAACGGATCGGTGTGCGGCGCATTTCGCCGAACTCCGCGATCAGTTTTTCATCGCTGCTGTAGACCCGCAAAGGAATCTGCAACTGGATACTTCTGAGGGCCTCTACGGAGGGCAAACCCGGACTAAGGTAGAGGTAGGCCCCGCTGAATACGAGCAGCAGCCCGCAGACGATGGCGACAATGGAGTACCCGAAAAACTTCAGCAGACGAATCAAGGCTTTTGGATTTCCAGAGAAAAGAAAGAGTTACGCGTCGGGGCATGCATGGCAAACGATGGATCGACCCGGGCAGCAGATAAAAAGCGGGAAAAAACGCTGGGCATTAAAGCATTTTTCGGCTTGGGGCGTCATTCGCGAGCCTTGAACAAGCCGACCGAATGCAAGGTGCCTGGCAGCAGTCAGGCGAGATGACAGCCGGTATGACAGGGAAAGTTTTGGGGAGTTTTATGGGAAAGGGATTTTTCAGGCGAAAAGTCGACACGGTGTTGGGGGTCGATATCAATGACAGCGGTATCAAGCTGATCGAACTGGGCCGTTCATCCGGCGGTTTCAGCGTCCAGGGCTACGTCACCCAAGTGCTGCCGCCCCACGCGGTGGTCGATGGCACCCTGCTGGACCTGGAGTGTGTGGGTCTCGTGCTGCAACAGGCACTGTCGCGCCTGGGTTCCTCGGCCCGATACGCCGCCGTGGCGGTTGCAGGCCCGTCGGTGATTACCCGGCTGATTGACATGGACGCCGGCCTGAGCGACGAGGAAATGGCCTGGAAGATCCAGATGGAAGCCGACCAGTTCATCCCTTATCCATTGGATGAAGTGGCCATCGACTTTCAGGTTCAAGGGCCATCGGTTCAAGGCCCGCAGTGGGTAGAGGTGATGCTGGCGGCGTGCCTGCGCGAGCAGGTCGAAGCGCGCGAGGCGGTTTTGGCCATGGCGGGGCTGGTGCCGCGAGTGGTCGATGTAGAAGGGTTTGCATTGCAGCGCGCTTGCCTTCAGGATTTTGCCAGCTTCACGCCGGGTCACAGAGTCGATGGTGCACAATGGGCCTTGGATGCCCAAGGGATGGGAGTAGCTTGCGGGCTGGCCCTGAGGAGTTTCGCTGGATGACACGAATCAATCTTTTGCCTTGGCGCCAGGCGCTGGCGGAGCGCAGGCGCAAATACCTGTTGGTGCTATTGCTGGCGTTTGCCTGCGTGGCGCTCGCGGCATTGTGGTTGGCTGATCAAGTGATCGACCAGGCGATAGACCGGCAGGTCAGCCGCAACAGCCGCCTGGAAGAGCACATCGCCACCCAGGACTCGCGCATCAAGACCATCGACGATCTTCAGGAGCGAAGCCAGCAACTGGCCGAACGCATGAAGGTGGTTCAGGACCTGCACGATGCCCGCTCTTCAGGGGCCCGATTGTTCGAGCAATTGGCTCGTGCGGTGCCCGAAGGTGTTCATCTGCATGAGGTGGTTGCGAACGGCGACACCATCAGCATCCGCGGCACAGCTGAAAGCAACCAGGATATCGCCCGTTTGATGCAGCAGCTCAAGCCAGCCCAGGGCTCCAGTTCGACCCGTCTGCAGCGCGTGCAGGCCGAAGGTGCGCGCGGCGAAAGTGAATTCCAATTGATGGTTCGCCAGGGGGAATCCAGCGAGGCGCAACCATGAGCCTGCCCAGGCTCGATTTTTCCACGCTCTCTGACAACGCTGCTAAATGGTCCCTGCCGGGCAAGGTGCTGCTTGGCTGTGCGCTGGCCGGCCTGGTGCTGGCGATAGGCGAGGTTTCGCATGGCGGGCCGCAGCGGGAGCGATTGCACGGGCTTGAGGCGCGGGAGCAGGCGCTGCAGCAGCAACTCACAGAAAAGACCGGCTTGGCCGCCAGCCTTGAGCTGCGCACCCAGCAGGTGCGGAGTATGGAAGACAACGTTGCCAGCCTTCTCGGGCAATTGCCCGGCGAGTCCGAGGTGCCTGCCGTGCTGGAAGACCTGGCCCGGCTGGCGGCTGCCCATGGGGTGTGGGTTGAAGGCATCAATGTGCTGGATGAAATGCCTCGCCAGCTCTATGTCGAACAACCCATGCAGATAGCGCCTCCGGGGCTTACCACGACCTGGCGACGTTTGTCAGTGCCTTGGGTGGGTTGCCTCGGGTAGTCACCGTGCAGGACGTTACGCTTGGGCATCAGGGCGCCTTGCTGCGTCTGGACATGCTCGCCAAGACCTATCGCAGCGCCCAGCAAAACGGCAAGGCCCGTCAGGTACTCGATCTCGGGCCGCCATTTGTCTACGCCCCGTCGTCCCTGCGCGACCCGTTCAAGGCGCCTGCCTTGCAAGCAGTCCATGTGCCCGGCCGGCCCGCTCTTGCACCGGATTTCACCCGGCCACGTGGGCTGTTGGAGGGTATGCGGCTGGAGCAGTTCGAAATGGTCGGCACTCTGTCCAGGGGTGTGCAGGCTTTCGCCTTGCTGCGCGCTGGAGCCAGGGTGTATCGACTGGCGGTGGGTGATTATCTGGGGCCGGATCATGGCCAGGTCACGGCCATTCAAGACGCGGCTGTCGAGCTGGTGGAGCTGTTTCCCGATGGACAGGGCGCTTGGTTGCAACGCCCGCGAACCCTTGTGCTGAACGTCAACTCATAACGGAATCAAACAATGAAAAGGACCTTCTCGTCCTTCGGTGTGGCGCTATGGATAGCGTTCACGGCACCGATGGCTACTGCTGTGCCCAATCGCCTGGAGCTGATCCAGCTGCCGCCGCCCGACAGTGCCTCGTCGGTCAGCTATACAGGCGCCAAACTGACTCTGAACTTCCAGGACATCGCCCTGCGCGCGGTATTGCAGCAAATCGCCGATGTCGCCGGGCTCAACCTGGTGACCAGCGATGAGGTGCAGGGCTCGATCACCTTGCGGCTCAAGGATGTGCCCTGGGACCAGGCGCTGGACCTGGTGCTGCAAACCAAGGGCTTGGACAAGCGGGTCAAGGCGGGCGTGTTGCTGGTGGCGCCCGCCGATGAGTTGGCTGCTCGCGAGCTGTTGATACTGGAGTCGCGCAAGCAGATGGCTGAGCTGGCGCCCTTGCGGCGGGAGCTGCTGCAGGTCAATTACGCCAAGGCTGCCGACCTGGCCAAGCTGTTTCAGTCGGTGACCGGCTTTGAGGGCGCCACCGATGAGCGCGGTTCGGTGGCGGTGGATGACCGCACCAACAACATCATTGCCTACCAGACTGGCGAGCGGCTCGAAGAACTGCGGCGCATCGTGGCGCAACTGGATATCCCCGTACGCCAGGTCATGATCGAGGCGCGGATTGTGGAGGCCAATGTCGACTACGACAAAAGCCTGGGTGTGCGCTGGGGTGGGCGGCTCACCCGTGGCAGTGGCGGCGTTGGCGGTATTGCCAAGCCGCAGGCAGACGGCGCCGAGCCGCCGCAAAACCCGCCCAGTTCACCCTTTGTCGACTTGGGGTCGCTGGCCGGAACCTCCGGCCTGGGGATCGCCTACATCACCGACAACCTGTTGTTGGACCTTGAGCTGACCGCCATGGAAAAAACCGGCAACGGTGAAATCGTCTCGCAACCCAAAGTCGTCACCTCCGACAAAGAGACGGCGCGCATCCTCAAAGGCACCGAAATTCCTTATCAGGAATCCACCTCCCAGGGCGCCACCTCGGTGTCGTTCAAGGAGGCTTCGCTGTCGCTGGAGGTCACGCCGCAAATCACCCCCGACGACCATGTGATCATGGCGGTCAAGGTCACCAAGGATGAGCCCGATTACCTGAACCGGCTCAATGATGTGCCGCCGATCAAGAAAAACGAGGTCAACGCCAAGGTTCTGGTCAGGGATGGCGAGACCATCGTCATTGGCGGGGTTTTCTCCAATACCCAAAGCAAAGTGGTAGATAAAGTGCCATTTTTGGGCGATGTGCCGTATCTTGGCCGCCTTTTCCGGCGCGATGTGCTGGCGGAGAAAAAATCCGAGCTGCTGGTATTCCTGACTCCGCGTATCATGAATAACCAGGCGATTGCTGTGAGTCGTTGATTCTGTGCGAAATTTGATTCTTGTAGGGCCGATGGGGGCTGGAAAAAGCACCATCGGCCGTTTGCTGGCCAAAGAGCTGCGCCTGCCGTTCAAAGATTCCGACAAGGAAATTGAATTGCGCACGGGTGCCAATATCCCATGGATCTTCGATAAAGAAGGCGAACTGGGCTTTCGTGACCGCGAGCAGGCGATGATTGCCGAGCTGTGCGGCTGCGATGGCGTGGTATTGGCGACCGGCGGTGGCGCTGTCATGCGCGATGAAAACCGTCGGGCGCTGCATGCCGGTGGTCGCGTGGTGTATTTGCACGCATCGGTCGAACAGCAGGTGGGCCGTACCGCCCGTGATCGCAATCGCCCGTTGCTGCGCACTGCCGACCCGGCCAAAACCCTGCGGGACCTGCTGGCGCTGCGCGACCCGCTGTATCGGGAAATCGCCGATCTGGTGGTAGAAACCGATGAGCGGCCACCTCGGATGGTCGTACTCGACATCCTTGAGCGCCTGCAACGGTTGCCACCCCGTTAAAGCCTGGCCCGAAATGCGCTATTCTCGGCGGCGCGCCATCACCTTGTAAGGTATGGCGTAGAGCCACCAGGCGGTGTCGAGATATCGACAGTGCCGGTCGTCACTCCATCTTCAACGCGGGGACACATGCAGACACTTAAGGTCGATCTAGGCGAGCGCAGCTACCCGATCCACATTGGCGCAGGTCTGTTGGACCAGCCCGAACTGCTTGCGCCGCATATTGCCGGCCGGCAGGTGGCGATCATCTCCAACGAAACGGTCGCGCCGCTGTATCTTGAGCGTTTGAGCCGCAGCCTGGCGGCATACTCGGTGATCTCCGTGGTGTTGCCTGACGGCGAAGCCCACAAAAACTGGGAAACCCTGCAACTGATCTTTGATGGCCTGCTGACTGCGCGCCATGACCGTCGAACCACCGTGGTCGCCTTGGGCGGCGGTGTGATTGGCGACATGGCCGGTTTTGCCGCGGCCTGCTACCAGCGCGGCGTGGATTTTATCCAGGTGCCGACCACCTTGCTGTCCCAGGTCGACTCGTCGGTGGGCGGCAAGACCGGTATCAACCACCCGCTGGGCAAGAATATGGTCGGCGCGTTCTACCAGCCCCAAGCTGTGTTGATCGACACGGCCACCCTCAACACCTTGCCGCCGCGCGAGTTGTCGGCGGGCCTGGCGGAAGTCATCAAGTACGGGCTGATCTGCGATGAGCCGTTCCTGACCTGGCTGGAAGAGCACATGGACGCCTTGCGCGGCCTCGATCAGGTAGCGCTCACCGAAGCGATTTCCCGCTCCTGCGCGGCCAAGGCGCTGGTGGTCAACGCCGACGAGCGCGAGTCCGGTGTGCGGGCCACGCTGAACCTGGGCCACACCTTCGGCCATGCGATCGAAACGCACATGGGCTATGGTGTGTGGTTGCATGGGGAAGCCGTAGCGGCTGGCACCGTGATGGCATTGGAGATGTCGCAGCGCCTGGGCTGGATCAGCGCCCAAGAGCGTGATCGCGGTATCCGCCTATTCCAACGTGCCGGTTTGCCGGTTGTTCCGCCTGCGGAGATGACCGAGGCGGATTTCCTTGAACATATGGCGATAGACAAGAAAGTGATCGACGGTCGACTTCGACTGGTACTGCTGCGCCACATGGGCGAAGCCGTGGTGACCGACGATTATCCAAAAGAGATTCTACAGGCCACGCTGGGAGCGGATTACCGCGCCCTGGCCCAGCTCAAAGGTTAATAAGACCCGATGACTAGTTTGCATGCCGACGAGGCGTTCCTCGGCCATTACCACTTGAGCCACGACCCCTTTGCTCCACGGGTGCCGGGTTTCAAATTCTTCCCCGCCCAGCGCAAACCGGTGCTTGGGCAGTTGCATCACCTCGCGCGCTACAGCCAGTTGCTGCTGGTGGTCACCGGTCCTCTGGGCAGCGGCAAGACCTTGCTGCGCCAGGCGCTGGTGGCCAGCACCAACAAACAATCGGTGCAGAGCGTGGTGGTATCGGCCCGCGGTGCCGGTGATGCGGCTGGCGTACTGCGCCAGGTAGCGCAGGCGTTGGACGTCTCCAATGCCGAGCCGAATGCGATTCTCAAGCAGGTGGTGCAACTGGGCCTGACCGGCCAGGAAGTCTACCTGCTGGTAGACGACGCCGAGCAGCTCGACGAGTCCGCCCTGGAAGCGCTGCTGGCGCTGGCGGCGGGTACGCCGGAAGGTCGCCCGCATGTGTTCCTGTTCGGTGAGTCGTCGCTGATCGCCGATCTGGAGCAGATCAGTGGTGAGCAGGAGCTGTTCCACGTCATCGAGTTGCAGCCGTACGAAGAGGAAGAAACCCGCGAATACCTGGCACAACGCCTTGAAGGCGCCGGGGCGGGTATCGAACTTTTCACCGCTGCGCAGATCTCTGATATTCACGAAAGCTCCGATGGCTGGCCTGGAAACATCAACCAGGTTGCCCGCGATGCCATGATCGAAGCCATGATTGCCAGCCGCTCTGCGGTCAAGCGTCCAAAGATGGGGTTCACTATGCCTAAGAAGCACGTATTGGCTATTTCCGCCGTTGTCGTGGTCGCTGTTGCCGCCGCCTGGTTGATCCCGGGCCGCAACAAAGCACCGACAACCACCGGCGCGCCAACCGAACAGGCGCAGTTGCCACTGGGCAAGCCCACGCCAAACGTCGAATTTGCCAACTCCGGCCAACCGACCAACCTGCCGATGGTCGGCCAACCTGTGATGCGCGGCCCTCTGGCCGAAGAAGCCGGTGGCATCTCCGAAGGCGACGACGGTGTGCCGGTGGAAGGCTCCAGCGCTACGCCGCCAACCGTGACCACCACCGCACCACCTGCGGGCGTACCGGCTGGTGTGCCAGCGACGCCGGTTGCACCGGTCGCCAAGCCTGCTCCGACGCCGGCGCCGACCGTTGCTACCGCCAAGCCTGCTCCGACGCCGGCGCCGACCGTTGCTACCGCCAAGCCTGCTCCGGTGGCCAAGCCTGTTGCACCGGCGCCAGCCGCCAAACCAGCCCCGGCCGCCAAGCCTGCGGAAAAACCAGCCGCCACCGTCGCCAAGGCCGGCGCTGCTGGCAGCAGCTGGTACAGCAGCCAGCCTACCGGCAACTTTGTGGTACAGATCCTCGGCACCAGCTCCGAAGCCAACGCCCAGGCGTTCGTCAAAGAGCAGGGCGGCCAGTACCGTTATTTCAAGAAAGTGCTCAACGGCAAGCCTCTCTACGTGATCACCTACGGCAGCTTCCCAAGCCGCGCCGCAGCCGATTCTGCCATCAAAGCCTTGCCAGCGAAGGTTCAGGCTGGTAAACCTTGGCCTCGCACTGTTGCCAGCGTTCAACAAGAACTGGCAGCAACTCGCTGAAGATCCGGCGGCCTTACCCAGGCCGCCCTCCCGGCACCTCAAAAAAATCCGCAAGTGCGTGCAGTCTCCCGAGACCGCGCGCTTTGTGGTGTCTGCGTCACAGTGGCTTTTGAGTCGTAGCGGTCAAAATTAAAAAAGTTTTGACTAGCACAGCATATCGCTTTAAACCTTTCATAAATGCGACATAGATTTGCGACATTTCGTCGCTAAATTTGTGAGCGTCTGTGTCGGTGTGTACAATGACCTCCCTTTTGCCCCCGCTAAGCCGGCGTACGTTCGGCGTGGAAGGTAACCGGTTGAATTGAAAAGAAATTTGCCTCGGTAAAAGAGGCAGCCTGGTGAGAAAGTGTCTATGAAAGCAGGTCTGTACCAACCCGATGAATTCAAGGATAACTGCGGTTTCGGCCTGATAGCCCACATGCAGGGCGAACCCAGTCATACCCTTTTGCAAACGGCCATCGAGGCCCTGACCTGCATGACCCACCGCGGTGGGATCAACGCCGACGGCAAGACCGGTGACGGCTGTGGCTTGCTGATTCAAAAGCCCGACCAGTTCCTGCGCGCTGTCGCCCAAGAGCAATTTGCGGTCGAACTGCCCAAGCAGTACGCCGTGGGCATGGTGTTTTTCAACCAGGACCCGGTAAAGGCCGAAGCCGCTCGCGAGAACATGAACCGCGAGATCGCCGCCGCCGGCCTGCACATCGTCGGCTGGCGCAAAGTGCCCATCGACACCAGCGTACTCGGCCGCCTGGCCCTGGAGCGCCTGCCGCAGATCGAACAAGTGTTCATCGCAGGCGATGGCCTGAGCGACCAGGACATGGCGATCAAGCTGTTCACGTCCCGTCGTCGTTCGTCGGTGCTCAACGCCGCCGACACCGACCACTACATCTGCAGCTTTTCCCACAAGACCATCATTTATAAAGGCCTGATGATGCCGGCGGACCTCACCGCCTTCTATCCAGACCTGAGCGATGAGCGCCTGCAAACCGCGATCTGCGTGTTCCACCAGCGCTTCTCCACCAATACCCTGCCGAAATGGCCGCTGGCCCAGCCATTCCGCTTCCTCGCCCACAACGGCGAGATCAACACCATCACCGGCAACCGCAACTGGGCCCAGGCCCGTCGCACCAAGTTCGCCAACGATTTGATGGACCTCGAAGAGCTCGGCCCGCTGGTCAACCGCGTGGGTTCCGACTCCTCCAGCATGGACAACATGCTCGAACTGATGGTCACCGGCGGCATCGACCTGTTCCGTGGCGTGCGCATGATCATTCCGCCTGCGTGGCAGAACGTCGAGACCATGGACCCGGACCTGCGTGCGTTCTACGAGTACAACTCGATGCACATGGAGCCGTGGGACGGCCCGGCCGGCGTGGTCATGACCGACGGCCGCTACGCGGTGTGCCTGCTTGACCGTAACGGCCTGCGCCCGGCGCGCTGGGTGACCACCACCAACGGTTTCATCACCCTCGCCTCGGAAATCGGCGTGTGGGACTACAAGCCAGAAGACGTGATCGCCAAAGGCCGTGTCGGCCCTGGCCAGATCCTGGCGGTAGACACCGAAACCGGGCAGATCCTCGACACCGATGCCATCGACAACCGTTTGAAGTCGCGTCACCCATACAAGCAATGGCTGCGCAAGAACGCCCTGCGCATCCAGGCGACCATGGAAGACAACGACCACGGTTCGGCTTTCTACGACGTCGACCAGCTCAAGCAATACATGAAGATGTACCAGGTCACGTTCGAAGAGCGCGACCAGGTGCTGCGCCCGCTCGGTGAGCAAGGCTACGAGGCCGTCGGCTCCATGGGCGATGACACGCCAATGGCCGTGCTGTCCCAGCGCGTGCGCACGCCGTACGACTATTTCCGCCAGCAGTTCGCGCAGGTGACCAACCCGCCGATCGACCCGCTGCGTGAAGCCATCGTGATGTCCCTGGAAGTGTGCCTCGGTGCCGAGCGCAACATCTTCCAGGAATCGCCTGAGCATGCGTCCCGCGTGATCCTCAGCTCGCCGGTCATTTCCCCGGCCAAGTGGCGCTCGCTGATGACCCTGGAGCGTCCAGGCTTCGACCGCCAGATCATCGACCTGAACTACGACGAAAGCCTGGGCCTTGAAGCCGCGGTGCGTAACGTTGCTGACCAGGCTGAAGAGGCCGTGCGTGCCGGTCGTACCCAGATCGTACTGACCGACCGCCACATCGCGCCTGGCAAGTTGCCGATCCACGCCTCCCTGGCGACCGGCGCGGTGCACCACCGCTTGACCGAAAAAGGCCTGCGCTGCGACTCCAACATCCTCGTGGAAACCGCCACCGCCCGCGACCCGCATCACTTTGCGGTGCTGATCGGTTTCGGCGCTTCGGCGGTGTACCCGTTCCTCGCGTACGAAGTGCTGGGTGACCTGATCCGTACCGGTGAAGTGCTGGGCGACCTCTACGAGGTGTTCAAGAACTACCGCAAGGGCATCACCAAGGGCCTGCTGAAGATCCTGTCGAAGATGGGCATCTCCACGGTCACCTCGTACCGTGGCGCGCAGTTGTTCGAAGCCATCGGCCTGTCCGAAGAAGTCTGCGAGCTGAGTTTCCGTGGCGTGCCAAGCCGCATCAAGGGTGCGCGTTTCGTCGACATCGAAGCCGAACAGAAAGCCCTGGCCTTGGAGGCCTGGAGCGCGCGCAAGCCGATCCAGCAAGGTGGCCTGCTCAAGTTCGTGCACGGTGGCGAATACCACGCCTACAACCCGGACGTGGTCAACACCCTGCAAGCCGCTGTGCAGCAGGGCGACTACGCCAAGTTCAAGGAATACACGAGCCTGGTGGATAACCGCCCGGTGTCGATGATCCGTGACCTGTTCAAGGTGAAAACCCTGGACACGCCGATGGACATCAGCCAGGTCGAGCCGCTGGAGTCGATCCTCAAGCGCTTTGACTCCGCCGGTATTTCCCTGGGCGCCTTGTCGCCGGAAGCTCACGAAGCCCTGGCCGAAGCCATGAACCGCCTGGGTGCGCGTTCCAACTCCGGCGAAGGCGGCGAAGACCCGGCGCGCTACGGCACGCTCAAAAGCTCGAAGATCAAGCAGGTGGCCACCGGCCGTTTCGGTGTGACCCCGGAGTACCTGGTCAATGCCGAGGTGCTGCAGATCAAGGTTGCCCAAGGCGCCAAGCCGGGTGAGGGCGGGCAATTGCCAGGCGGCAAGGTCAACGGCCTGATCGCCAAGCTGCGTTACGCCGTACCGGGCGTGACCCTGATTTCGCCACCGCCGCACCATGACATCTACTCGATTGAAGACTTGTCGCAGCTGATCTTCGACCTCAAACAAGTCAACCCGCAGGCCCTGGTCTCGGTGAAACTGGTGGCAGAAGCCGGCGTCGGCACCATTGCCGCCGGTGTGGCCAAGGCCTATGCCGACCTGATCACCATCTCCGGCTACGACGGCGGCACCGGCGCTTCGCCGCTGACCTCGATCAAGTACGCCGGTGCACCCTGGGAGCTCGGCCTGGCCGAAACCCACCAGACCCTGCGCGGCAACGACCTACGCGGCAAGGTGCGGGTACAGACCGACGGCGGCCTGAAAACCGGCCTCGATGTGATCAAGGCCGCAATCCTCGGCGCCGAAAGCTTCGGCTTCGGCACCGCGCCCATGATCGCCCTGGGCTGCAAATACCTGCGCATCTGCCACCTGAACAACTGCGCCACCGGCGTGGCGACTCAGAACGAAAAACTGCGCAAGGATCACTACATCGGCACCGTCGACATGGTGGTGAATTTCTTCACCTACGTCGCCGAAGAGACCCGTGAGTGGCTGGCCAAGCTGGGCGTGCGCTCGCTGGAAGAGCTGATTGGTCGCACCGACCTGTTGGACATCCTCGAAGGCCAGACTGCCAAGCAACAACATCTGGACCTCACGCCGTTGTTGGGCAGCGATCACATCCCGGCAGACAAGCCACAATTCTGCCAGGTGGACCGCAACCCACCGTTCGACAAAGGCCTGTTGGCCGAGAAAATGGTCGAAATGGCCGGCGCCTCGATCAACGACGCCAGCGGTGGCGAGTTCGCCCTGGATATCTGCAACTGCGACCGCTCCATCGGCGCACGCATCTCCGGCGAAATCGCGCGCAAGCACGGCAACCAGGGCATGGCGAAAGCGCCGATCACCTTCCGCTTCAAGGGCACTGCGGGCCAGAGCTTCGGCGTGTGGAACGCCGGTGGCCTGCACATGTACCTGGAAGGCGACGCCAACGACTACGTGGGCAAGGGCATGACCGGCGGCAAGCTGGTCATCGTTCCGCCGGCTGGTAGCGTGTACAAGACCCAGGACAGTGCCATCATCGGCAACACCTGCCTGTACGGCGCCACCGGTGGCAAGCTGTTTGCCGCAGGTACCGCCGGTGAGCGTTTCGCCGTGCGTAACTCCGGTGCCCACACCGTGGTGGAAGGCACTGGCGATCACTGCTGCGAGTACATGACCGGAGGCTTTGTCGCGGTACTGGGCAAGACCGGTTACAACTTCGGTTCGGGCATGACCGGCGGTTTCGCCTACGTGCTCGATCAGGACAACACCTTCGTCGACAAGGTCAACCACGAGTTGGTCGAGATCCAGCGCATCAGCGGCGAAGCCATGGAATCCTACCGGAACCACTTGCAGCACGTGCTGGACGAGTACGTCGAGGAAACCGGCAGCGAATGGGGTCGTAACCTCGCCGAAAACCTCGATGATTACCTGCGTCGTTTCTGGCTGGTCAAGCCCAAGGCTGCCAACCTGAAATCGTTGCTTTCCAGCATCCGTGCCAACCCGCAGTGATATGCGCCTGAACAGTTTGATGAGGTTTTAACATGGCTGAACGTCTGAATAACGACTTCCAGTTCATCGATGTCGGGCGCAAAGATCCGAAGAAGAAACTGTTGCGTCAACGCAAGAAAGAGTTCGTGGAGATCTACGAACCCTTCAAACCCCAGCACTCGGCCGACCAGGCCCACCGTTGCCTGGGGTGCGGTAACCCGTATTGCGAATGGAAGTGCCCGGTGCACAACTTCATTCCCAACTGGCTCAAACTGGTGGCCGAGGGCAACATCCTCGCCGCCGCCGAGCTGTCGCACCAGACCAACACCCTGCCGGAAGTCTGCGGCCGGGTGTGCCCGCAAGACCGCTTGTGTGAAGGGGCGTGCACCCTCAACGACGGTTTTGGCGCGGTAACCATCGGTTCGGTGGAGAAGTACATCACCGACACCGCGTTCGCCATGGGCTGGCGCCCGGACATGTCCAAGGTCAAGCCGACCGGCAAGCGCGTCGCGATCATCGGCGCGGGCCCGGCAGGCCTTGGGTGTGCCGACGTGTTGGTGCGTGGCGGCGTGACCCCGGTGGTGTTCGACAAAAATCCGGAAATCGGTGGCCTGCTGACCTTCGGTATTCCTGAGTTCAAGCTGGAAAAAACCGTACTGAGCCACCGTCGTGAAGTGTTCACCGGCATGGGTATCGAGTTCCGCCTCAATACCGAAATCGGCAAAGACATCACCATGGAGCAATTGCTCGCTGAATACGATGCCGTGTTCATGGGCATGGGCACCTACACCTACATGAAGGGCGGCTTTGCCGGTGAGGACTTGCCGGGCGTGTATGACGCGCTCGACTTCCTGATCGCCAACGTCAACCGCAACCTGGGCTTTGAAAAGTCGCCGGAAGATTTCGTCGACATGAAGGGCAAGAAGGTCGTGGTACTGGGCGGTGGCGACACCGCGATGGACTGCAACCGCACGTCGATCCGCCAGGGCGCCAAGTCGGTGACCTGTGCTTATCGCCGTGACGAAGCCAACATGCCCGGCTCGCGCAAAGAGGTGAAGAACGCCAAGGAAGAAGGCGTGAAGTTCCTCTACAACCGCCAGCCGATCGCCATTGTCGGTGAAGACCGTGTGGAAGGCGTGAAGGTGGTCGAGACTCGTCTTGGCGAACCGGATGCCCGTGGGCGTCGCAGCCCCGAGCCGATTCCGGGTTCCGAAGAGATCATCCCGGCCGACGCCGTGGTCATCGCCTTCGGCTTCCGCCCAAGCCCGGCGCCGTGGTTCGAGCAGTTCGAAATCCAGACCGACAGCCAGGGCCGCGTTGTAGCCCCGGAACAAGGCCAGTACAAGCACCAGACCAGCAACCCGAAAATCTTCGCCGGTGGCGACATGGTGCGCGGGTCTGACCTGGTAGTAACCGCGATCTTCGAAGGCCGTAACGCCGCCGAAGGTATCCTGGACTACCTGCAAGTCTGATCCCGATCCCCAGTTGAAATGGGGATCAACAATGTGGGAGCGGGCTTGCTCGCGAATGCGGTATATCAGTCACCAGATGTTTCGACTGGGCCACCGCTTTCGCGAGCAAGCCCGCTCCCACATTGGTTTTGCGTTGTGTTCATGTCCGCGACAAATTGACCCGATAGACAAAAGGCACGGTGCATTCCGTGCCTTTTGCGTCGCGCTCTGAGAAAATGCCCGCACTTTTTTTGCGGATGCCGACATGACTGCCCTCAAGAACGACCGTTTCCTTCGTGCCCTGCTCAAGCAACCCGTAGACGTCACCCCGGTGTGGATGATGCGTCAAGCTGGTCGCTACCTGCCGGAATACCGCGCCAGTCGCGCCAATGCGGGCGATTTCATGAGCCTGTGCATGAACCCGGAGTTCGCCTGCGAAGTCACGATGCAGCCGCTGGACCGCTACCCACAACTGGACGCGGCCATCCTCTTCTCCGATATCCTCACCATCCCCGACGCCATGGGCCAAGGCCTGTACTTCGAAACCGGCGAAGGCCCGCGTTTCAAGAAAGTCGTCAGCACCCTGGCCGATATCGAAGCCCTGCCGATCCCTGATCCACACAAAGACCTGGGCTACGTGATGGACGCTGTCAGCACCATCCGCCGCGAGCTCAACGGCCGCGTGCCGCTGATCGGCTTCTCCGGCAGCCCATGGACCCTGGCCACCTACATGGTCGAAGGCGGCTCGTCGAAAGACTTCCGCAAGACCAAGGCCATGCTCTACGACAACCCGCAAGCCATGCACCTTTTGCTGGACAAGCTGGCGCAGTCGGTCACGTCCTACCTCAACGGCCAGATCATGGCGGGCGCCCAAGCGGTACAGATTTTCGACACCTGGGGTGGCAACCTGTCGGCGGCGGCGTACCAGGAGTTCTCCCTGGCCTACATGCGCAAGATCGTCAGCGGCCTGATCCGTGAACACGAAGGCCGCAAGGTTCCGGTGATCATGTTCACCAAAGGCGGCCTGTGGCTGGAAAGCATCGCCGATGCTGGTGCCGATGCATTGGGTCTGGACTGGACCTGCGACCTTGGTGAAGCGCGCCGCCGCGTCGGCAACCAGGTGGCCCTGCAAGGCAACATGGACCCGACCGTGCTGTACGCCAAGCCAGAAGCGATCCGTACCGAGGTAGGTCGCATCCTCGCCAGCTATGGCAAGGGCACCGGGCACGTGTTCAACCTCGGCCACGGCATCACCCCGGAAGTGAACCCGGAGCATGCCGGTGCGTTCCTGCGCGCAGTGCACGAACTGTCGGCGCAATACCACGAATGACGAAAAAGCCCGGTTTGAAGCCGGGCTTTTTCATGGATGAACACAAAACAAATGTGGGAGCGAGCTTGCTCGCGAATGCGCAGTGTCAGTCGACAAATTCGTCACTGGACCACCGCATTCGCGAGCAAGCCCGCTCCCACATAAAGCAAATTGCGTCAGGTCCGCATATTTCCCAGTGGCGGCAACTTCGCCAGCTTCAATGCCACCAGCAACGCGCCAATCAGCAGCGCGACGATAAACCCGCCAATCCCGTTCCACCCGGCAAAGTGCCAGAAGAACCCACCCGCCGTCCCGGCAATGCTCGATCCCACGTAGTAGCAGAACAGGTACAGCGACGACGCCTGCCCCTTGGCTTTCACCGCACGGCGGCCGATCCAGCTGCTGGCGACCGAGTGGGCGCCGAAGAACCCGAAGGTGAACACCAGCATGCCCGGCACCACCAGCCACAAAGGCGTGAATAGCGTCAGGGCCATGCCGGCGAGCATCAGCACGATGGTGCCCCACAGCACGCGGCGGCGGCCGAGGCGGTCGGCCAGGGAGCCGATCTTGGCCGAGCTGTAGATGCCCGAGAGGTACACCAGCGACAGCAGGCCCACCACCGCCTGGCTCAGCTCATAGGGTGAGGCCAGCAGGCGATAGCCGATGTAGTTGAACATCGTCACGAAGGCGCCCATCAGCAGGAAGGCTTCGAGAAACAGCCACGGCAGGCCGGCGTCCTTGAAGTGCATGACAAAGCCGTCCACCAGGCTGCGCGGCTTGAGGCTGCTGGCGCGGAAGTTGCGCGATTCGGGGAGGATCTTCCAGAACACCGTGGCTGCGATCAACGCCAGAGCGCCGATGATCAGCATTGCGGTGTGCCAGCTGACAGAATCGATCAACACGCCGATGATCAGGCGCCCGCTCATGCCGCCAATCGCGTTGCCGCCGATGTACAGGCCCATGGCCAGGCCGATGTGCTGCGGGTGGATCTCTTCGCTGAGGTAGGTCATGGCCACGGCGGCCAGGCCGCTCAAGGACAGGCCCACCAGTGCGCGCATCAACAGAATGCCTTCCCAGCTCGGCATCAAGCCGCTGGCGATGGTGGCCAGCGCCGCACAGAACAACGCGGCAACCATCACCGGCTTGCGCCCCAGCCTGTCGGAGATCGGCCCGGTGATCAGCAGGCCGCAGGCGAGCATTGCCGTCGCAACGGAAAGAATCAGGCTGCTTTGCGCGGCATTGATGGAGAACTCGTGGGACAGCGCCGGCATCATCGGCTGCACGCAATACAACAAGGCAAAAGTAGCAAAGCCACCGGAGAACAGCGCCAGCACCGTGCGCATGAACATCGGCGTGCCTTTTTCGATGTACGCGTCGTTGAGCTGCGCCACCACCTCATCGAGGGCTGAGGGCGGGGTGTGTTGGGCAAGTGGAGCAACAGCAGGATTCACGGGGGACCTCGGGGAGGAAAGTCTGCCAGGACTGACAATGCAAAAAAGAATATAGCTGGCTAATGATTCTTTCCAATATATTGTTCGACCTGTTTGATAGGTTTTACGACCTAATGAGGTATGCATGGAATTACGTCACCTGCGGTACTTCATCGCCGTCGCTGAAGAACTGCACTTCGGCCGCGCCGCGCAGGTACTGGGCATCTCGCAGCCACCCCTGAGCCAGCAGATCCAGGCGCTGGAACACGAGCTGGGCGCACGCTTGTTCGAGCGCACCAATCGTCGGGTCGAGCTGAGCGAGGCAGGGCGCTTGTTCTTGCAAGAGGCACGGCTGGTGCTGGCCCAAGTCGACAAGGCGGCAGATGTGGCGCGGCGTGCGCAGTTGGGCGAGCTGGGTGAGTTGAAGATCGGCTTCACCTCGTCTGCGCCGTTCAACGCCAGCATTCCCCAGGCGATCTTTGCCTTCCGCCAGGCATTCCCGGCGGTGCATCTGAACTTGCAAGAAATGAGCAGCACCCAAGTGGCCGAGTCGCTGGTGGATGAGTCGATTCAGGTGGGGCTGATGCGGCCCTTGCCCCTGCCCGACTCACTGAACGTGATCGAGTTGATGCGCGAGCCATTAGTCGCGGTACTGAGCGCCGGCCATCCTTTGGCCCAAGGCAGCGAGCGCGGCTTGCACCTGGAGCAATTGGCCGAGGAGCCTTTTGTGTTCTTCCCGCGCAGTTACGGCAGCGGCCTGTACGCGCAATTGCTCAACCTGGCCCGCGATGCCGGGTTCAGCCCGCACTTTGCCCAAGAGGCAGGGGAAGCAATGACCATCATTGGGCTGGTGGCGGCGGGGTTGGGCGTATCGGTGCTGCCGGCGTCCTACCAGCGCATCCGCATCGATGGTGTGGTCTATCGCACCCTGCTCGACCCGCAGGCAGTGACGGCAGTGTGGCTGGTGCAACGCAAGGGCGCGCAAACACCGATGGCGAAGGGGTTTGTGGAGTTGTTGACGCGTAGGGCATCGGTGTAGGCCGGGTCACATATCAGGTAACGCAACCAGCTTAGTTATTTGCCGGGATTTTGCGCAAAATCGCTTTTTTCAGGCGAGTGGATATGGATGGCACTTCTCTATCAGCCCAAGGAGGGCAGCGTGTTGATTTGTGATTTTCGTGGCTATGAGGTTCCGGAAATCATCAAGATTCGACCCGTTATTGTGATACGCAAACACCGAACTAATAAGCTGCTCGTAACGGTGGTACCCCTGAGTACTACTGCTCCACAGCAGGTGTTGGAGCATCATTTGCAGCTTGATAGCCACCTTCACGGAGCGAACCCGATCTGCTGGGCTAAATGCGATATTGTCGCGACAGTCAGCTTGGGCCGATTAGACCGAATCAAAAGTAAAGATCGTCATGGCAAACGAACTTACAAAATCGCCGAACTTACCCATGACCAGTTTTCGGCGATAAAAGCGGCGGTGCGCAGTGCGCTTGGGTTGCGATAAAGCGGGATACGAGTGGGCGGCGTTTTGCCACTGATTGCAGGTAACCCGTTTTCAGGCATACTGCCCGAGTTCCCGAAAGGGGCTTGTGAGACTCTGAGGATCCTGGGTAACCAGCCATCGCAGAGCCAGGCAGGAAGCGGCGATGACAAGCCAACCTGTTTGTGAAGAGGGCGCCGAAAGGCGCCCTTTGTCGTTTCTGGCCTTACTGCATTCCGGCCGAGCGCAACCCCGCCAGAATATCCCGATCCAGCATGCTCACCCAACGGTTGTAGTTGCGATGGATCTTGCCGTCCTTGTAGCCCAGGTCGCGGCTGTCGCGGTAGGTGATGGCGTAGCTGTTGCGGGTGTAGCGGATGTCGATGGCGGCGTAGAACTGGCCGCGTACGGTGATCTCGGCCTGCACCAGTTGCGGGCTCAGGCGTTGCACCGTCCACTCGCGTTTTTGCAGGGCGGCGACGATCACCTGTTTCATCTTTTCTTCGCTGACCTGGCTTGTGGCCGGCAACTCGTGCTGGGTGTTGAGCACGGGTTTGCTGGTGCAGCCAGCCGTGGTCAGCAGGGCCAGGGTGATCAGGGTAGCGCGTAGCAGGGAAGACATTCCGTTTTCTCCAGTCGATTAAAAAGTCAGCTCCAGCGGCGGAAGATCAACGAGGTGTTGACGCCGCCGAAGGCAAAGTTGTTGTTCATCACGTAGTCGTTATGCATCTGGCGAAAGCCACCTTGCAGGTAGTCCAGCTCGCCGCATTGCGGGTCGACCGCGTCCAGGTTGAAGGTGTGCACGTACTGGTCGCGGTTCATCATCTCGATGCTGAACCACGATTCCAGCGCCCCGCACGCACCCAGGGTGTGCCCCAGGAAACTCTTCTGCGAACTGATCGGCATGCGGCTGCCAAACAGGCTGCTGGTGGCCAGGGTTTCGGCAATGTCGCCCTGATCGGTAGCCGTGCCGTGGCCGTTCACGTAGCCGATGGCGGACGGTTCAAGACCTGCGTCTTCCAGGGCCAGCTCCATGGCGCGGCGCATGGTTTTCTGTTCCGGGCGGGTGGTGTGCTGGCCGTCGGCGTTGCTGCCGAAGCCAACCAGCTCCGCGTGAATATGCGCGCCTCGCGCGAGTGCGTGCTCCAACTCTTCGAGCACCAACATGCCGCCACCTTCACCGATCACCAGGCCATCGCGGCCGCTGTCGTAGGGGCGCGGGCTGGTTTGCGGCGCATCGTTTTTCAGGCTGGTGGCGTACAACGCATCGAACACCATGGCTTCGGTGGGGCACAGTTCTTCCGCGCCGCCTGCGAGCATCAACGGCAGGCGCCCGAACTTGATCGCCTCATAGGCGTAGCCAATGCCCTGGCTGCCGCTGGTGCAGGCGCTGGAGGTGGGAATCAGCCGGCCCGTGAGGCCAAAGAAGATGCTGATATTCGCTGCCGTGGTGTGGGGCATCATGCGCACATAGGAGTTGGCATTGAGCCCCTCGGCCACCGAGTTGAGCAGCATATTGCCGAACGCCTTGATCTCATCGGTGCTGCCGGTGGACGAGCCACAGGCCACGCCCATCCGCCCGTCCTTGATCGACTCGTCACCCAGCAGGCCGGCGTCCTGCAAGGCCTGCTCCGCCGCCCACACGGCCAGGCGCGAGACGCGGCCCATGCTGCGCAGCTGCTTGCGCGTCCAGTGCGCGGGCACGACGAAATCGTCGATAGGGCCGGCCAGGCGCGTATTCAATTCGGTGAAACGGTCCCACTCGTCCATGCGCCGGATGCCGCTGCGGTTGGCGCGAAAGTTGGCGGCGATGGTGTCCCAGTCGCTGCCCAGGGAGGTCACGCCGGCCATGCCGGTAACGACAACGCGCTTCATCAGCACAGGCCCCCGTTCACGGCCAGCACCTGGCGCGTGATATAGCCGGCTTCGGCGGACATCAGGAAATTCACTGCGCCAGCGACTTCTTCCGGCGTGCCCATGCGTTGGGCCGGGATCATTTTCATCAGTTCTTCTACCGGCACGTTTTCATCCAGCATCGCGGTGTCGATCAGGCCCGGCGCCACGCAGTTGACGGTGATCTTGCGCTTGCCCAATTCAATGGCCAGTGCCTTGGCCGCGCCGATCAAGCCGGCTTTGGACGCGCTGTAGTTGACCTGGCCGCGGTTGCCGATCAGCCCGGACACCGAGGTGATGCACACGATACGCCCGGCGGCGCGGCGCCGAATCATCGGCATCATCACCGGGTGCAGCACGTTGTAGAACCCATCCAGGTTGGTGCGCATCACCACATCCCAATCGTCTTCCGACAGGGCAGGAAAGGCGCCGTCGCGGGTCAGGCCGGCATTGAGCACCACACCGTAATAGGCGCCATGCTGCTCCACATCGGCCTCAAGGATCTCTTTGCACGCAGCGCGATCCGCCACGTCGAACTGCAGCACCCGCGCCTTGCGCCCCAGGGCTTGGACCTCGAGCTGTACCGCGTCGGCTTCGGCACGGCCGCTGCGGCAATGCAGCACGATGTCATGGCCGGCCTGGGCCAGGCGCAGGGCAATGGCGCGGCCGATGCCACGGCTGGAGCCGGTGACCAGTACGGATTCAGTCATGGCGTTTCGTCCTTCGATTCAGCTAAATAGTTGGCCGCCTGGGGCGGTCGAAATACGTTCAAGCGTGCGCTGGCCTGGATACCGTCGCCGGTGAGGTGGCATTCGAACACACCCATGCCGTTGTCGTCTTCCAGGGAGCGCAGGCCGTGGATATGCAGCTCGGCGCCGGCCGCAAAGTGCTCCACGTTGCACTCGAACTTACGCGTGCCCAACAGGAAACCCAGCTCCACCGCCTTGCCTTGTTGGCGTGCATGGCAACCGGCATACGCGGCGACGCTTTGCGCCATCAGCTCGATGCCGACCCAGGCCGGCAGGCTGCCGTCAGCGCGGTTGAACAGGCCACCGGGCTTGACGGTGACGCGGGTGTGAATCTGCTCTTCATCGAACGACAGCACCTGGTCGATCAGGATCATGTCGCCCGCATGGGGCAGCAGTTCGGCAAGTGGCCAATCGATCATGGGGCCTCTGCGATTATCAGGCTGACATTGTTACCGCCGAAGGCAAACGAGTTGCTCATCAGGCAGGGCTTTTTCAGGGTATCGCCGCTGCGCACCCATTGCAGCGCGGGCAGCGCCGGGTCGGGGTGGCCGTCCCATACGTGGGGTGGCAGCAGGCGATGGGTCAGGCTCAGCCAGCAGAACGCGGCTTCCAGGGCCCCGGCCGCGCCGAGGGTGTGGCCGGTCATGGGCTTGGTCGATGAGCAAGCGACGCCGCCGGGAAACAGACTGGCGACGGCCAGGCTTTCCATGGCGTCGTTGTGTTGGGTTGCGGTGCCGTGCAGGTTCAGGTAGCCGATCTGCTCGGGCGAAAGTTTTGCACTGGCCAGGGCCTTGCGCATGGCCAGCACCGCGCCCTTGCCACTGGGTTCGGGCGCGGAGATATGGTGTGCGTCGCAACTGGCGCCGCTGCCCAGCAAGGCGATGGGCGCCGGCTCGCGGCTCATCAGGAACAGCACCGCCGCTTCACCGATGTTGATGCCGTTGCGGTTCACCGAAAACGGATTACAGCGCTCGGCAGACACCGCTTCCAGCGCGGTAAACCCGTTCAGCGTCAGCTTGCACAGGCTGTCCACGCCGCCGCAGATCACTGCATCGCACACCCCCAGGTCCAACAGGCGCTGGGCGCTCATCAATGCACGGGCGCTGGAGGTGCAGGCGGTGGAAATGACATAAGCCGGGCCGCTCACCTTCAACCAGTCGGCGAGGAAGTTGGCCGGGGCGCTGAGTTCCTGTTGCTGGTAGTCGTAGTCGGCGGGGAACTGCGTGTTCTGCAGGTAATGGGCAATGCCACGGCTGGCTTCGTCAATGCCCGAGGTGCTGGTGCCGAGCACAACCCCGACCCGGCCAGGGCCGTAGGTCTGGATGGCCTGACGAATCTCATCCTCGATCTGCAGCGCCGCTTCCAGCAGCAACTGGTTATTGCGGCTGCTTTGCTCAGCCAGCTCCGGGGGCAGGCTCGCCAGTTCACCCTGTACGGCGGCCACAGGCACCGCGCGCTCCGGCACCCAGCCGCTTTCGGCACGCATGCCCGAACAGTCGCCGGCAAACAGGTTGCGGCTGACTTGCGCCTGGCCACGGCCCAGGGCGCAGATTATGCCAAGGGCATTGAGGTGGGCGGTCATCGGTTCACACCCAGCGGGGTGATGCGGTAACTCAACGGCGGGTCGGCCATGTTCACGCGGAACACCTCGGAAGACTGATAAACAATCTGCCAGTGGCCCGGCAGCGTGCGCGTCAGGTCCATCGCCTGGGCAGTCGGATACAACGCCGGTACGTCACCGGGCGCGGTCAGGGCAAACAGCAGCGCGGCAAACAGCGTGCGCGCTTGTGGATTGGGCGGCAGCAAGCCGTCTGCCTGCCACTGCCCATCGAGCAGTTTTTGCCGGGCCAGGGGAATGCCCAGCGGATCCATCATCGACCAGCGAAGCGCTTGGCCTTCGCGCTGGATCACCAGCAGCCAGTCCTGGCTCTGGCCGTCCGCCAGGCGCTGCACATGCAATTGCATCGGCAAGGCCAGGGCCGGCATTTTCTCCGGCAGCGGTGCCTGGCTGGCGCAGGCGCCGAGCAGCAACAGGCAACTTATCAACAGCAGGCGCATCATGGGGCCGCATTCTCCACAGGTTTACGCGCTACGCAGTTGACCAGGGTTTCCTCGCGCTGGCCCACCGGCGGCGCCTTGCGCAGGCCCCAACGTTCCAGCAGGCCGAAGTCACTGGAACGGCTCCACCACAGATAGGGGTACGAGACATTCTGCGAGTCGAATTCAAAGCCCTGCTCGCGCAGCATCTCCAGGTACTCTTCGGCGCTTTTCTGCACATGCATCGGGTGGCGGAACAACCAGCGAATCACCCAGGTGTCGATGTAGGCTTCGGTGGATTCGGCAAACAGCAAATAGCCGCCCGGCTTGAGCACCCGATAGAACTCCTTGAGTGCGCGATGTTGCTCCACCAGATGGTGGAAGGTCTGGTGGCAGAACAGGATGTCGACACTGGCATCCGGCACGTTGAGGGTCGCGCAGTCGCTGCCGATCAGCTCGACGTCCAGCCCCAGGCGCGCAGCTTCTTCGCGGCTCAGTGCCAGGCTGTGGGGGTCGGCATCCAGGCCGATCAGGCGCGAAGGCGCAAACACCTGATGCAGCAACTGGAAGGATTTGCCCTGGCCGCAACCGGCATCCAACAACACCGGCGCTACCGGCAGCGGCTCGCTGAACAGGCTGCGCAGGTCATTGATCGCCACGCGCAACACGTGGTGCTGCCAGGTGTGGCTGCGCAGGAACCAGAAGCCGAACTTGGTTTCTTCGACGTAGTTTTGACTCAGGTAGTTTTTTTCAACGCCTGGGCTGTTCATACCGGCTCACTCGCACAAATTTCAGACAGCATCCGCAAGCGCCGCTTGGGCTCGCTGACAAACGGGTTGCGTTCATCCCAGGCGTAACCGGCCAGGATCGAGCTGATCATGCGGCGAATCTCGGCTGAGCTGCCAGGATGGAAAATCACGTCCTGGAACGTGCCCGCGTACCAGCCTTCGACGTAGCAACGGAAGGTATCGACACCGCGCTTGAGCGGTTCGGCAAACTCGGTTTGCCAGTCCACCGTTTCGCCGCTCAATTGGCGGTGCAGCACCCCTGCGGCCATGCTCGCTGAGCGCATGGCAATGGTCACGCCGGAGGAGAACACCGGGTCGAGGAATTCTGCCGCATTGCCCAGCAGCGCAAAGCCTGGGCCGTGCAGGGTTTTGACGTTGGCCGAGTAGCCGCCGATGGTGCGCGCCGGGGTGTCCCACACGGCATTTTGCAGCACGCCGGACAGGCTTGGGGTTTGCTCGATAAAGCCGCGCAGGCAGGCGTCGAGGTCGCTGCCCGCGCCCTCGAAATGCTCCTTGGCCGCGACCACGCCCACCGAGCAGCGGCCGTTACTGAACGGGATGGTCCAGAACCAGATGTCGCGCTTGGTCGGGTGAGTGGTCACCAGGATTTTGCTGCGGTCAAAGCCTGGGTGTTCGATACGGTCTTCGACGTGGGTGAACACGGCCTGGCGCAGCGGGAAATTCGACGGTGCTTCCAGGTCCAGCAGGCGTGGCAACACACGGCCATAGCCGCTGGCATCGAGCACGAACCTGGCCTTGAGGTGGTACTCGCTGCCATTCTCGCGGCGCACATGCAGGTACCGGCTCTCGGCAGAAAAATCCACGCCGACGATGGTTTGGCCATAGCGGATTTCCACGCCTTGCAACGCGGCCTGGTCGGCCAGCAACTTGTCGAACTCGCCGCGCTGCACCTGGAAGGTGGTGGGCTTGCCGTTGCTGAAGGTGTCGCTGAAATCAAAAGCACTGTAGCGCTCGCCCCAGGCGAAGGCCGCGCCGGTTTTTACCTGGAAGCCTGCCGCTTGCACCGCGTCGAGCATGCCGGCTTCTTCGATAAAATCGATGCAGTGTGACAGCAGGCTTTCGCCAATCGAGAAGCGCGGGAAATGCTCGCGCTCGATGATCAATACATCATGCCCTTTGCGCTTTAACAGCGCGGCCGCGATGGCACCGGAAGGCCCGGCACCGATCACCACCACCTGGCGACGTTCCATTTCAACTGTGGGCACGAGGGCTCCTTGCCGCATGGGCGCTAATCACATTCATAAGGCGTGTTTCTGCCGGCCGGCCCAGGGCGCCAGCATAAAGCTGAACGCCAGGCCCAGGCTGACCGACAAGCCGAAATTGCTCACGGCCGGTGTACTGGAGACCGCCAGCAGGCCGAACGACAACCAGGTCGTCAGCGCCGCCAGCAGTGTTCCCAACAGGCTGACGGCGGGGCCGCCGATCTGCTCGCGCATCAAAATCGCATAGTCGACGCTGATGGCCGTGACCAGCAACAGTCCAAACAGGCTGAACAAGGTCAACGGCTGGCCCAGCCAACCGAGGCTGGCCAGGCTGCACAGCGCGGCCAGCAGCGGCAGGGCGACGATACGCAGGGCTCCGCCAAAGCCGAAGGGCGCAATCAGCAACAGCACGATCAGCACGCACGACAGCAACTTCAATTCGGCAGCGCTGATCTGCGTGTCGGCAAACACCCGGTTCAAGTCACCCAGGCGATCCACCAGTTGCACACCGGGCAAGTCCAGCGCCTGCACCCGCAGCAGCGCCGGGTTGTTCAAGCCTTGCAGGCTGACCATGGCCGCCACGCCGCCGTCCACCGGGCCGAGCCACAGCGTGCGCCAGGGCTCGGCCAGTGGGCCTTGCAGTGCGGCGTCGATGTCTGCGGTGGGCAGAGCCTGCAACTGCGCCACTTCGGCTTGCAGGGCAGTGAGGGGCACGCCGAGGTCCAGTAGCGGTTGCCAGTGTGGCGCCAGGTTGTTCAGCGCTTCGCGCAGTTGTTGTTGTTCGTCGGGGAGGCTGACCAGTTGATTGAGCGCCAGGTAGCCCTGGAGCTTGTCCATCTGCACCAATTGATCCAAGCGTTTGCCCAGGGCGGCCTGGCGTTCCAGCAACTGTTGCTGATTGCTCGCCCGCACCAGGAAAAACTGGCTGGTGGGCTGGAACCCGGTGATGCGCGCCACGGCCTGGGCTTCGTGCAGCAACTGCGGCGGCGCACCGATCCATTGGCGGATATCGTTTTTAGTGTTCAGTTGCCACAGGCCCGCCGCGCAGAACAGCAGCACCCACACCAGCAGCACCGAACTGGGCACGCGTTTGAGCAGGGCTGTGCGTAGCTGCCATAAGCTTTGGGCGACACGCAGCGGCCATTGCGCCGGGCGCAGTTCCACGCCCTTGAGCAGCGCGGGCAACAGGCACACGGCGCACAAATAGGCACCTACAAGGCCGGCGGCGGAGAACACCGCAATTTGGGTCAGCGCCGGGAACGGCGTCCAGGCCAGCGCCAGATAACCGATAGCGCTGGTGGCCAGGCTCAGGCTCAGCCCCGGCAGGGTCAGGCGCAGTGCCGGCCAACTGCGCCACGGTTGCAGGCTCCAGCTTTTGGACAGGTAATGCAGTGGGTAATCCACCGCCACGCCGATCAGGCTGGAACCCAGTACCAGGGTCATCACATGCATATGCCCAAACAGCGCCACACACGCCACCGCGCCAAACAGCATACCCACCAGCACCGGCACGAACGCCAGCAACACCCGCCAGCGCCGGAACGCCAGCAGCAGCAACAACAGGATGCCCAGGGTGGCGCCGCCGCCGACCCAGGTCATTTCCCGCGTGGCCTGCTGTTGCCCGTTGGCCGCATACAGCAAACCGCTGGCGGCGAGCAGTTGCGCGCCGTGTGCGCCGGCTTGCTCGCGGCTGGCTTTTAGCAAGTCTGCCACCTGCAGCGGCAGCTTCATGTCGAAGGCGTTGCCGGTGGTGCGCGCCCGCAGCAGCACCCAGCTCTTGCCGTCGGCATCGGCGATCAAGGCGCCGCTGCCGATGTCCATTTGCACCGCACCGTGTTGCGGCTGGCTGTTCTGGATGCGCCCGGTGAGGCCGAGCCAATCGTCCTGGCTGGGCACCAGGCTGAAGCCGGTGAAGGGGTCGAACAGCGATTGCACGCGTTGCTGGATGAATGCGTCCGGCTGTTGGATCAGTTGCTCGCGGTCCTTGGCCGAGAGCATCGACAAGCGCCCACGCAGCAGTTGCTCGCGCAACGCTGGCAAGTCGGCTTGCAGGTTCCACTGCACCTTTTCAAACAGGCCGCTGGCCTGCCAGCGCTCACCCAGTTGCTGCGCCACAGCCACCGCTTGCTGGCGGTCGGCATGCCCCACCAGCACCAGCATTTCGCGGTTGAGCGGCTCTTGCATGCGCTGTTCGGCTTGCAGCTCCAAGGCGTCCGGCGTGCTGCCAGGCACCAGCTCCATCAGGTTGGCCGACAACGGCGCGCCATCGCGCCACTGCCAGCCGGCCAGGGCCAGCACGGCCACCAGCAGGGTCAGGAACAGGCGCGGCAGCAGGCGCTCACTGGGCAAAGTCGTGTTGCTCCGCATCGCTCAGGGGCTGGTCGGCCGTGCTGTCCTGCATGCGCAACAACGTGCTGTCGCCTTGAGTTTCCAGCAATTCAATGCTGTGCACCAGCGCGCCGCCGTCGATAGTGATCTGGGTGAACACTTGCTTGAGCAGCAGCGAGCGTGGGGTCAGCGTCAGCTTCCACTGTTGGGCCTCACCTTGCAGTTGCAGCTCGAAGTCGCGTTGCAGGCCGCTGCTGTCGCCCTGCAGTACGGCCAGGAACAAACGATTCTGTTCGGCGCCGGCACTCTTGTTTGGCAGTAGTTGCCAGCCATTGGCGTCGCGGCGGGCAATGCCTTGAGCTGTAATGCGGTAGTCCTGTTGCAGCGGAGTTTTCAACAGCCACAGCAGGCCGTGATCCTTGGCGAGCACGAAGGTGCCTTTGCTCACCAGCGGCTGGGGCAGGGCGCGCAGGTGTTTTTCCTGGGTGAAGTGGCCGTGGATGACGGAGGGTTTGCCAAGCTGATCGCTCAACTGCTGCAGGTCGAAGGCGTGGGCACTGAAGCTCAGCAACAACGCCGCCACTGTAGGAGCGAGCTTGCTCGCGAAAAACCTGAGGGCCCCACGGGCTGTCAGGTACCCAGCGTTATCGTTGGCGATCTTCGCGAGCAAGCTCGCTCCTACAGGGGGGCTCATTTCAGGGCTCTCTCTACGGCGTCGGTGAAGACTTTGGGCGAGGCCAGTTGCATCTCGCGGCTGGCGATTTGCACCGCCACTTGCACGGTGCTGGCGCGGGTCAAGCGCTCGCCGCTGGCCAGGTCGGTAATCAGGTAGTTCACCTTCAAACGGTTCTCCCATTCCACCAGGCTGGCGCGCACGTTGATCGTCTGGCCGAAGGTCGCGCCGCGCACATAACGAAGCTGCATGTCGATCACCGGCCACGCGTAGCCGGCTTCGAGCATCGCCGTGTAGTTATGGCCGATCTTGTCCAGTAACGCACAGCGCGCCACTTCCAGGTACTTCACGTAATGCCCGTGCCACACCACGTTCATGGTGTCGATGTCGAAAAACGGCACGAGGATTTCAGTGTCGCTGTGCAACACGCCGGGGCTACGCATGCAGCCTCCAGTGTTGCGCGGCGATGCGTTGCAGGCACAGGCGCAGTTCGCCTTCCAAGGCGCGGTCTTCGATGACCGGCGCAAAGTCCTGGGCCAGCTCTGCATGCATCGCGGCCAGCGCCGGTGGCAGTGGGCGGGCATCCTCGGCCTGGGCGCGCAGCCACACGCCCTGGTTGGCGGCGAGCAGGGTCGCGGCGGCGACCTGTTCGGTCAGCTCCAGCACGCGGATCGCATCGCGGGCAGCGATGGTGCCCATGCTCACCTTGTCCTGGTTGTGGCACTCGGTGGAGCGCGAGAACACGCTGGCGGGCATGGTGTTTTTCAGTGCTTCGGCGGTCCAGGCGCTGGTGCCGATCTGCACGGCCTTAAAGCCGTGGTTGATCATCGCGCGGTCAGCCGGTGCGCCTGAGAGGTTGCTCGGCAGGCCATGGTTGTAGCGCACGTCCACCAGCAGTGCGAGCTGGCGGTCGAGCAGGTCGGCCACGTTGGCGACCAGGGTCTTGAGGCTGTCCATGGCGAAGGCGATATGCCCGCCGTAGAAATGCCCGCCGTGCAGCACACGTTCTTCCTCGGCATCGATGATCGGGTTGTCGTTGGCGCTGTTCAGTTCGATCTCGATGAACGAGCGCAGCCAGTTCAGGCTGTCTGCCAATACGCCGAGCACATGGGGTGCGCAGCGCAGCGAATAGCGGTCTTGCAGGCGGTGCAGCGGTGCGGTAGGCGCGTCGATGGCCAGGTCCTTGCGCAGCCATGCGGCGACTTGCATCTGCCCAGGGTGCGGCTTGGCGGCGAACAGGCGTTCGTCGAAGTGTTCCGGGTTGCCTTGCAGCGCCACCACATTGAGGGCGGTGATGCGCGTGGCCAGTTGCAACAGGTAGTCGGCGCGGGCAAAGGCCAGGCAGGCCAGGCCGGTCATCACGGCGGTGCCGTTCATCAGTGCCAGGGCTTCCTTGGGCCGCAGTACCAGCGGTTCCCAGCCCAGTTCGCGGTGTACATCGGCCGACTGGCGGCGTTCGCCACGGAACAGCACTTCACGTTCGCCGGACAAGGTCGCAGCCACATAAGACAGCGGCGTCAGATCACCACTGGCACCCACCGAGCCTTCTTCCGGGATCAGTGGCAACACATCGTTTTCGAGGAAGGCGTGCAGGCGTTCCAGCAGCTCCACGCGAACGCCCGACACGCCATGGCACAGCGACTGCAAACGCGCCGCCAACACGGCGCGGGTGGCTTGAGCGTCAAGCAACTTGCCCAGGCCGCAACCGTGAAAGGTGTACAGGTGACGCGGCAACGCTTCGACGTGTTCCAGTGGCACCGCCACCACGCAGGAGTCGCCGTAGCCGGTGGTCACGCCGTAGATCACGCCTTCCTTGTCCAGCAGCGAGTCGAGGAACTGCGCGCCCTTGGCGATGCGCTGGCGGTACGCGGCATCGTCCTGCAGGCGAGTGGGCACCTGGCGGTTGGCCAGGGCCAGCACGTCTTCGATGCGCAGGGGGCGTTCACCAAAGGTGATGGGCTCAAGAGGCGTCGTCATCGGTCTTCCAGAAAGGGTAAAAGTTGAACCATTGTTGGGGCGCTTGCAGGCAGAACTGGCCCAGGCGTGCGGCGTAGCGGGCGGCCCACACAGCGATGACCTGCTCGCGGGTGCTGCGTTTCCATTCGATCAAATCGGCAAAGGGCTCGATAGTCAGGCGATAGCGACCCTGGTGCTTGAGGCACATCAGCAGATTGACCGGGCATTTGAGCAAGCCCGCCAGCAGCCATGGGCCTTGGGGGAACGCCGCCGTATGGCCGAGGAAATCCACCCGCACTGTGCGCCCGCCGTGCAACGGGATGCGGTCGCCGGCAATCGCCAGCCACTCGCCATCGTCCAGGCGCTGGCTGAGCAGCAGCATGGTGGCCGGGTCCAGTTCGCTGACCTGGATCAGGCGCAAATGGGTCGCGCCGGCCTCGCCCAGCAGGCGGTTGAAACGCTCGGCGTGCTTGGTGTGCACCAGTACATTCATGGTGACCTGTTCACCAATCTCCGCCAGGGCGCGGCACACTTCCAGGTTGCCCAAGTGCGCACCCACCAGCATCTGCCCGCGCTCGCCACGCAGTTGGCTGCGCAACTGCGCCGGGTCGTTGATCTCGATTTGCTCCAGGCGCAGCTTGCCGTTCCACACGTCGAGCTTGTCCAGCAGCGAGTCGGCGAAGGCCATGAACTGGGCAAAGACGGTGCGGTGGCTCGGCAGCAAGTCATCGCGCCCGCTCCACTGCGCCAGGCGCTGCTGGTATTGCCAGGCGCTGTGGCGCGCGGTGCGGCCGAACAGAAAGAAGTAAAACACGATGCTGTAGAGCAACGGGCTCAACAGTCGACGGCCGAGGACTTTGACCGCGACCGCAGTGAATTTCATCAGCCAGAAGCTGCCGCGTTCCTCGCGGTCGGCCCAATGCTTGGTGCTGTCGTTCATGCTTGCCACCGTCGCCACAGGATCATCGGCGCGCGCACCAGCATGCCGAAGAACAACCGCGTGTGCATGGCGCTGATGCGCAGGTTGTCGCGCAACAAGCGAAAGTGCGACAGGCCATCGGCGGGGTAATGCACCTGGGTGGGCAGCCAGCGCATAGGCTGGTTGCGCCAGGCCAGGCGCACCAGGATGTCCGAGTCGAAATCCATGCGCGTGCCGATGTAGGCCGAGTCCATCAGCGCTAGGGTCGGCGCCAGCGGGTATACGCGAAAGCCGCACATCGAGTCGCGAATCTCAAGCGACAGGGTGTTGATCCACACCCACACGTGGGTCAGGTAACGTGCGTACAGGCGGCCCTTGGGCACGCTGTCGTCGTATTCGGGGTAGCCGCAGATGACGGCGTCGGGGTGCTGGCGTGAGGTGTGGATAAAGGTCTCGACTTCGCGCAGGTCGTGCTGGCCATCGGCGTCCACTTGCAGGGCGTGGGTATAGCCCAGGCGTGCTGCCTCGCGGAAACCGGCCATCACGGCACCGCCCTTGCCCTGGTTGCTGGGCAGGGTCAGCAGGGTGACGTTGTCCAACGTCGCCAGGTGTGCCAGCACTGCTGCGCAGGCGGGGCTGCTGCCATCGTCGACCAAGAGGCAGGGCAGGCCGCTTTTCAGCACACTGTGGACCACGGCTGGCACGGCGGCTTCGTGGTTGTACACCGGGATTAAAGCGCAGGGGTTATGCATGATGGGGGGCACCTGATACACCGGGCCGCCTGCATCGCAGGCAAGCCAGCTCCCACATTGGACTTGCTGTGCACACAAGATTGTTGGCCGACACCGAACCAGTGTGGGAGCGGGCTTGCCCGCGATTGAGCACGAAGTGCTCACCCGGCTTATGCATGCGCGGCCTCCAGCACTATCCGCCCACTTGAGCAGGCAGCAACCCCATTGCGATAGGCGAAGTACAGCTTGCTACGCTCCCGATCAAAGCGCAGGTGCAGTTCGATCTGATCGCCGGGGCGCACCAGTTGCTGGAACTTGAGCACTTCCATGCCGGCGAACCGGGTTGGCAGTTCAAGCAGTTGTTGGCCCAGGTTGAACGCCCATTCCACCTGCACCACCCCCGGCAAAACCGGGGTGGCCGGGAAGTGCCCGCTGAAATAGGCCAGGTCCGGTGGGATGCTCAGTTGCAAGGTCCATTCACCTTCGGTTTCGACTTGCGCCAACACCTCCGGGCTTTTGGGGCGAGGTGCCAGCAACAAGGCTTCGATATCGGCCTGGGGCAGCTTGCCCTGGCTGTTCAGCGGCAATTGGCGAAGCACACGCCAGCGGCGCGGCAGGGCCAGGGCTTCGCAATGTTGGCTCAAGTGCTGGCGCAGGGTTTGGGTGAGGGTGCGGCGCCCCTGGTTGCGCAGGGCATGCAGCCCCGCGTCGCTGAGCACCACCACGGCGCCCAGGGACGCACGGTTTTCCTGCACCACGCCCAGGCGGGTGTCGGCCACCCATTCATGGGCGATCAGCGCCTGTTCCAGCATCGGCAGGGAGATACGTTTTTCTTCCAGCTTGACGATACGGTCCAGGCGGCCCAGCAGTTCAAACCGGCCATCGGCATGGATGCGTGCGGCGTCGGCGGTTTGTTCGATATGCCCTGCGGGCAGGTATGGCGAGGCGATGCGCAGTGCTCCTTCAGCATCCTGGCTCAGTTGCACATCGGCAAACGGCTGCCAGGGTTGCGCGCCCTGACGCCAGGCGATACCGCCGGTTTCCGAGCTGCCGAGGATTTCTGTGGGCCATTGCTGCAAGCGGTCGTAGAGGCTGCCGGCCGCATCAACCGGCAACGCGCCACCGGAGGAAAATACCCGTGCCACCTGGCTCAGTGCCGGCCAGTCGAGGTTGTCGCCCATGCGCTTGAGCAGTGCGGGGCTGGCCACCCAGGCAAACTGTGGGTGCTCACGGCTGGCGCGCTGCATGTCTTCAGGGAACGCCAGTTGCTTGCGCACAAAGGTGCGGCCGGCGCACAGCGGCCACAACACGCGAAACAGCAAGCCGTAGATATGCTGGGTAGCGACGCTGCCGATGATGCAGGCGCCTTTGAGGTCTGCGCCCCACAGCGCTTCCAGGGCCTGCACTTCGTTGGCCAGTTGGCGCAGTGTTTTGTCGATGCGCTTGGGCTCGCCGCTGGAACCGGAGGTGCACAGGCTCAGTTGGCAGCTGTCCAGGTCGAGGGCGGCGGCGCTCAAGGGTGCTTGATACAGCGCGTCCAGATCGCTGGCGTCCACCAGCCAAGCATCCACGGCAGCGGCCCAGCGTTGGCGCGTCTGGGGTTGCAGGTCGGCGGGCAGCAGCACGCTCGCACCGGCCCGCCAGGCGCCCAGCAGCGCAATCGCCAGCAGCCCGGCGTCTTCCAGGTGCACGGCCAGGCGCCGGATGCCCCGGGCCTGCAAGCCTGCGGCGAGGCTCAAGGAGCGCTCGCACAGTTGCGCGTGATTCATGGCGGGCTCGGTGGTCACCCCGCGATCTTGCAGTGGCTCAAGCAGCAAGTGCTCAAGTTTCAACCCTTTCATACGCGGCCTCGAACCCTTTGTCGTACCAGCCATTCCACGGCAAACAACAGGCCCATCAAGCCGTAGGCGATCAGGCCGTTGTACAACGTCCACCAGCTCAGCGGCGCCCACAAAGTGAGCGCGGCGGCGAGCAGGCCATTACAGAGAAAAAACACACTCCACACCAGGGTGACCTGGCGGGTATACACCACCGCGTGGGGCGGCAGGTGCGGGTCGGTCATGCGCGCCAGGCGCTCGACCATCGGCGGGCCGTATTTCAGGCTCAGGCCAAACAACGCCAGCATGAACCCGCTGACCAGGCTCGGGTACCAGCGCAGCCACTGCGGGTTATCGAACCAGGCCAGCGCCAGGCAAAACACGATCACCACCACCGCCATCCAACGGCTGCCCGGGCGCTGCGCAGCGGTGAGCGCGCGCAACAGCCACAGGCTGCCCAGCAATAAGCCAAACTGCCACGGTGCAAAGTGCTCGGTGCCGTAATACACCGCGAAGGGGTACAGCAGCCCCGCCAATAACAGGCCAAGGCCGATCAGCCGGCTCATGCGGCGGGCTGGACCAGACGGTACACCGCCTCTACCACGTCGTTCACCGTGCGCACTGCCTTGAATTCCTCTGCGGCGATCTTCTTGCCGGTCTGGCGCTTGATGTGGTCGATCAGGTCCACGGCGTCGATGCTGTCGATTTCCAGGTCCTGGTACAGGTTGGCGTCCAAGGTGACGCGTTCCGGGGGCAGTTCAAACAGTTCCACCAAGGCGTCGCGCAGGGTGTTGAAAATATCGTCACGAGTTTGCATGGTACGGTCTCAAGCTGCCTGTCGGGCCGTGACGAACGCCGCAAGGCTGGCCACGTTGGTGAAGTGATTGCGGGTGTCCTTGGCGTCGGCATCAATTTTGATGCCGTAGGTTTTCTGGATCGCCAGGCCCAATTCCAGGGCATCGACCGAGTCCAGGCCCAGGCCTTCGCCAAACAGGGTCTGGTCGCTGCCAATATCCTCGGCGCTGATGTCTTCCAGGCCCAGGGCCTCGATGATCAGCAGCTTTATGTCGTGCTCAAGGCGGTGTTGGTCGCTCATCTTCGGCGAGCTCCTTAATGAAATAGTGATGCAGGTGATCGTTGAGCTTGCGTGAAGCCTGGGGCGCGGCGCCGAGCGCGGCGAACGCCTGTGGTTCTATATCGGCGCCCACGCGCAAACTGAAGTGAAATCGACGGTGGGGGATGCGATACCAGGGTTCGGCCTTGGTCAAGGTGGTGGGGCTGACCTTGATCACCACTGGCGTGATGATTGTCGCACCGCGCAGCGCAATGGCTGCACCGCCGCGATGAAAGGCCGGCGCCGCGCCGGGCGTGGTGCGGGTGCCTTCGGGAAAGATGATCAGCGTTTGGCCGGCGCGCAGGGCGTCGGCTGCGGCATCGAGCATGTCGGCGCTGCCGTCGTTGCTGATGTAGCCGGCATCGCGCACCGGGCTGCGGGTGAACGGGTTCCGGAACAGGCTCTGCTTGACCACGCAGTTGGTCTGGCGCATCAGGCCGATCAGGAACACCACGTCGATCAGCGACGGGTGGTTGGCGACGATCATCTGGCCAGGGCGGCCAAGCTTTTCGGCACCCTCGACGCTGTAGGTGAGAATGCCCAGGCCCTTCATCAAGCGAATAAAAAACCAGAACAGGCAACTGATGGTGTGGCGTGCGCGCCGTTGATGCTGGCTGGCATCGCCCGGCAGGCAACTGAGCAGCGGAAACACCAGCAAACGCAGGCACAGCCCGCCGATGCCAAACAGGCAAAAGCTGAGGGCCGTGGCGAACAGGCGCCAGTAATAGGCCTGCCGTGGCTTGTGGGTCAGGGCTTGCGTTGCCAGTTCCATACTCGGTTCTTCCAGGCATGTTGGCAGGCGCCCTGATCGGTCAGCAGGGTGCGCAGCAGGTTCAGGGCGTGGGGCCACTGGGTTTGAGTGAGTTGGACAGTGCCAGTGGTGAGTTCCAGTTGCCACTCGTCGCCCGGCGTGAGCAACAGGCCGAGGGCGTAGGGGAAGGGCACATCCGTGATCCAGCTGGCATAGGCTTGGGGCGGCTGTTCTTCGGTGATCACCAGCAACACGGCGGGGGCGCCTTCGTTGAGCAACGCGGCGGCTTCGAGCAGGCCGTGTTCGAGGCCATCGCCGGCGGCGGCGAGGGCGGTCATCTCGCTGGTTTCATTGCGCAGGATCGACCACAGGCCGATCACCGCGTTATGCACCGACAGGCTGAACTGAGTGGGCGACAGCGGCTGCTCGTTGGCCAGGTCGCTGAGGATGTCCAGGGTGCGCGGGGTTTCGCCGTGGCGGGAAATGAACACCAGCGGCAGGTCTTCCAGGCCCTCGGCCAGCGGCCAGCCGACGCTGAACGCCATGCGCGCCAGCCGGCTCAAGCGGCGGCGCTGCATCGCTGGCAAAAATGACACATCGGGGGACGCTTCGCTGGCAGGCGGCAACACCGGGTCCCGGCACCAGGCGTGCCAGTCGTCCGCACTCTCAAGGCCAGGAGCCCAGGCGCGCCATTGGGCGATGTTGAAGTTGATCACTGAGAAGTTATCCCGCCCCTGCGGGCTTCCATGTGCGGCCAGTGGCCCCGGATGCCGGGACAGGGAGCAATGGCCGAATGGCGCGCATTATCCCGGTGCCGTGGGGTTCTAGCAAATAGTGGTGAAAATTTGTTCACTATTGATCACAAATTAAGTTGGAAGAACTTACAGATTGTTGGTCATGGCTGATCGACCGTGGAATAGGCGCACTCCTATTTGTTTGTTAGCCAGATGCGGCGCCCGGATGAACGAGGTAGCTAATGGGCGCTTTTGCGCTCTACACTCGGGCATTCATTGATACACGGAGGTTTTTCCATGCGGCGCGTGGTGTTCAATCAAAAAGGCGGTGTGGGCAAGTCCAGCATCGCCTGCAACCTGGCGGCGGTCAGCGCCAGCGAAGGTTATCGAACCCTGTTGGTGGACCTCGATGCACAGGCCAACTCCACCCAGTACCTCACCGGGCTGACGGGTGACGACATCCCTATGGGGATCGCGGATTTTTTCAAGCAAACTTTGTCTACGGGGCCGTTTTCGAAGAAGAACAGGGTGGATATCTACGAAACGCCCTTCGACAACCTGCATGTGATCACCGCCACCCCGGAACTGGCTGACCTGCAGCCCAAGCTTGAGGCCAAGCACAAGATCAACAAGCTGCGAAAGCTGCTGGATGAATTGAGCGAGGATTACGACCGGATTTACCTGGATACGCCGCCAGCGCTGAATTTTTATGCGGTTTCGGCGCTGATTGCGGCTGACCGGGTGCTGATCCCTTTCGATTGCGACAGCTTTTCGCGCCAGGCTTTGTATGGCCTGCTGGCTGAGATCGAAGAGTTGAAGGATGACCATAACGAAGGCTTGGAAGTGGAAGGTATTGTGGTCAACCAGTTCCAGGCTCGTGCAAGTTTGCCGCAGCAGATTCTCGATGAGTTGATTGCCGAAGGGTTGCCGGTATTGCCGGTGTACCTGGCCAGCTCGGTGCGTATGCGTGAGTCGCACCAGGAGAGTAAGCCGCTGATTCATCTGGATCCGCGGCATAAGCTGACGCAGCAGTTTGTGGAGCTGCATAACTTGCTGGAAAACGCCTGACCTCGAACACTGTGGGGGCCGGGCTTGCCCGTGACAGCCGACGCTGATCTAGCTGAGGCACCGCGATCCAAATGTGGGAGCTGGCTTGCCTGCGAAGACGGCCCAACAGCCGACACCTATCTCCCTCACACCCCGCGGTCAAACTGTGCGGGCTTGCTCGCGAAGGCGGCCTGGGATTCAACACAGCTGGATTGTGTACATATCCATTGCTGCGGTAACGGCCGCTTAGGGTTCCGCTCTGACAGCGGGTCACTTTTGGAAAAGAGCCCCAAAAGTAACCAAAAGGGCTCTTGCCCCACCACTCGGCACCTCGCTTAGGCTCGGTGTGCCCGTAATCCGCCAGTGATTTGGGGGGTCGCCGCCACGCGCCATCCATGGCGCGGGGCGGCTAAACCGGCATCCCTGCCGGTTTACCCCCCAAATCCCTGTCGAATTCCGGCCAGCGTGGTTTAACGGGGCGCCTGAGATCAAAAGCAAGCTCAAGAGCGACTCGCTTCGCATCGTGTTGTGGGGGCTGCATTTCGGCAGGTGAGTTGGATTTGTCCCACAGGGTCTGTAGGACGGGTCTGGCAATTGGGCTTGTGCCTTGTAACCTTGCCTACAGCTACGCCAGAATCCGCCGGCTTGTGCGTCTGGATGGGCGTCTCTAAGGTTTGCCGGTCGCTGAATGTTCAGTGATCGGGTTTAGTAGCCCACTCAGACGAAAGCATGTGCACCGCTCCCAAAGCATGGCGTTTCTTGCCTATCTGATGGTGGCTGTGCGCAGGGCGCCTTAGGGTGCGCCGGGTTTTGCTTTCGTTCTACCGGTCTACTAACCTGCGTACAGCCACCGCCCCTTGTTTAGTAGCAAGCAGGCGATGGCCCCAGCAGAGAACGAAAATATGAATTTATTCACCGTTTCACCCAACCTCCCCACCGAAACCCTCGTGCTCAACAGCTACGAAACCTTCTCTTCGGTGCGCACCTTGCTGCTCAACCTGTCCAACGACCTCACCGGCGAACACCGCGACGTAGCGCTGGCCATCCACCAGTTAAGCGAACTGGGCGTCATGCTGGTCAGCCAGATGATGGACCGCGAAGCCCCGCTGACCTAAAGCTGAAATGCATTCAATGTGGGAGCTGGCTTGCCTGCGATGGCATCGCCTCGGTGTATCAGACAGGCCGAGTCGCCCGCATCGCAGGCAAGCCAGCTCCCACAGTCTGGATTGCATTTCGGCAGGTGAGTTGGATTTGTCCCACAGGGTCTGTAGGACGGGTCTGGCAATTGGGCTTGTGCCTTGTAACCTTGCCTACAGCTACGCCAGAATCCGCCGGCTTGTGCGTCTGGATGGGCGTCACTAAGGTTTACCGGTCGCTGAATGTTCAGTGATCGGGTTTAGTAGCCCGACCGACCAAAGCATGTGCACCTGCTCCAAAAGCATGGCGTTATCGCCTATCTGATGGTGGCTGTGCGCAGGGCACCTTCGGGTGCGCCGGTCTTTGCTTTGTTCCCCGGTCTACTAACCTGCGTACAGCTGCCACCCTTCGTTTAGTAGCGAAACGGTAGTGGCCCTATCAGGGAACAAATGCATGTCTATCCGTCTTTTCAATGTTTCACCCAACCTCCCCACCGAAACCCTCGTGCTCAACAGCTACGAAACCTTTTCCTCGGTGCGCACCTTGCTGCTCAACCTGTCCAACGACCTCACCGGCGAACACCGCGACGTAGCGCTGGCCATCCACCAGTTAAGCGAACTGGGCGTCATGCTGGTCAGCCAGATGATGGACCGTGAAGCCCCGCTGACCTAAAGGTAAAGCGCGATCCAAATGTGGGAGCGGGCTTGTTCGCGAATGCGCCGTGCCAGTCGCCGTACAAGCTGACTGACCCACCCCTTTCGCGAGCAAGCCCGCTCCCACATGTGGCCTGTGTTGTTTTGTAGATCCAGTTATACCCCCTGGCTACGCAACCAACTCATCAACTGCGGCAACGGGAATGCCCCGCTCTGGCGCGCCACTTCGCGGCCGTTCTTGAACAGGATCAAACTGGGAATCGAGCGAATCCCCAACTGAGCCGACAGTTGCTGGTTAGCCTCGCTGTCCAGCTTCGCCAGCCGGCACTTGCCTTCCAACTGCCCGGCGGCTTGTTCGAATACCGGCGCAAACGACTTGCACGGCCCGCACCAGTCGGCCCACACATCGACCAAAAGCGGCAGGTCGCCCTTGATCTGGCTGGCATAGTCGCCCTGTTTCAAATCAAAGGGTTTGTTCAGCAACACCGGCTGCTTGCAACGCCCGCACTTGGGCGCGTCACCCAGGCGTTCGCCGGGGATGCGGTTGAGGCCGTTGCAATGTGGGCAGGGGATTACAAGAGGTTCGGACATCGGGGGCTCCTGGGTTTGGCCAGTTGGGTATTTGGTGTCGAGACAGAGGTTTATCAAGGATATAGATACTTATCCGCTCACATTTTCGTCCTCGCCAGCGTGAACGGTGTGGCTAGGCTTTTTGTTGTGCGCCACCGGTCTGTTTGCGGCTATAGCAAATTGCGATAGTTCGAATTCAGGTTTAACCTCCATAGCAAGATGCGATAAGGACGTTGCATGCGAGTCATCAGTGAAAGCAGGATCTGGGAAGCAAAGGGAAAATGGCCGCGCTCGGCAACGGCTTTGGATCAGTGGTATCGCGTGATCAAGCGCAACGCCCCCAAGGACTTCGCTGCGATGAAAGCCATGTTTCCCGCCACGGACAAGGTGGGTGAATTTCATGTGTTTGATATTGGCGGTAACAAGCTGAGGTTGATTGCGTCGGTGCAGTATCGAATGCAGCGCGTTTATATCAAGCACCTGCTTGAACATCGCGATTATGAGAAGGGCAAATGGAAGGAAAAAATCAGATGAGCGCACTTATACACGTTGCGGCAGAGCACTGGCCGTTCGTTTCGCCTGTGCTGCGCAAGCCGGAAAGCGAGGCAGACTACGACGCACTGGTATGCGGTTTGGATGAGCTATTGAGCCTGGTGGGTGAAGACGAGGACAGCCCGCTGATGAGCCTGGTCGACATTCTGAGCGACTGGATCGAAGCTTATGATCGTGAGCATCGCCCAATGCCCGTCGCCAGCGGGGTCGATGTGCTGCGCTACATGATGCGCGAGCACAACCTCACCCAGAGTGACCTTCCTGGCGTTGGGGCGCAATCAGTTGTCTCGGAGATACTGAGCGGAAAACGCCAGCTCAACGTGCGCCAGATTCGTTGGCTGGCCGAGCGTTTCGGGGTGTCGGTGGAGACCTTTATCTAAGAGGTCAAGACGAACAACTAATCTCCAAATGCTTGCCCCAATCCGGCGGCCGTTGCGCGTACTGCTCCATCCCCGCTTGTTCCTCAAACGGCCTGGCCAGCACTTCATGCAGCCGCCGCACTTCGCTGTAGTCGCCGGATTCGGCGGCGGCGATGGCGTTTTGCGCCAGGTAGTTGCGCAGGATGTAGAGCGGGTTGACCGCGTGCATGCGCTCGCGGCGCTGTTCCTGGGTGTAATCCCCATCCCGCGCAACGCGGGCTTTGTACTGCTCGGCCCAGGCGTCGAACCCGGCCATGTCGACAAAGTCATCACGCAGCCGCGTCACGGCCAGTGCAGCGGGTTCATCGCCCAGGCGTCGGAAGAACAGTGTGTAGTCCACGCCGCTGTTCTGCATCAGCTTGAGCAAGCGCTCCACCAACTGCTGGTCGTCGTCTTCGGCGGTGGTCAGGCCCAGGCGGCGGCGCATCAGGTCCAGGTAGTGCGCCTGGTACAGCGGCAGGTACAGGCCGAGGGCTTCCTTCAGCGCGTCAACGCTGATGAACGGCGTGAGCGCCTGGGCCAGGGCGCTGAGGTTCCACTGCCCGATCGGCACCTGGTTGCTGAAGGAGTAGCGCCCTTCATGGTCGGAATGGTTGCAGATGAAGTGCGCGTCAAAATCATCGAGAAACGCGAAGGGCCCGAAGTCGAAGGTAATGCCCAGGATCGACATGTTGTCGGTGTTCATCACGCCGTGGCAAAAGCCATAGGCCTGCCACTTGGCGATCATTTCGGCGTTGCGCTCGACGATTTCGCGGAACATTGCCAGGTAAGGTTCGGGCTGCTCGCGGCACTCGGTGTAGTGCAGGTTCAGCACATGTTCGGCCAGTTCGGCCTGCTGCTCGGGTTTCTTGGTGTAGTAAAAGTATTCGAAGTGCCCGAAGCGGATGTGGCTGTGGGCCAGGCGCAAAACCATGGCGCCGCGTTCCTGTTTCTCCCGCCATACCGGCGTGCTGGAGCCGATCACGCACAGGGCGCGGCTGGTGGGGATGCCCAGCGCATGCAGAGCCTCGGAGGCGAGGAATTCACGAATCGAAGAGCGCAACACCGCCCGCCCGTCGCCCATGCGTGAGTAAGGCGTCATCCCGGCGCCCTTGAGGTGCAAATCCCAATGCTCGCCGGCTTCGTTATAGACCTCGCCCAGCAATAATCCGCGGCCATCGCCCAACTGCGGGGTATAGCCGCCGAATTGATGCCCGGAATACACCATCGCCCGTGGTTCTGCCTCGGCCCACAGCTTGTGGCCGCCGAACAGCTCGGCAAATACCGGCGTTTGGGCCACGGCCGGGTCGAGGTCGAGCAGGGCCATGGCGGCCTTGCTCGCGACGACCAAGCTTGGCTCGTCGAGGGGCTCTGGTAGTACGTGGGTCGAGAATGCATCGCCCAGGCGTGCGAAGCGGTTGTCGAAGGTCAGTTCGTCGAGGGCTTTCACCGGCCATCTCCAGCAGAATGTCCGAGCATTCTGCTGGGGATAGGGCGTTTAGTCGAGTTTGCTGGGTGGCGGCTCCGGCGCATCCACTACTTTGCCTGCAGGAGGCTCGGGGGCGTCGGGCTTGTCGAGGGGCGTGGCAATGGTCTTGCGCTCGTCTTCGGCCGGCACCAATTTGTATTCCTGGCCGTGAAGGTTCTTCAGGTAGATCTCCATCTGCCGGAACGAGATGTTGATGTGCTGTTTCTTGAACTCACGGTTGATGTAGCGGTTGACCTCGTCCAGCACCGGGTTGCGGTCGCCCAGGTCGCGAACATGCATGCGCAGTTCGTGGTCGAGGGTGCTTTCGCCGAAGTTGAGGAAGTACACGTGGGGTTCCGGCTCTTTGAGTACCCGTGGGTTTTCGCGCGCCGCCTTGAGGAGCAATTCCTTCACCAGGTCCAGGTCGGAGCCGTAGTCCACGCCCAGTTTCAGGGTGACGCGGGTGATGGTGTCGGTCAGCGACCAGTTGATCAGTTGCCCGGTGATGAAGGTTTTGTTGGGGACGATGATGTCCTTGTTGTCGAAGTCGGTGATGGTGGTGGCGCGAATGCGGATCTTGCTCACCGTACCCGACAGGTTGCCGATGGTGATGGTGTCGCCAATGCGCACCGGGCGTTCGAACAAAATCATGATGCCGGAGATGAAGTTGGCGAAGATCTCCTGCATGCCGAAACCCAAGCCCACCGACAGCGCGGCGACCAGCCATTGCAGTTTGTCCCAGCTCACGCCGAGGGTGGAGAGCGTGGTGACAAAGCCCACGCCGGCAATGATGTAGGACAGCAAGGTGGTGGTGGCGTAGGCGCTGCCTTGGGCCAGGTCGAGCTTGGACAGTACCAGGACTTCCAGCAGGCCGGGCAGGTTGCGCGCCAGGGCGAAGGTGATGCCGATGATGATCGACGCGCCCAGCAGGTCGCCGATGCTGATCGGCACCATGCTGATATTCGTACCCGTGCCGCTGGTGTATTCGTACAGGGTGACGTTGTCCAGGTAGGAAAATACCGAGATCAGGTCTGACCATACCCAGTACAGCGCCGCGATAAAGCCGCCGAGCAAGGCCAGGCGGATCAGGCGCATGGACTGTTCGTTGACCTGCTCGATGTCCAGGGTTGGCTCTTCGATCACCGCTTCGCCGTCACCGGCCTCCTTGGCAGCCTGGCGTTTGGCCAGGGCGCGGGCATAGGCCAGGCGCCGTGCGGCAACACCCAGGCCGCGCACAAAGGTGGCTTCGATCACCAGCCAGAACATCAGCAGGTACAAAGTGTTGATCAGCCGGTCGCTGAGTTTCAGCGCGGTGTAGTAATAGCCAAAGCACACGGCAATAAACAGCGCGATGGGCAGGGCGGTGAACACCACGCCGATCGCTTTGCGAAACAGCGAGGCCTTTTCGTGGGTTGGGCTGTTCAGCAGCAGGCGGCCCAGCAACCAGGCCATCAGCCCGTAGCAGGTCAGTACCACGGCGATACCCAGCACGTCGTCAGCCAGTGCCGCCGGCTGGTGTTCGGCAATCGCGACCACGGCCACCAGCGCCAGTACCACCAGCCCGAGCTTGCGTATCCAGCCTTGGAGGAATTCGACCTGGGGCCTTTCCCAGCGAAAGTGCAGCTCCGCCACGCCGCCCGGCGCGAGGATGCGGTAGGCGGTGTAGAACACCAGCCAGGCCTGGGCGATCTGCAACAAGGCCGCGCCCAGGTTGGCGTTTTGCCCGCGGGCGTCGATCTGCAAGGCATAGCCGCACAGCGCCAGGCCCAGGGCCACGGGCATTGCCAAAAGGATGTTGATCAGGATGGCCTGCGGCGTGTGCCACTGGCTGTCGCGCTTGAAGTGGCCGATGTCCTGGTGAACCTTTTTCAGGCGCACATACAGCGCATTGCGCCGCCACAGCAGCGCGCCGATCAGCAACAGCAACGGCAGGAACAGCAGCGGGCGTTGGGTCAGGCCGTCATACAACTCGCTGACGCTGGACGCCCAGGGCAGGGTGGTGACCTGCTTGCTCAGGTGCGCCGGCACGGTTTCCAGCCATTCGGTGTCCAGCGGCTTGTTGCTGGGGATCCAGAACATTTGCTCGTCGAGCGTGGCGCGCAGGGTGCTGGCGGTGCTGAGCAGTTGTTTCTGGTTCAGTTGCAGGGTGATGGATTCGTTGAGCAGTGCGCTCAGTTCGCGGCTCAGGCGTTCCAGCAGGTCGCTGCGGGTGATCGCCACTTCCAGCAGGGTGCGGCGCAGTTGCGGGGTGACTTCATCTGGCGGCTGGTTGGCCAGCAGGTTGTCCACATAGGCGCTGGGGGAGGTGATCAGCTCACGCTGTTGGTTGACCTCGAACTGGTACAGGCGAATGTTGGCGATGTCGTCGGCCAGGTCTTTGTCCACGGTCAGACGCGGCAGGGCCTGCTTTTGTTTATAGAGAATCTTGGACAGCAGCAGGCTGCCCTTGAGCACGTTGATCTGCTCGTCCAGGGCCGAATCGCTTTGGGTCACGGTGTCCAGTTGCTGCTTGGTCTGCAGGTTTTTCTGGGTCAGGTCGTTGAGGCGGTCGGTGCTTTTGAGCAGGTAGTCGGACAGCTTGAGGTTGTCTGCGCTTTCCTTGGCCAGGATGCTACTGCCACCGGCTTTCTGCGCTTCGATGGACTGTTGGGTCACCGTCTGCTGGGACTGGGCCAGGCGTTTCTGGTTGATCAGGGTTTGCAAGTCTTGGATTTCTTGCTCCAGGCGTGCGGTTTTTTCCTGGATCAGGTCGTGCTGGCTGTTGCCCAAATCTTGCAGCTGGCTGTTGCCGGCCAATTCCTGGCGGCGCAGGGGAATCAAGGCATTCAGGGCCGCCAGTTCAGCGTTGAGCTGGTTGCGCTGGTCGCTGCTGAGGGGCTTGCCGTTGTCTTTGCCGAGCTTGAGCGTCGCGTTGATTTGCTGGATGCGCGTCTGGCTGCTGCTGATTTCGGTCTGGGCGCGCTCGGGGCGGGTCTGGGCGGCGATGGTCAGGCTGTTGGCGTCGGCCAGTTCTTTTTGCAGATCGCCTTGCTGGGTGCTGCGTTGCACCAATAATTGCTCAAGCTGCGGCACCGGCAGGCTGGCGTAGCGTTGGGCCACCGGGATGATTTTGGTGGCCTTGAGGCGCGCCAGCTCACGCTGGTTCTCGTTGGTCTGGCGCGGGGCCTCTTCCAGCTGGCGCTTGAGGTCGGCCAGGCGCTGCTCGTAGTCCTGCTGATTGCCCAGGTAGGTCAGGGTCTGTTGCAGGGTCGCCTGCAGCGCCTTCATGTCGGCGTCAGGCAGCTTGCGGTCGGGCAGTTTATCCAGGCTTTGCTGGACGGATTCGGCGCTGGGCGGGTCGGCGGCGTATACGCTGCCAACACAAAGGGTCAGGCCCAGCAGGGCAGTGGCGAGAAAAGTACGCAGGGTTGGCATAGAGACCGGTCTTGCAGAGTGAAGAATCGGGGCGTCGTTGTCCCGCAGTTTAGAGGAAGAGTCCGGGGCCCGGGCGACTTCCTTCGGGGAATCTGACGCCGACTTTGCCAATCTTGTTCCCGTCCATGACGGCGACGGTCCAGATAGTGTTGTTCCATTCCACCTGGTCGCCGACTACCGGTGCACCGCCCACCTTCTGGGTAATGAAGCGGCTCAATGGCATGTCCGGGTCGATACCTTCAAGCTTGAGCCCGTACAAGGCCGAAACCGCGCCCAGCTGGGCGTCGCCTTCGAGTACGAAGTCACCGAAGAAGCGCAAATCGAGGCCCCGTTGCGGCGCCTGACTGAACAGTTTGCCCAGGGCCGGCAGGTTGTGTTCGTGGCCGATCACACAGAGCAAATCGCCGACTTCCAGCACTGTACTACCCGACGGATGGAGCAGTTGCTGGCCACGAAACAGCGCGGCGATGCGCGTGCCTTCGGGCATTTTCAGCTCGCGCAGCGCCGCGCCGATGCACCATTTTTCTGCGCCCAGGCGGTAGACGAACAACTCCCACTCGCTGGTGACGTGCACTTCCAGGGCAGCGCGGGAGATCGGCGCCGGGTCTGGCGGTACGGTGACTTTGAGCAACTTGGCTACCCACGGCAGGCTGGTGCCCTGCACCAACAGCGAGACCAGCACGATAAAGAACGCCAGGTTGAAGTACAGCTGTGCATGGGGCAGGCCGGCCATCAGCGGGAACACCGCGAGGATGATCGGTACCGCGCCGCGCAGGCCGACCCAGGCGATAAATGCCTTTTCGCGGCCGTGGAACGCCTTGAATGGCAGCAGGCCAACCATCACCGACAGCGGCCGCGCAAACAGGATCATCCACAGCGCCAGGCCCAGGGCGGGCACGGCGATGGGCAACAGGTCATGGGGCGTGACCAGCAGGCCCAGCACCAAGAACATCCCGATCTGCGCCAGCCAGGCCATGCCGTCGAGCATATGCAAAATGCCATGGCGGCTGCGCACCGGGCGGTTGCCGATCACCAGCCCGCACAGGTACACGGCGAGGAAGCCGCTGCCGTGCAAGGCGTTGGTCAGGGCGAATACGAACAGGCCACCGGCGATCACCAGGATCGGGTACAGGCCGTTGGCCAGGTTGATGCGGTTGACCAGTTGCAACATCAACCAACCGCCGCCGAGGCCTACCAGGCCGCCGATGCCGAATTCGCGGATCAGGTGGGTGAGCAGGCTCCAGTGCAGGCCGGTCTGGCCGCTGGCGAGCATGTCGATCAAGGTGACGGTGAGGAACACCGCCATCGGATCGTTACTGCCCGATTCGATTTCCAGGCTGGCGCTGACCCGCTCGTTGAGGCCCTTGCCGCCCAGCAGTGAGAACACCGCCGCGGCATCCGTGGAGCCGACGATGGCGCCGATCAGCAAGCCTTGGATGATGTTGAGGTTAAACAGCCAGGCCGCGGCCATGCCCGTGAGGCCGGTGGTAATCAACACCCCCACCGTGGCCAGGGACAAGGCCGGCCACAGCGCCACGCGGAAACTCGCCACCCGGGTGCGCAAACCGCCGTCGAGCAGGATCACGGCGAGGGCGAGGTTGCCCACCAGATAGGCGGTGGGGTAGTTATCGAAAATGATGCCACCGCCGTCGACCCCGGCGGTCATGCCCACGGCCAGGATAATCACCAGAATGGGGATACCCAGGCGTGACGAAAGCGAACTCACCAGAATGCTCGCAGTCACCAGCAACGCGCCGATCAAGAACAGGCTGTTGATGGTCGTCGCATTCAAAGGCAGTACTCCAGGGCAGGGGGGGGACAGGACGCAAACTGACCATGCAGTCTGCGTGCCAGGGATTCTAACCTGTTGAATTGCTGCGCTGTCAAAAAGCTTTTTCTGATTCGCGCACAAGTAAATGTGGCAGAGGGCTTGCCTCTGTAGGAGCGAGCTTGCTCGCGAAAAACTCCCAGGCGCCACGTTCATTCAGCAAGCGCGCGTTATCGTTGGCGTTTTTCGCGAGCAAGCTCGCTCCTACAAGGGTGGGGCGGGTTTTAGGGTTAGAGGCGGAAGCGGCCGACCATCCCATTCAAGTCCACCGCCAAGCGCGACAACTCCCCGCTCGCCGCACTGGTCTGGCTGGCACCCGTGGCCGATTGCACCGACAGGTCACGGATGTTCACCAGGTTGCGGTCCACTTCCCGCGCCACTTGGGCCTGTTCTTCCGCCGCGCTGGCGATCACCAGGTTGCGCTCGTTGATCTCCACAATCGCCGTGTTGATGGTGTCCAGCGACAGGCCCGCGCCGCGGGCGATGTTAAGTGTCGATTCGGCGCGCTCGGTGCTGTTGCGCATCGAATCTACCGCGTGTTCGGTGCCTGTCTGGATGCTGCCGATCATGCGCTCGATTTCGCTGGTGGACTGCTGGGTGCGATGGGCCAGCGCCCGCACTTCATCGGCCACCACGGCGAAACCACGCCCGGCTTCCCCAGCTCGGGCTGCTTCAATTGCGGCGTTCAGGGCCAGCAGGTTGGTCTGGTCGGCCAGGCCGCGGATCACGTCCAGCACTTTGCCAATATCCCGCGACTCATTGGCCAGGTCGCCAATCAGGGAAGCGGTGGCCTGCACGTCGGTACTCATGCGTTCGATGGCGCTGACAGTTTCCTGCACCAGGTCGCGGCCGTCACCGGCAGACGTAGTGGCGTTGCGCGAGGCTTCGGACGTGCTCACCGCATTGCGTGCGACTTCTTCCACCGCGCTGGTCATCTCGTTGACGGCAGTGGCGGCCTGTTCGATTTCGTTGTTCTGCTGGGTCAGGCCACGGGCGCTTTCATCGGTGACCGCATTGAGCTCTTCAGCGGCAGACGCCAGCTGGGTGGCGGAGCCGGCGATACGTTGCAGGGTGTCGCGCAGTTTGTGCTGCATCTTGGCCATGGCCGCGAGCAGGCGCCCGGCTTCGTCGCTGCCGTCCACGGTGATCGGGCGCGTCAGGTTGCCTTCGGCGACTTCTTCGGCGGCTTCGAGCGCCTGGGCGATGGGCAGGGTGATGCTGCGGGTCAGCAACCAGGCGAACAGCAAGGTCAGCGCCGTGGCAACCACCAGCAGGCCTACCACCAGGTCAAAGGCCATGTCGTATTGGTCTTTGGCGCGCTGGTTGGTGGCGTTGGCGTCGTCGTTATTGATATCCAGCAAGCGGGTCAACACGGCGTTGACCTGCTCGGAGTTGTCCAGCAACTCGGTGTTGAGCAGGGTGCGCAGCTCGTTGACCTGATTGGCGCGAGACAGGCTCTTCATGCGCTCTTCAATCTGGCGGTACTGGCCCAGCAAGCGCACGTACTCGTTGTAGGCGTTGCGCTCTTCGGTGCTGGAAATCAGTTTTTCATAGATGCCCTGGGCTGTACGAATCTGCTGATTGCGCAGTTCAAAGGCTTCTAGGGTCTTTTGCTGTACGTCCGGCTCGCGGTTGGTCAGCAAGCGGTACGACAGCACGCGCAGGCGCAAGGTGAGTTGGGTGAATTCATCCAAGGCGCGAATGCTGGGCACGCTGGCCGAGGTGATGTCTTCGGTGGCTGCACGAATTTTGCTCATCTGGTTCAGGGCGAACACACCGAGCAACAACATCAAGGCGCCAATAAACGCGAAGCCGAGGAAGGCCCTCGGGGCGATATTCATATTACGAAGAGACATGCTGGAGTCCTGGGGGAGGCGCTATCCATGCGGCCATGAGACGAGGTGTGCCCGCCTTATCGGCCCTGCGACTAAAGTCTTAAGGGGGCGCGCGCTTTTGTCGCATCGGACCAGGGGTTGGGTGAGTTCAGGAACCAGATCGGGTAAATGCAGTCACTAAGGCTCGAAAGTGCGGCCCGGCCTTGCAACATCGGGCTGCGCGGCCAGGGATAACCCTGGCATCCGAGGTGAATTTTCTTTATCGTCACCGCCCTTTTTAAACGCCCGAGAAATCAAAATGTTAGAAGCATCCCTCAGCCAATTGGAACAACTGGTCAGCGACCTCGTACAGCAGAATCAAGAACTGCTGGGCAGCAACGAATCCCTCAAGGCCGAGCTGGCTCGCGCCAAGGACGAAAACGAAAGCCTGCAACTGAACCTGATGGAACAGGAAGAAAAGCACGGCGCCACCGCCGCCCGCATCCAGGCGCTGGTTGAGCGTGTGAGTGCAGGGCCTGTCAGCGCATGAGTGAGGGCATAAAGGTCGTTTCGATTCTCGGAGAGGATTACTCGATCAAGGCACCGGCCGGCGAAGATCAGACCCTGATGCATGCCGTGACCATGCTCAAGGCCTCCCTGGCCGTTACCAAGAAAAAGTACCCGACCCTGATCGGTGACAAGCTATTGGTACTGGCCGCGCTGAACCTGTGCGCTGAGCAGATTGAAATGCAACAGGCGCACCAGCAGGAACTCGACCGTTACCAAGAGCAAGTCAGCGCCACGGTCGATGTGATTTCCAAGGTGATCGGTCAGCCCTGAGGGCTAGAACCACTCGTCTTGCATGCCCAGGCACGTATCGTCGCGTGCCTCCAGAATCGCCAGTTCATGATGGCAGCTCGGTACTTCCCAGGTCAGGAAGTACCGGGCGGCCTGGAGCTTGCCCTTATAAAAGGCCGCATCGGCCGCGTTGCCCTTGGCCAGCCCTTCTTCGGCGCGGATCGCCTGTTCCAGCCAGCGCCAGCCAATCACCGTGTGCCCGAACACTTTCAAGTACAGCGCCGAGTTCGCCAGGCTGCTGTTGACCTTGCCTTGGGCGAGATCGGTGAGCAGGCCAATCGTGACGCTTTGCAGCCGGTTTACCAGTTGCTCCAGGGGCTCTCGCAATGCCGTGAGTGAAGGGTGCTTTTGCGCCCGGGCTCCGGTTTCGGCGATCAGGCGAATCAGTTGCTTCAAGCCGGCACCACCGTTCTGCGCCAATTTGCGCCCGAGCAGGTCCAGGGACTGGATGCCGTGGGTGCCTTCATGGATGGGGTTCAGGCGGTTGTCGCGGTAGTACTGCTCCACCGGGTATTCGCGGGTGTAGCCGTGGCCGCCAAGAATCTGGATCGCCAACTCGTTGGCCTTGAGGCAGAACTCCGACGGCCAGGATTTGACGATCGGCGTGAGCAGGTCCAGCAGTTCGTGGGCGTGCTTGCGCTCGGTGTCGGTTGCCAGGGTGGTGGTGTCATCGAACAGCCGCGCCGCGTACAGGCCTAGGTCAAAGGCGCCTTCCACATAGGCTTTCTGGGTCAGCAGCATGCGCTTGATGTCGGCGTGCTGGATGATCGCCACCGGGGCGGTGCTTGGGTCTTTGCTATCGGGCAGGCGCCCCTGGGGCCGTTCGCGGGCGTAGTCCAGGGAATAAAGGTAGCCGGCGTAACCGAGCATCACCGCGCCCATGCCCACGCCGATGCGTGCCTCGTTCATCATCTGGAACATGCAGCTCAGGCCCTGGTGCGGTTTGCCCACCAGATAGCCGACGCAGTTGCCGTTATCGCCGAAGTTAAGCGCCGTAGACGTGGTGCCGCGCCAGCCCATCTTGTGGAACAGCCCCGCCAGCAGCACATCGTTGCGAGCGCCCAGGCTGCCGTCATCGTTGACCAGGAACTTGGGCACGATAAACAGCGAAATGCCCTTCACGCCTGCGGGAGCGTCCGGCAACTTGGCCAGCACCATGTGCACGATGTTTTCCGACAGCGAATGGTCGCCACCGGAGATAAAGATCTTGTTGCCCTTGAGCCGATAACTGCCGTCAGCCGCTGGTTCTGCACGGGTACGAATATCCGACAAGGACGAACCGGCATGGGGCTCGGTCAGGGCCATGGTGCCGAAGAAGCGCCCGTCGATCATTGGCTGCAGGAAGCGTTGTTTCTGCTCCTCGGTGCCGAAGCTCTCAATGAGGTTGGCGGCGCCCATGGTCAGGAACGGGTAGGACGTCGACGCGGCGTTGGCCGATTGGAAATGCGCGAAGCAGGCCTGGGACAATAGCGTCGGCAGTTGCATACCACCTGCTTCAAAGCTGCGGGCTGCGTTGAGGAAGCCGGCTTCAAGGAAGGCGTCCACCGCCGGCTTGACCTCCGGAATCAGGATCGCCTGGCCGTTCTCATAGCGCGGTTCGTTTTCGTCGTTCTTGCGGTTGTGCGGGGCGAAGTATTTTTCTGCGATGGTGCTGGCCGTGCTGATGGCGGCATCGAAGGTTTCGCGGTTGTGCTCGGCAAACCGCTCGCGCTGGGTCAGGCCCTCGGCATCGAGGACTTCATACAGCTCGAAAGCCAGATTGCGGGAACTGAGCAGCGTCTCGGACATGGCGGCGTACCTTGGAAGGAATTGGCCTGAGTCTAAGTGCGCGAATGGAGGCTGGATAGCAAGATTGATTTAAGTGATAGAAGGGCAGAACGCTGGCGCAAGGTGGAGCACGATCAGTGTGGGAGCTGGCTTGCCTGCGAAGGCGGCCTAACAGTCAACACAGTTGGACCGGGTACATATCCATTCCTGCGGTAACGGCCACTTAGGGTTCCGCCCTGACGGCGGCTCACTTTTGAAAAGCGCAAAAGTAAGCAAAACGCTCTTGCCCCACCACTCGGCACCTCGCCTAGGCTCGGTGTGCCCGTAATCCGCCAGTGATTTGGGGGGCCGCCGCCACGCGCCATCCATGGCGCGGGGCGGCTAAACCGGCATCCCTGCCGGTTTACCCCCCAAATCCCTGTCGAATTCCGGCCAGCGTGGTTTAACGGGGCGCCTGAGATCAAGATCAAAAGCAGATCAAGATCAAGAGCGGCTCGCTTCGCATCGTGGTTACCGTCTGCTGCTACAGCCCACAAAGTTGTGTAGATACCTATGCTGCGATGGCGGACTCTCTGCCAACTCATCCGGTGACTGGCTCACCGCTATCGCAGGCAAGCCAGCTCCCACACTTTTACCGCGTTGTGTCAGTTAGCCGATGGTCATCAGGCTGGCGTTACCACCCGCTGCAGCAGTGTTAACGCTCAACGCACGCTCAATCACCAGACGCTCCAGCGCAATCGCCGTTTCGCCTTGCGACATACCATGCACCCCAACAATCGCCCCACCGCGCTGCGCCACTTGCTGGCACACCGCACGCAGTTGGTCGGAATCACCATGATGCAGCACGGCGTCAAACACCACGTCATCCTTGGTCCAGTCGGCCACGCGCTTGATCTTCGCCTGAATCTCCTTCGGCAGGCGTGGGAACAAGGCCTTGGTCAGCTCGGTTTCCGGCCATACCGCCGAACCACCGACGGCCAATACCGCCGCCAGTTGGGTCAGCAGGTCGCCTTCCACCTCGGCCAGGCACAGTACGTGCTCGCGCGGCAGGATGGCATAGCTGTTGCGCTCGCCGGTCGGGCCGGCCAGTTGGCGGGTGATACCGCTTTGCGACTGGGCGGCGAACTGCGTGCACAGGGCGCTCAGTTCGCTGAACTTATTGCCGTCGGCCCAGGTTTTCAGGGCGGTCAGCGATTGGCTCATGGCATCACGCAGGCGTACGTCCGGCGCGGCCAACTTGTCGCCGCGTACGAAGGATTGCTCGATCGCATCGGTAGGACGAGTCGACAGCAAACGGTACAGGTACAGCGGGCCACCGGCTTTCGGGCCAGTACCCGACAGGCCTTCGCCGCCGAACGGTTGCACGCCGACCACGGCACCCACAATGTTGCGGTTGACGTAGACGTTACCGGCGTTGACGTTATCGATCACCTTGGCGATGGTCTCGTCGATGCGCGTGTGCACGCCCAGGGTCAGGCCGTAGCCGGAAGCGTTGATCTGGCCGATGAGCTGGTCGATCTCTTTGCGCTTGTAGCGCACCACGTGCAGTACCGGGCCGAAGATCTCGCGTTGCAGTTCGTCGAAGCTTTCCAGCTCGATCAGGGTTGGCATCACGAAGGTGCCGCGCTTGATCTCTTCACCGTCGGCAATCGCCACCTGGTAAACGTTGCGGCCTTTGTCGCGCATGGCCTGGATGTGTTTCTCGATACCCGCCTTGGCTTCGGCATCGATCACCGGGCCGATGTCCACCGACAGGCGTTCCGGGTTGCCCAGGCGGCATTCAGCCATGGCGCCCTTGAGCATTTCGACCACACGGTCTGCCGAATCTTCCTGCAGGCACAGTACGCGCAGGGCCGAGCAACGTTGACCGGCGCTGTCGAAGGCCGACGACACGACATCGATCACCACTTGTTCGGTCAGCGCCGAGGAGTCCACGATCATCGCGTTCTGGCCACCGGTTTCGGCGATCAGCGGAATCGGGCGACCCTGGGCATCCAGGCGACCGGCGACATTGCGTTGCAGCAGGCGCGCCACTTCGGTGGAACCGGTGAACATCACGCCTTTGACGCGATCATCACCCACCAGGCGGGCACCGACGCTTTCGCCCTGGCCTGGCAGCAATTGCAGCACGCCTTCCGGAATGCCAGCTTCAAGCAGGATGCGTACGGCCTGGGCAGCCACCAGCGGCGTCTGCTCGGCAGGCTTGGCCAGCACCGGGTTACCGGCAGCCAGCGCAGCAGCTACTTGGCCACTGAAGATGGCGAGCGGGAAGTTCCACGGGCTGATGCACACCACCGGGCCCAATGGGCGGTGGGCGTCATTGGTAAAGTCGTTGCGCGCCTGCACTGCGTAGTAACGCAGGAAGTCCACGGCTTCACGCACTTCGGCGATGGCGTTGGCGAAGGTCTTGCCGGCTTCGCGGGCCAGCAGGCCCATCAGCGGCTGGATTTCGCCTTCCATCAGGTCGGCGGCGCGTTCCAGGATGGCAGCGCGTTCGGCGGGCGGGGTGGCCTGCCAGATCGGCGCGGCGCTGATGGCGCACTGGATGGCGTTGTCGACGTCTTCGACGGTGGCTTCCTGTACCTGGCCGACCACATCACGCAGGTCGGACGGGTTCAGCACCGGTTGGGCCGCTTCATTGCTGGCGGCGCAACCGAGCATCGGTGCGGCCTTCCAGTTGTTGTGAGCGGTGGCCAGCAGGGCGCAGGACAACGAGGCCAGGCGATGTTCGTTGGCCAAGTCGATACCGGCCGAGTTGGCGCGGTCGCTGCCGTACAGGTCACGTGGCAACGGAATGCGCGGGTGCGGCAGGCCGAAACCGCCTTCCTGGGTTGCCATTTGCTCGATGCTGGCCACCGGGTCGGCTACCAATTCCTGGATCGAGATGGACTGGTCAGCGATGCGGTTGACGAACGAGGTGTTGGCGCCGTTTTCCAGCAGGCGACGAACCAGGTAAGCCAACAGTGTTTCGTGAGTACCGACCGGTGCGTACACACGGCACGGACGGTTCAGCTTGCCTTCGGAAACCTTGCCTACAACCTGTTCGTACAGCGGTTCACCCATGCCGTGCAGGCACTGGAACTCGTACTGGCCGGGGTAATAGTTCTGGCCTGCGATGTGGTAGATAGCCGACAGGGTGTGGGCGTTGTGCGTGGCGAACTGCGGGTAGATGACTTCCGGCACCGACAGCAGTTTGCGTGCGCAAGCAATGTAGGAAACGTCGGTGTACACCTTGCGGGTGTAGACCGGGTAGCCTTCCAGGCCTTCGACCTGGGCGCGCTTGATTTCGCTGTCCCAGTACGCGCCTTTTACCAGGCGGATCATCAGGCGATGGCGGCTGCGGCGGGCCAGGTCGATGACGTAGTCGATCACATACGGGCAACGCTTCTGGTACGCCTGGATCACAAAGCCGATGCCGTTCCAGCCGGTCAGTTGCGGCTCGAAGCACAGGCGCTCGAGCAGGTCCAGGGACAGCTCCAGGCGGTCGGCTTCTTCGGCGTCAATGTTCAGGCCGATGTCGTACTGCTTGGCCAGCAAGGTCAGCGACAGCAGGCGCGGGTACAGCTCGTCCATCACGCGCTCGTACTGCGCACGGCTGTAGCGCGGGTGCAGGGCGGAGAGCTTGATGGAGATGCCCGGGCCTTCATAGATCCCACGGCCATGGGAAGCTTTGCCGATGGAGTGAATGGCTTGTTCGTACGAGGCCAGGTACTTCTGGGCGTCGTGTTCGGTGAGTGCGGCTTCACCGAGCATGTCGTAGGAATAGCGGAAGCCCTTGGCTTCGAATTTGCTCGCATTGGCCAGGGCTTCGGCGATGGTTTCGCCGGTGACGAACTGCTCGCCCATCAGGCGCATGGCCATGTCGACGCCCTTGCGGATCATCGGCTCGCCGCTCTTGCCGATGATGCGGCTCAGGGACGAGGTCAGGCCCGCTTCGTTGTGGGTCGACACCAGCTTGCCGGTCAGCAGCAGGCCCCAGGTGGCGGCGTTGACGAACAGCGAAGGGCTGTTGCCCAGGTGCGGCTGCCAGTTGCCGGTGCTGATCTTGTCGCGGATCAGTGCATCGCGGGTGCCTTTGTCCGGGATGCGCAGCAGCGCTTCGGCCAGGCACATCAGCGCCACGCCTTCCTGGGACGACAGGGAGAATTCTTGCAGCAGGCCCTGAACAATACCGGCACGGCCGCCAGCACTCTTCTGATTGCGCAGTTTTTCGGCAATGCTCGCGGCCAGCTTGTTGGTGGCTTCGGCCATCGGTGCCGGCAGGCGCGCCTGTTCGATCAGCATCGGCACCACTTCCGGCTCGGGGCGGCGGTAAGCAGCGGTGATCGCGGCACGCAATACCGATTGCGGCAGGATGCTCTCGGCGAACTCAAGGAAGCACTGGTGGGCGTGGTCGGCCTGGACCTCGCCGGCATCATCGGCCTCCTTGCTGCTCAAGCCATTGAGCTCGGCCAGGGTTGCACCACCCTCGAGTTTCTCCAGGTAATTGAAAATCGCCTGCTTGATCAGCCAGTGCGGCGTGCGATCAATGGAGGTCGCGGCGGCCTTCAGGCGTTCGCGGGTCGGGTCGTCGAGTTTGACCCCAAGGGTGGTCGTTGCCATTTTTTTATCCTCATGGGTGCCACTACCGAGTGGCATCTGCTGGCGGCAAGATTAGCTTTGCCCATCTCGAGGTGCAACCGGGTGCAACCCTTTTGTTGGTTAAATGTTCGACGCTTGATCGGAAAAAAATAAACACACGACCGAATCCGCTCCGCGCTGGTGCATTTGCTTCTGAGATCGGCTGTTCTTGCTCCGAAAAGGAGCAAAAAAAGCGCTTTTGTCCTAAAACATACTTGGGTGCAACTTAATCGGCAGAAACTGGTTGCACCTTATTTGCTTTGTTGAATAGCATTCGCGCACCAAGGTGCAACCAACCCTGTGGGTGGGTTCATCGGCTGGCGGCTTTCCTGGGGAAACGCCAGTCATAAATGCGCGGCATGCAGGTTCGTCTATCCGGTTATCCACGGGTGGCCGTCCCTATGACCGTCGCTACATAAAAACAAAGCCAGGGCGTCACTCCTATGAGCGTTAGTAATCCAACCCTGATCACGTTCGTGATCTACATCGCAGCAATGGTGCTGATCGGCCTGATGGCCTATCGCTCCACCAACAACCTTTCCGATTACATCCTGGGCGGCCGCAGCCTCGGTAGCGTGGTGACAGCTCTGTCCGCCGGTGCTTCCGACATGAGCGGCTGGCTGTTGATGGGCTTGCCGGGCGCGATCTACATGTCCGGTCTGTCGGAAAGCTGGATTGCCATCGGCCTGATCGTCGGTGCTTACCTCAACTGGTTGTTCGTGGCCGGCCGCCTGCGGGTGCAGACCGAACACAACGGCGACGCCCTGACCCTGCCGGATTACTTCTCCAGCCGCTTCGAAGATAAAAGCGGCCTGCTGCGGATCATCTCCGCCGTGGTGATCCTGGTGTTCTTCACCATCTACTGCGCCTCCGGCATCGTTGCCGGCGCCCGCCTGTTCGAAAGCACCTTCGGCATGTCCTACGAGACCGCGCTGTGGGCCGGTGCTGCAGCGACCATTGCCTACACCTTCATCGGTGGTTTCCTGGCAGTCAGCTGGACCGATACCGTACAAGCCACGTTGATGATCTTCGCGCTGATCCTCACGCCGATCATTGTGCTGCTGGCCACCGGCGGCGTAGACACCACCTTCCTGGCCATTGAAGCCAAGGACCCGACCAGCTTCGACATGCTGAAAAACACCACCTTCATCGGCGTTATTTCGCTGATGGGCTGGGGCCTGGGCTACTTCGGCCAACCGCACATCCTCGCGCGTTTCATGGCGGCGGACTCGGTGAAGTCGATCGCCAAGGCGCGTCGTATTTCCATGACCTGGATGATCCTGTGCCTGGGCGGCACCGTGGCAGTGGGCTTCTTCGGTATCGCTTACTTCTCGGCGCACCCGGAAGTGGCAGGCCCGGTGACTGAAAACCCAGAGCGCGTGTTTATCGAGCTGGCCAAGATCCTGTTCAACCCATGGGTTGCCGGTGTGTTGCTGTCGGCCATTCTGGCGGCGGTGATGAGCACCCTGAGCTGCCAATTGCTGGTGTGCTCCAGCGCCCTGACCGAAGACTTCTACAAGGCTTTCCTGCGCAAGGGCGCGTCCCAGCGTGAACTGGTATGGGTCGGTCGCCTGATGGTGCTGCTCGTGGCCTTGATCGCCATCGCCATGGCCGCCAACCCGGAAAACCGCGTACTGGGCCTGGTCAGCTACGCCTGGGCCGGTTTCGGTGCAGCCTTCGGCCCTGTGGTACTGATCTCGGTAATCTGGAAACACATGACCCGCAACGGCGCACTGGCTGGCATCCTGGTCGGCGCAATCACTGTGATCGTGTGGAAACACTTTGAATTGCTGGGCCTGTACGAAATCATCCCAGGCTTCATCTTCGCCAGCCTGGCGATCTACTTCGTGAGCAAGATGGGCGCACCGACGGTGGGTATGGTCGAGCGTTTTGATGCTGCGGAAAAAGATTACAACTTGAACAAGTAATTCGCTGGGCGCTCAGCGCTTAGAGGATGAACAAAAGGCCCGCGTATTATGATCGCGGGCCTTTTTTACTTTACTGGATCAATAAAGGAGATGGCGACCATCCCTGACAAGCCGAGCGTGCAGAGAAAGAACGTTAGATGGAGCAGAAGCTTTGTTTGACGTGGAAAGGCCCGCGCCTGCTCTAGGTCAGCGACGCCTCGCCAAGCATTAAATCGGGGTAGCGCAATGACGCAATATACTGCGCAAAGCCTCGCTATCCTTTCCCTTGGTGAATTTCTCAAATAACTGCTGTGGACGGCGACCAGGCGACATTTGTCCAGGAGCGCTTCCATGGTCTCGAGTTTTCGGTAGCACAAAAAGAACATAAGTATGTTTGAGATGATTGCTGCAGATATTGAGCTAATGGCGACCAATATGATTGGGGGCCAATTCATGAACGCCTCAATACTCATACAAAAACTCACCTACCTTTTCGCCAGCCGTGCCGCCAAAATGCCCTCCTGCTGCCCCGCCGAGGCCCCCGGCAACTAACATACAGGCTAGAGCCCCTGGGCCAGTACTAGGAGCTAATAAAAAAATACACAGTGCTGTCCCGCCAAAACCACCCGCTAAGCCTCCACTAACTCCTGCGCTCAGTTTTCCCAGCTCTACATATCTGGCTTTCCTGCACTGCTCCTCTCTCCCGGTCGAACACGCCTCTTTTATCTCCAGCGCCGTCACCGTCGTACTCAATGCTATCCCCAACGGCGTCCCGTTTTTAAGCAGCTTCGCCGTCTTCGAAATCCGTGCGATGGTCTCTTGATACCGGCTTATCTCCCCCGTATGCAAATAGCTTCTGGTCGAGACACCTAGCATTTTCTTGATCGAGCCTTCATTGCGCAGCCCCGTGCCATAACGCGCAAAACCCCGCAGTTGAGCGTCCAGCCTTGCAAACAGTGTTCGGCGTCGTGCGAGAAACTCCTCTCTGGCGGCACCACCGCCCCGGCGTAGTGACTGTTTATGCAGGGCATCAATTTCTTCCAGGGTTTTTGCAATGTCTTGCAAATGCTTGCTCCAGGCATCACCTGCCGTGCCTATACCCAGTGAGGTATACCCCAGCAGCTTTTGCAGCAAATCATAGTTGTGCACTGCAAAGGCATCCCCGCCTTCGGCCATCACGCTGTGGCGAATATCCCAGGCGGCTCGCATCAAGCGTGACTCTTCCAGGGTACAGGCTGCGGTAGTGTCGTCGCCGATAATGACGAGTTGCCCCGGTAGCACCACCACATTGCGAATGTGCGCGTTGAGCGCGTCGAACTTGGCTTCGGCGTGCTTTCCTAAGCGTAATTTGGCCTTGAGTTCCACAGAGGTTTGTTGCTGGTCATTGATAAACGCATAGGGCTGGGACATTACAGATTCCCCAGCAATAGTGATCGGCTCGAAGAGTGGCGATTGCCTGCCATGAAAACATTCCTTTTGAATGAACATGGCTGCGCAATTTAAACAGGTGATGAGAGGGTGTCGTGGTTATGGAGGGGCGTTTCGGGGTGGTGTTTTTACGTTTGGGAAACAGGCTACTGGGCTGCCGTAATATTCTGTCAGACGTGTGGATTTTTAGCGCAATGGGGCTTCAGCACGCGGCTACCCCCCCATCAAATGAAGACGGCGGTAGGACCTTACTGATTTACCCGGTATGAGCTCAGGCCGGCCGTAAGCTGGTGCAGAATCGACCGCCCACCCTTCGCAGAGAAACACCGGATGTTCGCTCCTGCCAACCAACCTGCATTTACCCTGGCCCTGGACGGGTCGCCCAGTGACTTCAAGGTGTTCGCGTTCAACGGCACCGAGGCCATCAGCCAGCCTTACCGGTTTGAACTTGAGCTGGTCTGCGAGCAGCCGGATATCGACCTGGAGGGCTTGCTGCATCGCCAGGTGTACTTGGGCTTCGATGAGCAGGGGCATGGCGTTCATGGCCTGGTGTATCGGGTTGCCCAGGGCGACTCGGGCCGGCGCCTGACGCGCTACCAACTCAGCCTTGCGCCGCATGTGGCGTACCTGGCGCACAGCAGCCACCAGCGCATTTTCCAGCATAAGACGGTGCCGCAGATTGTTGCCCAGGTGCTGGCCGGGCAGGGGATTCACAGTGACCGTTTCGAGTTCCGGCTGAGCGGTGATTACCCTGAGCGTGAATATTGCGTGCAGTTCGGCGAGAGCGACCTGGCGTTCATCCAGCGCCTGTGTGCCGAGCTGGGGATTCACTATCACTTCCAGCATTCCCCCGAAGGGCACCTGCTGGTGTTTGGCGATGACCAGACGGTGTTTGCCCAGATGGATCAGCCTACGCCTTACCGGCCAGGTTCGGGAATGGTGGCCGAGACCCCCGCGATCAAGCGCTTCACCTTGCAATTGGCGACCCGGACCACGGCGCTGAACCTGCGCGATTACGACTTTCGCAAACCCCATGTCGAGCTGGAAAGTACGGCTGTCGACGCGTCATTGCCCAAGCTTGAAGCGCAGCACTACCCTGGTAATTTTTCCGACCGCACCCATGGCAAATATCTCGCCCAGCGTGGCCTGGAGCGGCACCGCAGCGACTATCGCAGTGCCCATGGTCAGGGCGATGAGCCGGCGTTGGCCAGTGGCCGGTTTTTGCAGTTGCGTGAGCACCCCCGCGAGGACTGGAATGACTTGTGGCTAGTGACGCAGGTGCGCCATGAAGGCAAACAGCCCCAAGTGCTGGAGGAGGCAGTCACCGAGGAGGACGGTGGGGAGCTGCGCCAGGGGTATCGCAACGCATTTGTGGCCGCGCCATGGGATGCGGTGTTTCGTCCGCCCTTGCCAGAGCAGCCGCGCCCGACGGTAGCGGGGTATCAAAGCGCGGTGGTCACTGGCCCGGTTGACAGTGAGGTTCACTGTGACGAATACGGCCGGGTCAAGGTGCAACTGGCGTGGGATCGTGTCGGCGAGCACAACGACCATTCCAGTTGCTGGCTGCGGGTTGCCACTGGTTGGGCCCATGACCGTTATGGTGTGGTGCTGATCCCCAGGGTCGGGATGGAAGTGCTGGTGGGGTTCGTCGATGGCGACATGGACCTGCCGCTGGTGGTGGGGTGCCTGCCCAACGCCGCCACGCCTGTGCCCCTCGACCTGCCCGCGGACAAGACCCGCAGTCTCTGGCGTAGCCAGAGCAGCCCGGGCGGTGGAGGCTATAACGAACTGCGTATCGAGGACCGCAAGGGCGCCGAGGAAATCTACCTGCGCGCCCAGCGGGACTGGACCGCGCATGTGCTGCATGACCAGCAGGTACAGGTCGACAACCAGCGTCATGTGCGGGTAGGCGGCGAGTCGCGCCATGAGTTGCAGGGCCAGGAGCAGCGCATCACCCATGGCAACCGTTTGACGGAACTCAAGCAGGATGACCATCTGGTGGTCGGCGGTTCGCAACACATGCGGGCCGGGCAGACCCTTACGCTGGGCGCCGGGCAAAGCATCATCATTGATGCGGGTGCCAGCGTGACGATCCAGGCGGGCGGGCAGTCGATCACGTTATCGGCGGGCGGGATATTCAGCAGCGTGCCGATTCAGCTCGGCAGCGCGCCTGCCCCGACACCGGCGCCGTTGATGCCTGGATTGAACGAGACTTTATTGACGGTGGTGCCCGCGCCGTTAAGCCGCGCACAAGTGGTCAGCCTGAAACGCAGCGCGCCGTTCTGTGAAGAATGCGAGCGCTGCAAGAACGGCCAGTGTGACATCGGCGCCCATGTGCGGAGTGCGTCCTGATGCCTGCACCCTTGACGCCCAGTGCCTGGCTGGCGCAATACCCGTTGCAGCCAGATGAACAGCTGTACGCCGTGCTGGGCAATGCCAGCGACTCCAGGCCGCTCGCCGTCTGGCAAGCCACGGCCGCGGCAAAGATGCCGCGACCGATCTGGGCGGGCACGGCCTACGCCAACTGGGATGAGGTCATGCCCTACGTGGGCATCGTTGAACCGGGCAGTGCCTTTCTCGAGTGGATAGCCACCACCCAAGCGACGGATTGGGGCTGGCTGGCCGTCTCATCCAGCCCGCTGGACGTGGTGGTCGCGCATTTGCAGGGCTTGACCCATGTGTACCTGCCGGAAAACGAGACGGTGTTTTTGCGTTTCTGGGACGGCGCGCACCTTTTGCCGATGTTGCAGTCATTAGGCGACGAGGCGGCGCGTGTGTTTCCGGTGTTCCAGCGCTACCTGGTCAACGGCCAGCCGCTGTCCGTGGCGCCCAGGTCAGTCGCTGCGGCCCCAGCCAGCCCCTGGTGGCAGGTACCGGCGTGCTTGCTGACGCACATGGCCCAGCAGTCACCGCAGGTGCTGGTCGACAATCTGCTGCAATGGCTCCAGGAACAGCGCCCTGACCTCTACACCGCGTTTACGCCAGCCACCTTGCAGCACAAGGTCGCTTACTTCGCACGCAGTCCGCAAATCAGCCATGGCGCATTGGCTGATTACCTTGCCTCGCAACTCGGTTGAGCCCCTGGTGATAGCGTGACATCCGTGCCGCCTGCCGTGCGGCCCTGCACCTTTGCGTCGGTAGAAGGTAAACTTCGCCCCCTGCGCAGGAGCAACCATGAATTATCGTCACGCCTTTCACGCCGGCAACCATGCCGATGTCTTCAAACACCTGACCTTGACCCGCCTCATCGCCCTGATGTCGCGCAAGGAACAGCCGTTCGCCTACCTCGACACTCACGCAGGCATTGGCTTGTACGACCTGCAGGGCGACCAGGCCAACCGCACTGGTGAGTATCTGGAAGGCATCGCCCGCCTGTGGGGCGCAAGCGACCTGCCGCCGCTCACCGCCGACTACATGCGCGTGCTGCACGAGATGAACCCGGATGGCCAGTTGCGCTACTACCCCGGCTCGCCGGAACTGGCGCGCCGCCTCACGCGGCCCCAGGACCGTGTGCTGCTCAATGAGAAGCACCCGCAAGATGGCGTGCTGCTCAAGGACAACATGAAGGGTGATCGCCGCGTCAAAGTGCACTTGGGCGAAGGCTGGCATGTGCCACGGGCCTTGCTGCCAGTGCCGGAAAAGCGCGCGCTGATGCTGATCGACCCGCCGTTTGAAAAGCTCGACGAAATGCAGCGTTGCGCGGCATCCCTCAAGGAAGCCGTCAGCCGTATGCGCCAGACGGTGGCGGCGATCTGGTACCCGGTGAAAGACCAGCGCATGTTGCGCCGTTTCTACCAGGACCTGGCCGGTACCGGTGCGCCGAAGCTGCTGCGTGTGGAGTTGCTGGTGCATCCGCTGGACACGCCCAATACCCTCACTGGCTCGGGCCTGGCGATTGCCAATCCGCCGTGGGGCTTGGAAGAAGAGCTGCGGGAGTTGCTGCCGTGGTTGTCCAAGCAACTGGGCCAGACCCAGGGTGGCTGGCAGATGGATTGGCTCATCGCCGAATAACCGATCTAAATCCAAACGCAGGACCCAATGTGGGAGCGGGCTTGCTCGCGAAAGCGGAGTGTCAGTCACTGAATTTGCTGACTAATACTCCGCTTTCGCGAGCAAGCCCGCTCCCACATTTTGATTTGTGTAGCTTCCTAGATCGGGCAGGTCACGCCCGTTCCGCCGATCCCGCAGTAACCCTGGGGATTCTTCGCCAGGTACTGCTGGTGATACGCCTCGGCGAAGTACACCGTCGGGGCTTCTTCGATTTCCGTGGTGATCTCACCCAGGCCGGCCTTGCTCAGCTCTTGCTGATACGCCGCGGCACTGGCCTTGGCTGCCGCCAGTTGCTCAGGCGTAGTGGCGTAGATCACCGAACGGTACTGGCTGCCGATGTCGTTGCCCTGGCGCATGCCCTGGGTCGGGTTGTGCAGTTCCCAGAACATCTTCAGCAGGTCTTCGTACTTGACCTTGGCCTGGTCATACACCACCAGCACCACTTCGCTATGGCCGGTCAGGCCCGAGCAGACTTCTTCATACGTCGGGTTGGGCGTAAAGCCGCCTGCGTAGCCGACCACGGTGCTGACCACGCCGTCGCGCTGCCAGAACTTGCGTTCTGCGCCCCAGAAGCAGCCCAGGCCGAAGATCGCAAAGCCGACGTCATCCAGGAACGGGCCCAGCAGTGGGTTGCCGTTGACGAAGTGCGTTTCGGGCAACTTCATCGGGGTTTCACGGCCAGGCAGAGCTTGTTCTTGAGTAGGCAGCACGTTTTTGTTCACCAGAATTTCCGAGCGCAAGACCATGATCAGTCCTCTCGTCAGGTTGAGTAACAGTAAATTGTCAGACAGCCAGTGTGCCCGAGTGTTACAGCGCTGTCAGGCGATTGGCCCGCGCGGGTAGCGTTTAAGCCTGTGCAGCAGCTCGGCACCCGGGATCGGGCGGTCGAACAGATAGCCCTGGCCCACGTCGCAACGGTGCCGGCGCAGGAACGCCAGCTGCTCAGCGGTCTCGATGCCTTCGGCCACCACCTTGAGCTTGAGGTTGTGGGCCATGGCGATCACCGCCGAGGTGATTTCCATGTCGTCCTGGTTGTCCGGGATTTCATGGATAAAGCTGCGATCAATCTTAATGATGTCGATGGGGAATTTTTTCAAGTAGCTCAGCGACGAGTAACCGGTGCCGAAGTCGTCCATCGCCAGGGTCAGGCCGAAGCTCTTGAGCTGGTCCAGTTGCAAGCGCGTATCTTCGGTGGCTTCCAGCAGCAGGCCTTCGGTCAGCTCCAGCTCCAGCAGGTTGGCCGGCAGCTCTTCCTCCTTGAGGATGGTGGCAATCGACGCCACCAGATCCGGGTCGGAGAATTGCTTGGGCGACAGGTTGATGGCCACCTGCAAGTTGCCCAGGCCTGCGGCGGTCAATTGCCGGCTCATACGGCAGGCCTGGCGCGCGATCCATTTGCCGATAGGGATGATCAGCCCGGTCTCTTCAGCCACGCTGATGAACTGGTCGGGGCGGATCATGCCTTTTTCCGGATGGTTCCAGCGCAACAGCGCTTCCATGCCCAGCAGGCGACCGCTGCGCAGGCACAGCTTGGGCTGGTAGAACACGTCCAGCTCGTTCTGGGTCAGGGCACGGCGCAGGTTGTTTTCCACGAACAGCTTGTAGCTGGCCTCGGCGTTCAGGGCTTCGGTAAACACCTGCACCTGGTGTTTACCGTTGGCCTTGGCCTTATGCAGGGCCAGGCCGGCGTTGCGCATCAGGGTTTGCGGGTCGCGGCCATGCAGCGGCGCGCAGGCCAGGCCCACGGAGCCGGTGACGCTGATCAACTGGTTGTCGACGAACATCGGCTTGTCGAGGGTGGTTAGCAACTGGCTGGCCACCTGCTGGCCGGTCTCCAGGTCGGCGTCGTCCAACAGCACCGCGAATTCATTACTGGCGAAACGCGCCAGGCTGCCGCCGCTGCTCAAGCTGTTGCGCAGGCGGCGCGCGAGGCTGATCAGCAACTTGTCGCCAGTCTGATGGCCGAGGCTGTCGTTGATGCGCTTGAAGTTGTCGATGTCCACCAACAGCAGGCTGATCGGGCTGTCGCTGTCGCGGGCAAAGCGCTCGTCGAGGTTGCGAATGAACGCCGGGCGATTGCCCAGGTTGGTTAGGTTGTCGGTGTAGGCCAGGCGTTCGATGCGCTGTTGCGCGAGCTTGGTCTGGGTGATGTCTTCGTAGATGCCGATGTAGTGGGTCAGCTCGCGGTTGTCGCCATACACCTTGGAAATCGACAGCTGGCCCCAGTAGGGTTCCAGGTTCTTGCGGCGGCTCTTGAACTCACCTTGCCAGCTGTTGCTTTTGGCCAGGGCCGAGGGTGCGTCGAACAGCAACTCGCTGAGGTTTTCCAGGGCCGGCAGTTGGGCCAGGCGATGGCCGTGGACTTCTTCGGCGCTGTACTGGGTGATCGCGGTGAAGCTGGGGTTGACGTACTCCACCACGCCGTCGCAATTGACCAGCAAAAACGCGTTGGCGCTTTGCTCCACGGCGCGCTGGAACAGGTGCAGGGCGCTGGTGGCGGTGCGGCGGTTGTGGTTATTGATGACCTGGGCGAACTGGTCTGCCAGCTCGCCAGCAAACGCGATCTCATCGGACTGCCAGGCGCGCGGGCTGCCGCCTTGTTCCAGGCACAGCACGCCGACGACCTGGCCGTCGACACGGATGCTGGCGTCGAGCATCGCGTGGATGTCCTTGGCGCGCAGGCTTTCGGCCATTTCCCGGGTGCGTGGGTCGCGCAGGGCGTGGGTGGCATCGATGGCGCGGCTCGAATGCAGGGCTTCCAGGTAATCCGGGAAGCCACTGGCGTCGATGGCTTCGGGCAGGTGGTGTTGTTGATCGGCGCGGTGATAGGCGGAGATCGGTACCAGGTGATGGCCTTCGAGGTTCCAGATGCTGGCGCAGTCGATCTGGTAGATGTCACAGGCGCTGCGCGTGATCAGCTCAGCGGCTTCTTGCAGGGAGTTGGGCGTGGTGTAGCGTTGGCGCGCCAGCAGCAGGATCAACTCCTGCTGGGCACGTACTCGCTCCAGGTGCTGCAACTGTTCCTGCTGCGCTCGCTGGTTGAGCTCCAGGGCGATTTGCAGGCGGCTGTTCTGGTTTTCCAGGTCGACGGTCGGGGCGGGCGTGCTGGTCTCGCTGAACAGCCCCTCGACCACCATCAGGTAGCCGCGCACCAGGTGGCGGTTATGTTGTTTGTAGGCTTCGCCCATCTCCAAAACGCTCAGCGGGCCGTCATGGGTGTGCAGGGTGTAGCGCACCAGATAATGGGGGCTGTGGGCCAGTTGCTGCTGGATCGCATCGTGCAACTGGTAGCGCGCCTGGGGTTCCATCAGGCTGGCGTAGGGCGTGCCGATCAAGGCGCAGAGTTCAACCGCTGGCAGGCCAAACTGGCGCTCGCAATTGGGGTCGAGGTAGAGCAGGGCCCAGCTTGCCTCATTAAGCCGCTCGAAACGCAGCATACCGAGGCGCGAAGGCACCGGTAATTGCGTCACTACCTCGGCCGCCATACGGGCGACATCGGGTTGGCTTTTCATGGGGAAACTCGCTTGGGAAAATGCGCACTGCGCTGGGCTCACGCCCTCTTGACTGTCGACTGCGGCAAGGTTGCATCATGCAGCACGCAGTGACAAGAGAGGATGAAGGCTAAGTGCTATAAGCCTGTTATCGGCCGCATGGGTGATTTCTGTAATTGGGGTGATCGGTGGTTCACACCTGTTCTCTGTAGGAGCGAGCTTGCTCGCGAAAAACGCCAGAACACCGCGTTTAACCAGAGTACCTGCGTTATCGTTGACGATCTTCGCGAGCAAGCTCGCTCCTACAGAAAACACAGGCAAAAAAAGCCCCGCCAAGTGGCGGGGTTGAGGTACGAGCGTGGCGCTCGGAAATCGGTGTGGCAAGGGCCTTCCCGGTAACAGGAAGGCCTTGCGCCTTACAGCAGGATGGTGCGGATGTCGTTCAGCAACTGGCTCAGGCGCTGGGTGAAGCGCGCAGCCGCGGCGCCGTTGATCACGCGGTGATCGTAGGACAGCGACAGTGGCAGCATCAGCTTGGGTTGGAACGCTTTACCGTCCCACACAGGCTGGATGGTGGCCTTGGACACACCCAGGATCGCCACTTCCGGCGCGTTGACGATTGGCGTGAAGCCAGTGCCGCCAATGTGGCCGAGGCTGGAGATGGTGAAGCAGGCGCCCTGCATGTCGTCCGGGGTGAGTTTCTTGTCACGGGCCTTGGCAGCCAGTGCGGCCGCTTCGCCAGCCAGTTGCAGCAGGCTCTTCTGATCGACGTTCTTGATGACCGGTACCAGCAGGCCATCCGGGGTGTCGACCGCAAAGCCGATGTGCACGTACTTTTTGCGAATGATCGCCTTGCCGCTTGGCGCCAGCGAGCTGTTGAAGTCCGGCAGTTCCTTGAGCAGGTGTGCACAGGCCTTGAGCAGCAGTGGCAGCACGGTCAGCTTCACACCGGCCTTCTCGGCCACGGCTTTCTGCGCAACGCGGAACGCTTCCAGGTCGGTGATATCGGCCTGGTCGAATTGAGTCACGTGCGGGATGTTCAGCCAGCTGGCGTGCAGGCCTGCCGCGCCGATTTGCATCAGGCGGGTCATCGGCACTTCTTCGATTTCGCCGAAGCGGCTGAAATCCACGGTACGGATCGGCGGAATGCCCGAACCACCGGTAGCGCCGCCGGCAGCCGGAGCTTCCTTGGCTTTTTGCATCATGGCTTTGACGTAAACCTGCACGTCTTCCTTCAGCACACGGCCGTGAGGGCCGCTGGCCGCGACGGCGCTCAGCTCGACGCCGAATTCACGGGCCAACTGACGCACGGCTGGGCCGGCGTGAACCTTGGCACCGCTTGGCGCAGGTGCAGCAGCCGCAGGGGCTGGCGCAGCTTCGGCTTTTGCGGCCGGCGCAGGGGCAGCAGCGGCAGGTGCCGCTTCAGCCTTGGCCGCCGGAGCAGCAGCCGGTGCTGGTGCGGCGGCTGGCGCAGCACCTTGTACTTTGAGCTTGAGGATGAAGTCACCGGTGCCGACTTCGTCTTCCAGCTTGACCGCAATGCTTTCCACCACGCCGGCAGCCGGCGATGGGATCTCCATGGAGGCCTTGTCGGACTCCAGGGTGATCAGCGACTGGTCGGCTTCGACGGTGTCGCCGACCTTGACCAGCAGCTCGATGATCTTGGCCTTGCCCGACGAGCCGATGTCCGGAACGTGAATGTCCTGGACGGTCGCGGCGGCAGGTGCAGCAGCGGGGGCTGGAGCAGCCTCGGCAGCGGCAGGTTTTTCAGCAGCAGGTGCAGGTGCAGCGGCGGCCGGAGCCGCGGCCGCAGGGGCTGCATCAGCAGCACCTTCGATTTCCAGTTCCAGCAGCTCGTCGCCTTCTTTCAGGCGGTCGCCCAGCTTCACCTTCAGGCTCTTGACCACGCCGGCCTTGGGAGCAGGGATTTCCATGCTCGCCTTGTCCGACTCCAGGGTCAGGATGCTCTGGTCGGCTTCGACGGTGTCGCCGACCTTCACAAACAGCTCGATTACTTCACCTTCACCGCTGCCGATGTCAGGTACGCGAATGAGTTCGCTCACAAAAAATCTCCTCAGCAGTCCAGTGGGTTGCGTTTTTCCGGGTTGATCCCGAACTTGACGATAGCGTCAGCCACCACCTTAGGTTCGATCTCACCACGGTCAGCCAAGGCTTCCAGGGCTGCCAACACCACGAAGTGACGGTCGACTTCGAAGAAGTGACGCAGCTTCTTGCGGCTGTCACTGCGGCCGAAACCATCGGTGCCCAGGACTTTGAATTCCTTGGACGGGACCCACTGGCGAATTTGTTCAGCAAACAGTTTCATGTAGTCGGTAGAGGCAATGACTGGACCCTTACGGCCGGCCAGGCACTCTTCGACGTAGCTCTTGGCTGGCTTCTGGCCAGGGTGCAGGCGGTTGCTGCGCTCCACGGCCAGGCCGTCACGGCGCAGTTCGTTGAAGCTGGTCACGCTCCACACGTCGGCACCGACGTTGAACTCGTCACGCAGGATCTTCGCCGCTTCACGCACTTCGCGCAGGATGGTGCCGGAGCCCATCAGCTGTACGTGGTGCGCCGCTTCCTTGGTGTCTTCTTCGAGCAGGTACATGCCCTTGATGATGCCTTCTTCCACACCGGCCGGCATGGCTGGCTGCTGGTAGGACTCGTTCATCACGGTGATGTAGTAGAAAACGTCCTGCTGCTCTTCGGTCATCTTCTTCATGCCGTCCTGGATGATCACCGCCAGCTCATAGCCGTAGGTTGGATCAAAGGTGCGGCAGTTCGGGATGGTGGCAGCCAGGATGTGGCTGTGACCGTCTTCGTGTTGCAGGCCTTCGCCGTTCAGCGTGGTACGGCCGGCGGTACCGCCGATCAGGAAACCACGGGTGCGGCTGTCGCCAGCGGCCCAGGCCAGGTCGCCGATACGCTGGAAGCCGAACATCGAGTAGAAGATGTAGAACGGCAGCATTGGCTGGTTGTGGCTGGAGTACGAAGTACCGGCAGCGATGAAGGAGCTCATGGCGCCCGCTTCGTTGATGCCTTCTTCGAGGATCTGGCCCTTCTTGTCTTCCTTGTAGAACATCACCTGGTCTTTATCGACTGGCTCGTAGAGCTGGCCGACGGAGGAGTAGATGCCCAACTGACGGAACATGCCTTCCATACCGAAGGTACGGGCTTCGTCCGGGATGATCGGAACGATGCGTGGGCCGATGTCCTTGTCCTTGACCAACTGCGCCAGAATACGCACGAAGGCCATGGTGGTGGAGATTTCACGGTCACCCGAGCCGTCAAGGATAGCCTTGAGGGTGCTCAGGTCTGGCGTCGGTACGCTGAAGCTGTTGGCGCGACGCTGTGGCACGAAACCGCCCAGTGCACTGCGACGCTCGCTCAGGTAGCGGGCTTCGGCGCTGTTTGGCTCTGGCTTGAAGAACGGCAGGTTCTCCAGCTCTTCGTCCTTGACCGGGATGTCGAAGCGGTCGCGGAACAACTTCAGGCTGTCGACATCGACTTTCTTGGTGTTGTGCGCGGTGTTCTTCGCTTCGCCGGCACCGGTACCATAACCCTTGATGGTCTTGGCCAGGATGACGGTCGGTTGTTCTTTGTGGTTGACCGCTTCGTGGTACGCCGCGTAGACCTTGTACGGGTCGTGGCCGCCACGGTTGAGCTTCCAGATCTCGTCGTCGGACAGGTCGGCAACCATCGCCTTGAGTTCAGGCGTGTTGAAGAAGTGCTCGCGAACGAACGCGCCGTCTTTGGCTTTGTAGTTCTGGTACTCGCCGTCGATGACTTCGTCCATGCGACGTTGCAGGATACCGTCGACGTCCTTGGCCAGCAGTGGGTCCCAGAAGCGGCCCCAGATGACTTTGGTCACGTTCCACTGAGCACCGCGGAACACGCCTTCGAGTTCCTGGATGATCTTGCCGTTGCCGCGAACCGGGCCGTCGAGGCGCTGCAGGTTGCAGTTGATGACGAAGATCAGGTTGTCGAGCTTCTCGCGGCCGGCCAGGGAGATGGCACCCAGGGATTCCGGCTCGTCGCACTCGCCGTCGCCCAGGAAACACCAGACTTTCTGCTTGCCTTCGGGGATGAAGCCACGGGCTTCCAGGTACTTCATGAAGCGTGCCTGGTAGATCGCCTGGATCGGGCCCAGACCCATGGAAACGGTCGGGAACTGCCAGAAATCAGGCATCAGCCAAGGGTGCGGGTAGGACGACAGCCCCTGACCGTCGACTTCCTGGCGGAAGTTGTTCATTTGTTCTTCGCTGATGCGACCTTCCATAAACGCACGGGCGTAGACGCCTGGCGAGGTGTGGCCCTGGAAGTAGATCAGGTCGCCGCCGTGTTCGTCGGTCGGGGCCTGGAAGAAGTAGTTGAAGCCGATGTCATACAGGGTTGCGCTGGAAGCGAAGCTGGAGATGTGACCGCCCAGGTCCGAATCTTTCAAGTTCGTGCGCATTACCATCGCCATGGCGTTCCAACGTACCAGCGAGCGAATGCGGCGTTCCATGAACAGGTCGCCAGGCATGCGTGCTTCGTGGGTAACGGGGATGGTGTTGCGGTATGGCGTAGTGATGGCGTAAGGCAGTTGCGAGCCGCTGCGGGTCGCGAGTTCGCCCATACGGGTCATCAGGTAGTGAGCACGGTCTTCGCCTTCTTTGTCGAGAACCGATTCCAGGGCGTCCAGCCATTCCTGGGTTTCGACGGGATCGAGGTCTTGCATGGCTTGCTCCAGGGCGGAAAGGCTACCAGAATCGGTTGCCTGAAGTTTGCGACTGGCCTTGTGGGCAGACGACATAAATTCTTGGATGGCCGAAGGTTGCTTCGGCGTCCTGTAGTTTTACTACAAATCGTCGGCCATTTCAGCCTTTCGAATGTATATACGAGTAGTAAAACTACACAAGACTGAGCGTATGGCTCGGTCTTGCTGGTGAGCATAATCGTTATTGTTGGTCTATTGCGAACAAGAAAAGGTGAAACTTTGATGTTGCCTGCCAAGATTAATTTAATTTCAGCTATTTCTAACCTTTGTTCGACAGTCCTTCACCGAGCATGGCTCTTGCCTTCACAACTACACGCCATTTACACGCCGATCAAGGATAGACCATGAGCCTTCCAACGCTGGCCGAACTGCCGGCCATTCTGTTGCCTTACGCCAACCGGGCCGAGCAGTCATTTCGTGACGCGGTGGCCGCGCTGGATGACGATCATGGCCTTTCTGCGTGGACGCCGCAACGGTGGGCCGACTTTGCCCGCGTGTGCGCCGCCAGTGATTTCGTCATTGAACAGAGTGTTCGTGACCCTTTGATGTTGCTTGAGCTGGCGGCCTGGGGCGAGCTGGACCGCGGGTTTGCGCCCGGCGAGCTGTGCAGCCAGATAGCCGGTGCCGTGCAACAGGCCGAAACAGAAGACGAGCTGGGCCGCGTGCTGCGCCGCCAGCGCACGCGCCAGCAGGTGCGCATCATCTGGCGCGACCTCACACGCCAGGCCGACCTGGTGCAAACCTGTCGCGACCTGTCCGACATGGCCGACGCCTGCATCGACCAGGCCTATCAATGGCTGTACCAGCGCCACTGCGCCCAGTTCGGCACGCCGACCGGCGCACGCAGTGGCGAGGCGCAGCACATGGTCATCCTCGGCATGGGCAAGCTCGGTGCGGTGGAGCTGAACCTGTCGTCGGATATCGACCTGATCTTTGCTTACCCCGAAGGCGGCGAAACGGTAGGCGTGAAGCGTGCCCTGGATAATCAGGAGTTCTTTATTCGCCTGGGTCAAAAGCTGATCAAGGCCCTCGACCCGATGACCGTCGACGGTTTTGTCTTCCGCGTCGACATGCGCCTGCGCCCCTACGGTTCGGCCGGCGCGCTGGTGCTCAGCTTCAACGCGCTGGAGCAGTACTACCAGGACCAGGGCCGGGACTGGGAGCGCTACGCCATGATCAAGGCGCGGGTGGTGGCCGGCGACCAGGTGGCTGGCGCGCAACTGCTCGACATGCTGCGCCCGTTTGTCTATCGCCGTTATCTGGACTTCTCGGCCATCGAAGCGCTGCGCACCATGAAGCAACTGATCCAGCAGGAAGTGCGGCGCAAGGGCATGGCCGACAATATCAAGCTGGGCGCGGGCGGCATTCGTGAGGTGGAGTTTATCGCCCAGGCCTTCCAATTGATCCATGGCGGCCGCGACCTCAGTCTGCAGCAACGCCCGCTGTTGAACGTTCTGGGCACCCTGGAAGGTCAGGGTTATTTGCCCGCGGCGGTGATCAGCGAGCTGCGCAGCGGTTACGAGTTTTTGCGTTACACCGAACATGCGATCCAGGCGATTGCCGACCGCCAGACGCAAATGCTGCCGGACAGCCCTGAAGACCAGGCGCGCATTGCCTTTATGCTGGGCTTCAGTGACTGGGCCGCGTTCCACGAGCGCCTGATGTACTGGCGTGGCCGCGTGGACTGGCACTTTCGCCAAGTGATTGCCGACCCTGATGAAGAAGAGGGCGAAGAAAGCGAATTGGTGGTCGGTGGTGAATGGTTGCCGCTGTGGGAGGAATCCCAGGATGACGACGCCGCGTGTCGCCAATTGAGTGAAGGCGGTTTCACCGATGCCCCCAAGGCCCTCAAGGCCTTGGCCAGCCTGCGCGCCAGCCCGCAGTTGCGCGCCATGCAGCGCCTGGGGCGTGAGCGGCTGGATGCGTTTATCCCGCGCCTGCTGGCCCAGGCCGTTGAACATGCCAACCCGGACCTGGTGCTGGAACGCGTATTGCCGCTGGTGGAAGCCGTGGCCCGACGTTCGGCCTACCTGGTGCTGCTGACCGAGAACCCCGACGCCCTGCGTCGCCTGCTGACCCTGTGCGCAGCCAGCCCGTGGATCGCCGAACAGATCACCCGTTTCCCGCTGTTGCTGGATGAATTGCTCAACGAAGGCCGCTTGTTCAAACCGCCGCTGGCGCCGGAACTTGCCGCTGAGTTGCGCGAGCGCCTCACGCGCATTCCCGAAGATGACCTTGAGCAACAGATGGAAGCCTTGCGCCATTTCAAACTGGCGCACCGCCTGCGGGTGGCTGCCTCCGAAATCGCCGGCAGCCTGCCGTTGATGAAGGTCAGTGACTACCTCACCTGGCTGGCCGAAGCCATTCTTGAACAAGTGCTGGCCCTGGCCTGGCGCCAGACGGTCGCCCGTCACGGCTCGCCGCAGCGACTGGACGGCACCCTGTGCGATCCTGGCTTCATCATTGTCGGTTATGGGAAAGTCGGCGGCATCGAACTGGGGCATGGTTCGGACCTGGACCTGGTGTTTATCCATGACGGCGACCCCCAGGCCGAGACGGACGGTGCCAAACCGATCGATGGCGCGCAATTCTTTACACGCCTGGGCCAGCGCATCATTCACCTGATGACCACCCAGACCAACTCTGGCCAGCTGTATGAAGTGGACATGCGCCTGCGACCTTCCGGCGCCTCCGGCTTGCTGGTGAGTTCCCTGGGGGCGTTTGACCGCTATCAACAAAATGAAGCCTGGACCTGGGAACATCAGGCCCTGATCCGCGCACGGGTGCTGGTGGGCAGCCAGGATGTGGGCCAGGCGTTCGAGCAGGTACGGGCTAACGTGTTGGGGCGTGAACGGGACTTGGAGAAGCTGCGCCAGGAGGTCAGCGAGATGCGTGCCAAGATGCGTGACAACCTGGGCACCAAGGCCACGACGGCCGGCAGGGGCGCCAATGCCTTCGAGGCCACGGCGCTGTTCGACCTCAAGCAGGACGCCGGAGGTATCGTCGATATTGAATTTATGGTGCAATACGCGGCTTTGGCGTGGTCTGCGCAACATCCATCGTTGCTGCGCTACACCGACAATATCCGCATTCTGGAGGGCCTGGAGCAGGTCGGGCTGATGCCCGCCGCCGATGCCCATTTGCTGCGTGAGGTGTACAAGGCCTACCGCTCAGCCGCGCATCGCCAGGCTTTGCAGAACGAGGCCGGCACGGTCGCCGGGGACCAGTTCGCCGACGAGCGGCGACAGGTGATGCGAATCTGGCAAGCGCTGGGCTTGAGCTGAAACACTATTAGGGCGGGGAGGCATAAGCCTCCCCGCATCGTTTGTGGAAACTACATGAATATTCTGATCGTTGGGCCCAGTTGGGTCGGTGACATGGTGATGGCACAGACACTGTTTCAGTGCCTGCGCCTGCGCTATCCAGACTGCCAGATCGACGTGCTCGCCCCTGAGTGGAGCCGGCCGATCCTTGAGCGTATGCCAGAGGTGCGCAAGGCCTTGAGCTTCCCGCTCGGCCACGGCGCCCTGGAGCTGGCGACCCGCCGACGCATCGGCAAATCCATGGCCGGCCAGTACGACCAGGCGATCCTGCTGCCTAACTCGCTGAAGTCGGCGCTGGTGCCGTACTTTGCCGGTATCCCCAAGCGCACCGGCTGGCGCGGCGAGTTCCGCTATGTGCTGCTCAATGACGTACGCACCCTGGATAAAGCCCGCTACCCGTTGATGATCGAACGCTTTATGGCGTTGGCCTACGAGCCGGGCGCTGAATTGCCCAAGCCGTACCCGCGCCCCAGCTTGCAGATCGACCCGGTGACCCGCGACGCGGCGCTGGCCAAGTTTGGCCTGACCCTGGACCGGCCCGTATTGGCCTTGTGCCCGGGCGCCGAGTTTGGCGAGTCCAAGCGCTGGCCGTCGGAGCATTACGCCAAAGTTGCCGAGACGAAGATCCGCGAAGGCTGGCAGGTGTGGCTGTTCGGTTCCAAGAACGATCACTCGGTGGGCGAAGACATCCGCCAGCGCCTGATTCCCGGCCTGCGTGAAGAGGCGGTGAACCTCAGTGGCGACACGTCTCTGGCCGAGGCCATCGACCTGTTGTCGTGCGCCGACTCGGTGGTGTCCAACGACTCCGGCCTGATGCATGTGGCGGCAGCGCTGAACCGTCCGCTGGTGGCGGTGTACGGTTCGACCTCCCCAGGCTTCACTCCGCCGTTGGCCGACAAGGTCGAGGTGGTGCGCCTGGGCCTGGATTGCAGCCCGTGCTTTGAGCGTACCTGCCGTTTCGGCCACTACAACTGCCTGCGCCAGTTGCTGCCCCAGCCGGTCACCGATGCCTTGCAGCGTTTGCAGGGCGACGTGGTCGAGGTTCATTGAGTTGCGGGTTCTGGTAATCAAGACCTCATCCCTGGGCGACGTGATCCATGCCTTGCCGGCCCTCACCGACGCAGCGCGGGCGATTCCCGGCATTCGGTTCGATTGGGTGGTGGAAGAAGGCTTTGCCGAAATCCCCACCTGGCACCCGGCGGTGGACAAGGTCATCCCGGTGGCGATTCGCCGCTGGCGCAAGAACCTCTGGCAAACCGTCAAGAGCGGTGAATGGCGGCGCTTCAAGCAGGCGGTGCAGTCGACCAAATATGACCTGGTGATCGACGCCCAGGGCTTGCTTAAAAGTGCCTGGCTGACCCGTTATGTGCGGGCGCCCATCGCCGGCTTCGATAAAGATTCTGCGCGAGAACCTCTGGCTGCGCGCTTTTACTCCCGGCGCCTGGCCGTGGCCCGTGGGCAGCATGCGGTGGAGCGCTTGCGCCAGCTGTTCGCCGTGGCGCTGGGCTACGACCTGCCCCAACGCCTGGGTGACTACGGCCTGAGCGTTGAAAAACTGCTCGGCCTGCCGCCAAAAAAGCCGTTTGTATTGCTGCTGCACGGCACCACCTGGGACACCAAGCACTGGCCCGAAGCCTATTGGCGCGAGCTGGCCGAACGCATGGGCCGTCTGGGCGTGGATGTAAAGCTGCCGTGGGGCAACGCCGCCGAAAAGGCGCGGGCCGAACGCCTGGCCCTGGGCCTGCCCAACGCCGAAGTGTTGCCCAAGCTCAACCTGGCGGGCGTGGCCCGCATATTGGCAAGCGCCCGTGCCTGCGTGGCCGTCGACACTGGCCTCGGCCACTTGGCGGCGGCATTGGACGTGCCGACCATTTCCCTGTTCGGCCCCACCAACCCAGGCCTCACCGGCGCCTACGGCAAGGGCCAGATTCACTTGGCCAGCGACTGGCCATGTGCGCCTTGCCTGCAAAAACAGTGCACTTATCAACCCACTGCCGACGACCTGCGGCGGTTCGACATCGCGCGCGAGTCGCCCCTGTGCTTCACGCGCTTGAACCCTGAGCGTGTCGCAAGCCGGCTGAGCACGTTGTTACTGGCCGAGGAGCAGCACTGATGCAACTGGCTTTTGTTCTGTACAAGTACTTCCCTTTCGGTGGCCTGCAGCGCGACTTCATGCGCATCGCCCTGGAGTGCCAGCAGCGCGGCCACAGCATTCGGGTGTACACCCTGATCTGGGAAGGCGACATCCCGCCAGGCTTTGAGGTGCTGGTAGCGCCGGTCAAGGCCTTGGTCAACCACCGCCGCAACGAAAAGCTCTACGCCTGGATTCAGGCCGACCTGGCCAAGCGCCCGGTGGACCGTGTGGTGGGGTTCAACAAGATGCCGGGGCTGGACCTGTACTTTGCCGCCGACGGCGTGTTCGAGGACAAGGCCCAGACCCTGCGCAACCCGATGTACCGCTGGTTCGGGCGCTACAAGCACTTTGCCGAATACGAGCGCGCCGTGTTCGATAAAAACGCCAAGACGCAGATCATGGTGTTGTCCGAGCATCAGCAGCAGTTGTTCACCCAGTATTACGGCACCCAGGCCGAGCGGTTTCACCTGTTGCCACCGGGGATCGCCCGAGACCGCCGCGCCCCGCCGAACGCCGCCGAGATCCGCGCCGAGTTCCGCGCTGAATTTCGCTTGGCCGAAGATGATCTGCTGTTGGTGCAGATCGGTTCGGGGTTCAAGACCAAGGGCGTCGACCGCAGCCTCAAGGCGCTGGCCGCACTGCCTTCGCGCCTGAAGAAACGCACCCGGCTATTTGTAATCGGCCAGGACGACCCCAAAGTATTCCAATTGCAGAGCGCGGCGCTGGGCCTGGGCGACCAGGTGCAGTTCTTCAAGGGCCGCAATGATATCCCGCGCTTCCTGCTGGGGGCCGACCTGTTGATTCACCCCGCGTACAACGAGGCGGCCGGCATGGTGCTGGTCGAAGCGGTGGTCGCCGGCCTCCCGGTACTGGTGAGCCAGGTGTGCGGCTATGCGTTCTACATCGACAAGGCCCAGAGCGGCCGGGTGTTGGACGAGCCGTTCGAGCAAGCCCAGCTCAACCAGTATCTGGTCGATATGCTCGACGACCCACAAGCGCGTGCGACCTGGAGTCGCAATGGTCTGGCCTTCGCAGAGACGGCCGACCTCTTTAGCATGCCGCAGTATGCTGCGGACCTGATTCTGGCGGAGCCAAACCGATGAAGTTGATTCTAGCCGAACCCTTCAAGACCCTCTGGGACGGGCGCGATGCGTTCGCCGAGGTCGAGAAGCTGGAAGGCCAGGTGTTCCGCGAGCTGGCCGCTCGCCGTACGTTGCGTACGGTGGTCGAGGGCCAGCCTTATTTTGTGAAGATCCACCGTGGGATTGGCTGGGGCGAAATCCTCAAGAACCTGGTCACTGCCAAATTGCCGGTATTGGGCGCGGGCCAGGAGTGGGTGGCGATCCAGCGCTTGCAGGCGCTTGGCGTACCGACCATGACCGCCGTGGCGTTCGGTGAAAAAGGCAGCAACCCGGCCGACCAGCACTCGTTCATCATCACCCAGGAACTGACCCCCATCATCAGCCTGGAAGACCTGACCCTGGACTGGGTCAAGCAACCGCCCGTGCCGGCCATCAAGCATGCCTTGACCCTTGAGCTGGCGCGTACCGTGGGCGCGATGCACCGCGGCGGCGTCAACCACCGTGACTGCTACCTGTGCCATTTTCTGCTGCACACCGACCGGCCCATCAGCGTCGACAATCTCAAGCTGTCGGTGATCGACCTGCACCGCGCCCAGGTGCGTGCGACGATCCCCGTGCGCTGGCGCAACAAAGACTTGGCCGGCCTGTATTACTCCGCGTTGGAGATCGGCTTGACCCAGCGTGACAAGCTGCGTTTTCTCAAGGCGTATTTCCAGCAGCCGCTGCGCCAGATCCTGGCGGAGCAAACCGCGCTGCTGTCTGCGCTGGAACGCATGGCAGCAAAGCTGTATGCGCGTAAACAACGATACGGGGATGCGATCTGATGGCGGGTTGGAACCTGGAACCTGCCTACGCCGCCCTGGCGGATGACTTTGGAAGCCTGGACGCGGTGTTCGCCCTGCAAGGCGAGCGGCTGACCCGCGACCCGTTGTCGGAAGTGATCCGGGTGGAACGTGGCGGGGTCAATTATTACGTCAAGCGCTACGTAGGCGCCGGCAAGGGCCTGCGTCGTTACCTGGGCCGGCCACGGGTGAAATCCGAATGGCAGAACCTCAAGCGCTTCGCCAAGTGGGGCATCCCCACTGCCGATGTGGTGGCCTGGGGCCTGGACCGCAAGGGCCTGGCCTATAACCGTGGCGCGATGATCACCCGCGAATTGCCCAAGACCGAAGATCTGTCGGTGCTGGCCGAGCGTCACGATGAGCGCCTCAAAGACCCCCGGTGGGTCGATGGCATCAGCCGCCAGCTCGCCGAATACACGCGCACCATGCACGATCACCGCTTCACCCATAACGACTTGAAGTGGCGCAACCTGCTGGTGGACGACCAGCGCACGCTGTACCTGATCGACTGCCCCAACGGTGATTTCTGGCGCGGTTTCTGGCTCAAGTACCGCATCACCAAAGACCTGGCCTGCCTGGACAAAGTCGCCAAGTATCACTTGTCGGCCACCCAGCGCCTGCGCTTCTACCTGCAATATCGCCAGCGCGCGCACCTGACCGCGTCGGACAAACAGCGAATTCGCCATGTGGTGAAGTTTTTCGAGGGACGCGAATGAGTGACTTCCTGGCGGCCGAAGACCGCGCTCTGCTTGAGCGCAACGGCCTGGCGACCTTCGACGCCCTGTGGGCCAAGCAACTGGATGCGGTGGACGAGCCGAACACCAGCGGCGACGGTTGGAGCAGCGTGTATCGCCTGGAGCTTGAGGGGCAGGGTTACTACCTCAAGCGTCAGAGCAACTACCTCACGCGCACCTTGCACCGCCCGTTTGGCGAGCCGAGTTTTGCCCGCGAGTTTCGCAACATCAGCCTGTATCGAAAGCTCGGCATCCCGGCCCTGCAAGCGGCGTTCTTCGGTGAGCGCAAGGTCAAGGGCGAGCGCCGGGCGATGCTGCTCACCCGTGCGCTGGATGGCTGGAATGACCTGGACTCGTTGCTGGAGCAGTGGTCGCAATTGAGCGCAGCCCAGCACAGTGCGATCCTGTTGGCGTGCGGCAAGCTGGCGCGTCATCTGCACAGCGTCGGGCAGGTGCATGGCTGTTTTTACCCCAAGCATATTTTCCTGCAGCCTGCCGGTGAGGGGTATGCCGCGCAGTTGATCGACCTGGAGAAAACCCGCCCGCTGCTGTTTGGCTGGCGTGACCGGGTCAAGGACCTGGAACCGCTGCTGCGCCGCGCGCCGCAATGGTCGGATGCGCAGGTGCGCCAACTGCTGGCGGCGTACCTTGAGCAGCCCGAGGACAGCGCCTTGGTCGCCACTTGGCACCAGCGCCTGACCGCACGCCGCAGCCACAAGGAGAACCGCTGATGTGCTTATCCGAGCTGAAAACGGCTGGGCGTACCCCCAGCCTGCCGCTGACCCTCGACCTGGCGGATGCCGCCGGCCCTGGGCAATTGCAATTGCTGAGCCTTTTGCGGGTGTTGCCGGGGCAGCGCTATGTGGGCGCCGCCGTGTGGCGTGGTCGCCCGGTGTTGGCCAAGTTGTTGGTGGGCAGCAAGGCGGCGCGGCATTTTCAGCGTGAGCTCACAGGTGTACGCCTGTTGGCTGAGCAAGGCCTGACCACGCCGTTGCTGTTGGCCGATGGCTTGCAGGACGGCGAGGGCGGTTGGCTGCTGTTTGAATTTATCGAGGGGGCCCAAAGCCTGTCCGGCGCTTGGCTCGCCGTCGAAAACCTGCCGCCATTGGCGGACGAACAAACCGCCGTGCTCGCCGAAGCGCTGGGCGCGATTGCCCAGATGCATGCCAAGGGCCTGTGGCAGGAAGACCTGCACCTGGACAACCTGCTGCGCAAAGACGGCAAGCTGTACTTGATCGATGGCGCCGGCATTCGTGTCGAAGAGGCGGGCAAGCCGCTGTCGCGCAATCGCGTGCTGGAGAACCTCGGGGTGTTCTTCGCCCAACTGCCGAAGAACCTTGAGCCGTTTACCGAAGAGTTGCTGGTGTATTACCTGCTGGCCAACGGCGAACACGCCTTGCCAATGCAAGCCCTGGAAAAGCAGGTGCATAAAGTCAGCGCCTGGCGCTTGAGAGACTACCTGGACAAGACCGGCCGCGAGTGCACGCTGTTCAGTGTGGTGCGCGGCGCTTTTGGCCTGCGTGCGATCCGCCGCGAAGAAGAAGCCGCCATGGTGCCGGTGCTGGAGCAAGCCGATGCGTTGCTCGACCAGGGTCACCTGTATAAGACCGGTGGCGCGGCGAGCGTGGCCAAGGTCGACGTGGCCGGCCGACCGCTGGTGATCAAGCGCTACAACATCAAGGGCTTTACCCACTGGCTCAAACGCTTCTGGCGCCCAAGCCGCGCCTGGCACTCCTGGCGCGAAGGCAACCGCCTGGCCTTCCTGGGTTTTGCCACACCCAAGCCGTTGGCGGTGCTGGAGAAACGGTTCCTGTGGTTGCGCAGCCGTGCCTACTTGGTCACCGAGTACCTGCCGGGGCCGGACATCATCGAGCGCTTTGCGCCGTATGTGGAAAGCGGCGATGCGCCCGAGAGCGAATTGCAGGCGCTGGACCAGTTGTTTGCCGACTTGATCCGCGAGCGCATCAGCCATGGGGATTTCAAAGGCCATAACCTGTTCTGGAACGACGGGCGCTGGGCGATGATTGACCTGGATGCCATGTGCCAGCACGCCTCGCTGTCCAGCTTCGCCCCTGCGTATGCCAAAGACCGTGCGCGATTTATGCGTAACTGGCCGCAGGGCAGTGCGCTGTACCAGGTGATTGACCAGCGCTTGCCCAAAGAGGCGGATGTCGGCAGTTAAACCTATCGCGGGCAAGCCCGCTCCCACACTTGATCTGTGAACGCAGTCAAAATGTGGGAGCGGGCTTGCCCGCGATGGCGCCCGTCCAGGCGCTGCATTCAGAACTGGTACTGCGCCCCAGCCCCCGCATACCACGAGCGCCCCGGCGCGGCTTCGTAATAGCGGCCATTGCCGTCGCCCACAATTACCGACCCTACGTACTGACGGTCCAGCAGGTTATCCAGGCGCAAGGTCTGGTGAAAGGTCCAGTGCTCGACCTTCTGCTCAAACCGTGCGCGCCAGTTGAAGACGCTGTAGGCCGGTGCGGCGTGTTGCTGGTTGGTGTCTTCCACGTAGACCTTGCTGCGGTACAGGCCTTCGATGGCCGTGCTGACCCAGTCCCGTGGTTTCCAGTTCAGTTCGGCGAACAGGGTGGTTTGTGGCACGCCGGGGAGGTAGTTGCCTTTGTCGATGGTGTTGGCGCCGCTGGCAAAATCGCTGTCGTAGGTGGCGTGCAGGCGGGTGTAGGCGAGGCTGGTGCTCCAGTGGTCGCTCAGTTGGCTTTCAACACCTAGTTCGAAGCCGCGGCGCAATGTGCGACCGGCGTTCTGGTAGCTGGTACGGCCACCGATGGATTGCTGCACCACCAGTTCGTCCTCGGTGGTGATCTGGAAAACGGCGGCGTTGATCCGTGTGTTGTTCAGTTGCGCTTTCACACCCATTTCATATTGCGTACTTTCAGACGGCTTCAAGCCGAAGTTGAAGCCCTCGGCGTTGCCCGGTGCATAGGCCAGCTCGGCCTGGGTCGGGGTTTCAAAGCCTTTGCCTGCGCTGATGTAGCCATGCAGGTCGGGGGTGAACGCATACATCACGCTCATCGATGGCGTGTTCTTCTGGTAGGTCTTGTTGCCGCTGGCGTCGCCATTGCTGAGGAACTGATCTTCAACGTCCATCTGCATCGTGCTGTGGCGCACGCCGGCTTGCAGGGTCCAGCGGTCGAGGGCCCAGTTGGCTTGGATATACGGGTCGAGGCTGCGAGCCGTGTCGATTTCGTCGCGGCGTAGTTGGCCTTTCACGCCGAGGGTGTTGCCGCTGTAGTTCTGATAACCATGGCGGCTGTCTTCGCTTTGATCGAAGTCCAGGCCGGTAATGATCATCAGCTCGCCAGGCGCGCTTTCGATGGGCTGCATCCAGCGTACGCTGCCGCCGTAGAACTTACGGTCAAATTGCACCACGCCACCGCCGCGTTCGTTGGCGGGCGTGCCCTTGGGGATCGACAGGTACTGAATCACACTACGGCGCCCGGTATAGGCATTGACCTGCAAGGTCGCGCCACCGAAGTACCGCTCGTAATTCATCCCCAATTGCTGATGATCGATACTTTTGCGCGTGTTGTAGTTCAGCGCATTGGCGCTTACCGAACGCGGGTCGGCCTTGTACGCTGCCCAGGTCTGCCCCAGTGGATCTTGCGTACCGTTCTGCTCCAGGCTGCTGTAGATCAAGGCCAGCTTGCTGTCGTCATCGGGCTGGAAATTGAGCTTGGCGAAGGTCTGGTCGCGGCGCGCGCTGCTGTGGTCGCGGTAGCCGTTGGTGTCCATGCGCGAGGCGTCGAGCACAAACCCGGCGCCGTTCGCCGCACCCTCGGCGCTCAGGTGGTTCTTGTTCAGCCCGTCGCTGCCCACCAGGGTTTCGGCGCCGATACGCGGCGGGCCTTCGCCGTCGCGGGAGAACATCTGGATCACGCCGCCGGCGTTGCTGCCATACAGCGTCGCCGCCGGACCGCGCAGCACTTCGATGCGCTCGGCGGTGTCGAGGTTGAAGGTGGCGGCCTGGCCCTGGCCGTCCGGGGTACTGGCGGGGATGCCGTCGGCGATCAGCTTGATGCCGCGCACGCCAAATGCCGAACGGGCGCCGAAGCCGCGGGAAGAAATCTGCAGGTCCTGCGCGTAGTTCTGGCGGTTCTGCACCACCAGGCCGGGTACGCGGGACAGGGCTTCGGAGGCGTTAATGCCCAGTTGGCCGTCACTGATCTGCTCGCGGCTGATGCCATCCACGGAATAGGGTAAATCAAACGTTGGGCTAGCGCTGCGCGAACCGCTGACGACGGTGGGGGCGAGGGTCAGTGGCGAATCATCGCCCTGCACGGTGCTGCTCAAGGCCAGCAGGCCAGGCAGCAAGAGGGAAAAACGAGCGTGCATTTTTTTCATAAGGCAGCCAGAGTCTTGGGCACGCATAGCGAAGGCGCGCAAAAAGTGCGCAAGTTTAAACAGTCAGGCAGGTTTTACCATTTCGGATTTTTCCTACTCAATGCAGCGGCGTCTCTCGGGTGAATGAGCCAATCTCTCGGTGCTAGCGTGGCTGATCGTTTGCGAGGCTAGGATATGACAAGAAAAATAATGGCTGCACTGGGTGTAAGTGTCGCTGTGCTGTTATTAAGCGGCTGTGGAACTGTTAATAGCGTCATGCGCAAAGAGGGCGACACGGCGCGTGAGCTCAGGCTCGCAAAAACCTATTGCCAATCCATTCCCCGCGCTTACAGCGGCGTGGCCTTTGATTTCTGCATGCTGCACGCGGCCCCGGACCCCACCGGGTTCCTCATACCCTTCGTGCTCGTAGATATTGCGGTGTCCGCGGTTGCCGATACGGTGGTTTTGCCCTATACGATTTATCGACAATCGGCCGACGGTAATATCAGCATCTATTGGCGTCCGGGCCGTTCATAAGCCTATGGGTATAAAAGCACCTGCCCAGCTCATCTACTGGGCGAAAGGAGTTGTCCGTGAGTCGTGGTTTCAAAATCCTGCTGGTTTCAACCTTGTTATTGGCCTCCGGCTGCGGAACGATCAATACCGTCTTTCGTCCGGATGCCGTGGCCAGCCAGAACCTCAAGGAGTCACGCAGCCACTGCGAAAACGTGCCGCGTATCTACAGTGGGGTGATTTACGGCTTTTGTACCCTCAATGGCGAGCCTGCACCGGACAAAAGCCTGAAGGACCAAAGCCTGCTGGATCGCCAAGGTAATGCCTTCCCGATCATCGCAATTGAATTTGTCGCCTCTGGTGTCATGGACACCCTGATGCTGCCTTATACGATCTACCGCCAGAACAAGGACGGCAGCATCGAGATCTTCCGCTAGCCCCTCTCGGCGCTTGCCGCTAACAGCTTCCCACTGCTTTTAAGCTATAATCCCGCCCTTTAGCTGTTTCCCGCCCGTGCGGGAAGCACACTTTTTTCAGGCGCGATGCGCCTGCATGCAGACTAAAAGAGGCTAGACCCCAGTGGCATTGACGATTCTTGGCCTGTCCGGCGCCCTTAGCCATGATCCTTCCGCAGCCCTGTATATCGACGGCAAGCTGATTGCGGCCGCCGAAGAAGAGCGCTTCGTACGCGACAAACATGCAAAGAACCGCATGCCCTACGAGTCGGCGAAGTTCTGCCTGGAGCAGGCCGGCATCAAGCCTTCGGACGTTGACGTGGTGGCGATCCCGTTCGCCCCGATCAGCCTGTTCGGCGAGGCGCGCTGGCACTACGCCAAGCGTTACTGGTACGCCCCGGACCGCGCCCTCGACGCGATCCTGATGGGCAACCGTCGCTACAAGCGCTATCGCAACAAGATCGTCTGGTGCCTGGAACAACTGGGCTTCGATCCGAAGAAAATCAAGATCGAACCGGTTGAACACCACCTGGCTCACGCCTCCAGTGCCTACCACTGCTCGGGCTTCCAGGAAAAAACCGCGATTCTGGGCATTGACGGCAAGGGCGAGTACGCCACCACCTTCTTCGGCTACGGCGAAAACGGCAAGATCCACAAGATCAAAGAATTCTACGATCCGGACTCCCTCGGCGGCCTGTACGGCGCAATCACCGAGTTCCTCGGTTTCGAGATGCTCGACGGTGAGTTCAAGGTCATGGGCATGGCGCCGTACGGCGATGCCAGCAAGTACGATTTCTCGCGCCTGGCGTCTTTTGAAAACGGCGAGTTGGTGATCAACACCGACTACGCCAACGTCATCGGCCTGCGCCGCTACAAAGAGAAGGGCAAAGGTTTCTACTTCTCGCCAAAACTGATCGAGTGGCTGGGCCCCAAGCGCGAAGGCGACATCGCCGACGAGCCGTACATCCACTACGCGGCCAGCATGCAGGCGCTGTTCGAGAAACTGGCCTTGCAGATGATCGACCATTACCTGGGCGACATCCTCAAGGACACCGGCAAGCTGGCCTTCGCCGGCGGCTGTGCGCTGAACGTCAAGCTGAACCAGAAAATCATTGCCCGTGACGACGTCAAAGAGCTGTTCGTGCAACCGGCCTCCGGCGATGCCGGTACCGCTGTTGGCGCGGCTGCCTATGTGTCCCACGCCCGTGGCGTACCGGTCGAGAAGATGGAGCACGTTTACCTCGGCCCGTCCTACAGCAACGAAGACGTGATTGCCGCGTGCGCCAAGCACGAGAGCAAGCCGAACTGGCGCAAGATCGAGAACATGCCTAAGCGCATTGCCAAGATCATGGTCGACGGCAACCCGGTGGCCTGGTTCCAGGGCCGCATGGAGTTTGGCCCGCGCGCGTTGGGCGGTCGTTCGATCATCGGTTGCCCAAGTGCGACCGGCGTTGCAGATCGCATCAACCACCAGATCAAGTTCCGCGAGCGCTGGAGGCCTTTCTGTCCGTCGATGCTCGACACCGTGGCCCCGCAGATGATCAAGGTCGATCACCCGGCGCCGTTCATGACCTTCACCTTTGAAGTCGCCGAAGAATGGAAGACTCGCGTACCGGAAGTGGTGCACGAAGACGGTACTTCCCGCGCCCAGGTGCTCAAGCGCGAATACAACCCGCGCTACTACGACATGATGAAAGAGCTGGAAGTGCTGACCGGTAACGGCGTGTCCCTGAACACCTCGCTCAACCGTCGTGGCGAAGCGATGATCTGCTCGCCGACCGACGCGCTGAACATGTTCTTCGGTTCGGACCTGCAGTACCTGATCATGGAAGACATCCTCGTGGTCAAGGACGGCGTAGACCCTTATGACGCCGTGGTTTAAATGCTGAACCGCTTCCAGGGCTGGCGTGAACGTGGCTGGGCGCCTGTCGAGGCCGAGGTTTACGCCCAGGCCTGGCAGCGTTACGGCGGCAGCGTGGCGACCCATCCCCAGGTGATCGAACGCCTGGCCGGCCTGGCGCAGATACCCGTGCGTTACCTGGGCTGGGAGCAAGGTGGTGAACTCAAGGGGGCAATCGCCACCTGGGGCCGCGACCTGGCGCTGTCCAAGGACGTACTCAAGCGCAGCGGCAAGAAAGGCCTGTTTGACCTGGGCAACGCCGAGATCATCCTGCCGATTGCCGCCGATGCGCAGGTGCCGTTGCGGCATCGTGCGCGCTACCTCTCGGCGCTGAACGAGGGGCGCGTGAGCACCCTCAAGCCCCAGGCCGAGCAGTTGGCCATGGCGCGTACTCCTGAAGACCTGTCGAAGAAGTTTCGCTACAACCAGCGGCGTGAACTGCGCCTGTTGGAAGAGGCGGGCGGCGTGGTACGGGCGGTCAGTGAGTTCTCGAGCGTAGAACTGGCGGCGATTTATTGCGATCTGTTCCAGCGCCGTTGGGGCTTCCCGGCGGCGGGCGCGGCGCGCCTGGCCGAGGTGCTGGAGTTGCTCAAGGAGTTTTTGTTCGGCTCGGTGCTGTTTCTGAACGACGCGCCGATTGCGGTGCAATTGGTGTATCAGGTGCAGTCCAACGAGTGGTTCAGCGCCGAGTATGTCAACGGCGGCGTCGACCCTGAAACCCGTGCGTTCAGCCCCGGCAGCGTGCTGAGTTTTCTCAATACCCAAAGTGCCTGGGAACAGGCGCGGGCGGCGAACAAGTCGCTGCGCTTCTCCTTCGGGCGTTCCGACCGCGAATACAAAGAGCGCTGGTGCAACCCGGTGCCGGTGTTCAGTGTATGAGCCGTAAACAGCAACTGCTCAAGCGGCATCGGCGTAACAAGCGTATTGCGCTATTGATCGGCGTGCTGGTGCTGGTCGCCACCGGCGTACTGGTGGCCTGGTGGTTGCCGCTGATCCTTGCGGTGCTGCTATGGGCCGCCCATGAGGCCTGGTTTGCCGATCACCTGTTTTACTCGCCCAAAGACAGCTATGAGTACGCGTTCCCTGCCGGCAGCGAACAGCCCGGCTTGCGCCTGGAGGCGGGCCGGCTGCTGCTGGATGCGCCGTTGGCGGCGGATGAAACCCTGATCGTCGGCGTTGAGTTGAAAAGTACCTGGCTGGGTCGTTTCTTCGACCCCGCAATAGATCTGTTGGGCCTGGAAACTCCAGACCGGCAAGCCTTCGAACGCGGCGTCGCTGGGCGGCGTTATCTGAACCTGACCGGCGCCGCCGAAGCCTTGGCGGCGGGCAACCTCAACTTGCGCGGGCGTTTTTGCCGGATCAAGGGCCAGCCGACGCTGTGGCGCTTTCGCCAGCCGGACTATCGCCAGCAACGTGTGATGGTGATCGCGCCCCATGCCGACGATGCCGAACTGGCTGCGTTCAGCCTTTACAGCCAGGCGGCTGAAAGCTGGATCGTCACGCTGACGGCGGGTGAAATCGAAGCCGAGCATTATCAGCATATGGGCCTGCCCAAGGCTGAAGCTGCGCGCCTCAAGGGCCGTTTGCGGGCCTGGGATAGCGTCGCGGTGCCGCGCTGGGCGGGCGTGCCCGAGGCGCAGTGCGTGCAGTTGGGCTACTTCTGCATGCAGTTGCAAGCCATGCAAGCCGCGCCGGATCAGCCGCAAGCCTCCCGCGAAGCCGATTTGGCCGATACGCGGCTGTTTCGCCAGTTCAATGGTTTTGCCCTGCCTGGCGATGCTGATGGCGCGCCAACTTGGCACAACCTGATTGCCGACCTGCGGGCGCTGCTGCTCAAGGCGCGGCCCCAGGTCATCGTCTTGCCCACGCCGTTGCTGGACCCCCACGCCGACCATATCTGCGCCCACGCGGCAGTGCTGGAAGCCTTGCAGGGGCTGGCGTGGCGGCCCGACACATTGCTCGGCTACGCCAATCACCTGCATGATAACGACCGTTGGCCCATGGGCGATTCCGGCGCTGGCGTGGCGTTGCCGCCGCGTTTCGATGGCGCTGTGGAGCTGGTGCCGTGCAGTTTCGCCCTCGCCTTGAGCCAGCAGCAGGACAAGGCCATGGCCCTGGGCATGATGCACGACCTGCAGCCGCCAGCGCCGTTCAAGCGTCGTGTGCGCCGCTGGTTGCAGCAACTGCTGGCGGGCCGTAGGCCGTCGCCCTATGGCGAGAACGAATTCTTTCGCAAGGCCGTGCGCCGTCACGAGCTGTTGTGGGTCCTGAAGCAGGACTGAGAGCCGATTGAAGGCAGGCCGGTATGCGCCTGTCGCCCTTTTACCGGGCTGCGTGCCCGTAGCCAGATCGCTGCATGGAGAGTTATGAAGCCTCGTTTCAAGGTTTTGCAGTTACAGCCGGACTACAACGTCAAGACCCATGACTTCGCGGACTTGGGTGAGCAAATCGTCAAATCCCTGCCGGCTGAGCGCTTCGAGGTGACCTCCGGATTTCTCAGCGGGCGCCCGCTGCCCGGCCAGCCCCTGAGCGTGGCCGAACACTCGCATTATTTCGAGCTGCCGGAGAAGTCCCTCAAGGGCATTCGCTTTGGCGCCATGTGGCAGATCTACAAGTACTGCCGCGAGCAGAAGTTCGACGTGGTCATCTGTAACCGCTTCAAGTCGGTGAACATGATGCTGTCGCTCAACCGCTGGTTGAAGATCCCGCTGTGCATCGGCATCTCCCACGGCTTTGGCGAGTACGCCCGTGGTTACCGTCGGCGTCAGACCCAGCGCTGGGTCAGCCCGGCGTGGCGCTTTGTCGGTGTGTCCGAAGCGGTCAAGGACTACCTGGTAGATCTCAATTGCGGCTTCACCCGTGAGAACACTACCTACGTCACCAACGCGATCGACATTCCCCAGGCAGAGGCTTTGCAACTGTCCCGCGAGGACGCGCGCAAGGCCCTGGGCCTGCCCATGGATGCACGGATGATCGGCGCACTGGGGCGCCTGGTGCCGATCAAAGGCCATACCCATCTGCTGCAAGCCTTCGCCACGCTCAAGGACAAATACCCTGAGGCGCAGGTGGGCATCATTGGTTCCGGCCGTGCCGAAGCCGACCTGCGCGCCGACATCGAGCGCCTGGGCCTAACCGGCCGTGCGCACTTGCTGGGTTTTCGCGAAGACGGCATGAAGTACGTGCGCGGCTTCGATATCTGGACCATGCCATCGCTGTTCGAAGGCCTGGGCCTGGCCCTGCTGGAAGGCATGAGCGGCCATCTGCCGGTGATTGCCTCCAACGGCCCGGCGATGCTGCCGCTGGTGCAGGGCGCGGGCGGCTTGTCCCACGACCCGGGCAATGTCGAACAATTGGCTGCGGCTCTGGATACATACCTGGCCTTGAGCGATGAACAATTACGCGCCAAGGGTGAAGAGGTGTTCCGCTATCTGGAAGCCAACCACACCCTCGACGAGTTCAAGCACAAGTACCTGACCCTGATTGAAACCGGTTTGCGTGAAGTAGGTAGAGCATGAATCAGCCACAACCCCTGGTCTCGGTGATCATCGCCTCCTACAACCATGGCCAGTACATCGAGCAAAGCATTCTCAGCGTGTTGGGGCAGACCTACCCCAATATCGAGCTGTTGGTGGTCGACGACGGCTCCAAGGATGACAGCGTCGAACGCATCCGGCGTTTGCAGGCCGAGCACGGCTTTGATTTCCAGGTGCAGCAGAACCAAGGGCTCAGCGCCACCTTGAACGGTGCGATTGCTCGCGCCAAGGGCAGCCTGATCGCACCGTTCGGCTCGGATGACATCATGTTGCCGGACCGTCTCGCCACCCAGGTAGCGTATATGGACGGCAAGCCGAAGGTGGGCATGTGTGCCGGCAATATCGAGCTGATCGACGGGGACGGCAACCTGCACCCGGAGAAGAAACAACGTCGCGACGTGCCGTTTCGCCGTCTGGACTTTGACGACCTGTTCCTGGACCGCAAGCCGTTTCCGCCGGCGCCGACCATGCTGATTCGTCGGCAAGTGCTGGAGGAGGTCGGTGGTTTCGATCCGCAGATTCCTCTGGAAGACTTGCTGATCCAGCTGAAGATCACTGCGGCGGGCTATACCATCGACGCCCTTGACGTGGTGATGGCCCAGTATCGCCAGCACGCCAGCAACACGTACAAGAACCACCGCTACATGATCCAGAACATCCTCAAGACCTACGCCAAGTTCAGCGAACACCCGGCCTATGACGCGGTGCGTTACAACTTCCTGAACTCGATGTTCCTCAAGACCGCCGACCGCGACCGCCCGTTGGCGCGGGAGATTCTCAAGCAGATCCCGTTGAAGTTCTGGGGGCGCAAGACCTTGCGTGGGCTGGTGCGGTTGTATCTGGCACCACTCAAAAACTGAACCGCCACCACACCCTGTAGGAGCGAGCTTGCTCGCGAAGAACCTCAACGATAACGCGTGTTTGCTGAATAAACGCGGTGCCGGTGAGTTTTTCGCGAGCAAGCTCGCTCCTACAGAGGGTGTTTACAGGCTCTGGACCTGCTCGCGGATTTTCGCGGTGGCGGCGGGGCTTGCCACCGAGGCGTAACCTTTGACCAGTTGTTCGAAGTGCGTTTCGAACAGCCAGTTGCGGTCCTGGGGATAACGCTGCATGTGGCGCAGGTTACGTTGGCGCAGGGCGTGACGCAGTGAAGACGGGTAGATGCGCAGGTCAGCCACGTCGATCAGGGCGAATTCACCATCGTCCATCAACAACACGTTACCCAAGTGCAGCGAACGGAAGTACACGCCGCGCTCGTGCAGTTGCGCCATGAACCGGCCAAAGCGCTCCACCAGTGATTCACGCAGGCTGCTGTCCAGGCTTTGCAACGCTTGGCGCAACGTCAGGCCGGGCAACGGCGTGTAGCGTACTGCGCTGCTGGCGTCGCTCAGGCGGTAGAGCCCGAGGATGTGCGGCGTAGGAATGCCCAGGGTGCGCAATTGCTCGCTGTTGCTGGCAAAGCGCTCGGAGTACGGGTTGAAGCTGCCGGAGGTGTACCAGCGGCGTGGGCGGAACAGCTTGAGGAAGCTGCCGTCCTCCAGGCGCAGGACTTTGGGCCCCAGGCCATCGGCTTCAATCACATGGGCGTTGCTGCACAGCTGTTCAAGCGCCGCGGGCTTGAGGTTCTGCACCGGCATGCGCAGCAGGCTGCGATGGCGCTGGGCGAGGCTCAGACCGGTGATGATTGCCAGGGGGATCCACAGCAGGAACCAATGCTCCTTGGGCCGTGACAGGATGCCGCCGCCTTCGGTCAGGCCGGCACCGATGCCATAGGCCAGCAGAGACGATGCCAGGATGAACAGCGGCTGGGCGCGTTCCTTCAGGCCTTTGTACAGGCCCCATCCGAGCATGAAAATCCACGGGATAAAGCCGATGATACCGACATAATAAAGTACGCCGAGGGCGAAGCTGTGGGGTTCGCGCAGTTGGTAGTCATTGGCCACCATTAGGTAGAGTTCGGAATCGTAGCTATGCCCGATCCAAGGGTGCTCGGCAATAAGCTGCAATGTCATGGTCCACAGCTGAAAGCGGAACGAGCTGCCGCGTCCAGTGATCAGTTCGGGGAAGAACAGCAGGAGTCCGGCGGCACCCAGGATCATGCCGGTGATAAGCAGTGCCGCGCGTCGGTTGCGGCTGACAAAGCTCATCCAAAGTATGGCCAGCGTCAGCGCCACCAGCGGCGTGCGTGAGCCGGTCGCCAGCACCGCAGCGGTCATGATTGCCAGGGCCGGTACGCTGAACCACAGCACGTTGAGACGCTGGGTGGTCATGCAGACGTACAGCCAGTACACCGTGAAAAAACCGAACAGGTGCGAGCTGAGCAGCGGGTTGTCGAGGGCGCCCAGCCCGCCGATCATGCGCATGCCAGGTTGATAGCCTTTGGCGAACGCCACCAGGTTACCCAGGCTGACCACCAGTGCAATCACCGCAGCGCTGAAGAAGATTGGCTTGAACAATTCGTTACGGTAATGCAGCAGCAGACCGCAGCCACCAAACAGCATGAAGGTGTTCAGCGGTCGCTTGAACAGGTCGGTATCGGAACTGGGTTCAGGGCTCCAGAGCAGGCTGGTCAACGCCCAGGCGGAGAACGCCAGAAACGCAATCGCCAGGGGCTCGCGTAGCAGGTCCTTGAACTCCCGGGGGCGCATGCACAACAGAAACAAGGTCGGTACGCTGAACAGGATGTAGACAATGCGGTGCAGTACATTGCGATTGCCGACAAAGAACAGTGCACTCAGGAGCAGCAACAAGCCAACAGGCAAAATCCATAGGACCAGGAAGTCGAAAACGCGATTTGAGCCATAGGTAAGGCGCTTGGAGTGCATACAGTAAAGCCATTCCAGAAAGAGAAAGCCGACCATCTTAAGCTAGTGGCTAAGTAATGTCGCCGGTAGGATCCAACCGGGCCGCGGCTTACGCCGGGTGCAAGTACAACAGAGAAGCTGTGCTAAAGTCAGCCTCCTTTTTCAAAACGCCGCGTGATATGACCGACTCCAGTCCGAGCGCAAGCCCTTCGAGCTTGAAAATATACTTCCGCCTGCTCAGTTACGTTAAGCCCTATATGGGCTTGTTCGCGTTGAGTATCCTTGGATTTCTGATTTTCGCGTCGACCCAACCGATGCTGGGTTACATCCTCAAGTACTTTGTCGACGGCCTCTCCAACCCGGAAGCTGTGCTGTTCCCGACCGTGCCCTTTTTGCGCGACCTGCAATTGCTGCAGGCGGTGCCGTTGCTGATCATCCTGATCGCGGCCTGGCAAGGCCTGGGGTCGTTCCTGGGCAACTATCTGTTGGCCAAGGTCTCCCTGGGTCTTGTCCACGACTTGCGGGTGCAGCTGTTCAACAACCTGCTGACGCTGCCCAACCGCTACTTCGATAACCACAACTCCGGGCATCTGATTTCCCGCATCACCTTCAACGTGACCATGGTCACGGGGGCCGCGACCGATGCCATCAAGGTGGTGATCCGTGAAGGCATGACGGTAATCTTCCTGTTCGCCTCCTTGCTGTTCATGAACTGGCGCCTCACGTTGGTGATGATCGCGATCCTGCCGTTGATTGCTGTGATGGTCAGTACCGCCAGCAAGAAATTTCGCAAGCAGAGCAAGAAGATCCAGGTGGCCATGGGCGACGTGACCCACGTGGCCTCGGAGACCATCCAGGGCTACCGCGTGGTGCGCAGCTTCGGCGGCGAAGTCTACGAACAGAAGCGCTTTTTCAAGGCCAGCCAGAGCAACACCAACAAGCAATTGCGCATGACCCGCACCGGGGCGATCTACACCCCGGCGCTGCAATTGGTGATCTACTCTGCCATGGCCGTGCTGATGTTTCTGGTGCTGTACCTGCGTGGCGACGCCTCGGCGGGTGATATGGTGGCCTACATCACCCTGGCGGGCTTGTTGCCCAAGCCGATCCGCCAACTCTCGGAAGTCAGCTCGACCATCCAGAAAGGTGTGGCGGGCGCCGAAAGCATCTTCGAACAGTTGGACGAAGACGTTGAGGTCGACCACGGCACTATTGAACGTGACAAGGTCAGCGGTCGCCTGGAAGTGCGCCATCTGAACTTCACCTACCCTGGCACCGAACGCCATGTGCTCAAGGACATCAGTTTTACCGCCGAGCCTGGGCAGATGATTGCGCTGGTGGGGCGTTCGGGCAGTGGCAAGTCGACCCTGGCCAGCCTGATCCCGCGCTTTTACCACCATGAAAGCGGTGAAATCTTGCTCGATGGCATCGAGATCGAAGACTACAAGCTGCTCAACCTGCGCAAGCACATTGCTCAGGTTACCCAGCATGTCACTCTGTTCAGCGATACCGTGACCAACAACATCGCCTACGGCGACCTGGCCGGTGCGCCGCGTGCCGACGTTGAGGCGGCGGCGGCGGATGCCAATGCCAAGGACTTCATCGATCAGTTGCCCAAGGGCTTCGATACTCAGGTGGGCGAGAACGGTGTGTTGTTGTCCGGCGGCCAGCGTCAGCGCTTGGCGATTGCCCGTGCATTGCTCAAGAATGCGCCGTTGCTGATCCTCGATGAGGCCACCTCGGCTCTCGATACCGAGTCCGAGCGGCATATCCAGGCGGCACTCGATAAGGTCATGCAAGGTCGCACGACCCTGGTGATCGCGCACCGTTTGTCCACCATCGAGAAGGCGGACCTGATCTTGGTGATGGACGACGGGCGGATTGTTGAGCGTGGCACCCATGGCGAGTTGTTGGCGCAGAACGGTTACTACGCTCGCCTGCATGCCATGGGCCTGGATGCACCGGTGCAGGCTGATATCACCTGATCCAGCAGGTGTACACAGTGCTGCTGTGGGGGAGGGGGCTTTCTACCTGACACCCCACGATCCAAATGTGGGAGCTGGCTTGCCTGCGATGACGGCCTGCCAGCCGCCCCATATCTACCTGACACCCCACAATCCAACTGTGGGAGCTGGCTTGCCTGCGATGGCGGCCTCCCAGACGACACTTCTCTACCTGATACCCCGCGATCCAACTGTGGGAGCTGGCTTGCCTGCGATAGCGGCCTGACAGCCGACACTTCTCTACCTGCCACCCCGCGATCCAACTGTGGGAGCGGGCTTGCTCGCGAAGGCGGCCTGGCAGGCAACACAGTTGGATGGTGTACATATCCATTCCTGCGGTAACGGCCGCTTAGGGTTCCGCTCTGACAGCCAGCCCTTTCAAGGTCTTTTCGTTTTGGCAGCCTTGATTACCCTGTCCGTTGAAACATGCGCATTCACCGCCTTGCCTTGCACCCATGTCTTGGGTTTAGGCACCTTGGGGCCGCGGGGGCTTTTCGCAACTTGTTTGGGTTGGATGTTTCTGGCCAGCTCCAACAAACGCTGGGCCAACTTTTCCACAGGGATGGCGGGAAGATATTCCGAGGGCAGTGCAATCTGCATTCCCTCATAACCACTCCTGACCTGGACCGCCAAGTGATAGATCGAGGCTTCCCAGCCATCAGGCTGGGTCTCCCGATGGGCTTGCTCCACGCTTCGCTTGAGTACGGCCAGGACGTTGTAGGCCAACACTGCCGTAGTGAACCCGAGCAAGGCGGCCTTTGGGCTGCCGAGAGTTTCGATTTCACTTTCCAGGATCGCTTCCAGTCGCTGGAACATACCTTCAATGCTCCAGCGGCGGCGATAGAGTTGCGCGATCTGCTCAGCGCTGACGCTTTCAGGCAGGTTGCTCCAGAACATCAAGCTGCTGTCACCCGAGTCTGTTGGCGAATGAAGCGTCAGTTCGACGCGCCGACATTGGTAACCGCCTCTGACCTGGATGATCTGCTCACGCACAGAGCCTGTTTCCACAGGCACGGGTTCTTGCCACTCACCCTCTTGAATCAGGCGTGGATGTTTGGCTTGCTGGCGAATGACAAAGGACGTCTGGACCTGCTCACAAGCTTCCATTACCGGAAGCGTGCAGTAGAGTCGGTCAGCCAGCCACACCTGGCCAGGTTCAGCATTAGCCAACAGAGGCAACACGCAAACACGCTCGCTGGCGTAGGCATCCTCACATGCCTGAAGGTCGATGACCTGATCGAGATCGGGATCGTAGACCACTACCGAAAAACCGGGACGAGCCGCACCTCGCTCCTGGCGTAAAGCCCCCAGACGCTTCTCAGTGGATGCCAGGTGATTGCCGTCTACCACGCGAACCTGCCAGTCCGGCAGCATCGTCGTGCAGCCCAGTTCTTTGATGGTTGGAGTCAGTCGTTGCGCACTACCGGTGACCAGAGCGCGCAATAGCGCGGGTTCAGTACGACTGATCTTGTCGTAAAGCGCCGCCAAGCTGACAGGGAGATCTTCCAGTTGCCGCGCGGCGGCGTGCAGGGATGGCTTCAAACCCAATGAAACAAGGGACATCAGCTTGATTATGGTCGAGAACAGTAGTTCACGAGAATACTGCCGTTGCCGATGTTCTTCGAAGACCTGATCGACCCACTCAGGGGCAATAGCTTGTTCCAGCGCCAATTTGGCCATGACGCTGGCAGGTGCTTTTTTCTCGAAACGCGCTAGAACATCGGCCCACATCGTTTGGGATCCCTGAATGAAATTTCAGGGGATTTTACCGAAGACCTTGAAAGGGATGGCTCTGACAGCGGGTCACTTTTGGAAAAGAGCCCCAAAAGTAACCAAAAGGGCTCTTGCCCCACCACTCGGCACCTCGCCTAGGCTCGGTGTGCCCGTAATCCGCCAGTGATTTGGGGGGCCGCCGCCACGCGCCATCCATGGCGCGGGGCGGCTAAACCGGCATCCCTGCCGGTTTACCCCCCAAATCCCTGTCGAATTCCGGCCAGCGTGGTTTAACGGGGCGCTTAAGATCAAGATCAAAAGCAGATCAAGATCAAGAGCGGCTCGCTTCGCATCGTGGAGTGGGTGGTCGGGCGCGGTCAACTGTGGGAGCGTGGATTCGGCATCGCGCCAGTCGCAAGCCATCGCAAACCCTGTGCTAATATCGCGCCCCTGTTCATTTTGTATGTGGGTTGCTCCATGAAGTTGTCCATGCCGCGATTCAATCAAGCCGCTGTCTTGGTGGTCGGCGATGTCATGCTCGACCGTTACTGGCATGGTGGTACCTCACGGATTTCCCCTGAGGCTCCGGTGCCGGTCGTCAAGGTCGAGCAAATCGAAGACCGCCCAGGTGGCGCTGCCAACGTCGCGCTCAATATTGCCGCGCTCGGCGCCCCGGCTTCCCTGGTGGGGGTGACCGGTGACGACGAAGCGGCCGAAAGTCTGGCCAACAGCCTGCAGGGCGCTGGCGTGCGTGCGTTGTTCCAGCGCATTGCCCATCAGCCGACCATCGTCAAGCTGCGGGTCATGAGCCGTCACCAGCAGTTGCTGCGTATCGATTTTGAAGAACCCTTCGCCACCGACGCCCTGGCCCTCGGCGACCAGGTCGAGGCACTGCTCGAAGGTATCAAGGTGCTGGTGTTGTCCGACTACGGCAAAGGCGCCTTGCAGAATCACCAGGTGTTGATCCAGGCCGCCAAGGCTCGCAACATTCCGGTGCTGGCCGATCCCAAGGGCAAGGACTTCTCGGTTTACCGAGGCGCCAGCCTGCTCACGCCAAACCTCAGCGAGTTCGAGACCATCGTCGGCGGGTGTGCCGATGAGCACGAGTTGGTGAGCAAGGGCGCGGCGCTAATGGCGGATCTCGACCTGGGCGCCTTGCTGGTGACCCGTGGCGAGCACGGCATGACCCTGTTGCGTCCGGGCCACCCGGCCATGCACCTGCCGGCGCGCGCCCGTGAAGTGTTTGACGTCACCGGTGCCGGTGACACGGTGATTTCCACCCTGGCAGCTTCCATTGCCGCCGGTGAGGAACTGCCCCACGCCGTGGCCCTGGCCAACCTGGCGGCGGGCATTGTGGTGGGCAAGCTGGGTACCGCTGCCATCAGCGCTCCTGAGTTGCGCCGCGCCATCCAGCGTTCCGAAGGCTCGGAGCGCGGTGTGCTGGGCCTGGAGCAATTGCTGCTGGCGATTGACGATGCCCGGGCTCACAACGAAAGCATTGTGTTCACCAACGGCTGCTTTGACATCCTGCACGCCGGGCATGTGACGTACCTGGAACAGGCCAGCGCCCAAGGTGACCGCCTGATCGTTGCGGTCAACGATGACGCGTCGGTCAGCCGCTTGAAAGGCCCGGGCCGCCCGATCAACAGTGTTGACCGGCGCATGGCGGTACTCGCAGGTCTGGGCGCGGTGGACTGGGTGATCAGCTTCTCTGAAGGCACCCCGGAAAACCTGCTGGCCCAGGTCAAGCCCGACGTGCTGGTCAAGGGCGGTGACTACAGCGTCGACCAGGTGGTCGGTGCGGACATCGTCAGCGCCTACGGCGGTACGGTCAAAGTGCTGGGGCTGGTTGAAAACAGCTCGACCACGGCGATTGTCGAGAAGATCCGCAACAACGAGTGATACCCCGTGGGGCGAGCCTGCTCGCCCCTAGCTTTTCTTCGGCACGATCTTGCGCAGCATCTGCCGTGCCTTGCCGGTCAAGCGCTTGAGCTTGGAGTCTTTTTCCGGTTCTGCCAGGCCCTGCTGCCTGAGCCAGTCCTTCCAACGAATGCGCTCATCGCGCACCAGCCAGCCCTCTTGCTGGGCAAAGCTTTCCGCCAGGTACAAGCCGCGTGTGCTGGCCGGGTACAGCTGATCCTTCTTGACGGTATACAACTCTGCCAGTGGCTCGCCGTCTTTGAGCGGCATCAAGTACAGGTCCGGGCGCTGACGATCCAGGCGCGCCACCAGTTGGTCACCCTCCAAACGCTCATCCACATGAAACAAACTGAGGGACTTGGCTTCCTTCGGCACTTCCAGGCGCAGGTCATAAATCAATTGCAGCGAGGCGGTCGGCAGGTGCACGTAGGCCCGTGGGCGCTCGATCAGTTGCATGGTGGCGCAGCGCACCGGGCGCGCGGCGCCGGACAAAGGGCTGAGGCGAAACGGCAGGGCCTCGCGGTAATGCAGGGCAGCGGAGTAGGGCGCCGGCAGCCAGGTGTCGTTGAAGCGCCCGCCCAGCCAGCCTTCGGGGGTTTCGAGCAGGCACTCCTCGGCGATTTCCTGGATGGCGGTGTGCAACGGCAGGTTCAGTTCATGGGCCGGGACGTAGCCGGAGATCAGCTTGAGCACAACGTCGCCACGGTCCTGGCGGCGTTGGCGCACCAGCACCCAGTAGTCCTTGTTTTGCCAGTGCAGGGTCAAGCGTACCGAGACGCCGAGGTTCGCCAGTTCCAGGGCGAAGCGTTCGGCATCTGGTACCTCGACCGGCTTGCGCCGTTGCAGGGTCTGGGCGAAGTTGAGCGGCATGCCGACGCTCTGGTAGCTCAGGCCTTCGGGGGTGGCTTCGACGTGCAGCGGCAGTGTCTTGAAGTTGCTGGGGTTCTTTCTTATGAGCGTTCGCGGCATGTCGGCTCCTTCTTGCGACGGGGTCGGCCGCGTGGGCGGCATCAGAGTTGACGAATGACCCGGGCAGCAGTTGCTACGTTATGGGCCAGGTGCAGCGGATTAATGGTCCCGACAATAGCACTGGCGACGCCCGTTTGCGCAAACAACAAGGTGAAACTGGCCTGAATTGGATCCATTCCCGGTTCCAGGCACACATGGCCGCTGGCCAGGGCCTTTTTCACCAGGATGCCCTTGCCGTGGGCGGCGGCATAGTCGATCACGGCCTTCTCGGCCTGTTCGTTGAGGTTGTAGGTGACCATCGCGCAATCGCCCTGTTCCAGTGCTTTCACACCGCCCTCGACGGTTTTGCCGGAGAAGCCGAAACCACGGATCTTGCCGTCTTTCTTCAACTGCTCCAGGGTCTGGTAAACCTCGCAATCATTGAGGATATGCAAGTCGTTGCCATCGGAATGCACCAGCACCAGGTCGATAAAATCCGTTTCAAGTCGTTTCAGGCTGCGTTCAATCGACATCCGCGTGTGGGCCGCGCTGAAATCGTGATGGGACACGCCGTTGGCAAACTCTTCGCCCACCTTGCTGACGATCACCCAGTCCTTGCGCTGATCACGCAGCAGTGGCCCCAGGCGCTCTTCGCTCATGCCATAGGCCGGCGCGGTGTCGATCAGGTTGATGCCCAGCTCGCGGGCCTGGCGCAACAGCATGCGCGCCTCGTCGTCGCCAGGGATCTGAAAGCCGCTGGGGTATTTAACTCCTTGGTCGCGGCCCAACTTGACGGTGCCCAGGCCCAGGGGCGACACCAGCAGGCCGGTGCTGCCCAGCGGGCGATGCAGGTCGTGCAGGGTTGGCAGGCTCATGGCAACAGTTGCTCCCAGGCGGGTTGGCCGATTGCCGGTTTTGGCAGCTCGGGCAGAGGGGCGCTGGCGCTTGGGCGGATGCCGTCGCGCTCCAGGGCGTGGAGTACGCGGTCGGCGAAGTCCGGCGCCAGGGCCAGTTTGGTCGGCCAGCCCACCAGCAGGCGGCCATCTTCGGCAAGGAACGCGTTATCGGGACGGCTCAGCCCCGATTGCAGCGGCTCGGCGCGATCCACCCGCAGGGTGGCCCACTGGGTCTGGCTCATGTCGATCCAGGGCAGCAGTTGCGCCAGCTCTTTCTGCGCGGTGGCGATCTGTTCTTCAGGCGTACGTGCCACGCCGTCAGCCTCGGCGATATCGCCGCCCATGTACCACACCCAGTTGCCGTCGGCGGCCGGGTGGGTGGTCACGGTGATCCGTGGCTTGGTGCCACCCCCCAGGCAATGGGCGTACAGCGGCTTGAGGCCGGGGCCCTTGGCGATGATCATGTGCAGCGGGCGTTTTTGCATGGCCGGCAGGCTCAGGCCCAGGGCCGCGAGCAAATCCGCTGTGCCGCCGCCAGCGCTCAAGACGATGCGCTGGGCGCGGATCTCACGGCCATCGACCTTCAAGCCCACCAGGGTGTCACCTTCCAGCAGCGGTTCGATGTGCACACCTGCGAGCAGACCGTCACCGGCCAATTGCGCCAGGCGGTTGATCAGGCTGGGCACGTCTACCACCAGCTCGGCCAGGCGATAGACCTTGCCTTTGAAGCGAGGGTTCTGCAGCGCCAGGGGCAGTTCGTCGCCCTTGACCTGATCGACGCGGCCACGCACGGCCTTGCTGGCGAAAAAACTGGTGAGGTTGCCGGCAATCGTGCCGGGCGACCACAAGTAGTGCGCCTGGGACAGCACGCGCACGCCGGACAGGTCCAGCTCGCCGTTGCCGGCCAGGGCGTCACGCCAGCGGCGCGGCATATCGGCAATGGCTTCGGAGGCGCCGGTGAGGGCGCCGTGCAGGGCGTATTTCGCACCGCCGTGAATGATGCCCTGGGACTTCAGGCTTTGCCCGCCGCCCAGGGTGGCGCTTTCCACCAGTACCGTGGAAAACCCCTGGCTGCGCAGGCGCGCATTGAGCCAGAGGCCGGCAACCCCGGCGCCGACAATCAGAACGTCGGTGGAAATAACGGATGGCATCGGCGACCTCAGTGTTCAAGACAAGAGGCGCAGTATACAGGCTGTTGAGTGGCGGTCAGTGCCCGGCGGTTTTCGAGAACAGCTGAATCACCACCACGCCCAGCACAATCAGGCCCATCCCCAGCATCGCCGGCACATCCAGCTTCTGCCCGTAGATGAACAGCGCCGCGATGCTGACCATCACGATGCCCAACCCAGCCCATACCGCGTACGCCACACCGACCGGCACGGTACGCACCACCAGGGTCAGCATCCAGAACGCCACGCCGTAACCGACGATCACCAGCAACAACGGAATAGGGGTGCTCCAGCCTTTGATGGCTTTCATGGAAACGGTGGCGATCACTTCCGAGCAGATGGCGATGGCCAAGTAGTAGTAGGCGGCATTCATAGGGCAATCCTCGGTGTGATTTCATGAACTGTAGGAGCGAGCTTGCTCGCGAAAAACGTCAACGATAACCCGCGCTTTCTGAATGCACGCGGCGCCTGGGAGTTTTTCGCGAGCAAGCTCGCTCCTACAGTGGTCGGCATTTTAGACGTCTGCCAGATGGGGTAAAGTCATTACCTATCTGGAATAGAGATAGGTTGAACCATGAGCGTGCAATGGGATCTGGAGCAAATGCGCCTGTTTGTCAGCGTCGCCGAACAGCGTTCGTTTTCTGCTGTGGCCCGTGGGCAGCGCAAGGCGCAATCGGCGGTCAGCAATGGTATTGCCATGCTGGAGGCCGACCTGGGCGTTGTCCTATTCGAACGTAGCAGCGGCCGGCAACCGCGCCTCACCGAAGCCGGCAGTGTGTTGCTGGAGGAAGCGCGTGAGGTACTGCGCCAGTGCGAACGCCTGACGGGGCGGGCCTTGTCGTTGACCCGCGGCGAGGAAGCCTGCCTGCGCCTGGCCCAGGATGAGGCGATGTTGTTCCAGCCAGTACTCGATAGCCTGGAGGCGCTGGCTGTGCACTACCCGTTGCTGGAGGTGCAGTTGTCCAGCGCGGCCCAGGGCGATGTGGCGCGCAAGTTGGTGGAGCGCAAGGCAGACCTGGGGCTGTTGTTCTATCACGACCAGATTCCCGAAGCCCTGGAGCGTCGGGTGGTGGGCAGTGTGGAAATGGTCACGGTATGCGGTGTTAACCACCCGTTGGCCAAGGAGCAGTACGTAACGTGCCAGCACCTGGCCCAGTTTCGGCAGTTGCTGATGTCGACCCAGACCAGCGTCTACCCCGGCAGCGAGGCGGCCAGCCCCCTGGTGTGGCGCGCCGACAGCTTCTACGTATTGGCCGAATGGCTGATGAGTGGCCTGGGCTGGGCCTGGTTGCCTCGGCACATCGTGCAATACCCGACCTACCAGCAACAGATGGTCGAATTGGCCAGCGAATGGACCCCGCCCGCCCTGGTGGTGGAACTGGTGTGGCGCCGCGACGAGCACCTGGGGCCCGCCGCGCGCTTTTTGGCTAAACGTTTTGCCGAGTGCTTGCAGGCGATCGACTGAAAAAGCCGATAAACTCCGCCGCCATGAATAGAACTCTCTACAGCTGTCTGTTTTACCTGGCGCTGCCGTTGGTGGCTTTACGCTTGTGGTTGCGTGCGCGCAAAGCGCCGGCCTATGCCAAGCGGGTGGGCGAGCGGTTTTCCTATGGCTTGCCGGTGATGCGGCCCGGCGGGATCTGGGTGCACGCGGTGTCGGTGGGCGAAAGCATTGCCGCCGCTCCGATGATTCGCGGCTTGTTGGAGCGTTATCCACAGCTGCCGATCACCGTCACCTGCATGACGCCCACCGGTTCCGAGCGTATCCAGGCGTTGTTCGCCAACGAATCGCGCATCCAACACTGCTACTTGCCGTACGACTTGCCCTGCGCCGCCAAGCGTTTTCTCGACCGCGTGCAGCCCACGCTGGCGGTGATCATGGAAACCGAGCTGTGGCCCAACCATATCCATGCCTGCGCCCAGCGCGGTATCCCGGTGGCGCTGGCCAATGCACGGTTGTCGGCGCGTTCGGCCAAGGGGTACGCGCGATTTGCCAAGCTGACGGCACCGATGCTGGCAGAAATGAGCTTGTTCGCCGTACAGACCGAGACTGAGGCCGAACGTTTCCGCAGCCTGGGCGCACGCCCTGAAACCGTGGAAGTGACCGGCTCGATCAAGTTCGACCTGAGCATCGACCCCCAGCTAACGGCTCGCGCCGCCGCCCTGCGTGAACAATGGGGCGCCAGCGAGCGTCCGGTCTGGATCGCCGCCAGTACCCACGAAGGTGAAGACGAGGTGGTGCTGGCAGCCCATCGCCAGTTGTTGGCGAACTACCCCAATGCCCTGCTGATTCTGGTGCCCCGTCATCAGGAGCGCTTTGGCCCGACGTTTGAGCGCTGTGTGCAGCAAGGCTTTGCCACCGTGCGTCGCTCCAGTGGTGAGCCGGTCACCGGGCAAACCTCGGTGTTGCTTGGCGACACCATGGGCGAATTGCTGTTTCTCTACGCCCTGGCCGACAGCGCATTCGTCGGCGGCAGCCTGGTGCCGACCGGCGGGCACAACCCGCTGGAACCGGCGGCGTTGGGTAAGCCGGTGATCATGGGCCCGCATGTCTTCAACTTCCTCGACATCACCGCGATGATGCGCGACGCCGGAGCGTTGCGCGAGGTGGACGATGCCGATGGGCTGGCCGAAGCGGTGCGACAGTTGTTTGAGTTGCCCCAGGACGCACGCAGGATGGCGCAGGCGGGGCTCAAGGTGATGCAGGCCAACCAGGGCGCGTTAAAGCGGTTGTTGGATGGTTTGGACAGACTGATCAATTGCTGACAACACCAACCCAATGTGGGAGCTGGCTTGCCTGCGATAGCATCACCTCGGTGTACCAGATGTACCGAGGTGTCTGCATCGCAGGCAAGCCAGCTCCCACATGGGTTCGGCGGTGCGCTTAATAGCCGGGGCGGGCCTTGAGCTGTTCGGCAGCGGCTTTGGCCAAGTCTGGCGGCAGGAAGTCTTTGTCCGGGTTGTAGTCGGCCTTGAGATAGCGCGCCAGATCCTGCAAATCCCCTGGGTTGAGCGTGCCCGCCGCCTGCTTCAAACGCAGGTTGTCGAGGATGTAATCGTAGCGGCTGTTGTTGTAGTTGCGCACCGACGCGTACAGCTGGCGCTGTGAGTCCAGCACGTCGACGATGTTGCGCGTGCCCACCTGATAGCCGATTTCCGTGGCTTCCACCGCGCTCTGGTTGGAGATGATCGACTGGCGGCGTGCTTGCACCTGCTCCACATCGGTGTTGACTGCACGGTGCAGGTTGCGGGTGTTTTCCACCACCTGGCGGCGCAGGCCTTCGCGCTGTTGCTCGGTCTGGTCGAGGCGCGAATAGGATTCGCGCACTTGCGAACTGGTGAGGCCGCCGCTGTAGATCGGGATGTTCAAGCGCAGGCCGACGGTGCGTTGCGACACATCGCCGCCGTACGGGATAGGCAACTGATTCGGGTTGCTGAAGCCCAGGGCGTCGTTGTCGCCTTTTTCGTATTGCGCAACCGCGTCGAGGGTCGGCAAGTGGCCGGCCTTGCGCTGCCGAAGGGTTTCTTCGGCGGCGGTGACCGCGTAATTGCTGGCGAGCAGGTTGAGGTTCTGGCGCCCGGCGGTTTCGACCCAGGCCTTGGCGTCGTTCGGCGCCGGCGGCAGCACCGGCAGCGTGTGGACGATGCCCTGGATCGAATTGTATTGGCGGTTGGTCAGGGTGATCAGTGCTTCGAATGCGTCGTCCACCTGGCGCTGGGCCAGGATGCGATTGGCCCGGGCGGTGTCGTAGCTGGCCTGGGATTGCAGCACATCGGTCTTGTCCGACAGGCCCACATCGAAGCGTTCGTTGGACTGGTCGAGCTGGCGCTTGAAGGCGTTTTCTTCGGCCTTGGTCGACGCCAGGTTGTCCTGGGCGCGCAGCACGGCGAAGTAGCTTTCGGCACTTTGCAAAATCAGGTTCTGCTCGGAGGCCGACAGTTGCAGCGAGGCTTGCTCGTTGACCGCTTGGGCGGCTTGCAGCTGGAACCAGCGGTCGGCGCGGAACAGTGGCTGGCTCAAGGTGGCCCGCCAGGAGTGGGCGTCACGGTTGGCCGTGGCGGCCGGCTGGTCGATCTGGGTGCGCACGTTGTTGCTGTCGGCGCCGGCGGACAGGTTCGGCAGCAAGCCTGCGCGGGCCTGGGGTACCACTTCTTTTTGCGCGCCGTATTGGGCACGGGCAGCGGCCAGGTCGGCGTTGTTGTTCGCCGCTTCCTGATACACGCTGACCAGGTCGGTGTTGGCGGACAAGGGCGCTTCAGCTGCCCAGACCAGTCCGTTGGTCGCACAAGACACGGCAACAGCCAGTGAGAGTTTGCGCAGCATGAGGCGATCCCTAGTATGAATATTACGGTGATAATTCAGCGCCCAAGGCTAAGGCTGGCCATGCCTGGCGTCAAGCCTTGAGGCCGTGCCCGAGTGTAGTGGCGGGACCTGCGCACAACAATCCCACGATCACGCCATTCATCACGCTGAATAAACCGCTATTGGCAATTTGCCCACGCCATGGTCTAGACTGGCCGCGTTCTTGTCGGGGTGCCTTGTTGGAAGGCTGAGATCGGTAAATACCGGATCCCGTTGAACCTGATCAGGTTAGCGCCTGCGTAGGGAACAAGATTTCTCGTCACCCGGCGAGTCCTCTTGTGCTTCGTCCGGGATGTTGTTCGACAATCGAACAGCCCTCGTGCGCCAAGCACAGCACTGGTTCCAGTGCGTCCGTCCGTCACAGGTTCGCTCCGACAAAAATCCACCGCCTGGATAAGTTGGAGAGCCTGTGATGAGCACTGAAATAAAAAGTACAAAACTAAAAAATACCGTGCACCTGAGTGAATCGGCCAAGGTCGACTCCGGCTCCGTGCAGCCGTTTACCCGCTCGCAAAAAATCTACGTGCAGGGCTCCCGCCCGGACATTCGCGTGCCGATGCGCGAGATCAGCCTGGACGTGACCCCTACGGAGTTTGGTGGCGAAATCAACGCCCCTGTAGTGGTCTACGACACCTCGGGCCCCTATACCGACCCCAATGTCATCATCGACGTGCGCAAAGGCTTGGCCGATGTGCGCTCGCCGTGGATCGAAGAACGTGGTGATACCGAGCGGCTGGCCTGCTTGAGTTCACGCTACGGCCAGGAACGTCTGGATAACCCCGAACTGGCCTACTTGCGCTTTGCCCACCTGCAAAACCCGCGTCGTGCCAAGGCCGGTGCCAACGTCAGCCAGATGCACTACGCGCGCAAAGGCATCATCACGCCAGAAATGGAATACGTGGCCATCCGCGAAAACATGAAGCTTGAAGAAGCACGCGCCAGCGGCCTGCTCAAGCAACAACATGCCGGGCATAGCTTCGGCGCCAGTATTCCGAAAATCATCACCCCCGAGTTCGTGCGCGAAGAAATCGCTCGCGGCCGCGCAATCATCCCCGCCAACATCAACCACACCGAGTTGGAACCGATGATTATCGGCCGTAACTTCTTGGTGAAGATCAACGGCAACATCGGCAACAGCGCCCTGGGTTCGTCCATTGAAGAAGAAGTGGCGAAGATGACCTGGGGTATTCGCTGGGGCTCGGACAACATCATGGACCTGTCCACTGGCAAGCATATTCATGAAACCCGCGAGTGGATCATCCGTAACTCGCCCGTGCCGATCGGCACCGTGCCTATCTACCAGGCCCTGGAAAAAGTCGACGGCGTTGCCGAAGACCTGACCTGGGAGCTGTTCCGCGACACCCTGATTGAACAGGCCGAGCAAGGTGTGGACTATTTCACCATTCACGCCGGCGTGCTGCTGCGCTACGTGCCGCTGACCGCCAATCGCGTCACCGGCATTGTCAGCCGTGGCGGCGCGATCATGGCCAAGTGGTGCCTGGCCCACCACAAGGAAAACTTCGCCTACACGCACTTTGAAGAAATCTGCGAAATCATGAAGGCCTATGACGTCAGCTTCTCACTGGGAGATGGCCTGCGTCCGGGGTCGGTGGCCGATGCCAACGACGCTGCGCAATTCGGTGAACTGGAAACCCTGGGTGAGCTGACCAAGATTGCCTGGAAGCACGACGTGCAAACCATGATCGAAGGCCCTGGCCATGTGCCGATGCAACTGATCAAGGAGAACATGGACAAGCAACTGGAGTGCTGCGACGAAGCGCCGTTCTACACCCTCGGCCCGCTGACCACCGACATTGCACCAGGCTACGACCACATCACGTCGGGTATCGGTGCGGCGATGATCGGCTGGTTCGGTTGCGCCATGCTCTGCTACGTCACGCCCAAGGAGCACTTGGGGCTGCCGAACAAGGATGACGTGAAGACCGGGATCATCACCTACAAGATCGCGGCCCACGCGGCCGACCTTGCCAAAGGCCACCCTGGCGCGCAGATTCGCGATAACGCCTTGAGCAAGGCACGCTTCGAATTCCGCTGGGAAGACCAGTTCAACCTCGGCCTGGACCCGGATACCGCGCGGGCCTTCCACGATGAGACGCTGCCCAAGGAGTCGGCCAAGGTCGCGCACTTCTGCTCCATGTGCGGGCCGAAATTCTGCTCGATGAAAGTTACCCACGAGGTGCGTGAGTACGCAGCCAACCAGCGCATTGATGCGGTGGATGTGGATGTGGCAAAGGGCTTGGCCGAGCAGGCTGAGCGGTTCAAGCAGGAAGGTAGCCAGCTCTACAAGAAGGTCTGATCCGGGATCGTCGGCGCTTGTACTGGCCTCTTCGCGAGCAAGCCCGCTCCCACAGTTGGAATGCATTGCAACTGTGGGAGCGGGCTTGCTCGCGAAGGCGATCGCCTAAACAACCACTACCCCTCAGAGATCACGCCGTTGCGATACCCGACTGTTAGCGGCGTGCTGGCACCAGCTCAGGCTTGATCACACCGGTGAGGCGCGTATAGGGCAGGGTGATTTCGATCAGCCCCTGTGCGTATGGGGCGATGGTGCTGACGTTGTACTTGAGCACCACGCCGCCGCTGGTCAGGGCCACGTTCGGGGTTTTCTGGAACGGCCAGCTCTTCACGAACTCCGGATCGCGGTCCATCTTGGTGCTGATCAACCAACTGTTGTGGGCGACTTTCGCAGTATTCCAGAAGGCCTGCTCCTGGCCGGGCAGCAGCATGTCGGCCAGGGTCAGTTCCTTATGCAGAATCCGTGAATAGTTGATAAACCCGCGGCCTGGCTCGCCGTGGGCGACACCGGTGTCCAGGTAGCTGGACACTTCAACGATCACCAGTCCGTCATGCTGGTCACGTACCTTGGCTTGCAAGTACATGCCGTGGCGGTCCGGCGACTCACGCAGGAAGGTGTTGCGGTAGGCGTTCAGGCTCGCCGGTACACTGGCGCCAGGCGTGGTGCGGGTCATTTGCAGCAGGCGCTGTTCCACCAGGCTGTCCAGTTGTGGCTCGGCGGGGAAATGCACGGTGTCGATGTTCACCAGCGGGCAGGCCGGGCTGTCACAGCCGGGCTTGATCTGCTCCGATTTGTCGGTGGTAACGTCCAGCGGCTTGAGATAGGCCGGTTGGAACAGGCTCTGGCAAGCACCCAGGGTCAAGGCAATACAGGCCACGGAGGCGATTCTTAAAAGCGACATGTGTGTCCTTCGTAAATCGATGGAAAGCGAAAAGAGTAGCGCTTGGACTGCCAACGTGGCCGCCAGTTCGCCACTAAACTGATTGCAGTGAGTTTGACGCTCGCCGCCTCTGCCGGCAACCGCAAAGGGGCTGCATCAACGGGCGTCGGCGCGTTAGGATGGCGGCCATTGCACGAGCTTAACGAGGGACACCATGACGGACATCGCGAAGTCGACGCCGAACAAAATCGAGATTGTTCAGCGTGACAATGCCTATAAAGGCTTCTACAAGCTCGATCGCGTGCAACTGCGCCACGAAAAATTCGACGGCGGCATGAGCCGGGTGATCAACCGCGAAGTGTTCGTGCGTCATGACGCCGTGTGCGTGCTGCCCTACGACCCGCTGCGCGATGAGGTGGTGCTGATCGAACAGTTCCGCGTCGGCGCCATGGGCCGTGCCGATAACCCCTGGCTGGTGGAGATGGTCGCCGGCCTGATTGACAAGGATGAGCAACCCGAGGAGGTTGCACACCGCGAGGCCGAGGAGGAAGCTGGGCTGACGTTCTCCGCGCTGTGGCCGATCACCAAGTATTTCCCGTCACCTGGCGGCAGTACCGAATTTGTCCACCTGTACCTGGGCCGGTGCGACAGCTCGGGGGCGGGTGGGGTCCATGGATTGGAAGAAGAAGCAGAAGATATCCGCGTCACCGCTTGGGCCTTCGAAGATGCCTTGCAGGCGGTGCGCGACGGCAAGATTTCCAACGCAGCCAGCATTATCGCCCTGCAATGGCTTGCGCTTAATCGCGCGGAAGTGAGGGGGTTATGGCAGTAAAGGCACGGGAACGATACCGAGTTGACCTGATCGGGCTGCAAGCGGCCTGCGAGGCCAACTATGCGCGGCTGATGCGCCTGCTCCCGGACATGCGCCACGCTCCCCAGGCGCGGCGCATCGCTGTCACCCATGGCGACCAGATGCTCGGCGTGCTGACCCTGGAAGTCATTCTCACTTGCCCATACACCACCACTCTGCGGGTACGCCAGGAGCACAGCCTGCCGTGGTTGCCGGTGCCGCAATTGGAAGTGCAGGTGTACCACGACGCGCGTATGGCCGAAGTGATCAGCGCCGAACATGCGCGACGCTTTCGCAGCATCTACCCTTACCCGAATGTGTTCATGCACCAGCCCGATGAGAAAGCACAGCTCAATGTGTTCCTCGGCGAATGGCTCAGCCACTGCCTGGCCTTGGGCCATGAGTTTGAAGTGGTGCGGTAGATGTGAACTGCGTCTGCTTCCTTGGGTTTCCTCTTTGTGTCCTGCCCCAGCATAATCGCGCTAACTATCCATTCCTGTGATTGCCAGGGAGAGCGCCTTGCCGAGCGTATCCGCCGTGAATCCTGATGCCGTGTTGCTGGTGCAGTTGTCCGACAGCCATCTGTTTGCCGACCCTGACGCCACGCTGCTGGGCATGAACACCCGTGAAAGCCTGCAGCGGGTAGTCGAGCTGGTGCGCGCGCAACAGCCGGCCATCGACTTGATACTGGCGACCGGCGACCTGTCCCAGGACGGCACGCTGGCGTCCTATCAGCAGTTTCGCGATTTGACCGCCTCCCTTGGCGCTCCGGCGCGTTGGATTCCTGGCAACCACGACGAGCCGCAGGTCATGGCCCAGGCTGCCATGCACAGTGATTTGCTCGAACCGGTGGTGGATATCGGCAACTGGCGTATCACTCTGTTGGATTCGGCGGTACCTGGTTCGGTGCCGGGCTACCTGCAAGACGCGCAACTGCAATTGCTGGCGCAGGCCTTGAGCGAAGCGCCGGGCCGCCATCACCTGGTGTGTTTCCACCATCATCCGGTACCGATCGGCTGTGCGTGGATGGAGCCAATTGGTCTGCGCAACCCCGAAGCGCTGTTTGCCGTGCTTGAGCGCTTTCCGCAGACCAAGGCATTGCTGTGGGGGCATGTGCATCAGGAGATCGACAGCGAGCGCGACGGTGTGCGGCTGCTGGCTTCGCCGTCTACCTGTATCCAGTTTGCGCCGGGGAGTGAGGACTTTCAGGTCAGCGAGCAGGCGCCGGGGTATCGCTGGTTGCGCCTGCATGGCGACGGACGGTTGGAGACGGGGGTGGAGCGTTTGGTCGGCTTTGCATTCACCGTCGATTACGGCAGCAACGGCTATTGAGGTCTCAATTGTGGCCTGCCAGCCGACGCCTATCTACCTGACACCCCGCACTCCAAATGTGGGAGCGGGCTTGCTCGCGAAGGCGGCCTGGCAGTCAACACAGTTGGATTGTGTACATATCCATTGCTGCGGTAACGGCCACTTAGGGTTCCGCCCTGACGGCGGCTCACTTTTGAAAAGCGCAAAAGTAAGCAAAACGCTCTTGCCCCACCACTCGGCACCTCGCTTGGGCTCGGTGTGCCCGTAATCCGCCAGTGATTTGAGGGGCCGCCGCCACGCGCCATCCATGGCGCGGGGCGGCTAAACCGGCATCCCTGCCGGTTTACCCCCCAAATCCCTGTCGAATTCCGGCCAGCGTGGTTTAACGGGGCGCCTGAGATCAAGATCACAAGCAGATCAAGAGCAAGATCAAGAGCGGCTCGCTTCGCATCGTGGTTACCGTCTGCGGCTACAGCCCACAAAGTTATGTAGATACCTATGGTGATCGCAGGCAAGCCAGCTCCCACAATGGGTCCGCTTCTGCCTGCATTCCCTGTAAACTGCGCCTCTTTGGCCCCAGCACGGAGAGCCCGGCATGTCCGCTTCGATCCTGTATATCCACGGTTTCAACAGTGCGCCGGCTTCCAACAAGGCCAGCCAGTTGACCACTGTGATGGATGCCCTTGGCCTGTCCGACCAGTTGCGTGTGCCGGCGCTGCATCACCACCCTCGTCAGGCAATTCTTCAATTGGAGCAAGCGATTGCGCAACTGGGCCGGCCATTGCTGGTCGGCAGCTCACTCGGCGGCTACTATGCAACCCATCTTGCCGAACGCCATGGCCTCAAGGCGCTGCTGGTCAACCCGGCGGTCAGCCCCCATCGGATGTTCGACGGTTACCTGGGCACCCAGAAGAACCTCTACACCGATGAGACTTGGGAATTGACACAGGACCACGTCACGGCGCTGGCCGAGCTGGAAGTACCGGCGCCCCAGGATGCCGGGCGTTATCAGGTGTGGTTGCAGACCGGGGACGAAACCCTGGATTATCGCCTGGCCCAACAGTATTACCGGGCCTGTGCCTTGCGCATCCAGGCCGGTGGCGACCATGGTTACCAGGGGTTCGCCCAGCAATTGCCGGCACTGTTGTGCTTTGCCGGTATTGGCGCAGATCAGTTTCAATCCTTCGATTTTTCGTCACTGTAGAAAATCGCAGGTCACTTTTTAATCGAACGACTCACGACGAGACCCCATGGCCACTCCCAGCGCTAGCTCTTATAACGCCGACGCCATCGAAGTCCTCTCGGGCCTCGACCCGGTGCGCAAACGCCCCGGCATGTACACCGACACCAGTCGGCCGAACCACCTTGCCCAGGAAGTCATCGACAACAGCGTCGACGAAGCCTTGGCCGGGCACGCCAAGTCGGTGCAAGTCATCCTTCACGCCGACCATTCCCTGGAAGTGTCCGACGACGGTCGTGGCATGCCGGTGGACATTCACCCCGAAGAGGGTGTGCCGGGCGTCGAGCTGATCCTCACCAAGCTGCACGCCGGCGGCAAGTTCTCCAACAAGAACTACCAGTTCTCCGGCGGTTTGCACGGCGTGGGTATTTCCGTGGTCAACGCCCTGTCGACCCTGGTGCGGGTCAAGGTCAAGCGCGATGGCAACGAGTACCAGATGACCTTCGCCGATGGCTACAAAGCCACCGACCTGGAAGTGATCGGCACCGTGGGCAAGCGCAACACCGGCACCAGCGTGTACTTTGCGCCGGACCCCAAGTATTTCGATTCGCCCAAATTCTCCATCAGCCGCCTCAAGCACGTGCTCAAGGCCAAGGCTGTGTTGTGCCCGGGGCTGCTGGTCAGCTTTGAAGACAAAGGCACCGGCGAGAAGGTCGAGTGGCACTACGAAGACGGCCTGCGCTCTTACCTGGAAGATTCGGTCAGCGACTTCGAACGCCTGCCCAACGAGCCGTTCTGCGGCAGCCTGTCGGGTAATAAAGAAGCGGTGGACTGGGCGCTGCTGTGGTTGCCCGAAGGTGGCGACAGCGTGCAGGAAAGCTACGTCAACCTGATCCCCACGGCCCAGGGCGGCACCCACGTCAACGGTTTGCGCCAAGGCTTGCTGGATGCCATGCGTGAATTCTGCGAATACCGCAGCCTGTTGCCGCGCGGCGTGAAGCTGGCGCCGGAAGACGTGTGGGAGCGCATCGCGTTCGTGCTGTCGATGAAGATGCAGGAACCGCAATTTTCCGGCCAGACCAAAGAGCGCCTGTCGTCCCGCGAGGCGGCGGCGTTTGTCTCGGGTGTGGTCAAGGACGCCTTCAGCCTGTGGCTCAACGAGCATCCAGAGCTGGGCCTGGCCCTGGCGGAGCTGGCGATCAACAACGCCGGCCGTCGCTTGAAAGCCAGCAAGAAGGTCGAGCGCAAGCGCATCACCCAGGGCCCGGCATTGCCCGGCAAACTGGCCGATTGCGCCGGGCAAGACCCGATGCGTTCCGAGCTGTTCCTGGTGGAGGGTGACTCCGCCGGCGGTTCCGCCAAACAAGCGCGGGACAAGGAATTCCAGGCGATCCTGCCGTTGCGCGGCAAGATCCTCAACACCTGGGAAGTCGATGGCAGCGAAGTGCTCGCCAGTCAGGAAGTACACAACATCGCCGTGGCCATCGGGGTAGACCCAGGCGCGGCGGACATGAGCCAGTTGCGCTACGGCAAGATCTGCATCCTCGCCGACGCCGACTCCGACGGCCTGCACATTGCTACCTTGCTGTGCGCGTTGTTCGTCCAGCATTTCCGCCCGTTGGTGGATGCCGGTCACGTCTACGTCGCCATGCCGCCGCTGTACCGCATCGACCTGGGCAAGGAAATTTTCTACGCCCTGGACGAAGCCGAGCGCGATGGCATCCTCGACCGCCTGGTGGCCGAGAAGAAACGCGGCAAACCACAGGTCACGCGATTCAAGGGCCTGGGTGAAATGAACCCGCCGCAACTGCGCGAAACCACCATGGACCCGAACACCCGGCGCCTGGTGCAGTTAACCCTGGAAGACTTCGCCGCCACCTCGGAAATGATGGACATGCTGCTGGCGAAGAAACGCGCCGGCGACCGCAAGACCTGGCTGGAATCCAAAGGCAACCTGGCCGAGGTGCTGGGCTGATGCGCACAGGCGTCGCCCTGGCGATCCTGATGTTGAGTGGGTTGGCGGTCACCCAGGTGGCTGCCGCCAGCGTGGCAGAGCTCAAGCTGGTCTCGGAACATCCGGTGGACGGCATGCGCGGTGGGAACCTGTCGGGCCTGGCGTTGTGTGGCAACGAGCTGTGGACGGTTTCGGACCGCGATGACGACCAGATCTACCGCCTGGATACCCGTGCGCCGACCTGGAGCGCCGAGGCGCTGAAGATCGACGTGCCGCCCGTGCCCGAGTCCGGCCTGCCTTGGGGCTTGCGTTCGCGTACCAAGGCCGCTTCGTTCATACGCGGCGGTGACCTGGACTTTGAAGGCATCAGCTGTGATGCCGCAGGCAACCGCTACATTGTCAGCGAAGCCCATGCCGCGGTGTTGCAGGTGCCGGCGGCGGGCGCGCCTGAATGGTTGAAAATCGCGCCGGGCATGGTGCGTGAAGCCAGGGCCAGTGGCATGTTGCTGCACTTTAATGCCTTGTTCGAAGGCCTGGCGGTAAACCCTGAAGGCAATCAGATCTGGCTGGCTGCCGAGCGCGAACGCCGTGGCCTGGTCTCGATCAAGCGTGGGCAGAGCGTATGGGATTGCGATGGGCGTTGTGTATTGTTGAGCGAGGCCGGCCAGGAAGTGCAACCGGCGCAGTTCCCCAACGCCAAGGCCGTGTCCAAGGACTTTGCCGACTTGTCGCTGTTCAACGGCAAGCTGTTTACCCTGGAGCGCAATGCGTTCCAGATCTGCCGGCGCGACCCGCTCACGGCCAAGGTTGAGCGGTGCTGGTCGTTTGCCGACGAAGCCTTGACGCCGCAGCGACGTTACCCACAGTCGTATGGCCTGGCTGAAGCCCTGTTGGTGGATGCCGACGGTGCCTGGGTCGGCATCGACAACAATTTCGGCCCGCGTGCCGATGGTGAAAAGCGTCCGATGGTCTATCGTTTTGCCGCCCCGGACGGCGGCTGGAGTGCCCAGCCATGAGTCGAGATTTTTTTGAATTGAATCAGCGCAGCGGCAGTTCCGCTGCGCCTTACCCCATGATGAGGCCCGCATGAGTGACATCCTCGCAGACAGTTTAGATGGCGTAGAACGCCGGTCGCTGGCTGAATTCACCGAAAATGCCTACCTCAACTACTCCATGTACGTGATCATGGACCGTGCCTTGCCGCATATCGGCGACGGCCTGAAGCCCGTGCAACGGCGCATCATCTACGCCATGAGTGAGTTGGGCCTGGACGCCGATTCCAAGCACAAGAAGTCGGCGCGTACCGTCGGTGACGTGCTGGGTAAATTCCACCCCCACGGCGATTCGGCGTGCTATGAAGCCATGGTGCTGATGGCCCAGCCGTTCAGCTACCGCTACACCCTGGTGGACGGCCAGGGTAACTGGGGTGCCCCGGATGACCCCAAATCCTTCGCCGCCATGCGTTACACCGAGGCGCGGCTGTCGCGTTATTCCGAAGTGCTGCTCAGCGAGCTGGGCCAGGGCACGGCCGACTGGGGGCCGAACTTTGACGGCACCCTCGACGAACCCCTGGTGTTGCCGGCACGTTTGCCGAATATCCTGCTCAATGGCACCACCGGTATTGCGGTCGGCATGGCCACTGACGTGCCGCCGCATAACCTGCGCGAAGTCGCCACCGCCTGCGTGCGCTTGCTCGATGAGCCCAAAGCTACGGTCGAGCAGCTGTGCGAGCATATCCAGGGCCCGGATTACCCGACCGAAGCAGAAATCATCACGCCGCGCGCTGACCTGCTGAAGATGTACGAAACCGGCAAGGGCTCGGTGCGTATGCGCGCCGTGTACCACATCGAAGACGGCGACATTATTGTGACCGCGCTGCCGCACCAGGTATCAGGTGCCAAGGTGCTGGAGCAAATCGCCGCGTTGATGCAGGCCAAGCCGTCGAAGTTGCCGCAAGTGGCCGACCTGCGTGACGAGTCCGACCACGAGAACCCGTGCCGCATCGTGATCATCCCGACCAACAGCCGGGTGGACCATGAAGTGCTGATGCAGCACTTGTTTGCCAGCACCGACCTGGAGTCCAGCTACCGGGTCAACGTCAACATCATCGGCCTGGACGGCAAGCCGCAGCTCAAGAACCTGCGCAACCTGCTGGTGGAATGGCTGGAGTTCCGCGTACAGACCGTGCGCCGCCGCCTGCAATTCCGCCTCGACAAGGTTGAGCGCCGCTTGCACCTGTTGGATGGCTTGCTGATCGCCTACCTCAACCTGGATGAAGTGATCCATATCATCCGTACTGCCGAGCATCCGAAGGCCGAGCTGATCGCGCGTTTCGAGCTGAGCGAGATCCAGGCGGACTACATCCTCGACACCCGCTTGCGCCAGTTGGCACGCCTGGAAGAAATGAAGCTGCGCGACGAGCAGGATGCGCTGCTCAAGGAACAAGCCAAGCTGCAAGCCCTGCTGGGCAGCGAAGCCAAGCTCAAGAAGCTGGTGCGCAGCGAACTGATCAAAGACGCCGAAACCTATGGCGATGACCGTCGCTCGCCTATCGTCGAGCGCGCTGAAGCCAAGGCTTTGACCGAAACCGAGCTGTTGCCCAACGAGAAAATTACCGTCGTTCTGTCGGAAAAGGGTTGGGTTCGCTCCGCCAAAGGGCATGATATTGACGCCACCGGCCTTTCGTACAAAGCCGGTGATGGCTTCAAGACCGCTGCCGCCGGGCGTTCCAATCAGTTTGCGGTGTTTATCGACTCGACCGGGCGCAGTTATTCGGTGCCGGCCCACACCCTGCCGTCTGCACGGGGGCAGGGCGAGCCGTTGACCGGGCGCCTTACGCCGCCACCGGGGGCTAACTTCGAGTGCGTGCTGTTGCCGGATGACGATTCGCTGTATGTCATCGCCTCCGACGCCGGTTACGGCTTCGTGGTCAAGGGTGAAGACCTGCAGGCCAAGAACAAGGCGGGCAAGGCGCTGTTGAGCCTGCCGAACAACGCCAAGGTGATTTTGCCAAGGCCGGTGGAGGATCGTGAAAGCAACTGGCTGGCGTCGGTGACCACCGAAGGGCGCTTGCTGGTGTTCAAGATCAGCGACTTGCCGCAGTTGGGCAAGGGCAAAGGCAACAAGATTATCGGGATTCCCGGTGACCGGGTGGCCAGTCGCGAGGAGTACGTGACTGACATCGCCGTGGTCCCGGAAGGCTCTACCCTGGTGCTCCAGGCCGGCAAGCGCACGTTGTCATTGCGCCCTGACGACCTTGAACACTACAAGGGTGAGCGTGGCCGGCGGGGTAACAAACTGCCGCGAGGCTTCCAGCGAGTGGATGCCTTGCTGGTCGAAACGCCGGTTTAAGCGGTACTAGAGGCCTCGATCTACGATTTAACGCGTAGATCGATGCTTTCGCGCTGGAGTCATGGCGCATATTCACGGATGATATGGCCTTTCCAGCGCCGGCGTGGCCGAGCGTGTTCAGGTTATTTTTAGTATTACATTGTGGTTCGCCTTGTGGCAGCCACTTGGATGGGATGATGACTGCTCCACGCCTTCCTCTATTTTTGATGCTCGCTGGCCTTTTGGGGTTGGCGGGTTGCAGCACACACCAACCGGTGTCGCTGTACCAGCTGGACAGCGGAAGTCCGGCTCAGCCAGCTCAAACCGCTGGCATGGCAGTATTGCTGGGGCCGGTAGTCGTTGCCGATTACCTGCAACGCGAAACCCTGCTTCAACGTCAGAACGACGGTAGCCTGCAAGGTTCCACTGATGGTCGTTGGGCCGGTAGCCTGTCGTCGGATATCAACCAGTTGATGTTGCGTCAGGTCGCCGGCCAGCTGGACAGCCAACGTGTGGTCCTGGCACCAGGACCTTCCGGGTTCACCCCGGATGTACAGGTATTGCTGACCATTACGCGGCTGGACTCCGGCAAGTCGCAACCGGCGATCCTGGACGCGCAGTGGCGCCTGATCGACCGTCGCGGGCAAGTGCGGGACAACCGCATTGTGCACCTGCAGGAAGAGCATGCCGGCACCACCGCATCCCAGGTCCAGGCCCAGGGTGTGCTGTTGCAGCACTTGGCACAGCAGTTGTCGGTGGCGCTCAAGCCATTGGCCAACCAGCCGCCGATTGCCGAAGCGCAGCCGCGTAAGCAAGCCCCGGCCCAGGCCAAGCCTGCGGCCCCGGAAAAACCGAAGATGCCGATGGCCACGCCGATTCGCACGGACTTGGAAGTGTTCAGGTTCTGATCTGAATAGCGCACAAACAAAAGGCCCGCTGAATAAGCGGGCCTTTTTATTGGGCTGTTCTGTAGGAGCGAGCTTGCTCGCGAAAAGCGTCAACGATAACGCGTGCTTTCTGAATGAACGCGGCGTCTGTGAGTTTTTCGCGAGCAAGCTCGCTCCTACAAAAGGCCTTAGCCTCAGGGCTTACGGGTCTCATGCATCCGCGCCAACTGGCGCTCCAGCATCGACGGATACGGCTCCATCAACCGCTCTACACAGCTGGCCCCTTCAGGGCTGGCAATCGGGCGGATACGTGCGCGTTGGCGGATCAGTGTGTCTTCACTGATCTTGCGCTCCACCAGCAGCAGGTTGCGGCTGTGCTGGGACAAGGCCAGGGCATCCTGGGCGATTTCGGTGAGCAGCAGGTCGATCTGGCTCATGCCAAACAGGTCGTCACCCACGGTTAGACCCAGTTGCAGTTGCAGGGTAATGCCGCTGTCGGCCACTTCGATCTGCAGGGCGTGGCCCAGGGCGCGCAGCAGCTCGCCGCAGCAGATGGCATTGGTCAGGTAGTCTTCGCCGCTGTCTTCGCTGTGGAACAGCATCAGCGTGCTGCCATCGTTCAGGGTGTGCAGTTCGCTCTGGTAGAGCGAAGCGGCCTGGTCGAGGCAGTCGCGGTAGCGTTCGAGCAGTTCGGTCAGGCGGGCACGGGGCAGGCGGCGCAGTTGCTCCTGGGCACCCAGTTGCACGGCGAGTACGGCGCTGTGCTGCGGCTCGGCGTTCTTGACCACAACCGGTTTCGGTGCGGCAACCGGTGCTACTGCCGAGGTGTCGCGCAGGTCGGCGAACGGGTCTTCATCGTCCAGCTCGTCTTCCTCGGCCTTGATCACATGGCGCGGCGCAGGCTTGAGGCCGGCCACCGGGGCGCTGTCGTCGAAGCCTGGGTCGCGCACTTCAAACTCAGGCTCGTCGTTGTAGTCCTCGGTGTCGTCGTACTCAGGCTCGGGCTCGACTTCAGGCGCTTTGGGCTCCGGGGCAAAGCTGGCGTGGAGCTGGCGCGCGAGGTCGCCGATTTCATCCTGGCGATCGGTAGCCGGGGTGTGTTCGTCGATATCCCGCAGCCAGATGCGCAGTTGCATCAACGGCGTGGAGATATGCCGACCCAGGCGCAGGCTCAAGGCCAGGGCCAAAGCCAGCAGAATCGCGCTCAGGATTCCCATGCTTTGCAGGCTGATGGTCATCGGCTGCTGGAACTGCTGCATGTCGAGGCTGATACGCAGTTGGCCGGCCTTCACGTCCTGGAACGTAATATTGCTCTGGTACAGGCCTTCGGCCTCACCGAGCAGGCCGTTTTTCGGGCGCTGCCCGGCCTCGGCCATGATCCGGTTGTCCACGCTATAGATAGCGGCGTGGGCCACCAGCGGGTTCTTGGTCAGGTTGTTGAGCAGCACGTTGAGGCTGAGGATGTCGTTGGACACCAGCAACTCAGTCGCCGAAGTGGCAGTCTGGGTTGTCAGGCTCGCGCCCAGGGCATCAGCTTGCTCGTGCATGGCCTGCTTGAACTGCAAACCCATCACGCAGGCGTAGATCACCAGGGCCAGAGCGACCAGGATCACGTTATGGCTGGCGATGCGCAATGCAATCGGTACACGGCGATGGCGCAGTGCCCGGAAGATCAGCAGGAAGAAGTTATCGGTTTTTACTGGCGTGGGCCGGTTCACTTGCGCTCGGCTCTTGGTCCGTGAAGTTGACGCGCAGTATAGCGACAGGCCCATGGCCGGCAAAGCGCTGGCTGTGCCCGATGGTCACTGAAAGTGGGTAGAATGCGGTTTTTTTCCAGCCTGGGGGTGCGCTTTGCGCGAAATTGTCCTGATCAACATCACGGGTGAAGACCGACCGGGTCTCACCGCAGCCATTACCGGCGTCCTGGCCCAGGGTGGTGTGAACATTCTCGACATCGGCCAGGCGGTGATCCACGACACCTTGTCGTTCGGCATCCTGGTGGAAATCCCCAGCACTGAACAGGCCTCCTCGGTACTCAAGGACATCCTGTTTACGGCGTATAAGCTCGATCAACAGGTACGTTTCACCCCGGTGTCCGAAGCCGATTACCAACACTGGGTCGAAGGCCAGGGCAAAAAGCGCCACATTGTCACCCTGTTGACCCGCAAGGTAACGGCCGAGCAGTTGCAGCGCGTCAGCTCCATTACCGCGCAGTACGGATTGAATATCGACCATATCGACCGTCTGTCGGGTCGCATGCCATTGGACACTCCGGCCGACAAGGGCAAGGGCTGCATCGAGTTCTCTGTGCGTGGCGAGCCGGCTGACGCGCAAGCGCTGCGCGCCGACTTCCTGAGCGTGGCCCAGGAACTGAATGTCGATATCGCCTTCCAGGAAGACTCGCTGTTCCGTCGCAACCGCCGCCTGGCGGTGTTCGACATGGACTCCACCTTGATCGAAGCCGAGGTCATCGACGAGCTGGCCAAGGCGGCCGGTGTGGGCGAGCAAGTGTCTGAGATTACTGAGCGGGCAATGGCCGGTGAGCTGGATTTTCGTGCCAGCTTCAAGGAACGTCTGGCGTTGCTCAAGGGCCTGGACGTGGGCGTGCTGGATTCGATCGGCGCGTCGCTGCGCCTGACGGAAGGCGCCGAAACCCTGTTCGCCGAACTCAAACGCCTGGGCTACAAGACCGCCATCCTGTCCGGCGGCTTCACTTACTTCGCCAAGCAGTTGCAGGCCAAGCTGGGCATTGACTATGTATTCGCCAACGAGCTGGAAGTGGTGGATGGCAAAGTGACCGGCGTGGCGGTGGAGCCGATTGTCGACGCGCAACGCAAGGCCGACCTGCTCAAGGAATTGGCCCACAAGGAAGGCTTGCGCCTGGAGCAGACCATCGCGGTCGGCGACGGCGCCAATGACTTGCCGATGCTGGCGATTGCCGGGTTGGGCGTGGCGTTCCGTGCCAAGCCGTTGGTCAAGCAATCGGCCAAGCAGGCGATTTCGACCTTGGGGTTGGATGGCGTGCTGTATCTGCTGGGCTTACGTGACCGCGACGGTCAGCTATAACCCCACAGCTGATCGTTCCCACGCTCCGCGTGGGAACGCCTCCAGTGATGCTCTGCGTCACGCTTTGGGCGCAGAGCGCCTCGGGCTGCATTCCCACGCGGAGCGTGGGAACGATCAACTGCAATATCAGGCTTTAGGCAAGGCGATACCCTGGCCCATCTGCACCGGCGTACCCGCCGCCAGTTCTTCAGCCCACTTCACCTGGTCCGGCCCGAACAGCACGATGGCGGTCGATCCCAGTTTGAAACGACCCAATTCCGCACCTTTTTCCAGATGAATCGGCGCGCGGGCCGCTTCGTCGTAGCGGAAGGTTTTCAGCTCGCGCTTGGGCGGCGTCACCAAGCCTGCCCACACGGTTTCAATCGACGCAACGATCATCGCACCCACCAACACCACGGCCATCGGGCCGCGTTCGGTGTCGAACAAGCAGACAGCACGCTCGTTACGGGCGAACAGCTCCGGCACGTTTTCGGCGGTGGTCTGGTTGACCGAGAAAATCCGACCCGGCACATACACCATCTCGCGCAGGGTACCGGCCAATGGCATGTGCACCCGGTGGTAATCCTTGGGCGACAGGTAAATAGTCGCGAACTCGCCGCCCATGAACGGCGCAGCCATCGCTGCATCGCCACCGAGCAGTTCCAGCACGCTGAAGCTGTGGCCCTTGGCCTGGAAGATACGGCCATGTTCGATCGGGCCCAGCTGGCTGACCGCACCATCGGCAGGGCTCAGTACTGCGCCTGGGGTTGGATCCAACGGGCGGGCGCCGTCTTTCAGCGCGCGGGTGAAGAAGGCGTTGAAGTGCTCGTAGGCGCTCAGGTCTTCCACCAGGGCCTGGGACATGTCCACCTGGTAGCGTTTGGCGAACCAGGCAGTGAAGGCGTTCTTGAACCAGCGCACGCGGCACTCGGCGATACAGCCGGCGAGGCGCGACAGCAAGTGGTGCGGCAGCAAGTACTGGCTGAGGATAAACAACTGCTTTTTCATAACTGTCCTTAAACCTTAAATCTCAACGGGGGTGTCGGGGTGGTTGCCCCATTCGCCCCAGGAACCGGCATAACCTTTGACTCGCGGATAACCGAGCGCCTTGGCCACCAGGTAGGTGAAGCCAGAGCGGTGGTGAGTCTGGCAGTGGGTGATGATTTCTTTGTCTTTGGTCAGCCCGAGGTCTTCGAGGATCTGCGGCATGTCACGGCGGATACGCAGGTTGCGCGCCTTGTCCATGCCGGCGGTCCATTCGAAGTTCACCGCGCCGGGAATGTGGCCGCCCTTGGCTGCGAGCACTTTCTCGCCGGAATACTCCAGCGGGCCACGGGCGTCCCAGATCCCCAGGTCGGCCGCGCCGAGACGGCTTTGCAGGTATTCGCGGGTGGCGGTAGGGCCATCGTGCAGCGTGAGGCTGACCGGGCCGCCGGCTGCTGGGGGTGCATCGGTGGAAAGCGGGCGCTTTTCCTCCAGCCATGCCAGCAGGCCGCCGTCGAGGTAGTGGTATTTCTGGTGGCCGATCACGTCGAGCATCCAGATAAAACGCCCAGCCCAACCGCCGCCTTCGTCGTCATAGACCACATAGGTAGCGTCCGGGGTGTGGCCCAGTTCGCCGAACAGTTTTTCCAGGTCGGCCTTGCTCGGCAGCAGGCCGGGTGCCGGAGGCTGGCCCAGTTGAGTGCGCTTGGGGTCAACGAAATGCGCGCCGGGGATATGCCCTTCGGCGTAGCGGGCAGCACTGGTGAGGTCCACCAGTATCAAGTGCTTGGAATCGAGGCGACTCGACAGGTCGGCGGATTCGATCACCAGCGGCAAGCCAGAGAAGTCAGGCATGTGAGGTCTCCTGGGCACAAATGTTGGCGATAAAGGCCGGTGATTGTAGCGCAAGCATCAGGCGCTGCGGTTGGTAAAGCTGTGCAGAGCTTTCTCGATGCATTGGGCGGTTTTGCCGAACGCTTGCACGGTGGTTTCCGAGAACGGCCCGCCGCCCTGGTCCGCCACGATCAGCATGACCACGCGGCCGTTGCAGCTCAGTGAGCGCAGCAGCAGGTGCTCGCCAATAAACAGACGACGCAGGATCGGTGGCAGCAAGGCGGAAAACTGCGCATGGTTGTCGGGGTTCAGGCGTACCTGGGCGGACTTTTCCAGCAGGCGTTGCAGCAACGTGCTGTTGACCACATCCAGGCTCAGGTGAGCCGCGTCCTTGGGCAGACCGTCGGCCTGGTGCACACGCAAGGTGCTCAAGGCGCGATCGGCCATGAATATCAGTACCCGCTGCATGCCACTGGCCACCAGGGCTTCCTTGGCGCAAGTGGTCAGGTGCATGGCGTTGGCAAAGCGGCTCGGTTCCACCAGCAACTCGGTGCAACGCGTGCGCCACACGGCCAAGGCTTCGGCAGTCGGAGGCGGTGCAGGCAACAAGCCGCGATGGACTTTCTGCACATGCCACGGCCAGATCAGCGACAGCGCCGGGTGCCAGAGGTCGGGCATCAAGGTGGTGCGAGCGCTGGTCACCGCTTGCTGGTGAGCTTGCTGTTGCACATCGCTCAATGGCGTTTGCAGGTACAGCGCCGTCAGGTATTGCCAGCGCTCGGTGTGCGGGCAGGTCCAGGATTCCTGGGCCGACATCGCCAGGCCGTTGGCCAGCAACACGGTATTGGCCGGCTGGTTCAGCCAGCGTCGCAGGTTGGGCTCGGCATCGAGCAATTGCTGGTGACGCAGGGCATCGTCTTGACGGGCAATGTGCAGCGCCTTGACCAGCAGGCGTTGCTCGGCCAACAGCAACTTGTAGCCCTGTGAAACCCAGATCGGCAGGTGCCAGGCTTCGGTCAGGCCCAGGCACAGGTCGAGCAGACGCACGCCGAACAGCTGTTGCTCGACCTGGCGCGCCGATTGGCCTTTATGGATTACCCGCAATTCCCATTCTTCCAGGAGCTTGGGGTAGGCGACGGCCATTGGCCACAGTGGCGACAGAAACAGCAGGCTGCCCCAGTGGATGTCCTGCCACAACCGCGCCAGGCGACTGCCGAACAAACCGTTGGCTTGCTGGGATGCGTGCTGGCTGATCAGCAGCAGCTGACGCAAGGCCACGGGGATTTCGCGGGCGGGTACCGAAGGCAGGCGCGCCAACAACTCCTCGGCACGTTTGAGGCCCAGGCGGTTAAGCGCGACTTCAAGGTTTTCCGCAGGTTCGGCCAGGCTGCCGTGGGCTTGGCTGTTGGCTTCGCGCATCACGCTCAACACCAGGGCCGGGCTGTTGTGCATCAGCTCAGCAATATCTCGCAATGAACTGCGGCTATCGCGAATGGCTTTGCACACGCGCTCATGACTGGCCTGGGGCACGGGCAGCAGCACATCGTCCAGGCACTTGATCCAAGCGGCGAGGGTAGTGGGGCGGTTCGTTGGGACTGTCGGTTCAATTGCCATGATTGGGGCGCGATCATCACTTGCGTTCAACACGCCCGGAACGGGCCTAATTGGCTTTTCGCCTTAACGGGCTATAGTCTGGCGCAGTTTTGCCGATAAGTAGAACAAGAGTTTTGTGCAACACCCCCTATGTCCATGAACCCGACGGCGCAAGTACCCCTCTCCTATGGCTAAAATTATCGGCATCATTGTCGTCATCGCAAGTGTGCTCGGAGGGTACGTCCTCTCCCACGGTAAAATCGCCGCACTGATCCAGCCTTTCGAAGTGCTGATTATCGGCGGTGCCGCGTTCGGCGCATTTTTGCAGGCCAACCCAGGCTATATGACCATGCACGTGGTCAAGAAGTCCCTGGGCATGTTCAGCTCGCGCTTCTCCCACACGTTTTATCTGGAAGTGCTGGGGCTGATCTACGAGATCCTCAACAAGAGCCGCCGTGAAGGCATGATGGCGATCGAGGGTGATATCGAAGACGCCGCAGCCAGCCCGATTTTTGCCAAGTACCCGGCCGTGCTCAAAGACGAGCGCATGACGGCGTATATCTGCGATTACCTGCGCATCATGTCCTCCGGCAACATGGCGCCCCACGAGCTGGAAGGCCTGTTCGACATGGAGTTGTTCAGCCTCAAGGAAGAGCTGGAGCATCCGTCCCACGCCGTGACCGGCATCGCCGACGGCATGCCCGGTTTCGGTATTGTCGCGGCGGTACTGGGCATCGTGGTGACCATGGCGTCCCTGGGCGAGGGCGATCAGGCGGCCATCGGCATGCACGTAGGTGCGGCGCTGGTGGGCACCTTCTTCGGTATTCTCGCCGCCTATGGTTTCTTCGGCCCGCTCGCCACTTCCCTGGCCCATGATGCCAAGGAAGAGATCAACCTCTACGAAGCGATCAAGGCGTGCCTGGTGGCATCGGCCTCGGGCATGCCGCCGTCGCTGGCCGTGGAGTTTGGGCGCAAGGTGCTGTACCCCAAACATCGCCCGAGTTTCTCCGAGCTGGAACAAGCGGTTCGCGGTCGCTAAGCCATGGAAAACAACCAGCCGATCATCATCAAGCGCGTCAAGCGCTTCGCTGCGGGGCACCATGGCGGCGCCTGGAAAATCGCCTTCGCCGACTTTGCCACGGCGATGATGGCGTTCTTCCTGGTGCTGTGGCTGATGTCCACCGCTACGCCAGAACAGAAGATCGCCATCGCCGGCTACTTCAAAGACCCGATTGGCTTTTCGGAAAGCGGCACGCCGTTTGTGATTGACCTGGGCGGCTCGCCGGAACTGGCGCCCGAGCGCACCATCAACCCCGAAGTGCAAACGGAGTCGCCCCAGGAAAAAATCCCGATTGAGCGCGACACTGTCGAGTCCATGGCCGAACAGGTCGAACAGGAGCGCCTGGAACTGTTGCTGCAGGAATTGCAGAACAAGGTGGAAGAAAACCCACAGTTGCTGAAGTTCAAGGACCAGATTTCCTTCGAGATCACCCCCGAGGGGCTGCGCATCCAGATTACCGATGCGGCCAACCGGCCGATGTTCGACTCTGGCAGTGCGCGCTTGAAGCCGTACTTTGAAGACATTCTGCTGGCCATGGCTGACACCATCAAGGCGGTGCCGAACAAGATCAGTATCAGCGGGCATACCGACGCCAAGCCCTACGCGGGCCAGGGAGATTTCGGCAACTGGGAACTCTCGGCCAACCGCGCCAACGCCGCCCGGCGTGCGCTGGTAGCCGGCAGCTACCCGGACCCGCAAGTGGCGCGCGTGGTGGGCTTTGCCTCCTCGCAGCTGTTTGATCCCAAAGACCCGTTCAACCCGGTCAATCGCCGTATCGACATCGTGGTGCTGACCAAAAAAGCCCAGCGTGCGATTGAAGGCGATCAACCACCGCCATCGGCACCGACCCAGGGCGAGGGTGCGCCTGGCGAAGTGCCGGCCGACCCGAACGCGCTGCCGCCGGAGCAGGAACCGCTGCCAGCCCATGAGCTGCGCCAGAAGCTGAACCTGTTTGATGATGGGGGCGTCAAGGATCCTACGGCGCCTGCACCGAAGCCGTAAGCTCCAGATACAACAAGGCCGCGATGATCGCGGCCTTGTTGTATCTGCGCTGTCATAGATATCTACACAATTTTGGGGCGACGCTGGGCCTGTGGCGAGAGAGCTTGCTCCCGTGACGGCCTGACAGCCGGCGCCTATCTACCTGACGCCCTCAATCCAAATGTGGGAGCTGGCGTGCCTGCGATTGCGATTTGCCGATGTACATATCCATTCCTGCGGTAACGGCCACCTAGGGTTCCGCTCTGACAGCGGCTCACTTTTGAAAAGCGCAAAAGTAAGCAAAACGCTCTTGCCCCACCACTCGGCACCTCGCTTAGGCTCGGTGTGCCCGAACACAGTCTTGAATCCGTGGGCCGCCGCCACGCGCCATCCATGGCGCGGGGCGGCTAACCCGGCGTCCTGCCGGGTTACCCACGAATTCAAGCCTGCGTTCGGCCAGCGTGGTTTAACGGGGCGCCTGAGATCAAGATCACAAGCAGATCAAAAGCAGATCAAGAGCGGCTCGCTCCGCATCGTGGTTACAGTAGGCAGCTAGAAAGTTATATAGATACCGATGCTGCATTGTAGGAGCGAGCTTGCTCGCGAAAAACGTCAACGATAACGCGTGTATCAAGGATGCCCGCGTTGCGCTTGAGGCCTTCGCGAGCAAGCTCGCTCCTACAGAGGTGGGGGCCGCTTAGTAGCTGCTCTCAGGCAAGCTCGCAATAATCGACCGATAGCTGTTCATCCGCTGCTGCTGCACGCGCCCATCTTCCAGTGCCTTGAGCAACGCACAACCCGGCTCGCGGTCGTGTTTGCAGTCACGGAAGCGGCAGGTGCCGATCAGGTCGTTGAACTCGATGAAGCCCGCTTCCACATCGCTGCGGCTGACGTGGCCCAAGCCGAATTCACGAATACCCGGCGAGTCGATCAACTCGCCGCCGCCCGGGAAGTGGAACAACCGCGCGGTGGTGGTGGTGTGGGTGCCCTGGCCGGACAGCTCCGACAGCGGGCCCACGCGGGTTTCGACTTCCGGCAACAGGCTGTTGACCAGCGACGACTTGCCCACGCCAGACTGGCCGACGAACACGCTGATCCGCCCGTCCAACTGCTGTTGCAGCTGTTCCATGCCGTTGCCGTGGTGAGCCGACACTTCCAGCACCGGGTAGCCCAGGGTGCGGTAGACCGCCAGCAACGCATTGAGCGCCGGGGCGTTCTGCTCATCGATCAGGTCGAATTTGTTCAGCAGCAGCAACGGGCGGATGCCGGCATGCTCAGCCGCGACCAGGTAACGGTCGATCAGGTTGGCATGGGGCTCGGGCAGCGGCGCGAACACGATCACGATCATGTCGACGTTGGCCGCCACCGGCTTGAGCTGCCCACGGCTGTCGGGGCGGCGCAGTTCGGTGCTGCGCGGCAACTGGGCGACGATGACGCCGATGCCCTGGTTGCCGGCACGCCACACCACCTTGTCGCCGGTGACCAGCGCAGGCAGGTTGGCGCGCAAGTGGCAACGGAACACCTGGCCTGCGAGTTCGCCTTCGAGCGCCTCGACTTCGACCTGCACACCAAAGTGCGCGATCACCAGGCCCGTTTGTTCGGGGCCCAGGTCGCCGCCCTCGAGCGCTTCCACGGCGGAGGATTCACGTTTGGCGGCGCGGGCGGCGCGTTCACCTTGAATCTTTTCGATGCGCCAGTTTTGGCGACGGTTGAGCTGGCGTTTGGCCATTGGTGTTCCGTGTCGATAATGCAAAAGTTGGGTAAAACGGTCGCGAGTCTAGCACGCCCCCGCCTGCTAAACTGCCCGGCTACGCCAAGGTGCCAAGAGAATCAAGCCATGCAAAACCCACAGAACCTGATTTGGATCGATCTGGAAATGACCGGTCTGAACCCCGACACCGACGTCATCATCGAGATGGCGACCATTGTCACCGACAGCAACCTCAACACCTTGGCCGAAGGCCCGGTGATCGCCATCCACCACAGCGACGCCGTACTCGCCACCATGGACGAGTGGAACACCCGCACCCACGGTAACTCCGGGCTGACCCAGCGCGTGCGCGACAGCCGCATCAGCATGGCCGAAGCCGAGGCCGAAACCATCGCCTTCCTGGAAAAATGGGTGCCCAAGGGCAAGTCGCCGATCTGCGGCAACAGCATCTGCCAGGACCGTCGCTTCCTTTATACGCACATGAAGGGGCTGGAAAGCTACTTCCACTACCGCAACCTCGACGTGTCGACCTTGAAAGAACTGGCTGCGCGCTGGGCGCCGAAAGTCAAAGACAGCTTCCATAAAGGCAGCACGCACCTGGCGCTGGATGATATTCGCGAGTCGATTGCCGAGTTGCAGCATTACCGCAAGCATTTCATCAAGGCTTGATTCTGCGGCGGCATTGGAGGCGCCATCGCAGGCAAGCCAGCTCCCACATTTGACTGCATTCGCAAATCCAAAGTGTGGGAGCTGGCTTGCCTGCGATGCAGGCGACGCGGTTTATCGCTAAGTGCCCCCTTTTGGTGCCCTCGGCAAATGATTAGACTGCCGGCCTCTCTGTCAGGATCGCCATCATGTTGCTGATGCTCTACCTCGTCGCCATCACCGCCGAAGCCATGACTGGCGCCCTGTCTGCAGGTCGGCGTGGCATGGACTGGTTTGGCGTGGTGCTGATCGCTTGCGTGACGGCCTTGGGTGGCGGTTCGGTGCGTGATGTGTTGCTCGGCCACTACCCGCTGACCTGGGTCAAACACCCCGAATACCTGGTGCTGACCTCCGTTGCGGCGTTGGTGACGATCTTTATCGCGCCCTTGATGCGCCACCTGCGCTCGCTGTTCCTGGCACTGGATGCGGTGGGGTTGGTGGCGTTCACCCTGATCGGCTGCATGACCGCCCTGGAGATGGGCCACGGCATGTTGGTGGCGTCGGTCAGCGGGGTCATCACCGGGGTATTCGGCGGCATCCTCCGGGATATCTTCTGTAACGACATCCCGCTGATCTTCCGCCGCGAGCTATATGCCAGCGTGTCTTTCCTGGCCGCGTGGTTCTACCTGCTGTGCCTATATCTGGAGCTGCCCAGCGAGCAAGCGATTCTGTTGACGCTGTTCAGTGGCTTCCTGTTGCGTCTGCTGGCGATCCGTTTTCACTGGGAAATGCCCAAGTTCGTCTACAACGACGACGTTCACTAGCGCGCAGCGTGTTGCTCCAGCGCCCATTCCACGTGTTCGCGCACCAACTCAGACGGGTAGTCCCGCCGCGCCTTCAAGGCTTCCAACACTGGAATGCTGGAGGGCGCATTGCCCAGGCCCACCGCCAGGTTGCGTAACCAGCGCTCATAACCGGCGCGGCGCAGGGGCGAGCCCTCGGTGCTGCTGAGGAATTTATCCTCGTCCCACATAAACAATTCGGCCAGTTCAGCGTTATCCAGATTGTGCCGTGGCTTGAAATCGCTTTCGGCGGTGGGTCGGGCGAAACGATTCCACGGGCAAACGATCTGACAGTCATCGCAGCCAAATACCCGGTTGCCGATCAATGGGCGCAGGTCTTCGGGGATGGCGCTCTTGAGTTCGATGGTCAGGTACGAAATGCAGCGTCGCGCGTCCAGCACGTAAGGGCCGACGAAAGCGTTGGTGGGGCAGATGTCCAGGCACGCCGTGCAACGGCCGCAGTGTTCGGTTGCGTGGGGTGGGTCGACTGGCAAGGGCAAATCGACAAACAGTTCGCTCAGGAAGAAATAACTGCCGGCCTTGCGGTTGAGAACCAGGGTGTTTTTACCGATCCAGCCCAGGCCCGCTTGTTCGGCGATGGCTTTTTCCAGCACGGGCGCGCTGTCGACAAAGGCGCGAAAGCCAAACGGCCCGATCTGCGCCTGGATACGGTCGGCCAGTTGCTGCACGCGCTTGCGGATCAGCTTGTGGTAATCGCGGCCCAGGGCGTAGCGCGAGATGTAGGCTTTTTCTGGCTGGGCCAGCAATTGCGCCATGTGGGTGTCGCCGGGCAGGTAGTCCATGCGCAGTGACACCACGCGCAAGGTACCGGGCACCAGCTCGTCCGGGTGCGAGCGTTTGCTGCCGTGGGCGCCCATGTATTCCATCTCGCCGTGGTAGCCCGCGTCGAGCCAGCGTTGCAGGTGCTGTTCATGCTCAGCCAGGTCGAGGCCGCTGATGCCCACTTGTTGAAAGCCCAGCTCGCGGCCCCAGTCTTTGATCGATTGGGCGAGGGCGGGCAGATCGGAGGTAATAGCAGGCATGAGACACGAGAAACCACAGGTTAGATGCGTATAATTCTGCCAGACATCGGAGCTTGAAGACGCATGCCTCAGACAAAACACCCAATTACCGACGTTCAGCTGTTGTTGCCCGGCCATTTGCCGCAACTGGCTGCGCGTTCCCCGGACGCCCATAAGGGCCAGTTCGGCCACTTGCTGGTCATCGGTGGTGACCGTGGCTTCGGCGGCGCGGCGCTACTGAGCAGTGAAAGTGCCCTGCGCAGCGGCGCCGGCATGGTCTCGCTGGCGACGCGGCCGGAGCATGTGCCGGCCGCTCTGGCTCGGCTGCCGGAGGTCATGGCCGTTGGCGTGAGCTCGGCCAACCAATTGATGGGCCTGCTGGAAAAAATCTCGGTGATCGTCATCGGCCCAGGCCTGGGCGATGCCGCCTGGGGCAAGAGCCTGTTGTCGGTCGCGGCCAATGCCAGCCTGCCGCAGGTATGGGATGCCGATGCGCTCAATCAACTGGCCACTGGCAGCGTGGTGCTGCCGGCCAACTGTGTGATGACCCCTCATCCGGGCGAAGCTGCGCGTTTGTTGGGGCTGTCGACAGCCGAGGTTCAGGCTGATCGCCTTAAGGTGGCGCGCGCGTTGAGCCACAAATTCAATGCAGTGGCTATCCTCAAGGGGGCTGGCAGTTTGATTGCCAGCCCGGATGGGCGCGTGTCGCGGTGTGATCAAGGCCATCCGGCGATGGCAACAGCGGGGCTCGGCGATGTGCTGGCCGGCCTGGTCGGCGCACTATTGGCTCAGGGTATGCCCGCGTATGAAGCGAGCTGCCTGGCCGTGTGGTTGCACGCGGCCGCCGGAGACCGCCAGGGCAGTTTTGGTCGCGGCTTGGCTGCCAGCGACCTGATCCCCGCCATTCGTCAATTGCTGGAGGAGCAGTCGCCGTGCCTGAAGTAATTCTTTTCCTGGCAGATGAAGAGGCCATGGTCGCGTTGGGCCAACGTATTTCGCAGGTCACGCAAGGGGCCGGGTTGATCTTTCTCGAGGGCGACCTGGGCGCAGGCAAAACCACACTGTCCCGGGGGATTATTCGCGGCCTGGGCCATACCGGCGCTGTAAAAAGCCCGACGTTCACGTTGGTCGAGCCCTACGAGATCGGGGATGTACGCGCCTTCCACTTCGACCTCTATCGCCTGGTCGATCCGGAAGAGCTGGAGTTCATGGGCATCCGTGATTACTTCGACGAGGATGCGCTGTGTCTGATCGAGTGGCCAAATAAAGGCACAGGCTTTTTGCCAAAGCCGGACCTGACCATTACCATTACGCCGCATGAGCACGGACGTCAGCTGAAGTTGTTGCCCCAGAGCCCACGCGCTGAGTCGTGGTGTGCTGCTCTGGCATTGGAATTCAAATAATTGGTGGGGTTAGGTATGCGCTTTCGCGCGTTGGTTGCTGTCGTGGGGGTGTTGCTTGCGGCAATGACTGTCAATGCTCTGGCTGCTTCACAGGTGAAAAGTGTTCGCCTGTGGCGAGCGCCGGATAACACGCGACTGGTGTTCGACCTGTCTGGCCCGGTCCAGCACAGCGTCTTTACCTTGACGGCGCCTGATCGTCTGGTGATCGACATCAACGGTGCCAGCCTGGCCGCGCCGCTGAAAGTCTCCACCGCCAACACGCCCATTACTGCGATGCGCTCGGCCCAGCGTACGCCGACCGACCTGCGTGTAGTCATCGACCTGAAAAAGGCCGTGACCCCCAAAAGCTTCTCCCTGGCCCCCAACGCCCAGTACGGCAACCGCCTGGTGGTCGACCTGTTCGACAACCCCGCCGACGCCGCACCGCCGCCTGCGCCAACGCCGAGCGTGGCGACGGTGCCTGCGGTGCCGGTCAACCCTTCGCAGCCCCAGGTCAAGCTGCCACCGCCGCCGCCCGCCCCGGCCGGCAAGCGCGACATTATCGTGGTGATCGACGCCGGCCACGGTGGCGAAGACCCAGGGGCTTCCGGCTCCCGCGGCCAGCATGAGAAAGACGTGGTGCTCGCCATTGCCCGTGAGCTGCAGCGCCAGGTCAATGGCATGAAAGGCTACCGCGCCGAGTTGACCCGCACCGGTGACTACTTCATTCCGTTGCGTGGCCGTACCGAAATTGCCCGTAAGAAGGGCGCCGACCTGTTCGTATCCATTCACGCCGACGCCGCGCCTTCAACCGCTGCGTTTGGCGCCTCGGTATTTGCCTTGTCTGATCGCGGCGCTACCTCCGAGACCGCGCGCTGGCTGGCCGACAGTGAAAACCGCTCCGACTTGATCGGTGGCGCGGGCAACGTGTCTCTTGATGACAAGGACAAGATGCTCGCAGGCGTACTGCTCGACCTGTCGATGACCGCCTCGTTGACCTCCAGCCTCAACGTGGGCCAGAAAGTCCTGAGCAATATCGGCCGTGTGACCTCGCTGCACAAACAGCGCGTGGAACAAGCCGGGTTCATGGTGTTGAAGTCGCCGGATATTCCGTCGATCCTGGTGGAAACCGGGTTTATCTCCAACGCCAACGAAGCGTCGAAACTGGCCAGCGCCAGCCACCAGCAAGCGTTGGCGCGCTCGATCAGCGCCGGTGTGCGCCAGTTCTTCCAGCAGAACCCGCCGCCGGGCACCTATATCGCCTGGCTGCGCGACTCCGGCAAAATCGCCCAGGGCCCGCGTGACCATCGTGTGCAGCCCGGTGACACCGTTGCCATGCTGGCGGTACGTTTCCAGGTCACGCCTGCAGCGTTGCGCAGCGCCAATAACCTGAAAACCGATGAGTTGAAGATTGGCCAGGTGTTGACCATCCCCGGCACTTCATTGGCGGCGCAGTGATGAGCGAATCCACCTTGAACAGCGGCTCGCGCATTGAATTGCTCAGCCCGCGCCTTGCCAACCAGATCGCCGCGGGTGAGGTGGTTGAGCGCCCGGCGTCGGTGATCAAGGAATTGCTGGAAAACAGCATCGACTCGGGTGCCAAACGCATCGATGTCGACGTAGAGCAGGGCGGCGTCAAGCTGCTGCGGGTACGTGACGATGGCAGCGGCATCTCTTCGGATGACCTGCCCTTGGCCCTGGCCCGTCACGCCACCAGCAAGATCCGTGACCTGGAAGACCTGGAGCGGGTCATGAGCCTGGGCTTTCGCGGTGAGGCCCTGGCCTCCATCAGCTCCGTGGCCCGTCTGACCTTGACCTCCCGCACCCGTAGCGCCGAGCAAGCCTGGCAAGTGGAAACCGAAGGCCGCGACATGGCGCCTCGGGTCCAGCCGGCGGCCCATCCGGTGGGCACCTCGGTGGAAGTGCGCGACCTGTTCTTCAATACCCCGGCGCGGCGCAAGTTCCTCAAGGCCGAGAAAACCGAATTCGATCACCTGCAAGAAGTCATCAAACGCCTGGCCTTGGCGCGTTTCGATGTGGCCTTTCACCTGCGCCACAATGGCAAGACCATCCTCAGCCTGCACGAAGCCAACGACGACGCCGCGCGTGCTCGGCGGGTGGCGGCGGTGTGTGGCAGCGGGTTCCTGGAGCAGGCGCTGCCGATTGAGATCGAGCGCAATGGCTTGAGGCTGTGGGGCTGGGTCGGGTTGCCGACGTTCTCCCGCAGCCAGGCCGACTTGCAGTATTTCTTTGTGAACGGCCGGGCGGTACGCGACAAGCTGGTGGCCCACGCGGTGCGCCAGGCTTATCGCGATGTGCTGTTCAACGGGCGCCACCCCACCTTTGTGCTGTTCTTTGAGGTTGACCCTTCGGTGGTCGACGTCAACGTGCACCCGACCAAGCACGAAGTGCGCTTCCGTGACGGGCGCATGGTGCATGACTTCCTCTATGGCACACTGCACCGCGCCCTGGGCGACGTGCGTCCGGATGATCAACTGTCCGCGCCGATTGTCACAGCGGTGGTACGCCCGAGCGGTCCGGAAGCCGGCGAGTTCGGCCCCCAGGGTGAGATGAGCCTGGCGGCCAACCTGCTGCAATCGCCACAGGCACAGCCAGCCTACACCGCGCCAAACTCGGGTGCCGGTGCGGGTTATCAGTATCAATACACGCCGCGCCCGCAATCGACGGTGCCGGTGGCCGAGGCCCAGGCGGCGTACCGTGAATTTTTTGCGCCGCTGCCGGGTGCCGAGCCGGGCGCTGCTGTGGCGTTGCCCGAGGGCGGTGGTGACATTCCGCCGCTGGGCTATGCCCTGGCGCAGCTCAAAGGCATTTATATCCTCGCCGAAAACGCCCATGGCCTGGTGCTGGTGGACATGCACGCCGCCCATGAGCGGATCATGTACGAGCGCCTGAAGATCGCCATGGCCAGCGAAGGCCTCAGCGGCCAGCCGCTGCTGGTGCCTGAATCCCTGGCGGTGAGCCAGCGTGAAGCCGACTGCGCAGAAGAACATCACAGTGTGTTCCAGAAGCTGGGCTTCGAGCTGCAACGCCTGGGCCCGGAAACCCTGGCGATCCGCCAGATTCCCGCGCTGCTCAAGCAGGCCGAGGCCAACCGCCTGGTGGCCGACGTGCTGGCAGACCTGATGGAGTACGGCACCAGTGATCGTATCCAGGCGCATATCAACGAATTGCTCGGCACCATGGCCTGCCACGGCGCCATCCGCGCCAACCGCCGCCTGGCCCTGCCGGAAATGAACGGCCTGCTGCGCGACATGGAAAACACCGAGCGCAGCGGTCAATGCAACCATGGCCGACCGACCTGGACCCAGATGGGCCTGGACGATCTGGACAAACTGTTCTTGCGCGGCCGTTGATGAGCGCCTTGCCCCCCGCCATTTTCCTGATGGGCCCCACGGCCGCCGGCAAGACCGACCTGGCCATCGAGCTGACCAAGGTGCTGCCCTGCGAGCTGATCAGCGTCGACTCTGCCCTGGTTTACCGGGACATGGATATCGGCACCGCCAAACCGTCGAAAGCGCTATTGGCCCAATATCCGCACCAGTTGATCGACATTATCGACCCGGCGCAGAGCTATTCGGCGGCGGATTTTCGCACCGACGCCCTGGCGGCCATGGCCGAGATCACCGCACGGGGCAATATCCCGCTGCTGGTGGGCGGTACCATGCTTTATTACAAGGCGCTACAGGAAGGCCTGGCCGATATGCCGCCTGCCGATGCCCAGGTGCGTGCAGCGCTGGAGGAAGAGGCTGCGCGCCTTGGCTGGCAAGCCCTGCACGACCAGTTGGCGGCGGTAGACCCGGTGTCTGCGGCACGTATTCACCCCAATGACCCCCAGCGGCTCACCCGCGCCCTGGAAGTCTGGCGCGTCAGTGGTCAGACCATGACTGAACATCGGCTGAAACAAAGTGCGCAAAGTGCTGACGCAGGCGCATCTGGACAGTCACAATTGCCCTATACTGTGGCGAATCTGGCCATCGCTCCGGCAAACCGCCAGGTGTTGCATGAACGAATTGCACAAAGATTCACACTAATGTTGGAACAGGGGTTTGTGGACGAGGTCGTAGCATTGCGTTCAAGAGGTGACCTGCATGCAGGGCTGCCTTCGATACGTGCTGTAGGCTACCGCCAAGTCTGGGATCATCTGGATGGCAAGCTGACGTCAGCCGAAATGCAGGAGCGCGGCATCATTGCCACGCGCCAATTGGCGAAGCGCCAGTTCACCTGGCTGCGCAGCTGGAGCGAGTTGCACTGGTTGGACAGCCTGGACAGCGACAATCTGTCACGCGCCTTGAAATACTTGGGAACGGTCTCCATATTGAGCTGAGTCCTTGCAATTGCCGTCTATCCTTGGGGGTGTGACGGCCATAAGCTATCTATTTTCCGATTTTTTATTATTGATCCTTAAAGGAGTGCGGCACATGTCAAAAGGGCATTCGCTACAAGACCCTTACTTGAATACTTTACGTAAAGAGAAAGTTGGGGTTTCCATCTATCTGGTCAACGGCATCAAACTGCAAGGTACGATCGAGTCGTTCGACCAATTCGTTATCCTGCTGAAAAACACCGTCAGCCAGATGGTTTACAAGCACGCTATCTCGACAGTCGTTCCAGTTCGTCCAATCCGTCTGCCTAGCGCAGCAGGTGATGAACAGGGTGACGCTGAGCCAGGTAACGCCTGATAGGAGTCTCCTTTGTTCTTTGAGCGCCACGGTGGTGGTGAGCGAGTAATCCTCGTTCACTTGGATGGACAGGACCCTGAGGCGCGCGAAGATCCGCAGGAGTTTCAGGAGTTGGCAAATTCGGCCGGCGCCGAGACCGTTGCGTTTTTTAACGTACCGCGTCATCGGCCAACCGCCAAATACCTGATTGGCAGCGGCAAGGTCGAGGAAGTGCGCGACCTGGTTCATGCCGAAGAAGCCGATCTGGTGATCTTCAATCACACCCTCACGCCCAGTCAGGAACGTAACCTCGAACGTGTTTTCGAGTGTCGCGTGATCGACCGTACCGGTCTGATTCTCGATATTTTCGCCCAACGCGCCCGCACCCATGAAGGCAAGCTCCAGGTTGAACTGGCCCAGCTTGACCACATGAGCACGCGCCTGGTTCGCGGCTGGACTCACCTTGAGCGCCAGGGTGGCGGTATCGGCATGCGTGGCCCGGGTGAAACCCAGTTGGAAACCGACCGGCGTCTGCTGCGGGTTCGCCTGCGCCAGATCAAGGGCCGCCTGGAAAAAGTACGCAGCCAGCGTGAACAGTCGCGACGTGGCCGTTCCCGTGCGGATATCCCGACGGTGTCGTTGGTGGGCTACACCAACGCCGGCAAATCCACATTGTTCAATAACGTGACCCAGTCGGACGTGTACGCGGCAGACCAACTGTTCGCCACCCTCGACCCGACCCTGCGCCGTCTGGATATCGACGACCTGGGGCCGATTGTGCTGGCCGATACCGTGGGTTTCATTCGTCACCTGCCCCACAAGCTGGTCGAGGCATTTCGGTCTACGCTCGAAGAGTCGAGCAATTCCGACCTGCTCTTGCACGTGATCGATGCGGCCGAACCGGATCGCATGCTGCAGATTGAACAGGTGATGGTGGTGCTGGGCGAGATTGGTGCCCAGGACTTGCCGATCCTCGAGGTCTATAACAAACTCGATTTGCTTGAAGGCGTTGAGCCACAGATCCAGCGCGACGAGAACGGCAAGCCCCAGCGGGTATGGCTGTCGGCGCGTGACGGCAGTGGCTTGGAGCTGCTGGAACAAGCCATTGCCGAATTGCTCGGCAGCGATTTGTTCGTCGGCACCTTGCGCTTGCCGCAGCGTTTTGCTCGACTGCGTGCACAGTTTTTCGAGCTGGGCGCGGTACAGAAAGAAGAACACGACGAAGAAGGTGTCAGCTTGCTGGCTGTTCGATTGCCACGCTCGGAACTCAATCGGCTGGTCAGCCGAGAGGGTGTTGTACCGGCAGAGTTCATCGAACAACACACTTTGCAATAAAAGCCTGAGAAAGCGGTTGTGCCGCAGTAGCAGGCATTCTGTAGCATTGGTCGGCGCGCCGTGGGTGCGTCTTTGCTTTATCAGATGGAGAGCGCTATGGCTTGGAATGAGCCGGGTGGCAACTCGAATAATCAGGATCCTTGGGGTGGTAAGCGCCGCAATAATGGCGACCGCAAGGGGCCACCGGATCTCGACGAGGCCTTCCGAAAGCTGCAGGAAAGCCTGAATGGGTTGTTCGGTGGTGGGAAAAAACGTGGTGGTGACGACGGCGGTCGCACAAGCAAGGGCGGTGGCTATGGCCTGCTGGGCCTGGGTCTTGTCGTGCTGGCGGCCGTATGGCTCTACAGTGCCGTGTACGTGGTGGACGAGCAGGAGCAAGCCGTGGTGCTGCGCTTCGGCAAGTACTACGAGACTGTAGGCCCGGGCCTGAATATCTATTTCCCGCCGATCGACAAGAAGTACATGGAGAACGTGACGCGTGAGCGTGCGTACACCAAGCAGGGCCAGATGCTGACCGAAGACGAGAACATCGTCGAAGTGCCGCTGACCGTGCAGTACAAGATCAGCAACCTGCAAGACTTCGTGCTGAACGTTGATCAGCCGGAAATCAGCCTGCAACACGCAACCGAAAGTGCCCTGCGCCACGTGGTGGGTTCCACCGCCATGGACCAGGTGCTCACCGAAGGTCGTGAGTTGATGGCCAGCGAAATCAAGGAGCGTCTGCAACGCTTCCTCGACACTTACCGTACCGGTATCACCGTTACCCAGGTGAACGTACAGAGCGCAGCGGCACCGCGTGAAGTGCAGGAAGCCTTTGACGACGTGATCCGTGCCCGTGAAGACGAGCAGCGTTCGCGCAACCAAGCTGAAACCTATGCCAACGGCGTTGTGCCGGAAGCCCGTGGTCAGGCCCAGCGCATCCTTGAAGATGCCAACGGTTACCGCGATGAAGTGGTCTCCCGCGCCAAGGGTGAGGCAGATCGTTTCACCAAGCTGGTCGCCGAGTACCGCAAGGCACCTGAAGTGACCCGCGAGCGTCTGTACCTGGACACCATGCAGGAAGTCTTCAGCAACACCAGCAAGGTTCTCGTGACCGGCAGCAAAGGTGGGCAGAACAACCTGCTGTACCTGCCGCTGGACAAGATGATCGAAGGTGGTCGTAGCGGCACTGGCGCACCGTCCACCGGTTCGAATGCCGCTGCCAACGAAGCGAGCGCCCGTGCGGCCGCTGACTTGCTGCAACAGCAAACACGTACCAGGGAGAGCCGTTGATGAGCAATAAATCGCTGACCGCCCTGATTGTGGGCGTCGTCGTGGTCATCGCTGCCTGGAACTGCTTCTACATCGTCGCTCAGACCGAGCGTGCGGTGCTGCTGCAATTCGGTCGCGTGGTCCAGGCGGATGTCCAGCCGGGCCTGCATGTGAAAGTCCCCTACGTCAACCAGGTGCGCAAGTTCGACGCCCGCCTGATGACCCTGGATGCACCGACACAGCGCTTCCTGACCCTGGAAAAGAAAGCCGTGATGGTTGACGCCTACGCCAAGTGGCGCGTCAAGGATGCCGAGCGCTTCTACACTGCGACTTCCGGCCTCAAGCAGATTGCCGACGAGCGTTTGTCCCGTCGTCTGGAATCGGGCCTGCGTGACCAGTTTGGTAAGCGCACCCTGCACGAGGTGGTATCCGGTGAACGTGATGCGCTGATGGCTGACATCACCCGTTCGCTGAACACCATGGCGGAAAAAGAATTGGGTATTGAAGTGGTCGACGTTCGCGTCAAGGCCATTGACCTGCCCAAGGAAGTGAACCGCAGCGTGTTCGAGCGTATGAGCACCGAGCGTGAGCGTGAAGCGCGTGAGCACCGCGCCAAGGGTAACGAGTTGGCTGAAGGTATCCGTGCCGATGCCGACCGTCAGCGTCGTGTACTGCTGGCAGAAGCCTACCGTGAGTCTGAAGAGGCGCGTGGTGATGGCGATGCTCAAGCTGCGGCGATCTACGCCAAGGCCTACGGCCAGGACCAGGAGTTCTACGCGTTCTACCGTAGCCTGCGCGCCTACCGTGAAAGCTTCGCGAACAAAACCGACGTACTGGTACTGGACCCGAGCAGCGACTTCTTCCGCTACCTGGAAAAGTCCAAGTAACCAGCCCGTGATTCTGTAAGGCGCACTCCGTCGGGCGGCTAAAATGCCTGGCGGGGTGATCCTTTCAGAAAACGGGTGTATGATGCGGCAGCCGGGAAATTCCCGGCTTTTTTGCGTCTGCATGTTTGATTCGGCAGGCGTGACAGGTTTTTCGAGGAAAGTGCCCGACGAGGCCGTTTGCAGGCCGTTCGTCACGTCGCTCTTGCGCGTGGTTTATGCAAGGGGCGGGTATTTTCTGCTTCACTCAAGGCTCGGCCGAGGGCTGGCCGCCCGGATCAAAGGGGAATGGCGTAATGGCAACGGTAGACCGCTGGCTGCTGCCAGATGGCATCGAAGAAGTACTGCCACCAGAAGCTGCGCGCATTGAAGTAGCGCGTCGCCAGGTGTTGGATCTGTTCCAGAGCTGGGGTTACGAGTTTGTCGTGACTCCCCATATCGAGTACCTGGAATCCCTGCTGACCGGCGCGGGCCAGGACCTGGATCTGCGCACCTTCAAGGTCATCGACCCGCAATCGGGCCGGCAAATGGGGTTCCGTGCCGACATAACGCCGCAAGTGGCGCGCATCGATGCGCACACCCTGCGTCGCGAAGGCCCGAGCCGCCTGTGCTATGCCGGCAGCGTACTGCATGCCCAGCCACGCGCTTTGTCGTCTTCCCGTAGCCCGATCCAGTTGGGCGCCGAGTTGTACGGCGATGCCAGCCCAAGCAGCGATGTTGAAGTGATCAGCCTGATGCTGGCCATGCTGCAACTGGCAGATGTGCCGGATGTGCACATGGACCTGGGCCACGTCGGTATCTACCGTGGCCTGGCGCGCGCCGCCGGGTTGTCCGGTGAAGTGGAGCAACAGTTGTTCGATGCCCTGCAGCGCAAGGCGATCGATGAAGTGATCGCCCTCACCGAGGGTGTGCCTGCTGAGCTGGCTGGCATGCTGCGGGCGCTGGTAGACCTGTGCGGCGGTCGTGAAGTGCTGGCGGCTGCGCGTGAGCGCCTGGCCAATGCGCCGGCACCGGTATTGGCGGCACTGGATGATGTGCTGGCGATTGCCGAGCGCTTGTCGGCGCGGTTCCCGGAGCTGCCGCTGTATTTTGATCTGGGTGAATTGCGCGGCTACCACTACCACACCGGTGTGGTGTTCGCGGTGTTCGTTCCGGGTGTTGGCCAGGCCATCGCCCAAGGTGGTCGCTATGACGATATCGGCGCCGACTTCGGTCGTGCGCGTCCGGCCACTGGTTTTTCCACCGATTTGAAAACCCTGGTGACCCTGGGGCGTGCTGAGGTCGAGCTGCCGTCTGGTGGCATCTGGATGCCCGACAGTACGGACGCAGCGCTCTGGCAGCAGGTTTGCCAGTTACGCCGTGAGGGTCAGCGTGTAGTCCAGGCCTTGCCTGGGCAGCCATTGGCCGCCGCCCGTGAAGCGGACTGCGACCGGCAATTGATTCAGCAGAACGGGCTTTGGCAAGTATCGCCACTGGCTTCTTGAGTTTTCCTGCCGGCCATCGCCGGCACCAAGTTTGCGCGAATGAGGACAAGTGTTATGGGTAAGAATGTCGTAGTCCTGGGCACCCAATGGGGTGATGAGGGCAAAGGCAAGATCGTTGATCTGCTGACCGAACATGCTGCCGCCGTAGTGCGCTACCAAGGTGGCCACAACGCTGGCCACACCCTGGTCATCGATGGCGAAAAAACCGTCTTGCACCTGATCCCGTCGGGTGTCCTGCGCGAAGGCGTGCAGTGCCTGATCGGCAACGGCGTGGTGGTCGCACCTGACGCCCTGCTGCGCGAGATCACCAAGCTGGAAGAGAAAGGCGTACCGGTGCGCGAGCGCCTGCGTATCAGCCCGTCCTGCCCGCTGATCCTGTCCTTCCACGTTGCGCTGGACCAGGCCCGTGAAAAGGCGCGTGGCGAGCTGAAGATCGGCACCACCGGTCGCGGCATCGGCCCGGCCTACGAAGACAAGGTTGCACGTCGTGGCCTGCGTGTGGGCGACCTGCTCAACATGCCGCGCTTTGAAGACAAACTGCGTGAACTGGTGGATTACCACAACTTCATGCTGGTCGGTTACTACAAAGAGCCCGCCATCGAGTTTGAAAAGACCCTGGCCGAGTGCAAGGAATACGCTGAGCTGCTCAAGCCGCTGATGCTGGACGTGACGGCCGAGCTGCACGACCTGCGTCGCGCTGGCAAAGACATCATGTTCGAAGGCGCCCAGGGTTCGTTGCTGGACATCGACCACGGTACCTACCCGTACGTGACCAGCTCCAACACCACCGCTGGCGGCGTTGCCACCGGTTCTGGCGTTGGCCCGATGTTCCTGGACTACATCCTGGGTATCACCAAGGCCTACACCACTCGCGTAGGTTCGGGCCCGTTCCCGACTGAACTGTTCGACGACGTCGGTGCGCACCTGGCCAAGCAAGGTCACGAATTCGGCGCCACCACTGGCCGTGCTCGTCGTTGCGGCTGGTTCGATGCCGTTATCCTGCGTCGCGCTATCGATGTGAACAGCATCTCGGGCATCTGCCTGACCAAGCTGGACGTACTCGACGGTCTGGAAACCATCAACATCTGCACCGGCTACAAAGATGCTGAAGGTAACGACGTTGCCCCGACCGACGCTGACAGCTACGTGGGCCTGCAGCCTGTGTACGAAGAAGTGCCGGGCTGGACTGAATCGACCGTGGGCGCCAAGACCCTGGAAGAGCTGCCAGCCAACGCTCGTGCCTACATCAAGCGCGTCGAAGCGCTGATTGGCGCACCGATCGACATTATTTCGACGGGCCCGGACCGCAACGAGACCATCGTTCTGCGTCACCCGTTCGCGTAATAAGCTGTTGATGTAACAGGCAAAGGGCTCCTTCGGGAGCCCTTTGTCGTTTCTGCCTGGCAAGCGGCACGACCCTTGCTGTGTTTCCCTCTTTCGAGGTGCTATCAAATTAGTGGCACCCGTGGTGGAGGGATTTCCAGTGTCTGCCGTTCTCTCGTTGTTACAAAGCCGTCTGTTGCGGCCGGTGTTCGTTACCCTTGGTATCGCTCTTTTGGTGCAAGTGCTGGTGGCCGTCGCGCTGACGCGGAGCACGGTGACGGCGCTGGAGGCCGATTTGGGCAATCGCCTGGGCATTGATAGCCAGAAGTTGTCTGGCGAGCTGGCCCAGGCTGGCAAGGAAGTCACGTCGAGTTTGGACAGCCTGTCTGCCAGCACGCGCCAGCGTCTGACAGCCGGGCTTTCCACGCGCTTGCAGGAAGAGCAAAAGCAGTTGCGTGCGACGTTGGAAAAAGACCTGCAGGACTCCGCCAATGACATGGCGCAACTGCTAGCGTCGGTCGCGCCCCGTGCCATGTGGGACAGCGATGTTCCCACGCTGTCGGAGTTCGCCCGCCGGGCCCAGCGCAACCCCAATGTGCTGTTCGTGGTGTACGACGACGCCGCAGGCGAGCACCTGACCCGATACCTGAACCGCGAAAACCTGATCAACCAGGCCCTGCTGGCAAAGGGCGCGGGGGAGCGTGCCTTGGATAAGGTGCTGGACGCGGCCAAGACAGACCCGTCCGTGTATTACGTCGAAGCCTCCATCAGCCCCAACGGTGTGGAAATCGGCAAAGTGCGCATGGGTGTGTCGACCGCAGCGGTTGAGGCCGACCTGCAAGCCTTGGATAAGCGCTTTGCCGCGCTGATCGCCAGCGGTGACCAACTGGTGGGTGACAGCCTCAAGGGCGCCGCAGCTGACAGCGCCAGCGCCATGGGCGCCCGGCTGCAATCGGCGCAAGCCACTGCCACGCAAATGACGGCCAATACCGCCAGCGCCGTGCAAGACGCGGCGGGCACCCTGCGCTGGCGCATCGGCATGGGCCTGGCACTGGTGGGGCTTGGCGTATTGCTGTTGATCGCTATCGTGCTGGGCCGGCGCGTGGTCAATCGCCTGAAGCTGCTGATTGCCGCGATGGATGACCTGGCGGCCGGCGAGGGCGACCTCACCAAGCGCGTGCAGATCAACAGCAAGGACGAAATCGGCGATATGGCCTCGGCGGTCAATCGCTTTGTGGATAAGTTGCAGCCCATCGTGCGCGAGGCTGGCGACGTGGCCCAGCGTACCGGCGTGGAAATCGGCGCCATGACGTTGCGCAATGCCGGCGCCGATGCGGCGGCGGGCTTGCAGCGTGATGAAGTGGCCGAGAGTCTGCGCGCCTTGTCGCAAATGGCCGACGAGGCCCAGGCCGAAAGCCACGCCATGCAGGCGGCCTTGCAGCAGGTGGTGGATATTCGCCAGGCCACGGATGAAAACTCACGGACCTCGGCCGAAGTCGGCAGCTTGATCGAGGCGTTGGCGGGGCAGGTGCAGGCCGGCTCCCAGGTGATCGAACGGCTGGCGCAGCAAAGCGAACAGATTGAAGTGGTGTTGACCGTGATCCACGGCATCGCCGAGCAAACCAACCTGCTTGCCCTCAACGCGGCCATCGAAGCGGCGCGGGCTGGCGAGACTGGGCGCGGCTTTGCGGTGGTGGCTGACGAAGTGCGTGCGCTGGCCAGCAAGACTCAAAGCTCCACGGGCGATATCCAGGCGCATATCGTCGCGTTGCAGCAGGGCGCGCGTGAGGCGGTGGAAACCATCGGCAAGGCCGGACGTCAGGCCAATGAGGGGCTGCTGGTGCTGCGCGACAGCGTGCGCTTGCAGCAGACGGTACAGGCTTCGGTGGAGCAGGTGCATGCTGCCATCGGCCTGGCGACGCGTGCGGCTGAGCATCAGGCTCAGGGCGCGCATGCGGTGCGTGGGCGCGTGGAGGTGATCCATGCCCAGGCCGAGCGTGCGGCGCAGGCGGTGGTGGAGACGACGGCCAGTGGCAAGGTGCTGGATGGGTTGGCAGCGCAGTTGAAGGCGAGTTTGGGGCAGTTCAGGGCTTGAGGTTGCCTGGACTGGCCTCATCGCAGGCAAGCCAGCTCCCACATTCAACTGCATTCCAAAGTTGGAGCGCGGTCAACTGTGGGAGCTGGCTTGCCTGCGATAGCTGTTTCAGCGGCTCAAATACATCCGCGTCGTAAGCAGATACACCGGCAACCCCGACACCAGAATCAACAACGCTGCATACGGCGCCGCCGCTGCAAATTCCACATTCGAGGTATGCGCCCAGACGGCCGTCGCCAAGGTATTCAACCCGGTCGGGCTCAGCAGCAGCGTGGCCGTCAGTTCCTTCATCGCATCCAGGAACACCAACGCAAACGCCGCACCCAATGCCGGGAATATGATCGGCAGGGTGACTCTGCAAAACGCACTGAACGACGATGCGCCTAATGTGCGCGCAGCCTCTTCCAGTTGTGGAGCCGCCTTGTTCAGCGCTGTACGAATCGGCGCCTGTGCCAACGGCAAAAACAGCAGCGCATAAGCAATCAGCAACAACGCCGAGGTTTGGTACAGCGCCGGCACGTAATGCAGGGCGAAATACACCAGGGTCAACGCAATCACTAGGCCGGGCAGGGCATGCAGTAAGTACGGCAAACGTTCGGCCCAGATCGCCAGTTGCCCTTTGTAGCGCACCACCAGCAACCCCACCGGCACGGCCAGTACCAGGCACAGTGCGGCGCCGCCCAGCGAGAGCGCCAGGGATGACAGCAGTGCCTCACCGATCTCGGCCATCGGAAACGCTGCCGACGAACCGACTGCCAACCAATACCCGAGCATCCCCAGCGGAATGCCGCTGCCAATGATCGCCAGCGCCAGGCAATACACCTGGCCCAATGGCGCCCACTGGCCCAGTCGAACCTGCTCGGCGTGTCGCGCCGCGCCCTGGCCGATGCGCACGTGCCGGCCTTTGCCGCGTACGCGCAGCTCCAGCCACAGCAGCGTCAGGCACATCAGCAGCAGCACTGCCGAGAGCATCGCCGCATTGGCATTGCTGAATTCCAGTTCGAACTGCTGATAGATCGCAGTGGTGAAGGTCTGCAAGCCGATGATCGACAGCGCGCCGAATTCAACCAGCATGTGCAGTGCGATCAATAGTGAGCCAGCCAGCAGCGATGGCCACAGCAGTGGGAGTGTGATGCGAAAGAACACACCCCAGCGGTTGAGCCCCAGCGTGCGGGCCGATTCTTCCAGGGAAGGGTCAAGATTGCGCAGCGTTGCCGCCACCGGCAGAAACACCAGCGGGTATTTGGACAGGCTCATCACCAGGATCGCGCCGCCGAGCCCCTCGAACTGGGCACTCAGCGACACCCAGGTAAAACTGCTGACAAACGCCGGCACCGCAAACGGCAGACAAAGAATCACGCCCCAGAGGCGCCGACCTGGCAGGTTGCTGCGTTCCAGCAGCCAGGCCAGGCACAGGCCGATCACGCCGCAGCTCAGAGTCACGCCGACCATCAGCGCCAGGGTGTTGCGCAGCAGCCCGAACACATAAGGCCGCCACAGGAGATGCACCGCCTCCGTCCAGCCCGCCTGCCAGGTTTTGAGCCCGACATAGACGAGCGGCAACAGGCTCAGGCCAACCAGCAACAGCACGGGCAGTAGCAGCCAGATCGACGGACGTTTGCGACGGGGGGTGAACCCCGCGACGGAAAGCGATGGGTTCATCAGTTCAGGCCAACGTCACGTTCCAGTTCCAGGGCTTCTTCGGCGTTGCCCAGGTCTGCGGGGGTGACTTTCGGCGGCTGCAACTCGCTAAATGGCTTGAGGCCCCGGTTCGATTCCATGCCCTTGCGCAGCGGGTACTCGGCCGAGGTGTTGGTGATCACGCGCTGGCCTTCTTCGCTGGCCATGAATGCCAACAATTGCTGAGCTTCTTTGGGATGTTTGCTGGATTTGAGTGCGGCAGCGGAGGACACGGTGATCAGGCCGCCGGCATCGCCATCGGTGAAGTAATGCAGCTGGGAATCCAGATTGGTTTTTTCCTTTTTCAGGGCAAACCAGTAGTAGTTATTCACCAGCACGGTGGCCACTTCGCCGTTTTCTACGGCCTTGAGGGCTACCATATTGTTGCTGTACACCTTGCCGAAGGCGCGCAGGCCGGTCAGCCATTCTTCGGCGGCTTCGCGACCGTGCAGCTTGATGATCGCCACGGCTTGTTCCTGGAACGCGCCGCTGGTGGGCACGAAGCCGACCTTGCCTTGCCACTCGGGGTCAGCGAAATCCAACACCGATTTGGGCAAGTCTTTTTCAGCAACCAGTTTCGGGTTGAAGGCCACGACGCGGGTGCGTGCGGTCACGCCCATCCAATCGCCGTTTTTGCCCACGTAATCCTTGGGTAGAACATCGAGGGTGCTGGCATCGATTTTTGCCAACAGGCCTTGCTCGCCGAGTTTATTCAGGGGCGGTGATTCTTCGGTGTAGATGACGTCGGCAGGGGAGCGCTCACCTTCTTCGACGACCTGGCTGGCCAGCTGGTTGCTGCTGCCTTTGCGCACGTTGACGTGGATGCCGGTCTTGGCTTCGAAGGCCTTGGCGAGTTCATCGCCGACTTCTTTGTGTTGGCCGTTGTATAAGGTCAGGGAGACCTTGTCGGCAGAATGGGCGGCGGGCGAGAGCAGGGTCAGGCTGAGTAGGGTGAGGGTCAGGCCGCGCAGAAGGGATGTCTTGAGTCGGTTGTCACGGATCATCATCCGAAGTGTTCCTCGCTTATATGCAACAAATCATTGCAAGGATAAACGATAAATCTTCTCAAGTGCGGATGAGGGGGAAATCACTGGGGAAGTTTTCAAACCCCGGAAACGAAAAAACCCGCTTTCGCGGGTTTGATCTGAATTTGGTGCCCAGGAGAAGACTCGAACTTCCACGACCTTGCGATCACCAGCACCTGAAGCTGGCGTGTCTACCAATTTCACCACCTGGGCATTATCTAACAACGTTGCCGCTGTTGATGGGGCGAACTATACGGCGGGGCTTTTGATCTGTAAACCCCTGATTCGAAAAATATAAATCAATTTTTCCGTTAAAAATCAAAGGCCTGAAACGAAAAAACCCGCTTTCGCGGGTTTGATCTGAATTTGGTGCCCAGGAGAAGACTCGAACTTCCACGACCTTGCGATCACCAGCACCTGAAGCTGGCGTGTCTACCAATTTCACCACCTGGGCAGCATCAACAACGTTGCCGTCGTCGATGGCGCGCACTATACGGAGCGATATTTGAGCTGTAAACCCCTGCCATGAAAAAAGCCTGGAAAATTTCGCCAGTGGTCGTGCAAGGTGCGCGCCGGGGGTCGCAAAGAGCTTTTAAACGCTTGTTGATACCTGAAATTTCCCGTTTCAATACGCGTATGCCAAACTAACCCGCATATAGACAAGGTGAAAACTCTCTAATGGCCGATTGGCAGTCCCTCGATCCCGAGGCCGCTCGTGAAGCGGAAAAATATGAAAACCCTATTCCTAGCCGCGAACTGATCCTGGCGCACCTCGCCGATCGTGGTTCGCCTGCTAGCCGCGAGCAGTTGGTTGAAGAATTCGGTCTGACCACCGAAGACCAGCTCGAAGCCCTGCGCCGCCGTCTGCGTGCGATGGAGCGCGATGCTCAATTGATCTACACCCGTCGTGGCACTTACGCGCCGGTCGACAAGCTGGACCTGATCCTGGGTCGCATTGCCGGCCACCGTGATGGCTTCGGCTTCCTGATCCCGGACGACGGCAGCGACGACCTGTTCATGAGCCCTGCGCAAATGCGCCTGGTGTTCGATGGCGACCGTGCCCTGGCGCGGGTTTCTGGCCTGGACCGCCGCGGCCGCCGCGAAGGCGTGATCGTCGAAGTGGTGTCCCGTGCCCACGAGTCCATCGTCGGCCGTTACTTCGAAGAAGGCGGCATCGGCTTCGTTGTGCCGGATAACCCGAAGGTGCAGCAGGAAGTGCTGATTACCCCGGGCCGCAATGGCGCAGCCAAGGTCGGCCAGTTCGTCGAGGTGAAAATCACCCACTGGCCAACGGCGCGCTTCCAGCCCCAGGGCGATATCGTTGAAGTGGTCGGCAACTACATGGCGCCGGGCATGGAAATCGATGTTGCCTTGCGCACCTACGATATTCCTCACGTCTGGCCTGAGGCTGTGCTCAAAGAAGCCGCCAAGCTCAAGCCGGAAGTCGAAGAGAAAGACAAAGAAAAACGCATCGACCTGCGCCATCTGCCGTTCGTCACCATTGACGGCGAAGATGCACGCGACTTCGACGATGCGGTGTACTGCGAAGCCAAGCCAGGCAAGCTGCGCTTGTTCTCCGGCGGTTGGAAGTTGTACGTGGCGATTGCCGACGTCTCCAGCTACGTGAAGATCGGTTCGGCCCTGGATAACGAAGCCCAGGTGCGCGGCAACTCCGTGTATTTCCCTGAGCGCGTGATCCCGATGCTGCCTGAGCAGCTGTCCAACGGCCTGTGCTCCCTGAACCCGAAAGTCGACCGTTTGGCCATGGTGTGCGAGATGACCATCTCCAAAACCGGCGAAATGACCGACTACCAATTCTACGAAGCGGTGATCCACTCCCAGGCGCGCCTGACCTACAACAAGGTCAGCACCATCCTGGAAACACCGAAGACCAGCGAAGCCAAGGCCCTGCGTACCGAATACGCTGGCGTGGTACCGCACCTCAAGCAGCTTTACTCGCTGTACAAGGTGTTGCTGGGCGCTCGCCATACCCGTGGCGCGATCGATTTTGAAACCCAGGAAACCCGGATTGTCTTCGGCTCCGAGCGCAAGATTGCGGCGATCACCCCGACCACTCGCAACGACGCGCACAAGCTGATCGAGGAATGCATGCTGGCGGCCAACGTGGCCACTGCCGAGTTCCTCAAGAAGCACGAAATTCCTGCGTTGTACCGTGTGCACGACGGCCCGCCGCCGGAGCGCCTGGAAAAACTGCGTGCTTTCCTCGGCGAACTCGGCCTGTCCCTGCACAAAGGCAAGGACGGCCCGACGCCGAAGGATTACCAGGCCCTGCTGGCCAGCATCAAAGACCGTCCGGATTACCACGTGATCCAGACCGTGATGCTGCGCTCGCTGAGCCAGGCGGTGTACAGCGCCGATAACCAGGGCCACTTCGGCCTGAATTACGAGGCGTACACCCACTTCACTTCGCCGATTCGTCGTTACCCGGACTTGCTCACGCACCGGGCGATCCGCAGCGTGATCCATTCCAAGCAGAACACCCCGCACGTCAAGCGCGCCGGTGCCATGACCATTCCGAAGGCACGGATCTACCCGTACGACGAAGCGGCCCTGGAACAGCTGGGCGAGCAGTGCTCCATGAGCGAGCGCCGCGCTGACGAAGCCACCCGCGACGTGGTGAACTGGCTCAAATGCGAGTTCATGAAGGATCGCGTGGGCGAGTCGTTCCCGGGTGTGATCACCGCCGTGACCGGTTTTGGCCTGTTCGTCGAGCTGACCGACATCTACGTCGAGGGCCTGGTGCACGTCACCGCATTGCCGGGTGACTACTACCACTTCGATCCTGTGCATCACCGCTTGGCGGGCGAGCGCACCGGTCGCAGCTTCCGCCTGGGCGATACCGTTGAAGTGCAGGTCATGCGTGTCGACCTCGACGAGCGCAAGATCGACTTCGGCATGCCTGACAAACCAGCTGAGCCTGCGGGTCGCAAAAAGCGTGGTGAAACCACAGCGCCTGCGTCCAAAGGCAAAACGGCCGCGGCGAAAACCACGGCTGAGCCTGCACCTGCCAAGGCCGGTCGTCGCTCTTCCGCCAAGGACAAGGCCCCTGAAGCCTACCGCCCAAGCGACGCCGCGGCGAAAAACGCCGAGCTGCGCAAGAGCCGCGAGTTGAAGCAGCAGTTGCTCAACGAAGCCAAAAGCGGTGGTAAAGCGGCGTCTGGGGGAAAGTCCCAAGGGGCGGAAAAACCGTCGAGCAAGCCAAGTAAACACCGTAAAGGCCCGCCAAAAGCGGGTTCGGCTCCCGCAAAAAGCGGCGGGTCGCGCAAACCTAAGGCCAAGTCATGAGTCTGGAAAAAATCTACGGCGTGCACGCCGTAGAAGCACTGCTGCGTCACCACCCCAAGCGCGTCAAGCAGGTGTGGTTGGCCGAAGGTCGCAGCGAGCCGCGCGTACAGGCGCTGGTCGAGTTGGCTACGCAAAACAAGGTTGCCATCGGCCAGGCCGAACGTCGTGAAATGGACGTGTGGGTCGAAGGCGTTCACCAGGGCGTGGTGGCCGACGTCAGCCCGAGCCAGGTGTGGGGCGAGGCGATGCTCGACGAGCTGCTCGACCGTACCGAAGGCGCGCCGTTGCTCTTGGTGCTGGACGGCGTGACCGACCCGCACAACCTCGGCGCCTGCCTGCGCTCGGCGGATGCTGCCGGTGCGCTGGCCGTGATCGTGCCCAAGGACAAGTCCGCGACCCTGACGCCGGTGGTGCGCAAGGTCGCCTGCGGCGCGGCGGAAGTGATTCCGCTGGTGGCCGTGACCAACCTGGCGCGCACCCTGGAGAAGCTCCAGCAACGCGGCCTGTGGGTCGTGGGCACGGCGGGGGAGGCCGAGGTCAGCATCTATGACCAGGACCTCACCGGCCCGACCATCCTGATCATGGGCGCCGAAGGCAAAGGCATGCGCCGTCTGACCCGTGAGCATTGCGATTACCTGGTACACCTGCCGATGGCCGGTAGCGTCAGCAGCCTGAACGTATCGGTGGCGACGGGTGTTTGCCTGTTCGAGGCCCAGCGTCAGCGTGGTGCCAAGGCTAAGGCCAAGCCCAAGAAGTAATTGCAGTGTGGGGCATGCCTCAATCCTAATGTAGGAGCGAGCTTGCTCGCGAAAAACGTCAACGATAACGCGGGTTTCCTGAATGAGCGCGGTGTCTGTGATTTTTTCGCGAGCAAGCTCGCTCCTACATTTGTTTTTGTGGTGCTTGGGGTTGTTCAAATAATCACCAATTACCTTGCGCCGCTTCTCCCCCTTCTCTACAATTGCGCCCCTTGCCTTCCTGGCAGGCACCGATGTGCCTCCCCTGCGGCAAGATCCATAAGTGTCATTCACTCCTTGTCTGACCGTTTTTGAGCGGCAGGCTACAACCCGTAAGGAGCATTCATGCGTCATTACGAAATCATCTTTTTGGTCCACCCGGATCAAAGCGAGCAAGTCGGCGGCATGGTTGAGCGTTACACCAAGCTGATCGAAGAAGACGGCGGCAAAATCCACCGTCTGGAAGATTGGGGCCGTCGTCAACTGGCCTACGCAATCAACAATGTTCACAAGGCTCACTACGTGATGCTGAACGTTGAGTGCACTGGCAAGGCCCTGGCCGAGCTGGAAGACAACTTCCGCTACAACGATGCAGTGATCCGTAACCTGGTCATCCGTCGCGAAGAAGCCGTTACCGGCCAATCCGAGATGCTCAAGGCTGAAGAAAACCGCAGTGAGCGCCGTGAGCGTCGCGATCGTCCTGAAGAAGGTGCTGATGATAGCGCTGATGACAGTGACAGCAGCGATAACGCTGACGAGTAATCCACGGACCTTATTAAGGAGCCTATCAAATGGCACGTTTCTTCCGTCGTCGTAAATTTTGCCGCTTCACCGCTGAAGACGTGAAAGAGATCGATTACAAAGATCTCAACACTCTGAAAGCCTACGTATCCGAGACCGGCAAAATCGTTCCAAGCCGTATCACCGGTACCAAAGCACGTTATCAGCGTCAGCTGGCCACCGCTATCAAGCGCGCCCGCTTCCTGGCCCTGCTGGCCTACACCGACAGCCACGGCCGCTGAGACCGGGCAGTCGACAAGTAGTAAGGGATTGAATGCATGCGCGCCTTAGCTGAGTTCATCATGCGCGGTCGCGTGCAGGCCACTCTGGTAGTGGCTGGATGTGCGGCATTGCCGTTGCTTTATTGGTTGGGTGCTGCCGCAGGTTGCCTTGTGCTGCTGCGGCGCGGTTTGAAGGACGCCCTTGGCGTTCTTGCCCTGGGTTTGTTGCCGGCCTTGATCTGGTGGCTGCAAATGGGTGATCCACGGGTACTTCTGGTACTGCTGGGGTCATCGAGCCTTGCGTTGGTTTTGCGCGCAAGTGAGTCCTGGGTCCGCACGCTGCTGGTCAGCGTGGCATTGGGGTTGGTGTACTCAGTGATGCTTGGCGCGGCTTTCCGCCCGCAAATCGAGGCGCTGGCGCAGGAGATCGTCAAGATCCTGCCGTTGGCCCTCGGGGATCTCTACCAGCAGTTGTCGGTAGATGAGCGAGCGCGGTTTGCGTCACTGATTGCTCCGGTCCTGACCGGCCTGATTGCGGCTTTGTTGCAGGTCGTCAGCGTGCTGAGCCTGATTCTTGGGCGTTATTGGCAGGCGTTGTTGTACAACCCGGGTGGTTTTGGTCGCGAGTTTCGCAGCATCAGAATCCCAGCGGGGCCGGCGATGTTGCTGCTGGCGTGCATGGTTGTCGGGCCGAACTTCGGCCCACAGATGGCCTTGCTGGCGCCGATTTGCAGCGTACCGCTGGTGTTTGCCGGGCTGGCCCTGATTCATGGGCTTGCTGCGCAAAAGCGACTGGCCAAGTTTTGGCTGGTGGGGTTGTACGTCACGCTGGTGCTGTTCATGCAGCTGATCTATCCGTTACTCGTGGTCTTGGCCATTGTTGACAGCCTGATTGATTTTCGCGGTCGTCTGGCGTCGAAAGACGCCGATAACGCGAACGGTGAAGGTTAAAAGTTAGAGGATTTTCACATGCAACTGATCCTTCTGGAAAAAGTCGCCAACCTGGGCAACCTGGGCGACAAAGTGAACGTTAAGGCCGGCTACGGTCGTAACTACCTGCTGCCATACGGCAAAGCCACCGCTGCAACCGCTGCCAACCTGGCTGCGTTTGAAGAGCGTCGTGCTGAGCTGGAAAAAGCCGCAGCAGACAAAAAAGCGTCGGCCGAAACTCGCGCTGCCCAACTGGCTGAGCTGGAAGTGACTATCACTGCCACCGCTGGTGACGAAGGCAAGCTGTTCGGTTCGATCGGCACCCACGACATCGCTGATGCACTGACCGCCTCCGGCGTTGAAGTGCAGAAGAGCGAAGTTCGTCTGCCGAACGGCACCATCCGCAACGTAGGCGAATTCGACGTAGCCGTGCACCTGCACGCCGAAGTTGAAGCCACCGTACGCGTTGTCGTGGTAGCAGCTTAAGTCGCACCTAACTGACTGGCACCTCGCGTGTCAGCCGGTTAACATCGGGCACGATCCTGTTTACAGGTCGTGCCTTTTGTTTTTCTACACACCCCAAATTCCAAGTGGCCATGAACGAAATCTCCGCTCCTGAGCAATACGATCTGCAAACCGCTGCCCTGAAGGTGCCGCCGCATTCCATCGAGGCCGAACAGGCCGTGCTCGGTGGTTTGATGCTGGACAACAACGCCTGGGAACGCGTGCTGGATCAAGTCTCGGACGGTGATTTCTATCGCCATGACCACCGCCTGATCTTCCGCGCCATCGCCAAGCTGGCCGACCAGAACTCACCGATCGACGTGGTCACCCTGGCCGAGCAGCTGGACAAGGAAGGCCAGACCTCCCAAGTGGGCGGCCTGGGCTACCTCGGTGAGCTGGCGAAAAACACGCCGTCCGTCGCCAACATCAAGGCCTATGCCCAGATCGTCCGCGAGCGGGCCACGCTGCGCCAGTTGATCGGCATCAGCACCGAAATCGCCGACAGCGCCTTCAACCCCGAAGGCCGCACTGCCGCCGAGATCCTTGACGAAGCCGAGCGCCAGATCTTCCAGATCGCCGAAGCCCGCCCGAAAACCGGCGGGCCGGTCAGCGTCAACGACCTGCTGACCAAGGCCATCGACCGCATCGACACCTTGTTCAACACCGATGCCGCGATTACCGGTATTTCCACCGGTTACACCGACCTCGACGAAAAGACCAGCGGCCTGCAGCCGTCCGACTTGATCATCGTCGCCGGCCGTCCGTCCATGGGTAAGACCACCTTCGCGATGAACCTGGTGGAAAACGCCGTGTTGCGCAGCGACAAGGCGGTGCTGGTGTACTCCCTCGAGATGCCAGGCGAATCGCTGATCATGCGTATGCTTTCCTCCCTGGGCCGTATCGACCAGACCAAGGTGCGTTCCGGTCAGTTGGAAGACGACGACTGGCCGCGCCTGACCTCGGCGGTCAACCTGCTCAACGACCGTAAGCTGTTCATCGATGACACCGCGGGTATCAGCCCGTCCGAAATGCGCGCACGTACCCGCCGCCTGGTGCGTGAGCATGGCGATATCGCCCTGATCATGATCGACTACCTGCAGTTGATGCAGATTCCCGGTTCCAGCGGCGATAACCGTACGAACGAGATTTCTGAAATCTCCCGTTCCCTGAAGGCGCTGGCCAAGGAATTCAACTGCCCGGTGGTGGCGCTGTCCCAGCTCAACCGTTCCTTGGAACAACGTCCCAACAAGCGTCCGGTGAACTCCGACTTGCGGGAATCCGGAGCGATCGAGCAGGACGCCGACGTGATCATGTTCGTGTACCGCGACGAGGTGTACCACCCCGAGACGGAACACAAAGGCATTGCCGAAATCATCATCGGCAAGCAGCGGAACGGCCCGATCGGGTTTATCCGGCTGGCGTTCATCGGCAAGTACACGCGTTTCGAGAATCTGGCGCCGGGTAGCTACAACTTCGACGACGACGAGTAGTTTCAAGCACCTGTAAGGGCCTCATCGCAGGCAAGCCAGCTCCCACCTTTGGAATGCATTCCCCTGTGGGAGCTGGCTTGCCTGCGATGAGGCCACCACAATTCCGACTACTGCCGTCGGAATTGGTCAAATTTTGTGCTATATTCCGCGCCCGCGATTTTTCATCTTCACACCGGTCACCGTCATGCAAACAGCCAAGCCGTTATTTGACTATCCCAAGTACTGGGCCGAATGTTTCGGTCCTGCGCCATTCCTGCCGATGAGCAGGGAGGAGATGGATCAGCTTGGCTGGGATTCGTGCGACATCATCATCGTCACCGGTGATGCCTATGTTGACCACCCCTCGTTCGGCATGGCGATCATCGGCCGGCTGCTGGAGTCTCAGGGCTTTCGCGTCGGGATCATCGCGCAACCGAACTGGCAGTCCAAAGACGACTTCATGAAGCTCGGCGAGCCGAACCTGTTTTTCGGCGTCGCGGCCGGCAACATGGACTCGATGATCAACCGCTACACCGCCGACAAGAAAATCCGCTCCGACGACGCCTACACCCCCGGCGGCATGGCTGGCAAACGCCCAGACCGTGCGAGCCTGGTGTACAGCCAGCGTTGCAAGGAAGCCTACAAGAACGTGCCGATCGTACTCGGCGGCATCGAAGCTTCCCTGCGCCGCATCGCCCACTACGACTACTGGCAAGACCGCGTGCGCAACTCGATCCTGATCGACGCCACCGCCGATATCCTGCTGTACGGCAACGCCGAGCGGGCCATCGTCGAGGTTGCCCAGCGCCTGTCGTGGGGCCACAAGATCGAAGACATCACCGATGTGCGTGGCACCGCGTTCATCCGCCGCGATACCCCAGCCGGTTGGTACGAAGTGGATTCCACGCGCATCGACCGTCCGGGCAAGATCGACAAGATCATCAACCCGTACGTGAATACCCAGGACACCCAGGCCTGCGCCATTGAGCAAGAAAAAGGCCCGGTGGACGATCCGGAAGAAGCCAAGGTTGTGCAGATCCTGGCCAGCCCGCGCATGACCCGTGACAAAACCGTGATCCGCCTGCCGTCGGTGGAAAAAGTCCGCGGCGACGCGGTGCTCTATGCCCACGCCAACCGCGTGTTGCACCTGGAAACCAACCCAGGCAACGCCCGCGCCCTGGTGCAGAAGCACGGTGAAGTGGACGTGTGGTTCAACCCGCCGCCCATTCCCATGACCACCGAAGAAATGGACTACGTGTTCGGCATGCCCTACGCCCGCGTACCGCACCCGGCGTATGGCAAGGAGAAGATCCCGGCCTACGACATGATCCGTTTCTCGGTGAACATCATGCGTGGCTGCTTCGGCGGCTGCACCTTCTGCTCGATCACCGAGCACGAAGGCCGCATCATCCAGAACCGGTCCGAAGAGTCGATCATTCGCGAAATCGAAGAGATCCGCGACAAAGTGCCGGGCTTCACCGGCGTGATCTCCGACCTCGGCGGCCCGACCGCCAACATGTACCGCATCGCCTGCAAGAGCCCGGAGATCGAATCCGCGTGCCGCAAGCCATCGTGCGTGTTCCCTGGCATCTGCCCGAACCTGAACACCGACCACTCGTCGTTGATCCAGCTGTACCGCAGTGCCCGTGCGTTGCCGGGTGTGAAGAAGATCCTGATCGCTTCTGGCCTGCGCTACGACCTGGCCGTCGAGTCGCCGGAATACGTCAAAGAGCTGGTCACCCACCACGTCGGTGGCTACCTCAAGATCGCCCCGGAACATACCGAGGAAGGTCCGCTCAACCAGATGATGAAGCCGGGCATTGGCAGCTATGACAAGTTCAAGCGCATGTTCGAGAAGTACACCAAGGAAGCGGGCAAGGAGCAGTACCTGATCCCGTACTTCATCGCCGCGCACCCTGGCACCACCGATGAAGACATGATGAACCTGGCCCTGTGGCTCAAGGGCAATGGCTTCCGTGCCGACCAGGTGCAGGCGTTCTACCCGTCGCCGATGGCCACCGCCACCGCGATGTACCACTCGGGCAAGAACCCGCTGCGCAAGGTCACCTACAAGAGCGACGCGGTAACCATCGTCAAGAGCGAGGAGCAGCGCCGCCTGCACAAGGCGTTCCTGCGTTACCACGACCCGAAGGGCTGGCCGATGCTGCGTGAAGCATTGACCCGCATGGGCCGTGCCGACCTGATCGGGTCGGGCAAGGACCAGTTGATCCCGCTGCACCAGCCTTCCACCGACAGCTACCAGAGTGCCCGGCGCAAGAACTCGACGCCGGCGGGCAGCCATAAGGTCGCCAAGGAAACCACCACCAAGATCCTCACCCAGCACACCGGCCTGCCGCCTCGTGGCAGCGACGGCAGCAACCCGTGGGACAAACGCGAGCAAGCCAAGGCTGCGGCCCAGGCGCGCAACAAGCAGGCGGCCAAAGAGCGCAGTGATGCGGCCAAGGGCAAGGGCGGCAAGCCTACGCGCAAGCCGGTAGTGCCGCGTTGATCGACGCCTGAAATGCAAAACGCCAGCCTCGTGCTGGCGTTTTGCTTTCTGGTCGGTGCTGAGTCTGTTTGGTAAGGTGGCGCCCATTAGATTGCTATCGCAGGCAAGCCAGCTCCCACACTTGGAATGCATTCCCCTGTGGGGCTGGCTTGCCTGCGATGAGGCTGGTCTGGGCACTCTCAATTTCAAGGAAGAACACTTATGGGCAACCCCTTGCTCAATATCGGCATGGACTCCAACCGCTCCCAATTCATGGCGCGCCAGCGCATTGAAAGCCAGATCAACCTGCCACGGCTGTTCGCCGTCATCGACGCCGACCCCAGCATCGTCGGTGCTGGCGTGGTGTATATCGACGCCGACTTCAACGTAATCACCCTGCGCGAATTCAAGCCCATCTGCAGCATCAAGCCCAAGCGCGTCATTTTGCGCGAGGCGCAGAAGTACATCTCGCCGGCGCAGTTTGTCGAGCAGGTGAAGACCGACCCCCGTGAAGGGCGCCTCCAGAAGGAGGCCTTTGATATGGGCCTTTCCTGCGGGGCGGCAGTCATTGGCTGGATCGTGGTGTTCAGTGGCAGCGTCGCCGTACCCTTCACCGCCGGTGCCAGTGCTTTTGTGGTGGGTATTGGCGTCACGGCCGCGCTGGCCAGCAGTGCTCAGTGCGGATTTGGCGTGGCCCGTACCTATAACGAGATCCTTGACCCGGAGGCCAACGACCGCATGGACGACGCCCAGTGGTACGGCGCGGTGTCACCGATTCTCGATGCCGCGTCGTTGGTGGGGATCGGAACGGGTGCCTTCACCACATTAAGGCTGCTCAAGGCCAAAAAGGCCGCTGCGTTGGGCAAGAGTTGGTATGAGTTGCTCAAGGGCTTGAATCGCCAGGAGCGCAAGAAGTTGACCCAGGAATTGCTCAGCCTCAAAGACCCGAGCCTGACCCCCAAGTTGCTCAAGTTGCAGCAGCGCGCCGGCACGTTGCCCAAGCGCTACAGCTCCACGGAAATCCGCCATGCCACGCTCACCCAACTCAAGGACGCCTTGGGCGGCATGTTGGGTATTTGGGGCAGCTATCGAACCGGCCACGTCGGCTCGGCGTCGACGCTTGCCATTGGCCTGTATGAGGAACTGACGGAATGAAGGGGTTTCCCGATAGGCGCAGTTTCCTTGCGCGTTATTTTCCGGTGTTCATGGGCACCATCTTCATGGCGATCTTTTCCGGTTCAGTGGCGGTCTCCACCGCAGGCGTAACCTATTTGCGTGGGGTTGAACCGGCGCTCAAGGCCAACTACTCCGGGGCTGCAATCCTGGTGCTGGTGGCAGTGCTGGTGTTTGGCAATGTAATGATTGCACGCGGGTACCCCTGGGCGACCCGGCTGGTGGCGGGCTACCTGGTGTGTTGCCTGCTGTTCGTGTTGCCGATGATTCAATACGGCCTCAATACCCTGGTGTACGGCTCGGCGGTGCTGTTTCCGCTGCTGGGTTTGTTGCTGCTCAACAGCAAGCGCCATCGTGAAATGCGCCAGCGATTACTCGAAATACGTCACCTGCGTCGGGCGGCGATTGCGCAACGCAAGGCCCGTTGATTAGGTAGGTTTATTGGCGGTAGGTGGCCTGTTTGTTAGGGTGGCGCCCATCAGATTGCTATCGCAGGCAAGCCAGCTCCCACAGGGGAATGCATTCAAGTGTGGGAGCTGGCTTGCCTGCGATGAGGCCGGTCTGGGCACTTTCAATTTCAAGGAAGAACACTTATGGGCAGCTCCTTGTTCAACATCGGCATGGATTCCAACCGCTCTCAATTTATGGCGCGCCAGCGTATCGAGAGCCTGATCAACCTGCCACGGCTGTTCGCCGCCATCGATGCCGACCCCGGCGTTGTAGGTGCTGGCGTGGTGTATATCGATGCCGATTTTAATGTCGTCACTCTGCGCGAATTCAAGCCCATCTGCAGCATCAAGCCAAAGCGTGTCATCCTGCGCGAGGCGCAGAAATACATCGCGCCGACACAATTCGCTGATCACGTAGTAAACAATCCCCGGGAATCCAGGCTGATCGGCGAGGCCGTAAATACCGGAATTTCTTGCCTGGGCGCCGTCATCAGTTGGGCTGCGATTGCCAGCGGCACTATTCTGGTTCCTTTCAGTGCCGGCGCGAGCTCGGTCATTGTGGTGGTGGGGTACGCGGCCGCAGGCGCGAGTTCGCTCCAGTGCTTCAATGGCATTGCCCGAACGACCCTTGAGGTGGCCAAGCCTGAGGTAAACGATTGGCTCGACAGTGAAGGTTGGTACCAGAATGCATCCATTGTGCTGGACGCGGCATCGTTGGCCGGTGTGGGCGCTTCAGCCCTGACGACGGTCAAGCTGGTCAAGGTCGCCAAGGCATCGACGGGCAAAAGCCTGCGGGAAGTGCTACGAGGCTTGAACCGTCAGGAGAGGGCCAAGCTGACCAAGGAACTACTGAGTATCAATGATCCCAGCCTGACCGCGAAGATGCTCAAGCTCAGGCAGGCATCGGGTGAGCTCTCCAAACGTTTCACCCCGACGCAACTCAAGCAAAGCACCAGTACTCAGATCAAAGATATCCTGGGCGCGACCGTCGGGTTCGCAGGCAGCGCCTACTCTGGGAACGTCAATACCATTGCGATAGGGTTGTACGAGGAAATAAACGAATGAGTGAGTTGATGACGCTGCGCGACTTCTTCAGGCATCACTTTTTGACGTTTCTGGGCGGCGTATTTGCTGCCTACTTTTCACTAGCGCTTGCAGTGGCGCTGGCTTTCGTCACCTATTTTCGTGATGCGCCCCTTGCTCAAGTCGGGCTCAAGATCCTGCTTGCAGGTGCATTGCTTATCGTGTTGACGGTCCATAGCAACTTTATGATCCTGCGGGGCAAACCTTCGTGGGCATGGGTGATGGTCGCCATCTACGCTGCCTGTCTTTTGTTTGTGCTCCCAATGATTCAGTACAACCCACACAGGGTTCTCTATAGCCTGTCGCTGATTTTCCCGCTGTTCGGCCTGCTGGTGCTCAACAGCAGTGGGCAGCGAGAGATGCGCGCAAAACTTGTGCAAATTCGCCAACTGCGCCAAGCCCTGAATACCAGGCGTACTACGCCTTAACTGGGTAGATTCACCACCTGCACTCAGCCCGGCGCTACAAATGTGTGCAGCGCCTGCACCATAGCCACAACGTTGGCGCCGTTTTGGTGCTGTACTGCACCGGGCCCGACGTTTTAGTGCAATGACTGCTGCTGTGGCATAAGTCTTGCGCGCGTTGTGCTTATGCCCTGGCTCGCAGGAGGCCGCCGTGTCGATTCATGTCGCGTTGCACCACGTTACGCATTACCGCTACGACCGTGCTGTCGAACTTGGCCCGCAGATCGTGCGGCTACGCCCGGCGGCCCATAGCCGTACGCGGATACTGTCCTACGCGCTGAAGGTGCTGCCCGAGCAGCATTTCATCAACTGGCAGCAAGACCCGCAGGGCAATTACCTGGCGCGCCTGGTGTTCCCGGAAAAGACTGACGAGTTGCGCATCGAAGTCGACCTGGTCGCCGAGATGGCGGTGTTCAATCCGTTCGATTTTTTCCTGGAGCCCTACGCCGAAAATATCCCGTTCAGCTACGCCGCCGATGAGCAGCGCGAGCTGGCGCCGTACCTGGAAACCTTGCCGCTGACGCCAAGGTTGGCTGCGTACCTGGCGGGTATCGACCGCACGCCGCTACCCGCCGTGGATTTTCTCGTGGGCCTCAACCAGCGCCTGGCCGCCGATATCGGTTACCTGATTCGCATGGAGCCGGGCGTGCAAACGCCGGAATTCACGCTGGAAAATGCGTCCGGCTCCTGCCGCGACTCGGCCTGGTTGTTGGTGCAATTGCTGCGCAACCTCGGGTTGGCGGCGCGATTTGTCTCCGGTTACCTGATTCAGCTCACCGCTGACGTCAAAGCCCTCGATGGCCCGTCCGGTACCGAGGTGGATTTCACCGACCTGCACGCCTGGTGTGAAGTGTATTTGCCTGGCGCGGGCTGGATTGGCCTGGATGCCACGTCCGGGTTGTTTGCCGGTGAAGGGCATATCCCTTTGGCCTGCAGTCCCGATCCATCGTCCGCCGCGCCGATCAGTGGGTTGGTGGAGCCGTGCGAGTGCGAATTTACCCACGAGATGTCGGTGGAGCGCATCTGGGAAGCGCCACGGGTGACCAAGCCCTATACCGAAGAACAATGGCTGGCGATCCAGGCCCTGGGCCGGCAGATTGATAGCGACCTGCTCAAGGACGACGTACGCCTGACCATGGGCGGCGAGCCCACCTTCGTTTCTATCGACGACCCCGACGGCGCCGAGTGGAACACCGCTGCCCTGGGCCCGGACAAGCGACGCCTGTCGGCCGAGCTGTTCCAGCGCCTGCGCCAGCACTATGCGCCCAAGGGCCTGGTGCATTTCGGCCAAGGCAAGTGGTACCCCGGCGAGCAATTGCCGCGCTGGTCGCTCAATTGCTACTGGCGCCGCGATGGCGTGCCGATCTGGCACAACAGCGCGCTGATCGCCGATGAGCAAGAGGACTATGGCGCCGATGGGGTGATGGCCGGGCGTTTCTTGGCCAGCATCGCCGAGCGCCTGAAACTGCCGGCGCGCTTCGTGTTCCCGGCGTTCGAGGACAATTTCTACTACCTGTGGCGCGAAGGGGCGCTGCCCCAGAACGTCACCGCCCAGGACTCGCGCCTGAGCGACGACCTGGAGCGTGAGCGCCTGCGCAAAGTGTTCAGCCAGGGCCTGGATAAAGTCATCGGCCAGGTGCTGCCGCTGGCACGCACGGCGGCCAATGACCGCTGGCAGAGTGGGCGTTGGTACCTGCGCGACAACCATTGCCGCCTGGTGCCGGGGGATTCGCCGCTGGGCTATCGCCTGCCGCTCGCTTCCCAGCCCTGGGTGACGGCGGCGGAGTATCCGTTTGTGCACCCGACCGACCCTAACCAGGATCAGCCGGAGCTACCGACCAGTGCCCAGTTGCAAAACCATGGCGAGCCCGCACGCAGTGATGAGCGTGTGCCCAAGGTGGACGAGTCCGCCGACTGGCTGACCCGCACCGCGCTGTGTGCCGAAGCCCGCGAAGGGCGCCTGTACCTGTTTATGCCGCCGCTGGAGCGCGTCGAGGATTACCTGGAACTGGTGACCGCCATCGAGGCCACCGCCGAAGAGCTGCATTGCCCGGTACTGCTCGAAGGCTACGAGCCGCCAGCGGATACGCGCCTGAGCAATTTCCGGGTCACGCCAGACCCTGGTGTCATCGAGGTCAACGTACAGCCGTCCGCCACCTGGGATGAGTTGGTGGAGCGCACCGAATTCCTCTACGAAGAGGCCCGGCAAACCCGCCTGACCACCGAGAAGTTCATGATCGACGGGCGCCACACCGGTACCGGCGGCGGTAACCACTTCGTGCTGGGCGGCGCGACACCCAAGGATTCGCCGTTCCTGCGCCGTCCGGACCTGCTGCGCAGCCTGATCAGCTACTGGCACAACCACCCGTCGTTGTCCTACTTGTTCTCCGGCCTGTTTATCGGCCCCACCTCCCAGGCCCCCAGGGTAGATGAGGCGCGCAACGATGCGCTGTATGAACTGGAGATCGCCTTTGCGCAGATGCCTGAGCCAGGCGAGGAGTGCCCGCCTTGGCTGGTGGACCGCCTGTTGCGCAACCTGCTGATCGACGTGACGGGCAATACCCATCGCGCCGAATTCTGTATCGACAAGCTCTACTCACCCGACGGCGCCACGGGCCGCCTGGGCCTGCTGGAACTGCGCGCCTTTGAAATGCCGCCCCATGCGCGCATGAGCCTGACTCAGCAGTTGTTGCTGCGGGCGCTGGTCGCGCGGTTCTGGCGCGAGCCCTATGCGCCGCCGAAGCTGGCGCGCTGGGGCACTGAACTGCATGACCGCTTCCTGTTGCCGCACTTTATCGAGCAGGACTTTGCCGACGTGATCGTCGAGCTGAACGCGGCCGGCTACCCATTGCGGGCCGAATGGTTCGCGGCGCATCTGGAGTTCCGTTTCCCCAAGGTGGGCGACTACGCCGTCAGCGGTATCGAACTGGAACTGCGCCAGGCCTTGGAGCCTTGGCATGTACTGGGCGAAGAAGGCGCGGTGGGGGGCACGGTGCGCTATGTGGATTCGTCCCTGGAGCGCCTGCAAGTGAGGTTGAGCGGGTTGCCGCCGCAACGCTACCTGCTGACTTGCAATGGTGTGCCGGTGCCGCTGCAACCCACCGGCCGCGTCGGCGAGTTCGTGGCGGGCGTGCGTTACCGCGCCTGGCAACCGGCCAACTGCCTGCAACCGACCATCCCCGTGCATGCGCCGCTGGTATTTGACCTGCTCGACACCTGGATGCAGCGCTCGTTGGGCGGCTGCCAATACCACGTGGCGCACCCGGGCGGGCGCAATTACGACAGCCTGCCGGTGAATGCCAATGAGGCGGAGAGCCGGCGCATGGCGCGGTTTTTCCGCTTGGGGCATAGCCCGGGCAAGCTGGCAGTGCCGACTGTAACGGTAAACGATGAGTTGCCAATGACCCTGGATTTGCGGCGTTTCACAAAAAATAAGGAATGAACATGATCCAAGTGTGGGAGCTGGCTTGCCTGCGATAGCGGTGGTTTAGTCGATAGTTCTGGTGACTGACACACCGCTATCGCAGGCAAGCCAGCTCCCACATTGGATCGTAGTGAATTTGAGTTAACCTGACTTCCCTTGCCTCTGCCGAGCGTTCCATGTCCGACTTGCTCGACCGTTACCCGCTCACCGCGGGCACCTATCACGAACTGCTGGATGCCAGCGGCGCGGTGCGTGCCCATTGGCGACGCTTGTTCGATCACCTGCAACGCAGCACGCCCGCACAACTGGCCCAGCGCCAGGCGTTGTTGACGCGCCAGATCCAGGAAAACGGCGTGACCTACAACGTCTACGCCGACCCCAAGGGTGCCGACCGCCCCTGGGAGCTGGACCTGTTGCCCCATGTGCTGGCGGCCGAGGAGTGGCAGCAACTGTCGGCCGGCATCGCCCAGCGTGCGCGTTTGCTCAATGCGGTGCTGGCCGACCTGTATGGCCCGCAACGCCTAATCAAGGAAGGCTTGCTGCCGGCCGAATTGGTGTTCGGGCATAACAATTTTCTGTGGCCGTGCCAGGGTATCCAGCCGCCTGACGGTGCGTTCCTGCATCTGTACGCAGTCGACCTGGCGCGCACCCCGGATGGCCGCTGGTGGGTCACCGCCGACCGCACCCAAGCCCCGTCGGGCGCCGGCTATGCCCTGGAAAACCGCACCATCGTGTCCCGCGCCTTCCCGGACCTGTACCGGGATATGCAGGTGCAGCACCTCACCGGGTTCTTTCGCACCTTGCAGGAAACCCTGGCGCGCCAGGCTCCGGGTGATGACCAGCCGCCACTGATCGTGCTGCTCACGCCGGGGCGTTTCAACGAAAGCTATTTCGAACACCTGTACCTGGCGCGCCAGCTCGGCTACCCCTTGGTCGAGGGCGGCGACCTCACCGTGCGCGACAGCACCGTGTTCCTGAAAACCCTCAGCGGCCTGCGCCGGGTAAACGCAATCATGCGTCGCCTTGATGATGATTTCTGCGACCCGCTGGAGCTGCGCACCGACTCGGCGCTGGGCGTGCCGGGCCTGCTCGATGCCGTGCGCCAAGGCAATGTGCTGGTGGCCAATGCCTTGGGCAGCGGTGTGCTGGAGTCGCCGGGGTTGCTGGGCTTTTTGCCCAAGATCAACGAATTTTTATTCGGTGAAGCCTTGATCCTGCCGTCGATTGCCACTTGGTGGTGCGGCGAAGCGCCGGTGCTTGCCGAAGCCCTGGAAAAACTCCCGGAGCTGCTGATCAAGCCGGCATTTCCCTCACAAAGTTTCGCCCCGGTGTTTGGTCGCGACCTTGATGACGAACAGCGCCAGGCCCTGGCCGAACGCATGCGTGCGCGGCCCTATGCCTATGTCGCCCAGGAGCTGGCGCAGTTGTCTCAGGCGCCGGTCTGGCACACCGTGGATGACCATCTGCAACACCGCGCCATCGGCATGCGTGTCTACGCCGTGGCCAGTGATGACGGTTATCGGGTACTGCCCGGCGGCCTGACCCGCGTGGCGGCCGACGCCGATGCCGAGGTGGTGTCGATGCAGCGCGGCGGGGCGAGCAAGGACACCTGGGTGCTCGGCGAACGCGCGCCGGGTGGCGAGCAGTGGCGCGCCCAACGCACCATTGGCGCCTATGACCTGGTGCGCCGCGATCCCTATCTGCCCTCGCGCGTGGTGGAAAACCTGTTCTGGTTCGGGCGTTACTGCGAGCGCTGCGATGACAGTGCGCGCTGGCTGCGCGTGGTGCTGGCGCGGTATGTCGATGGCGATGATCCGCTGGCGCTGCAGGCCGCCGTCGAACTGGGCGAAAGCCTGCGCCTGTTGCCGGAAGAGGGCGAGCTGCCGGAGCGTCTGCTCGCGGCCTTGCTGGGTGATGACTGGCCTTCAAGCCTGCGCGCCAATTTGCAGCGCTTGCAGTGGGCGGCGTCCCAGGTGCGCGGCAAGTTGTCCCGGGAAAACTGGCAGGCCCTGGTGGAGCTGCAGCGTGAAGCCATGGAGCTGGAAAGCGACACTGCGGACTTTGGCGAGCTGCTCGACTTTCTCAACCGCCTGGTGATGTCCCTGGCGGCGCTGTCCGGGTTTGCCCTGGACGACATGACTCGCGATGAAGGCTGGCGCTTTTTGATGATGGGCCGGCGCATCGAGCGTCTGCAGTTTCTGAGCAGCAGCCTTGCGGCGTTCCTGCGTGGTGTGGCGGTGTTCGATCAGGCCGGGCTGGAATGGTTGCTGGAGCTGGGCAACAGCAGCATCACCTATCGCTCGCGCTACCTGGCGGTGCCGCAGTTGATCCCGGTGCTCGACCTGCTGCTGCTCGACGAGCAGAACCCCCATGCGGTGCTGTTCCAGCTCAAGTTGGTGAGCCGCACTTTGCGCCGTCTCAATGATGATTTTGGCGTGCCTCGTGAAAACGGGCTGGCGCCGTTGGTCGAGCGCCTGGCGCATTTTGACCTGGGTTGCCTGGAGAACGGCCTGTTTGGCGAAACCAGCGTGCGTGCCGCGCTGGACGGCCTGGCCGACTTGCTGCAAGCGGTGGCCGATGAAAGCGGGCAGGTATCGGATCGCTTGGCGTTGCGCCATTTTGCCCACGTCGATGATGTCAGCCAACAAACGGTGTCGGTGTAATGAGCGCGCGCTATCAGATTTTCCACGATACCCATTACCACTACGACAGCCCGGTGTCCCTGGCCCAGCAACTGGCGCACCTGTGGCCACGGCCGTGCGCCTGGCAGAAGTGCACCTGGCAGCAGTTGGATATCAGCCCGGAACCCACCTCGCGCCGCGACGAACTGGACGTGTTCGGCAACCCGATCACCCGTCTGGCGTTCGAACGGCCCCATGATGAATTGCTGGTGAACGCCGGGCTCACCGTGGAAGTGCTGGCGCGGCCCGCTCTGGATTTCCATCGCTCGCCGCCCTGGGACCACACCCGCGACAGCCTGACCTACAGCAGCCAGGCCTTGAGCGCCGAGCTGATCGAAGCCTGCCGTTATCGCTTCGAATCTCCTTATGTCCATCTGAAGAAAACCTTCGTCGAGTTCTCAGAAAGCTGCTTCCCGCCCGGCGAGCCTTTACTGCTGGGCACGCAGGCATTGATGGAGAAGATCTTCAGCGAATTTACCTTCGATGCCGAAGCCACCCAGGTCGCCACACCGCTGGTGGAAGTGCTGGAGCGCCGTCGCGGCGTGTGCCAGGACTTCGCTCACCTGATGCTTGCCTGCCTGCGTTCCCGTGGCCTGGCGGCGCGCTATATCAGCGGCTACCTGCTCACCCAGCCACCGCCCGGCCAGCCACGGCTGATCGGCGCCGATGCTTCCCATGCGTGGGTTTCGGTGTTTTGCCCGGTATCAGGCTGGGTGGATTTTGACCCGACCAACAATGTGCAGCCGGCGCTGGAGCACATCACCCTGGCCTGGGGCCGGGATTTCTCTGATGTGTCGCCGTTGCGGGGGGTGATTCTGGGGGGAGGCAGCCACGACCCGGAGGTGCGGGTGACGGTGATGCCGCTGGAGTAAAAAACGATGATTCCCACGCTCCGCGTGGGAATGCCTGCTGTGACGCTCTGCGTCACCCTTGCGCCGGCTTCAAGCCTGGTGCGGGACGCGGAGCGTCCGGGGATGCATTCCCACGCGGAGCGTGGGAACGATCAGCGTGGGAACGATCATTCTGCGGGGTCTTTCGGGGTTTCGGTCTCGTCAGTTGCCGCTTCACCTTCGGCATCCGGGTTCAGTGCGCCGGCTTCTTCGTCTGCAGCGGCTTTCTTGCGTTGCAGCTTTTCCTCTTTCTTCTGTTCCTTGGCCAAGTCTCTCTGACGTTTGGCGAAGGAGTAATTAGGTTTGGCCATGGGCGATCCTCTAGGGTCGAAGGTGAGGGTGGGCGGCGCGCAGCTGCCTTGGGTCGTCATGGTAGCAGCTTCAGGGTGCCCTTTGCTTTCACTTACCGCAGGCGTAGGCAGCCAGAAGGCCGTTGAACAGGTGATTAAGGTGCATGGTATGAACTCCCGTGAGTGGTGGGCCGATCATAGGCAGGGTGCGGCAGTTTGGCTGGTTGATTGTGTTGATGAAGCTGATAGCCTAAAGTTGTATACAATCTGTTGATTCAGATCATAAGAACTCAAGCCTGATTGAGGCACCCTTACCGCAATCCGCGTTTTTAAAACCCTGCCTTGGAGATTCACATGTTTGCCAAACTCGTTGCTGTTTCCCTGCTGACTCTGGCGAGCGGCCAGTTGCTTGCTGCAGAGTGCAAGGTCACTGTCGACTCCACCGATCAAATGTCTTTCAACACCAAAGAAATCACTATCGACAAGAGCTGCAAGCAGTTCACCGTTGAGCTGACTCACTCGGGCAACTTGCCAAAGAACGTGATGGGGCATAACTGGGTGCTGACCACCGAAGCCAATATGCAGCCTGTGGCTACCGACGGCATGGCTGCTGGGATCGACAAGGACTACCTGAAAGCCGGTGATGAGCGCATCATCGCCCACACCAAGATCATCGGCGCTGGCGAGAAAGACTCGGTGACCTTCGACGTCTCCAAGCTGAAGGCTGATGAGAAGTACAGCTTCTTCTGCTCGTTCCCAGGCCACATCTCGATGATGAAAGGTGCTGTGGTTCTGAAGTAAGACCGCGTTATCGTTCTTCGCGAGCAAGCCCGCTCCCACACTTGACCGAGTTCCAGCATGAGAATGCGGTCGAATGTGGGAGCGGGCTTGCTCGCGAAGGCGATCTGACAATCAATGCAAAACGATCAGGTTCACCTCAAGGCGCAAACGGCATCACCCGCTTGTGCTCAGTCTTGCGATAGGTCTCGCAGATAATCCTGAACGCCTCTTCACGCACCGGCTCACCCTGCAGGAACGCATCGATCTCGGCATAGGTCACGCCATGTGACGCCTCGTCCGGCTTGCCCGGCGACAGGTCTTCGAGGTCGGCGGTCGGCACCTTCTCCACCAGCGATTCCGGCGCGCCAAAGTGGCGGGCAATGGCACGCACCTGGTGCTTCACCAGTCCGCTCAACGGCGCCAGGTCACAGGCCCCGTCACCGAACTTGGTGAAAAAGCCCATCACTGCTTCTGCCGCATGGTCGGTGCCGATCACCAGGCCGCCCGCCGCGCCGGCGATGGTGTACTGGGCCACCATGCGCATGCGCGCCTTGGTGTTGCCCAGCACGAAGTCACGGGACGCTGCGGCCTTGCCTTCAAAGGCGGCCACTTCATTGGCCAGGGCTTTTACTGCCGGGCCGATATTCACGGTGTGGCGTTCGTCCGGCTCGATAAAGTCCACGCAAGCCTGGGCGTCGTGTTCGTCGAACTGGGTTTCGTAGGGCAGGCGCACGGCGATAAAACGATAAGCCTCATCGCCGGTGCTGGCGCGCAGCTCCTGCATCGCACGTTGGGCCAACAGGCCTGCGGTCAGGGAATCGACGCCGCCACTGATGCCGAGCACCAGGGTCTTGAGCCCGGAATTGCGCAGGCAGTCCTGGATAAAGGCCACGCGCCGGGCAACTTCGGCTTCAAGGGCGGCCTGGTCTTTGAACGGGGCTTGCACCTTGAGCTGTTGCGCAATCTCACGCTGTACGGCTTGCATGATTCACTCCTTGCTGGATAGGGCAGGTACTTTGAAAACGTGACGCAAATAGGCGACAAAATTCGGATCGGTGCAATGGGTCTTGCCCGCTTCATCGGAGATCTTCGCGACGGGCTGGCCATTGCAGGCGGTCATTTTAAGCACGATGCTCATCGGTTCCACCCCTGGAATATCACAGGTCAGGTTGGTGCCGATGCCAAAGCTCACATTAATGCGACCACGCAGTGCCCGGAATATCTCCAATGACTTGGGCAAAGTCAGACTGTCGGAGAACACCAGGGTCTTGCTCATCGGTTCGATGCCCAGCTTGTGGTAGTGAGCGATGGCTTTTTCTGCCCACTGGATTGGATCACCGGAGTCATGGCGCAGGCCGTCGAACAGCTTGGCGAAGTACAAGTCGAAGTCGCCCAGGAACGCGTCGGTGGTGATGCAATCGGTGAGGGCGATACCCAGCAGGCCACGGTATTCGCGCACCCAGCAATCAAGGGCGGCGATCTGGCTGTCGATCAGGCGCGGGCCGAGTTGCTGGTGGGCCATGATCCATTCATGGGCCATGGTGCCCAGCGGCTTCATATCGAACTCACGGGCCAGGTGCACGTTGCTGGTGCCGACAAAACGCCCCGGGAAATCGTGCTTGAGCACGCTGACCACTTCCTCTTGCACCCGGTAGGAGAAGCGCCGGCGTGTGCCGAAGTCCGCCACTTGCAGCTCCGACAGCTCGTCGCTGCTGGCATTGGCGGTCAGCCAGTCGAACTTGCGGTACAGCTGCTCGCGGGCCTGTTCAAGGATCACGGTCTGGTAGCGGTAGCGGTTACGCACCTCGCTGACGATGGCCAGCATCGGCACTTCAAACAGGATCACATGCAGCCACGGCCCGCGCAGGCGGATAAACAACTCGCCGTTCTCGATGCCGGTTTGCACATACCGCAGGTTGAAGCGAAACAGCCCGAGGAAGCGTAAAAAGTCCGGCTTCATAAAGCTGATGCGTTCCAGGAAGCCCAGTTGATCGGGGCTCAGGCTCAGCTCGGCGAGGCGCTCGATCTGGTAACGGATCTCCGCCAGGTAAGGGCGCAGGTCTTCACTGTTACGGCAACGAAACTCCCATTCAACTTCCACGTTCGGGTAGTTGTGCAGCACCGCCTGCATCATGGTCAGCTTGTAGAAGTCGGTGTCGAGCAGGTTCTGCACGATGCGATCGGCAAACACACTCTCGCTCATAACGGGAATCTCCAGACGGGTCGGCGATGGAGGCCGGCCTTTACGCACAATTGAGGAAGGGGGTTAGTGGCGCATAGACCTGTGGGGGATTGCCAGTGATTTTTTCAGTGAGGCTATTGGCGCCATCGCAGGCAAGCCAGCTCCCACCGTTGAAATGCATTCCAATGTGGGAGCTGGCTTGCCTGCGATGGCGGTTTTCCAGGCGCCTAAATAACCTGCTCCATCATCCACTTCACAAACTCGCGCACCTTGGGCACCTCCGCAGAATGCTCAGGATACGCCAGGTAATAAGCATCCTGGCTTGGCATCCCATACTGCCAGGGAATCACCAACTTGCCCTCGGCCAATTCTTCCTCCACCAGAAAACGCGGCAACAACGCCACGCCACACCCGACCTGCGCCGCACGAATGCACATATAGAACGTGTCGAACCGCGGCCCATGGTAGCTGTGCTCGGTATGAAAGCCCTGGCTGGCGAACCAGTCATGCCAGCCCTGAGGCCGCGAGGCGTTTTGCAGCAGCACCAACTCGCTCAGTTGCGTGGGGTCGGTGAAGGGTTCGGCGGGGAGGCTCTCGGGCGCACACACCGGTACCAGCTCTTCACTGAACAATTTCAGGCTCTCGGTGCCGGGACGTGCGCCCTGGCCGAAGTAGAACGCCATGTCGGCCTTGCCTTGCAGTAACTCGTCCGGGTCCTGTTCATTGCACAGGTCCAGGTGGATCTGCGGGTGACGCAAACGCCATCCCTTGAGGCGCGGCACCAGCCAGCGTGCGCCGAAGGTGTAGGGCGTGGACACACGCAGCACTTCGGTTTCGCCGCCGTAGGAGCGCAGGTAGTGGGTAGACATCTCTACCTGGGTGAGGATCTTGCGCACTTCCACCAGGTACAGGTCGCCCGCCGGGGTCATCTGCAAGCGGCGGCGCACGCGGCGAAACAGCAGGTGTTGCAACAGTTCTTCCAGCTGCGCCACCTGTTTGCTCACCGCGCTTTGGGTGAGGTTCAGTTCCTCGGCGGCGCGGGTGAAGCTCAGGTGGCGGGTGGCCGCTTCGAAACACTGCAGGGCGGTGATCGAGGGCAAATGTCTTTTGTTCAGCACGGCATGCCTCTTCTTATTCTTTGCATGAATAAAGGGAATGATATCTCGCCTAATCGTCGTTTGTTGGCAAGTCTTGGGCCAGCTACAAATAGGGCCAGGATCGCCGTGCGTATTGCGGCGCGAATTTTTGTATGCAGATTGAAGGAGTGACCCATGGTTGCCGCATTGCTTGATCGTCTCGGGGTAAACCCGGCGCTGTACCAGGCCGGGAAACAACCCGTGCATTCACCGATTGATGGCAGCCGTATCGGCAGTGTCCATTGGGAAGGGGCCGCCGAGGTGGAGCAACAGGTCAGTCGCGCCGAGCATGCATTCGAAGCCTGGCGCAAGGTGCCGGCACCGCGACGTGGCGAGCTGGTGCGCCAGTTCGGCGACGTATTGCGCGAATACAAGGCCGACCTGGGTGAACTCGTTTCCTGGGAAGCCGGCAAGATCACCCAGGAAGGCTTGGGGGAAGTGCAGGAAATGATCGACATCTGCGACTTCGCCGTCGGCCTGTCGCGCCAGCTGTACGGCTTGACCATCGCCTCCGAGCGCCCAGGCCACCATATGCGTGAAACCTGGCACCCGCTGGGCGTGGTCGGCGTGATCAGCGCCTTCAACTTCCCCGTGGCCGTGTGGGCGTGGAACACTGCGCTGGCCTTGGTGTGCGGCAACGCGGTGATCTGGAAACCGTCGGAAAAGACCCCGCTCACCGCACTGGCCTGCCAGGCCCTGTTCGAGCGCGTGCTGAAGAAGTTCGACGGTGCTCCCGAGTACCTCAGCCAAGTGATCATCGGCGGCCGCGACGCCGGCGCTGCGCTGGTGGATGACCCGCGCGTCGCCCTGATCAGCGCCACCGGCAGCACGCGTATGGGCCGTGAAGTGGCACCCAAAGTCGCCGCGCGTTTTGCCCGCAGTATCCTCGAACTGGGCGGCAACAACGCGATGATCCTCGGCCCAAGCGCCGACCTGGACATGGCCGTACGCGCCATCCTGTTCAGCGCGGTGGGCACTGCCGGCCAGCGCTGCACCACCCTGCGCCGGCTGATCGCCCATGAGTCGGTCAAGGAAGAAATCGTCACCCGCCTCAAGGCTGCTTATTCCAAGGTGCGCATCGGCCACCCGCTGGAAGGCAACCTGATCGGCCCGCTGATCGACAAGCACAGCTTCGACAACATGCAGGACGCCCTTGAGCAAGCCTTGAGCGAAGGCGGCAAGGTGTTCGGCGGCAAGCGCCAACTGCAAGACACATTCCCCAACGCCTACTACGTATCGCCGGCCATCGTGGAAATGCCCGAGCAAAGCGACGTGGTGTGCAGCGAAACCTTCGCGCCGATTCTTTACGTGGTGGGCTACACCGACTTCGCTGAGGCCCTGCGCCTGAACAACGCCGTGCCGCAAGGCTTGTCGTCCTGCATCTTCACCACCGACGTGCGTGAAGCCGAGCAGTTCATGTCGGCGGTGGGCAGCGACTGTGGCATTGCCAACGTCAACATCGGCCCGAGTGGCGCGGAAATCGGTGGCGCGTTCGGGGGTGAAAAAGAGACCGGCGGCGGGCGTGAGTCGGGCTCGGATGCGTGGCGCGGGTATATGCGCCGGCAGACCAATACCGTGAACTACTCGCTGGAGCTGCCGTTGGCACAAGGCATCACCTTCGACTGACCAGACTGATCGTTCCCACGCTCTGCGTGGGAACTCATCCTGTGACGCTCCGCGTCACGACAATGCGGACGCGGAGCGTCCAAGGCTACATTCCCACGCAGAGCGCGGGAACGAGCGGTGGTGAATTCATCCCGGAGTCTGGCAATGGCACTGCGCGAAACATGTTTATGGGAACACCTCACCCCTGGCCGCCCCGACCGGGCCGCGCTCAAGGGCGCGGTCAAGGTGGATGTGTGCGTGATCGGCGCCGGCATCACCGGTTTGTCGGCGGCCATTCATTTGCTGGAACAGGGTAAAAGCGTCGCCGTACTGGAGGCTCATCGCACCGGCCATGGCGGTTCGGGGCGCAATGTCGGGCTGGTCAATGCGGGCCTGTGGATTCCACCGGACGAGATCGAGGCCGGTTTCGGCACGGCGGTGGGCAGCCAGCTCAACCGCATGTTGGGCGCGGCGCCTTCCCTGGTGTTCAGCCTGATCGACAAGTACAACATCGACTGCCAATTGCGCCGTGAAGGCACCTTGCACATGGCGCACAACGCTCGGGGCGAGGCGGATTTGCGCAGCCGTGAGGAGCAGTGGAAGCGCCGTGGTGCGCCGGTTGAGTTACTCACCGGCCCGGCCTGCGAGCACGCCACCGGTACCCGCAAAATCGCCGCCGCGCTGCTCGATCGGCGCGCCGGCACCTTGAACCCCATGGCCTATACCACGGGGTTGGCGAATGCCGCCGTGGGGCTGGGCGGGCAATTGTTCGATCATTCCCCGGTCACCCAGCTTGAGCGCCAAGGTGCCTATTGGTCGGTGCAGACCGCTGAAGGCGCGGTGCAGGCTGCCCAGGTGGTGATCGCCTCCAACGCCTACACCGAAGGCGAATGGACCGAGCTGCGGCGTAACTTCTTCCCCGGCTATTACTACCAGGTGGCATCGGCGCCGCTGACCGATGACGCGGCCAAGCAGATCCTCCCCGGTGGCCAGGGCTCCTGGGACACGCGCCAGGTCCTGAGCAGCATTCGTCGCGATGCCGATGGCCGCCTGTTACTCGGCAGCCTGGGCAATGGCAACCAGAAACCGGCATGGTTTCTCAAAGCGTGGGCCGATCGGGTGCAGCAACATTACTTCCCGTACCTCAAACCGGTGCAGTGGGAATACACCTGGACCGGCTGCATCGCGTTCACTCCCGACCACTTGATGCGCCTGTTCGAACCGGCCCCCGGCCTGGTGGCGGTCACCGGTTATAACGGGCGCGGCGTGACCACCGGCAGCGTGGTGGGCAAGGCGTTTGCCGACTACCTGTGTCACCAGGATCCCCAAGCCCTCCCTATTCCTTTTGCGCCCATGCAACCCCTGGCCGCCGTGGGCTTGCGCAGTTGCCTGTATGAAGCCGGTTTCTCGCTCTATCACGCCGGGCAATGCCTGAGGATCGTGATCTGATCAGCGAAATACCCGTCAGAAACCTGCATTTTCTTAGCAGGCTACCCATCTGTATTGGTGCAAGTCGTAGCAATCACGCACTGTAAATGTGCAGTTCCGTTACGCACGTTGTTACAGCTGTAGGAACTGTCGTTTATGCCTGTGGTTGCAGGTGCGACCTGCCAGGGTTGTACTTTTTTGCAGTGTTGGTTGCACCTGTAGACGCTAGACGGTTGCACGTCCTGGCAAAAGGCGTCGAAACGCCTGTAATAACAATGACACCGTGTCTTTTTGAAGAATAAAAACGTAATGGCACGCGGCTTGCTCTGAGCTTTCAGTGAAAGGTTTGAATGCAAGTTGTCGTGCCAAAAATCAAAAATATCGGAGCACCACTCATGTCCCAGACGTTTTACAAGAAAGGTTTTCTGGCCCTCGCCGTTGCTGCGGCGCTGGGTGTTTCTACGTTTGTTCAAGCTGATGTGAAAATTGGTGTGGCGGGCCCGATGACGGGTGCCAACGCCGCTTTCGGTGAGCAGTACATGAAGGGTGCCCAGGCGGCAGCCGACGTTATCAACAAGGCCGGCGGCATCAACGGCGAGCAGATCAAGCTGGTGGCCGGCGATGACGCCTGTGAACCCAAGCAGGCCGTGGCCGTGGCCAACCGCCTGGCCGACCAGGACAAAGTGATCGGTGTGGTCGGGCACTTCTGCTCATCCAACACCATCCCGGCGTCGGAGGTTTACGACGAAGCAGGCATCATCGCCATCACCCCAGGCTCCACCAACCCACAAGTGACCGAACGCGGCTTGGGCGCCATGTTCCGTATGTGCGGGCGTGACGACCAACAAGGCATCGTCGCCGGCGACTACATCGTCGATGTGCTCAAGGGCAAGAAAGTCGCGGTGATCAACGACAAGGACACCTACGGCAAAGGCTTGGCCGACGCCACCGCAGCCCAGTTGACCAAGCGCGGCGTCAAGCCGGTGCTGGAAGAGGGCCTGACCCGTGGCGAGAAAGACTTCAGCGCCCTGGTCACCAAGATCCGTTCCCTGGGCGCCGACGTCGTGTACTTCGGCGGCCTGCATCCGGAAGCCGGCCCCTTGGTGCGCCAGATCCGTGAAGCGGGCTTGAAAGACGTCAAGTTCATGTCCGATGACGGCGTGGTCACCGACGAACTGGTGTCCACCGCAGGTGGTGCGCAGTACGTCGATGGCGTGTACATGACCTTCGGCGCCGACCCGCGCCTGCTGCCCGACAGCAAGACCGTGGTGGAAGAGTTCCGCAAGAACGGCACCGAGCCAGAAGGCTACACCCTGTACGCCTATGCCTCGATCCAGGCCCTGGCCGCCGGTTTCAACGGTGCCAAGTCCAACAAGGGCGAAGACGCTGCCAAGTGGCTCAAGGCCAACCCGGTTAAAACCGTCATGGGCGAAAAAGCCTGGGATGCCAAGGGCGACCTGAAAGTCTCTGACTACGTGGTTTACCAGTGGGACAAAGACGGCAAATACCATCAGTTGGAAAAGCAGAAGTAATAACGCGACGGCCTGAACACCTTGATCCCTGTGGGAGCCGGGCTTGCCCGCGATGACGGACTTAATGCCAACCCTGTGTTGAATGTGAAACCGCTATCGCAGGCAAGCCAGCTCCCACAGAGGGCCTGGTTGCCTGCTCTATTGCAACAAACCTGTCTTTTCCTCCAGAAGCGCCGCACACCCACCGGTGTGCAGGTGCTCACCGCGTGAGATTGCGTTATGGATGGTATTTTCCTGCAGCAACTGGTCAACGGCCTGACCCTCGGGTCGGTCTATGGCCTGATCGCCATCGGCTACACAATGGTCTATGGCATCATTGGCATGATCAACTTCGCCCACGGCGAGGTTTATATGATTTCCGCTTACCTCGCGGCGATCAGTCTGGCACTGCTGGCTTACTTCGGCATCGAATCCTTCCCGCTGCTCATTCTCGGTACCTTGATCTTCACCGTGGTCGTCACCGGCGTGTACGGTTGGGTGATTGAGCGTGTCGCCTACAAACCGTTGCGTAACTCCACCCGCCTGGCACCGCTGATCAGCGCCATCGGCATCTCACTGATCCTGCAGAACTACGCACAGATCGCCCAGGGCGCCAAGCAACAAGGGATTCCCACCCTGCTGGCCGGCGCCTGGCGCGTCGATATCGGCACCGGGTTTGTACAACTGACCTACACCAAAGTGTTCATTCTGGTCGCCGCTTTTGCTGGCATGGCCTTGCTCACCTACATCATCAAATACACCAAGCTGGGCCGCATGTGCCGCGCTACCCAGCAAGACCGCAAGATGGCCTCGATCCTGGGCATCAACACCGACCGCGTGATCTCCTACGTGTTTGTCATCGGTGCCGCCATGGCCGCCCTGGCCGGCGTGCTCATCACCCTCAACTACGGCACCTTCGACTTCTATGCCGGCTTCATCATCGGCATCAAGGCGTTTACCGCAGCGGTACTCGGCGGCATCGGCTCCCTGCCTGGGGCGATGCTCGGCGGGATCATCCTCGGTATTTCCGAGTCGCTGTTCTCGGGGTTGATCAACTCTGACTACAAAGACGTGTTCAGTTTCTCCCTGCTGGTGGTGATTCTGATTTTCCGTCCCCAGGGCCTGCTTGGTCGCCCACTCGTGGCTAAGGTGTAAACATGTCTGCTGCCAAATCCATTGATATCAAGAAAAGTGTGGTCGATACGGTGCTCGCGGGGCTGATTTCGCTGATCGTGTTCGGCCCGATTGTCGGCGTGGTGCTCGACGGCTACAGCTTCAACCTGGAACCTGCGCGGGTTGCCGTGCTGGTCGCCATCGTCATGGCCGGGCGCTTTGCCCTGAGCCTGTTCCTGCAAACCCCCAAGGGCGTGAAGATCCTGCAAGGGTTTGAGAGCAGCGGCTCCGGCGTGCACGTGCTGCCACCGGACTACAAGTCGCGGCTGCGCTGGATCATCCCGGCGCTGATCGTGATCGCCATCGTGTTCCCGATCTTTGCCAACAAGTACCTGCTCACCGTGGTGATCCTGGGGCTGATCTACGTGTTGCTCGGCCTGGGCCTGAACATCGTGGTGGGCCTGGCGGGCCTGCTCGACCTGGGTTACGTGGCCTTCTACGCCATCGGTGCCTACGGCTTGGCGCTGGGTTATCAATACCTGGGCCTGGGCTTCTGGACGGTGCTGCCACTGGCGGCCATCGCGGCGGCGTTGGCGGGATGCATACTCGGTTTCCCCGTGCTGCGAATGCACGGTGACTACCTCGCCATCGTGACCCTGGGTTTTGGTGAAATCATTCGCCTGGTGCTCAACAACTGGCTGTCGTTTACCGGCGGCCCGAACGGTATGCCGGTGCCGTCACCGACCTTCCTGGGCCTGGAGTTCGGCAAGCGTGCAAAGGATGGCGGCATTCCGTTTCACGAGTTTTTCGGCATCGATTACAACCCCAACATCAAGTTCATGTTCATCTACATCGTGCTGTTCTTGGTGGTGCTGGCCGTGCTGTACATCAAGCATCGCCTGACGCGCATGCCGGTCGGTCGCGCCTGGGAAGCCCTGCGCGAAGATGAAATCGCCTGCCGCTCCATGGGCCTGAACCATGTGCTGGTCAAACTCTCGGCCTTCACCATTGGCGCGTCCACGGCCGGTTTGGCCGGGGTGTTCTTTGCCAGCTACCAGGGCTTCGTCAACCCGTCGTCGTTCACCTTCTTTGAGTCAGCGTTGATCCTCGCCATCGTGGTGTTGGGCGGCATGGGCTCGACGGTCGGCGTGGTGATTGCCGCGTTTGTGCTGACCGTGGCGCCTGAATTGCTGCGCAGCTTCTCCGAATACCGCGTGTTGCTGTTTGGCGTGTTGATGGTGGTGATGATGATCTGGAGGCCGCGTGGCTTGATTCGCATCAGCCGTACCGGCGTGACGCCACGCAAGGGGGTAGCGCCATGAGCAAGGAAGTCGTGCTGTCCGTCGAACACCTGATGATGCACTTCGGAGGCATCAAGGCCCTCAGTGATGTGAGCCTGCAGGTCAAACGCAACTCGATCTTCGCCCTGATCGGCCCCAACGGCGCCGGCAAGACCACGGTGTTCAACTGCCTTACCGGCTTCTACAAAGCCAGTGGCGGCAAGATCGAACTCAACGTACGGGGCAAGCAAACCAACGTCATCCAACTGCTCGGCGAGCGCTTTGAGGCCACCGACTTCGTGTCGCCCAAAAGCTTCCTCAGCCGTGTGTACTACAAGATGTTCGGCGGCACCCACCTGGTGAATCGCGCGGGCCTTGCGCGCACGTTCCAGAACATTCGCCTGTTCAAGGAAATGTCGGTACTGGAAAACCTGCTGGTGGCCCAACACATGTGGGTCAACCGCAACATGCTCGCCGGCATCCTCAATACCAAGGGCTACCGCAAGGCCGAAAGTGATGCGCTGGATTGCGCGTTCTACTGGCTGGAAGTGGTCGACCTGGTGGACTGCGCCAACCGCCTGGCCGGCGAGCTCTCCTACGGCCAGCAGCGCCGCCTGGAGATCGCCCGCGCCATGTGCACGCGGCCGCAGATCATCTGCCTGGATGAACCGGCAGCGGGCCTCAACCCTCAGGAAACCGAAGCCCTCAGCGCGATGATTCGCCTGCTGCGCGACGAACACGACCTTACGGTGGTGCTGATCGAACACGACATGGGCATGGTGATGAGTATTTCCGACCACATTGTGGTGCTGGACCACGGCAACGTGATCGCCGAAGGCGGCCCGGACGCGATCCGCAACGACCCGAAAGTGATCGCCGCCTACCTGGGCGCGGATGAAGAGGAGTTGGTATGAGTGCACCTATCCTCGAAATGAAGGACCTGGACGTGTTCTACGGCCCGATCCAGGCCCTGAAAAAAGTCTCGCTGCACATCAACGAAGGCGAAACCGTCAGCCTGATCGGCTCCAATGGCGCGGGTAAATCCACGTTGCTGATGTCGATCTTCGGTCAGCCTCGGGCCGAGTCGGGGCAGATTCTGTACAACGGCGTCGACATTACCCACAAGTCGTCCCACTACATTGCCTCCAACGGCATTGCGCAGTCGCCGGAAGGGCGGCGGGTGTTCCCTGACATGACCGTCGAGGAAAACCTGCTGATGGGCACCATCCCCATAGGCGACAAGTTCGCCAGTGAAGACATGCAGCGCATGTTCGAGCTGTTCCCCAGGCTCAAGGAGCGGCGCAACCAGCGGGCGATGACCATGTCCGGTGGTGAGCAGCAAATGCTCGCCATCGCCCGTGCGCTGATGAGCCGGCCCAAGCTGTTGCTGCTCGATGAGCCAAGCCTGGGGTTGGCGCCGATTGTGGTGAAGCAGATCTTTTCCACCCTGCGCGAGCTGGCGTCCACCGGGATGACCATCTTCCTGGTGGAGCAGAACGCCAACCATGCGCTGCGCCTGTCGGACCGGGCCTATGTGATGGTCAATGGTGAGATTCGCCTGACAGGCACGGGCAAGGAGTTGCTGGTGAACGAGGACGTGCGTAACGCCTACCTGGGCGGTCACTGACCTAAAGCGGCGCGGTTCCCCTGTGGGAGCGGGCTTGCTCGCGAATGCGGTGTACCAGTATCAGATGTTTTGACTGACACGCCGCATTCGCGAGCAAGCCCGCTCCCACAGTTGTTTTGAGGTGTTCACAAGGCTAGCGCCAAATTGTGGAAAACAAATCCAGCCCACCTCAAAAGCGCGACATATAGCCGCCGCAAATCCCTGTTTTGTCACAGTTTTGACTTGTCCCCATCCACTGTGGAACCGGCTGTGGGTAACGTGGGAGTAGCTGGCTGAAAGCCTTTAAATACGTGGCTTACAGCTCTGTGGTTGTTTTTTGATCAGCGTGTTTTTCACGAGCGCCCCAGGGGTTTGTCAACCTGTTTAAAGACACAGGTATATGAACGAAATAAGTCATTCCTGCCTGTGGATAAGTCTGTGACTAAACTCTGGAAAGACGCGCGCAGGGGCCGGAATGACTGGCCTGGAGCCATCGTTGTGTTTTTCTGCATTTGTCAGCGCCTACATAGGCGCTCCCCCAGGTCAAGAAAAAAACTTTCTAAAACCGCCTGCAACCCTTGTGCACAGCGGCTTTGAGCCATTTGCACTTGCCCCCAAAGACTGTGGGCGCAGTTGTGGATAACCTGCGCGCATATGGCTGCAAGCCACGGTTTATAAGGCTTTGCTAGTATTGATTAAAAAATGACCAGTCGCGCAGGCATGTGCGTGCATAGCGGTTGCCGCAACGGCGGCGTAAGGGCATTCTGCTGGCTGTTTTTTTCCCGATGCCCGCAAGGAGAACACCATGTCCGACACGCTGTTTATCACTGGCGCCACTTCAGGTTTCGGCGAAGCCTGTGCCCGTCGTTTTGCCGAGGCCGGCTGGAAACTGGTACTTACTGGTCGTCGTGCCGAGCGCTTGAACGCCTTGGTCGAAGAGCTTTCCAAGCAGACCGAAGTGCATGGCCTGGTGGTGGATGTGCGCGACCGCAAAGGCATGGAGGAGGCCATCGCCAACTTGCCGCCGTCGTTCGCCAAGCTGCGTGGCCTGATCAACAACGCAGGTCTCGCCGTGGGCACCGACCCGGCACCCAAGTGCGACCTCGACGACTGGGAAACCATGGTCGATACCAACATCAAGGGCCTGCTGACCACCACCAACCTGCTGCTGCCGCGCCTGATCGCCCATGGCCGTGGCGCCGGGATCATCAACCTGGGCTCCATCGCCGGTAACTACCCGTACCCGGGCAGCCATGTGTATGGCGGTTCCAAGGCGTTCGTGAAGCAGTTCTCGTTGAACCTGCGCTGCGACTTGCAAGGCACCGGCGTGCGCGTGACCAATATCGAGCCGGGCCTGTGTGAGAGCGAGTTCTCCCTGGTGCGCTTCGGCGGTGACCAGGCGCGTTACGACGCCACCTATGCCGGGGCCGAGCCGATCCAGCCGCAGGATATTGCCGATACGATTTTCTGGGTAATGAACACCCCGGCCCACGTGAACATCAACCGCCTGGAGCTGATGCCGGTGAGCCAGACCTGGGCTGGGTTTGCGATTGAGCGTGGGGCCAAGGGCTAAGCACCTGCGCGACACACGCTGATCGTTCCCACGCTCCGCGTGGTAATGCCGCCGGGGGCGCTCTGCGCCCCGCTTTCAGTGGCGGCAAATCGGCCAAAATGCGGCATAAGGTACACTGCCGGCCTGAAAACCCACCGCACCCAGCGGTTTAAAGGTTTTGACAGGAGGCAATGTGAGTAACCGAGGTGAGCAGGCACTGCTCAAACAATCGACCATCCTGATGTTCGCAGTCGCGATCGCCGGGATTGTCACGGGTGTGATATCCGGCGCCCAATCCATTCTGTTCGACGGCTTTTTCTCGCTGATCGCCACCGCCATCAAGGTGTTGATGCTGATCACGGCCAAGCTGATCGCCAAGAAAAGCAACGAGCGTTTCCAGTTCGGCTATTGGCACCTGGAACCGATGGTGCTGTTGATAGAAGGCAGTTTCCTGCTGTTGATCGCCATCTACGCGTTCCTCAATGGCGTGTTCGGCATTATCAATGGCGGGCGCGAAATCGAGTTGGGGCTGGTGATCATTTATGCGGCGGTGTTTACCGTCGTGGAGTTCGCCTACTTCTTCTACGTGCGCTATCGCAATCGCACACTCAAATCGTCATTGATCCAGTTCGACAACATCAGCTGGCTGGTGGACGCGATGCTGTCGGTGGGCTTGCTGATCAGCTTCCTGGCGGCGCTGTTGCTCAAGTCCCAGGGCTATGGCGAGTGGGCGGTCTACGTGGACCCGTTGATCCTGATCCTGCTGGCCCTGAGCATGCTGGCGCCGGCATTCAAGATTTTGCGCCCGGCGTTGCGCGAAGTGTTGGGCATCGCGCCGGATCACTTGGACGACAAGGTCCGCGAAGTGATGGACGCGGCGCAGGCCAAGCATGGTTTCGACGACTACGTGTCCTATGTGCAGAAGCACGGGCGTGCACGGTTTATCGAGATTCATGTGGTGCTGCCAGCGGATTACCCGGTGGATAACGTCGCCACCCTTGATGGGCTGCGTGAGGAGATATCCACAGGGCTGGGGGCGGCGGATGCGGCGCGGTGGTTGACGATCAGTTTTACCGGGGATCGCAAGTGGATTGCATAAAGTCTGTTAGACCGAGGTGAGGCTATCGCAGGCAAGCCAGCTCCCACAGTTGATAGTGTTCGCACATTCAAGTGTGGGAGCTGGCTTGCCTGCGATGGGGCCCTACAGGTCAGCCCAGATGCCGGACCAAACCCTGATAGCAAGTCGCCAAATGATAAGGCGTAGTCGAAGGCATATCCCGTCGGCTCACCTTACCCTCGGCATCCAGGCATTCATGCCAACCCTTGGCATGCAAAAAGCGCTGTTGCAGCGCCTGCAACTGACGCTGCAGCACTGCTTCGCTACCTGGCCGCAAGGTCAGTGCCCGCAGGTACTCCGCCTGCGCCCAGATCCGTTGGGTACCGTCGCGCACCGTGCCATCCAGCGCGAGCATGCCGCTGACCGCGCCGCTTAACTTATCCACACCCTTTTGCTCGGCATAGGCAAATGCCCGTGTCAGCGACCCATGCAGCGCAGTGCCGCGCAGCACAGCTGAAGATTCCAGCAAAAAGAACCATTCGAACTGGTGCCCCGGCTCAAACCAGTTATCCACAGCGCCCAACGGTTTCTCCATCATCACGCCGTGTTCGCGGTCGATGAAGCGTTGCTGCATGGCCGTCGCCAGTGCCAGCAGGGCCGCTTGTACCTGGGCGTCCTCACGCACCGCGAGGGTGGCCAGGAAACCTTCGGCCAGGTGCATCAGCGGGTTTTGCAAGGGGCCTGTGTTGAGTGAGGCCCAGTTGCGCTCCAGTACCGCCTCGTACAAGCCGTCGCCGGTGGCAAAGCGTTGGGCGACGACTTCCAGGGCGGCGTTGAGCACCGACTCTACCAGCGGTTCACGCACCTTGGCCCAGTAATGGGCGCAGGCAAAAATAATGAAGGCGTGGGTGTAGAGGTCTTTGCGCTTGTCCAGCGGTTGGCCGGCGGGGTCGATGCTGTAGAACCAGCCACCGTGTTCGGCATCATGAAAGTGCCGTTGCAGGGAGCGAAACAGCGCCGCCGCACGTTCTTCGGCAAACGCCGCGCCGGGCTCGCCGATCAAGCTGGCGAACAGGTACAGCTGCCGGGCGCAGGCCATGGCGCGATAGCGCTGTGGGGGCAGAGGCTGGTGGTCGGCGTTCAGGGCCTCAAAGGGCAGTGCCAAGTCGGCATTCCAGCCCGGGCCTTGCCAGAGGGGCACGATCAGGTCATGGAAGTGCGTGAGCACAGGCGTCAGGGAAGAGGGGGAAGCGATGGGCATTGGCTGGCGTCGTCACGGCAGGGGTGTAGGCGCGCATGGTAGCAGGCTGATCGTTCCCACGCTCTGCGTGGGAATGCATTTTATGACGCTCTGCGTCATGCTTTGGGACGCAGAGCGTCCTCGGCTGCGTTCCCACGCGGAGCGTGGGAACGAGAGGCCCTCAGCAGTGCCGCAAATCAGCCCGCCAGCAACCAAACCCCAGTCGCCGCCGAAGCCGCCCCGGCCACTCGCACCAGTGGCGCTGCAGCCGCAGGCAAAAAGCGCACCACCGCATAACCCGCAGCGTGCAACACGGCAGTCGCCCCCACAAACCCAGCCGCATACGCCCAAGGGCTGGTCATATCCGGCAGTTCCAGGCCATGGGCCACGCCGTGAAACAGTGCAAACAAGGCCGTGGCGCCCACGGCCACGAACAGCGGCGGCCGCACTGCCAACGCTACCGCCAGGCCCAAGGCCAGCACCGATGCTGCAATCCCGCTTTCCAGTGCCGGTAGTTGCAGCCCTTCAAAACCCAGCACGCCGCCGATCAGCATGGTGCCGACAAAGGTACACGGCAGCGCCCAGCGCGCGGCGCCTTTTTGCTGGGCAGCCCAGAGGCCCACCGCAACCATGGCCAGCAAGTGATCGAGGCCGCCCAAGGGGTGGCTGATACCGGCCACCAGGCCATTGTCGCCATGGCCCGGATGGGCGAAGGCCAGGGCCGGGGCGAGCAGCAGCGCGGCGGCGGCGAAAAGTCTGTTGAGTCTCATGGACAGGTTCCTTATGGGTTGATCAGGCGGCGGTCAGCAGGCCCTGGCGTTCGATGAAGGCGACAATGTCATCCAGGCCGACCCCGGTTTTCTGGTTGCTGAACACAAAGGGTTTGCCGTTGCGCATGCGCTGGGTGTCGCTGTTCATCAGTTCCAGCGAGGCGCCGACCAGCGGGGCCAGGTCGATCTTGTTGATCACCAGCAGGTCGGATTTGCAAATACCGGGCCCGCCCTTGCGCGGCAGCTTGTCGCCCGCAGACACATCGATCACATAGATGGTCAGGTCCGACAGTTCCGGGCTGAAGGTGGCCGACAAGTTGTCGCCGCCGGACTCCACCAGAATCAGGTCCAGGCCGGGAAAACGGCGGTTGAGCTGGTCCACGGCCTCCAGGTTGATCGAGGCATCTTCGCGAATCGCCGTGTGCGGGCAGCCGCCGGTTTCCACGCCAATGATGCGCTCCGGCGCCAGGGCCTGGTTGCGCACCAGGAAGTCGGCGTCTTCGCGGGTGTAGATATCGTTGGTGACCACCGCCAGGTTGTAGCGATCGCGCAGCGCCAGGCACAGGGCCAGGGTCAGGGCGGTCTTGCCCGAGCCTACCGGGCCGCCGATACCGACGCGCAGGGGTTGTGTGTTCATGTGCTTCTCCACAATCAGGAACGGAACAGGCGGCTGTACTGGCGCTCGTGGGCCATGCACGCCAGGGACAGGCCAAAAGCGGCGCTGCCCAAATGGTTGGGGTTGATGCGCTCGGCATCCTGCTGGGCTTGTTGCAGCAGCGGCAGCAGTTCGCTGGTCAGGCGTTGGGCGGCTTGCTGGCCCAATGGCAGGGTTTTCATCAGCACCGCCAATTGGTTTTCCAGCCAGCTCCACAGCCAGGCGGCAAGGGCGTCGTCGGCGCTGATGTGCCAGGCGCGCGCGGCCAAGGCCCAGCCAAGGGCCAGGTGCGGTTCGTCGCGTTGGGCGAGAAAGTCACGGGCGCTGTCGTCCAGTTCCGGCAAGCCGTTGAGCAGTTGTTGCAATGAGTAGCCCATCTGGCGGCTCTCCTGATACAGCTCGCGGGTCTCACGACTGGCACGGTGCTCGTCGCACAACTGCGCCAGTTGGGCCCAGTCCTGCTCAGCGGCGGCGCGGCAATGGGCGAGCAACAGCGGCGCTTCGAAACGCGCCAGGTTGAGCAGCAACTGGTCACTGATCCAGCGTCGGGCGCTCGCGGCATCCTGCACACGGCCGTTGTCCACCGCCATTTCCAGGCCTTGGGAATAGCTGTAGCCGCCAATCGGCAATTGCGGACTGGCCAGGCGTAGCAGCGCCCAGGCTGGGTTCATAGACGCACGCCGAACTGATGCAGCTTGGGCGCGTAGTTGAAGTCTTCATCGCCATGGCGTGAATGATGATGGCCACCGCCATAGGCGCCGTGCTCGGGTTGAAATGGCGCTTCTATGGTCTGCGCATCGGCGCCTAGCTGTTCAAGCATGGCCTTGAGCACGTAGTCATCGAGCAGGCGCAGCCAGCCGTCACCGACTTGCAGGGCCACATGGCGGTTGCCCAGGTGATACGCGGCGCGGGTCAGCTCAAAGGCATTGCGGCAGGTGACGTGCAGCAGTTGTTCAGGACGGGCGCACACCCGTACGACGCGTCCGTCTTCTGCCTGTAGGAATTCACCATCGTGCAAGGGCGGCTGGCCCCGCTCCAAAAACAGGCCGACGTCTTCACCGTCGGCACTGAAACAGCGCAGGCGGCTTTTGCTGCGGGCTTCGAAGTTGAGCAGCAACTCGGCGGCCCAGAGGGCTTGGGGGGCGATTCGGCGGTGTATCACCAGCATCAGAGAGCTTCCAGCTGTGAGCGATGAAAGACCTAGAGCAAGGGGCTTGCCAATCATGGAATTGAGTAGGAATTCCCTGTAGTCAGGCAGGCATGCTGCTCAATAGGGCGTCGGATAATTCGGTGCGTGTATCAATTTGGTGCGTATCGGATGTTTATAGCACCGGCGAAGGGCGTTTTGCGTTGATGGTGGCGCTCAGCTTGATGAAATTTCTTTCATCTTTTTCTCGGTAGGCGGTTTTTAGGATTTGTCCTACGAATCATGAGGATTTGGAGTTCATGAGATTACCTGCGGGTTCTTTAGGCTATGCGCCCTGTTTAATGCCACCGCGACGTTTATCATGCTTCGATCAATTTTCTGTATATGCCTGGTCAGCCTGACCTTCTTTATTTCATCGGCATCGGCCAACTTTCAGCCCCGCGCCACCTTCGGTTCGTCGCTGCAAAGTATCAAGCCAGCTTCTATCGACGACGTGATCGATCGCGCCCATGAGTTGCTGGGCACGCCCTACAAGTGGGGCGGCACTTCTGCAGAGCAGGGCTTTGATTGCAGCAGCTTCCTGGTGTACCTGTTCAAGACCCAGGCCAATATCCAGATACCGCGCACCACCACGGCCATGCACCGCTCATCGGCGGCGACCATCAAGCGCAATGCGTTGAAGCCAGGGGATGCGGTGTTTTTCAAAGGCAACGGGCGCGGCCAGGTCAGCCATGTCGGCCTTTATATCGGCCAAGGCAAATTCATCCATTCGCCGCGCACCGGCAAAACCATTCGTATCGATTCATTGAGCAATAGCTATTGGAACAAGCACTACACCACGGCCAAGCGTTTCCACACGGCGGGTTGATTGCTTTATTCGGTGCTGCCCAGCCCTTGCCAATGCTTGAGGCCGATAAAGATAAAGCGCAGTTGTTGGGTGATTTTCGCCTGGGGCGTGAGGTGGGCCGGCAAGGCGTGGGCCGGTGGGTCGATGATATCGGGCAGGGTGGCGAACACGCTCTTGACGATCAGGTCGGCCATCACATGCAAACCTTCCGCATCCAGGTGCTGCAACTTGGGCATCAACGTCAGGTCGGCGGCCAGGTCGCGTGTGATGTCTTCGCGCAGGGCGGCGATGGCTTGGCGCACGGCCAGGCAGCCGCCGTACTGTTCGCGGGCCAGAAACAGAAATTGCGAACGGTTGGCCGAGACCACATCGAGAAAGATGCGCACCGAGGCATCGATGATGCCGCCCATCACGAATTCGTTGTGGCGCACCAGGCGGATCGTGGCGCGGAAGGTCTGGCCGACTTCGCTGACCAATACCAGCCCAAGTTGGTCCATATCGGCGAAATGGCGATAGAAACCGGTGGGCACGATACCCGCGGCCTTGGCCACTTCGCGCAGGCTCAGGCTGCCAAACCCACGGCCACACTCCATCAGATGGCGGGCTGCGTCCATCAGGGCGAGGCGGGTCTGTTGCTTTTGTTCGGCGCGGGGCAGCATGAGCGGATGAGCTTTGTCGGCAAGTACAGCGACGCACTCTAGCAAAAGCGCTTTGCCGGCGTCGAACTTGGCAGGGGCGGGGCGTGACGCGGTCTATATAAAAGCAAAAGCCCGATCGGCAGATCGGGCTTTTTTCTGGGCCACCACAGGCTTAGCTCTGTGCTTGATGCAGTTCTTGCAGACGGTCGGCACCGCCTTCAGCAACGCCTTCGGTGTAGGCGCGTTTGTTGGCTTGTTCAGCACCGCCTTCAACCAGACCTTTCTCTTGCAGGCGGTTGTAGCCATTTTCAGCCACGGCGCCTTTGGCGTAGTCACGGTTTTCGTCTTCTTGCGAACCGCTGCGAGCTACGGTTTGGCTGGTTTGCACGGCTTGGGCTTTGTTCTGTGGGGTGGCCTGTTCGGCGGCTGGCAGGGCAAAAGCGCTGGAAGCCAGGACAGATAACAGAACAGTAGCGAGTAATTGGCGTTTCATGATGGTTGCTCCTTGGGAGGGCGATAAAGTGGGTACAGGGCTAATGTTACCCTTGATAAGTCGATATAAAAGTTCATAAACACAATGGTAATAATCAACAGAATTGATTGTTCTCGCCGGAGGCTCTAGACCGAGCCTCTCAAGCCCGCGGCTTTGCACCGATGTGGGTATTTTCGACACGAACCTGGGTAACAATGGTGCGTCATCGATGGGGGAAATTGTCTGGTTGATCAGGAAAATCGCTTTTTTCGGCTAAATCCGCCGTTGCGTTAAACCCCCAGGCACTTTGCCAGTCGTAGTCCTATAAGCTGTTTAAAAGGCTGTTGCCCAGCCAGTCGTATTCAGGAGTCCTGTGCAATGACGCGCACTCGTAAAATCGTCGCTTGGAGCTGCGCCAGCTTCGTTCTGTTAATGGCCATCGTGGTACTGGTGTTGGTGTTCTTCGACTGGAACCGCATCAAGCCGCCCCTCAATGCCAAGGTCTCCGAAGAGCTGCATCGCCCGTTCGCCATTAACGGCAACCTCGCCGTGGTGTGGCAGCGTGAGCCCGATGAAGGCGGCTGGCGCGCCTGGGTGCCGTGGCCCCATGTGATTGCCGAAGACCTGACCCTGGGTAACCCCGATTGGTCGAAACAACCGCAGATGGTCACGCTCAAGAAGGTTGAGCTGCGTATTTCGCCCCTGGCTTTGCTGGTGCAGCGTGTGGTGATCCCGCGCATCGACCTCACTGAACCCAGTGCCCAGTTGCAGCGCCTGGCGGATGGCCGCGCCAACTGGACCTTCAAGTTCGACCCCAAGGACCCCAACGCCGAACCGTCCAACTGGGTGGTGGACATTGGCGCCATCGGCTTCGACAAAGGCCATGTGACCCTCGACGATCAAAGCCTCAAGACCCAGCTGGATGTGATCATCGACCCGCTGGGCAAGCCGATTCCCTTCGGTGAAATCGTCGGCGACGCCGATGCCAAAAAGGCCCTGGAAAAAGGCTCGGCGCCCCAGGACTACGCGTTCGGCCTCAAGGTCAAAGGCCAGTATCATGGCCAGAAGCTTGCGGGCACGGGCAAGATCGGTGGCTTGCTGGCCTTGCAGGACGCGGCCAAGCCGTTCCCGCTGCAAGCCCAGGTCAAGATCGCCGACACCAGCATCGCGCTGGCCGGTACCCTGACCGACCCGCTGAACCTCGGCGCCCTGGACCTGCGCCTGAAACTGTCGGGCAGCAGCCTGGGCAACCTGTACCCGCTGACCGGCGTGACCCTGCCGGACTCGCCGGCCTATTCCACCGACGGCCATCTGATCGCCAAACTGCATGAAGCCAGCGGCGCCTCCTTCCGCTATGAGAACTTCAACGGCAAGATCGGCAACAGCGACATCCATGGCGACCTGGCCTATGTCGCCAGCCAGCCACGGCCCAAGCTCAGTGGCGCGCTGGTGTCCAACCAACTGCTGATGGATGACCTGGCGCCTTTGATCGGCGCGGACTCCAATGCCAAGCAAAAAGCCCGTGGCGGTGAAAGCAAACAGCCGGCGACCAAAGTGCTGCCGGTTGAGGAGTTCCGCACCGAGCGTTGGCACGATATGGATGCTGACGTCGAGTTCACTGGCAAACGCATCGTCCACAGTGCCGACTTGCCTTTCACCGACCTCTACACCCACCTAGTGCTCAACGACGGCCAACTGAGCCTCGAACCCCTGCGTTTCGGCGTGGCCGGTGGCAAGCTCGATGCGCAGATTCGCTTGAACGGTCGCACTACGCCGATGGAAGGCCGCGCCAAACTCACGGCGCGTAACTTCAAGCTCAAGCAGTTGTTCCCCACCTTCGAACCGATGAAAACCAGCTTTGGTGAACTCAACGGCGACGCCGATATTGCCGGGCGCGGTAACTCCGTGGCGGCACTGTTGGGCACCTCCAACGGCGACCTGAAGATGCTCATCAACGATGGCGCCATCAGCCGTAGCCTGATGGAAATCGCCGGGCTCAACGTGGGTAACTACGTGGTAGGCCGCCTGTTCGGCGACGAGGAAGTGAAGATCAATTGCGCGGCGGCGGACTTCGGCATCAAGACGGGCCTGGCGACCACGCGGCTGTTTGTGTTCGATACCGAGAACGCGATCATCTACATCGACGGCACCGCGAATATGGCCACCGAGCAGTTGGACCTGACCATCACGCCGGAATCCAAGGGCTTTCGCCTGTTCTCCCTGCGTTCACCGCTGTACGTCAACGGGCCGTTCATCAAGCCCAATGCCGGGGTCAAGGCCATCCCGCTGGCCCTGCGCGGTGCGGGCATGGTCGCTCTGGGTGTGATTGCCGGGCCTGCTGCGGGCTTGCTCGCCTTGGTGGCCCCAAGTGGTGGCGAGCCCAATGAGTGCGCACCGTTGCTGCAACAGATGAAGGAAGGCAAGGCGCCAAAAACTGTTAAGTAACTGTGGGAGCGGGCTTGCCCGCGATAGCGGAGTATCAGTCAATGATTTATCAACTGATCCAACGCTATCGCGGGCAAGCCCGCTCCCACAGTGGGGTGTTGCAGTGTTAGTGGTTACAGGTCCTGCAGAATATCCGCCATGTCGTCGGCGTGTTCTTCTTCCTGGGCCAGGATGTCTTCGAAGATGCGACGGGTCGTCGGGTCTTTGTCACCGATGTACTGGATGATCTCGCGGTAGCTGTCTACGGCGATCCGTTCGGCCACCAGGTCTTCGTAGACCATTTCTTTCAAGGTGTTGCCTGCCACGTATTGCGCATGGGAGTTCTTCGACAGCAGGTCGGGGTTGAACTCCGGCTCGCCGCCCAGCTGCACAATGCGCTCGGCCAGTTTGTCGGCGTGCTCGGCTTCCTGGGTGGCATGTTCCAGGAACTCATCGGCAGCCACGCTGGCCTTGAGGCCGTTGGCCATGAAGTAGTGACGCTTGTAGCGCAGCACGCAGACCAGTTCGGTGGCCAGCGACTCGTTGAGCAGACGGATGATTTCTTCGCGGTCGGCGTCGTAGCCTTCGGTCACGGCGCCGTTTTCGACGTTCTGGCGGGCGCGGCTGCGCAGGGTTGCAACGTCAGTCAATTGTGCTTGAGTCATTTCAATCTCCTGGGGCTAATCCGGTTGTACGCCACGCTCTGCCGGCGGGGTCGTTATCAGGTGTGAGTCCTGGGCGGAGCAAAAAGTTTTATTGGATTTGCCGGCGGGTGTCATCTTCTGGTCGCGGGCGTGGGCTAGCCTGACTTTATTCCGTCTGGATCAAGGACGTTCGGCCCATGCCGCAGTCGTTAGCTACACGTTACCCCTTGGTGCTGGTGCCCGGCATGCTGGGTTTTGTACGCCTGGGGTGGTTCCCCTACTGGTACGGCATCGTCCCGGCGCTGCGGGCTGGTGGGGCGCAGGTATTTGCTGTGCAGGTTGCGCCGCTGGATTCCAGCGAGGTGCGCGGTGAGCAGTTACTGGTGCAGATCGAGCGGATTCTGCGCGAAACCGGCGCCGACAAGGTCAACCTGATCGGGCATAGCCAGGGCTCGCTCACCGCTCGCTATGCGGCGGCCACGCGCCCGCAATGGGTGGCCTCGGTGACCTCGGTGGCCGGGCCCAATCATGGCTCGGAACTGGCCGATCATATCCACGCCCATTACCCGGTCGACAGCGTCAAAGGCCGGCTGATGAGCGCTGCTTTTCACTTGGCAGCCTGGGTGATGGGCCTGCTGGAAACCGGCTATCGCGGGCCGCGCTTCAAGGCCGATCTGCCGGCCTCGCACCAGTCCCTGACCAGCGCGGGTGTGGCGCTGTTCAATCGCCAATATCCCCAGGGGTTGCCCCAGGAATGGGGTGGGCAGGGAGTGGAGGAGGTCAACGGTGTGCGCTATTACTCGTGGTCCGGCACCTTGCAGCCGGGCAAGACCGACCGCGGGCGCAACTTGCTGGATGGGACGAATCGCAGTTGCCGCTGGTTCGCCCGCAGCTTTGTGCGGGAGAAGGGCCAGTGTGACGGCCTGGTCGGGCGTTACAGCTCGCACCTGGGCACGGTGATCGGCGATGACTACGCCCTGGACCACTTCGATATCGTCAACCAATCCCTGGGGCTGGTGGGCAATGGGGCCGAGCCGATCCGTTTGTTTGTCGAGCATGCCCGGCGGCTGAAGGCGGCCGGGGTTTAACCGGGCAACCGCGTTATCGTTCTTCGCAGGCAAGCCAGCTCCTACCTTTGAAATGCATTCCCCTGTGGGAGCTGCCTTGCCTGCGATAGCGATGGCTCAGGCCACGCTGACCCTCCGGCCAACCGGCGTGGTCCAACGCTCCGACAAAATCACCCCACCCAAGGTCAGCAAACCGCCCACCAAGTGATACAGCGCCAGCTCTTCCTTGAGCACCAGCGCCGCAATCAGCGCGGTAATCAAGGGCAGCAGGTTGAAAAACAGCGTGGTACGGCTTGGCCCCAGGGTCTTCACCGAGTGCATCCACGCCAACGGCGCCAGCATCGACGCCAGCAGGCACGCATACAGCACCAGCGGGATATTCGCCCAGCCCAGACCTGCCTTGGCCGAGAACAGGTACAGCGGAAACAGCACCACCACCGCCACCAGCACTTGCAAATACAGGAGCACCAACGGCGGCAGTCGCAGCTGCCATTTTTTCAGCAGGGTGCTGTAGACCGCGTAGGCCAGCGTGGCAATCAGCATCATGCCGTCGCCCAGGTTGACCCCATGTTGCAGCAGCGCGCCCAGGCTGCCGGCTGACACCACCACTACCACGCCTGCGAACGACAGCACCGCGCCGGTCAAGGCGCCAAAGGTCAGGCGTTGGCCAAGGCTGATGATCGCGGCGGTCAGCGCCATCAGCGGCATCAGCGACAGGATGATGCCCATGTTGGTGGCGCTGGTCAGCGTCGCGGCGTAGTAAGCCAGGCTTTGATACACCGCCATGCCGAGCACGCCGAGGATAAAGATCTTGCCCAGGTTGGGGCGGATCTGCGGCCAGTGGGCGACCACCGGTTTGAGCATGAACGGCGTGAACAGCAACGCTGCGAACAGCCAGCGGTAAAAGCCGATTTCAGCCGGGAAGATCGAGCCCACGGCCAATTTGTTGACCACGGTGTTGCCGGCCCAGATAAAGATAGCCAGCAGTGGATACGCGTATTGCATTGAAAAGAAACCCAGTGTGTTGACGAGGCAGGATTATCCTCTGTCTGGATCGAAGCCTATACTGCGATCCAGACAACCGAGCGTTGAATCCAGACAATATGTCCCGACACACCGTACGCCTGCCCGATTTCGCCCGCCTGCCAAGCCCGGTGTACTTTCGGTATTCCGATTTTGCCCCGGACACCGAATGCACCCCGCACCAGCACACCTGGGGCTCGCTGGATTACTCGGCCAGCGGCGTGATGCGCATGGAAGTGGCGGGCAATCGCTTCATGTCGCCACCGCAATACGCGGTGTGGGTGCCGCCGCATACCGAGCACAGCTCCTACAATGCCGAGGCGATTGTCTACCACTCCGTAGGTCTGGCGCCGCAGCTATGCGAGCAGTTGCCGCAGCAGCCTTGCACGCTGGCGATCAGCGACATTCTCAAGGCGATCCTCAAGGATTTCGCCCTGCGCGACGTCAATGCGCCGCGCACCGACGCCGACATCCGGCTGGCCCAAGTGCTGGTGGACCAACTCCGGCAGGCGCCGGTCCACGATTGCTTCCTGCCCTACGCCCGCCACCCTGGGTTGCTTGGGGTCTTGGAGGGCATGCAGGCAGAGCCGGGAGACAACCGCCCGCTGGCGCAATGGGCCGAGCAGGTGCATGTGAGCGAGCGGACCCTGGCGCGCCAGTTTGTGCGCGAGCTGGGCATGAGCTTTGGCGAATGGCGCCAGCGCCTGCGCTACCTGGCGGCCATCGAAGCGCTGGACAGCGACCGTAGCGTGCAACACGTTGCGTTTGATCTGGGCTACAGCACCGCCTCGGCGTTTATCGCCATGTTCCAGCGCCACGCTGGCTGCACGCCAGAGCAATACCGACGGGCGAATATTCGTGGCCGGTGAAGTTGTAACAGGTTTTGACTACACTGCGCGGTAGGCCGTGCCCGTCGGCACGGTAACAGGGAGAAAACTCCATGAAGATGCTGCGTATTCCGTTGTTGATGATGGGCCTGCTGATGTGTGCCCAGGGTTTTGCCGCCACTGCCCAGCAGAACAAAATGACCACCTGCAATGCCGAGGCCACCACCAAGACGCTCAAGGGCGATGACCGCAAGGCCTTCATGAAGACCTGCCTGTCGGCACCTGCCGCCAACGACGCCAAGACCCTGACCCCGCAGCAGCAGAAGATGAAAGACTGCAATGCGTCGGCGAAAACCCAAGCCTTGGCCGGTGACGCGCGCAAAACCTTCATGAGCACCTGCCTGAAGAAATAATAGCCCCGGGCCATAGAAGGCTGCGACACTCGCACACAGCCCCTTTGTAGGAGCGAGCTTGCTCGCGAAAAACGTGAACGATCACACGGGCGCCCTGACTAAACGAGGCGCTCTTGCGTTTTTCGCGAGCAAGCTCGCTCCTACAACATCCTTCAACGCCGTTTGTTTTGAGGCTGTATGCCAACGTTTTCTCAGCGTCATGTGTTGTTGCTGTCTAGCTACATCATCATTTTCGGCGGGTTGCTGCTGGTACTGCCGCTGAAATTGCTGCCCAGCCTGCTGGCCGGCCTGTTGGTCTATGAGCTGGTCAACATGCTCACCCCTCAACTGCAACGCCTGATCGAAGGCCGGCGCGCACGCTGGCTGGCGGTGGCTTTGCTGGGCACCTTGATTGTCAGCGTGCTGGCCTTGATCTTCGCCGGCGCCATCAGCTTCCTGCTCCACGAAGCGGAAAACCCCGGGGCGTCCCTGGATAAATTCATGGGCGTGGTCGACCGCGCGCGCGGCCAATTGCCGCCGTCCATCGACGCTTACCTGCCTGCCAGCGCCGCGGAGTTTCGCGTGGCCATTGGCGATTGGCTGAGCAAGCACCTGAGCGAACTGCAACTGGTCGGCAAAGACGCTGCCCACATGTTCGTCACCTTGCTGATCGGCATGGTGCTGGGCGCGATCATCGCCTTGCAGCGCGTGCCCGACCTGACCAAGCGCAAACCCTTGGCCGCCGCGCTGTTCGACCGTTTGCACCTGCTGGTCCAGGCGTTTCGCAACATCGTTTTTGCTCAGATCAAGATCGCCGCGCTGAACACCGCCTTCACTGCGGTGTTCCTGGCGGTGGTGCTGCCGTTGTGTGGCATCCACCTGCCGTTGACCAAGACCCTGATCGTGCTGACCTTCCTGCTCGGCCTGCTGCCGGTGATCGGTAACTTGATCTCCAACACGCTGATCACCATTGTGGCGTTGTCGTTGTCGATCTGGGTGGCGGTGGCGGCGCTGGGGTATTTGATCGTGATCCACAAGGTTGAGTACTTCCTCAACGCACGTATTGTTGGCGGGCAGATCAGTGCCAAGTCGTGGGAGTTGTTGTTGGCGATGCTGGTGTTTGAGGCGGCGTTCGGCTTGCCGGGGGTGGTGGCGGGGCCGATTTACTATGCCTATCTCAAGAGCGAGCTGAAGCTTGGGGGGATGGTTTAGGCCTTGTGTCGCCTGGGCTGACGCCATCGCGGGCAAGCCCGCTCCCACATTGAAATGCGATCACCTGTGGGAGCTGGCTTGCCTGCGATGACGGCCTCACAGCCGGCCCCTGTCTATCTGACGCCCCGCGATCAAACTGTGGGAGCGGGCTTGCTCGCGAAGGCGGCCTGGCAGTCAACGCAGTTGGATTGTGTGTATATCCATTGCTGCGGTAAGGGCCGCTTAGGGTTCCGCCCTGACGGCGGGTCACTTTGGAAAAGCCCCAAAGTAACCAAAGGGCTCTTGCCCCACCACTCGGCACCTCGCTCACGCTCGGTGTGCCCGAACACAGGCTTGAATCCGTGGGCCGCCGCCACGCGCCATCCATGGCGCGGGGCGGCTAACCCGGCGTCCTGCCGGGTTACCCACGAATTCAAGCCTGCGTTCGGCCAGCGTGGTTTGACGGGGCGCCTAAGATCAAAAGCAGATCAAGATCAAGAGCGGCTCGCTTCGCATCGTGGTTACCGTCGGAGGGGCGTGCCACGGTTTTAGCTACAACTCAGCAACCGTAACGCTTGCTCGCCTCAATCGCCAAACCACTGCCAATACTGCCGAAGATATTGCCTTCCACATGCCGCGCATTCGGCAGCATTGCCGAGATGCTGTGGCGCAGTGCCGGGATGCCGCTGGAGCCGCCGGTGAAGAACACGGTGTCCACCTGCGCCACGCTCACCGAGGCGTCGTTGAGCAACTGCGTGACGCTGCCGCGTACACGTTCCAGCAAGCTGTCGATGGACGACTCGAACAGTGCGCGGCTCAGGTCTACGCTCAGGCCGGCTTCGATGCGGTCCAGCGGCACGTGGCGGCTGTCTTGGTGGGTGAGCTGGATCTTGGTTTCTTCCACTTCCATGGCCAGCCAGTGCCCGGCGCGCTGTTCGATCAGTTTGAACAGGCGGTCGATGCCGCCGGTGTCTTCGATGTCGTAGCGCATGCTGCCCAGGGCCAGCTGGGATTTTTGTGAGTACACCGAGTTGATGGTGTGCCAGGTGGCCAGGTTCATGTGGTGGCTGGTGGGCATGTAGGCGCCGCTTTTCATGCGGCTGCCGTAGCCGAACAGCGGCATCATGCCTTGTAGGCTGAGCTGTTTGTCGAAGTCGGTACCACCGATGTGTACGCCGCCGGTGGCGAGGATGTCGCTCTGGCGGTTGTCGTTGTGACGACGCTCCGGCGACAGGCGCACCAGGGAGAAGTCGGAGGTACCACCGCCGATGTCGACGATCAGCACCAGCTCTTCTTTGGTGATGGTGGACTCGTAATCGAAGGCAGCAGCAATCGGTTCGTACTGGAAGGAGATGTCCTTGAAGCCGATCTTGCGCGCCACGTCCACCAGGGTGTTTTCTGCTTCCTGGTCGGCCATCGGGTCGTCATCGACGAAGAACACCGGGCGGCCCAGCACCACTTCTTCGAACTCACGGCCGGCGTTGGCTTCGGCGCGGCTCTTGAGTTGGCCGATAAACAGTGCCAGCAGGTCGGTGAAGGGCATGGCAGTGCCGAGCACGCTGGTGTCGTGCTTGATCAGCTTGGAACCCAGCAGGCTCTTGAGCGAGCGCATCAGGCGGCCTTCGTAGTTCTCCAGGTATTCGTGCAGCGCCAGGCGACCGTAGACCGGGCGGCGCTCCTCGAAGTTGAAGAACACCACTGACGGCAGGGTGATCTTGTCGTCCTCCAGCGCGATCAGCGTCTCCTCGCCGGGGCGGATCCAGCCGACGGTGGAGTTGGACGTGCCGAAGTCGATGCCGCAGGCACGGGCTGGGGATGCGTTTTTCATGTCTCACAGGTTCCGGGCAAAAAACGGCCGCGCAGTGTATGCCACTGGCGCGCGGATGCGTAGACCGGTGATCCGTAAATCCATCGGCATTCGCGCTACATAGCTACGTCTTGAGGCTGCCGGGGTTTGGCTAGGCTGCGGTTTTACCGCTCACGGATGAACCGCTATGCCTGATGCAACCTTTACCGCCGACCTGCGCGGCGTGCACTACGACTTCCTCAAACAACGCGTGCCAAGCTGGTTCCTGGAGGGCACGACCCAGCGCCAGGAAGAGCTGGGCCAGCACGAGATGGACATTCCTTCCTGGTACCTGGCCGCGACTCACCAAGACAAAACCACCCTGGCCGAGCAGCACACACGTTTTCGCGAAACCCTCAATTCAATCGAAGAACATCTTGGCCAGATCGACGACATCCTGGCGTTCGCCGAGCAGCCGCTCAAGGACGCGATCAAAAAGCAGTTCAACCTGGAGTTGGATGTACGCAATGTGTTCCTCGTGCGCAAATACGCCTACAAAGGTGCTCGCGACGATTTCTACGGGGCCTTTGTTTTTGAACAGCAAAACGACCCCAGCCTGACCTACACCTACCGTGGTACATCCCTGTTGGAAGCGGCTCTGGCCAATTTCGAGGCCGATGAAGAACAGCCTTCGCCGTGCACCGATTGCCAACTCATTACCCGCTGGAATCCCGAGAACCCCCACATCATTGCGACATTCGCCGCCGTCAACGCCCACGCGGTGGCGATCAAGCCCCATGAGTTTGCCAAGCTGTGCCGCACCCTGGACCTCGGCGCGCAATACCAGAAGCACATCAAGGCGGTTGTCGAACCCGACGCCGCCCAAGAGCGCGAGGCGCTGGAGCAGTTGCTTGAGGAGCATCAACGCCAGCAACTGGCGCTGAGCATCGAGATTGCCCGGTTGCAGTTAAACGGCGCGTTGAGTGCCGATGCCTACCAGATGCTCAAACAGGTGGTGGCCGGTTCCGGCACACCGAAGCTGGCGGGCAAGCCGGTCACCTACGCCGCCCTCAAGGTGTTGGACCGCGTGCTGGTAGGGCCGCTGCTGATCGGGCCAGACCGTGAACGTTCGGACCGTACCGAGCCACTGGTGGTGTACATACCCGGCGACCCGCAACAGCCGGTCAAGGAGTACGCCTCCAGCGGCGAGTTCATGGTCGATCTGCGCATGCGCTTGCACAGCGCATCCTATCGACGCTTTTTTAGTCGCTTTATACCGGTGCACGAGCAAGGCAGTTTTTTCGCCCGTTTCAGCCGGTTGTACCAGCCAGCCGATAATGGCAACGGTGGGGCCGATTATCCGCTGCGTACCTCGTTGGTGCGTTTGCCCATGGACGGCTTCCTGCTCAGTGGTGACCTTTGGCAGCGCAGTCGGCAGGCACATATCCGCAAGATTTTGAGTGATGCGCGGGCCGTGGCCGTACCCACCGAGGACGAGGATCGCAAGGCGCGGCTGGAGCGTCTGGAAGGTTTTTTCGACGCCGCTGTCAGCGTGTTCAACCTGGCGGCCTTCGTGGTGCCAGGGTTGGGGCCCATCATGCTGGCCGTGGGCGCGTCGCAGATGTGCTACGAGGTCTTTGAAGGGATAGAGGCTTATGGACAAGGCGAGCCGCGGCAAATGTGGGCGCATTTTGCCTCGGTGGCGTTGAACGTGGCGTTTATTGCCACCGGCGCCAAGGTACTGCCTGCCGTCAAATGGCAGAGCGCGGTGGAGCATCTCAAGCCTGTGACGATGCCGTCCGGCAAGCAGGTGCTGTGGAACCCTGACCTCGCGCCCTACGAAGCGCCCGTCAAACCGGCGCCCGAGGCCAAGGCCAACGCGCTGGGCCTGTACGAGCATGACGGGCAGCAACTGGTGGCATTCGAGGACGCCCATTACCAGGTCAAGCAAGACACCCTCACCGGTGATTACCGCATCCAGCACCCGACCCGCTCCGGCGCTTATACCCCGGAGCTGGAACACAACCACAACGGGGTATGGAGCCATGAGCTGGAAGAACCGCTGACCTGGGATGAACCGACCTTGCTCAAGCGCCTGGGGCTTGTCGACCAGGCGGACCCGCTGCGCATCAGCGGTGTCGACACCGACGTGTTGCGCCAGGCCGCGGTCCATCACGAGCCGTTGCCGTGGTTACTGGAAGACACGCTCAAACGCTTTGAACTGCACCAGCAGCTCACCACCTTTGCCGAGCGCATCAGAAGCAGTGACCCCTTGGTGTACTCGAAAGCCGAACCCAAGCTGCAATTTGATCTGCTTCAACGCCGTGGCCTCTTGCCTGACAACGTGGCGCTGAAAGTCATCGGCCCCCAGGGCGAGGTGCTCTGGGAGACGCCCGATGCACCGGCTTCAGCCAGCAAGCGCGTGATGGTGGTGACCGAAAGCGCCATGGTCCGGGGCGGTTTGCTGCGCGAGTTGTTGTATACGTTGCAGGGTGTCGACCCGCTGCTCAAGGAGTTTCCCGGCAGCCCCGAGGAGTCGCTGGAGGTGCGCGCCGGCAAGCTGCGCCACTATCTCGGCGATGCCGTTGACAGCCTCAAGGGGCCGTTACTGGAACAACGCTACCAAGCGCTGAACCCTGCGCCCGATGCCGATGTGCAACGTCTGCTGGATACCTACCCGGCCTTGCCCACACCGGTCGCCGAGGGTGTGCTGCAAGGGGCGACGACCGATCAGTTGCAGGCCTTTCGCAGCACCCGTCGTTTGCCCGAGCCCCTGGCCACGCAAGCCCGATGGTGTGCTCAGGAAACCCGGGTGGCCCGTGCCTACGAAGGGTTGCACCTGGACACCCAGACGCACCTGGACAGCCAGCGCCTGGCCTTGCGCACCCTGGAAACCCTGCCGGGCTGGCACCGGGGTTCGCGCATCGAGCTGCGTCAGTATTCGGCTGAAGGCACGGTGCTGGATGCCATCGGCTCGCCTGACTTTCCGCATAAACGCACATTGGTGCTGCTGGAAAGCGGCGACTTCCAAGCCTCCATGCCCGGTGATTTCTACAGCGCTATCTGGGAACAATTGGCACTCGATGAACGCCAGCGCCTGGGCTTGAGCAGTGCCGTTGAACTCAAGCAGGCGATTCAACGCAGCCCGTTACCGCGAGGGCCGTTGCGCACGGTGCTGGAGGAGAACCCACTGCGCAAACCTGACTACGACCCGATGGCCAGGCTATTGGGCGGCGCGCCTGGGGTGCGTCAGTTGTTAAGGACGGCGGGGAATGTGCTTCGCTCCCCGGCGGAGCGGGTACGGCGGTTGTTTCCAACCTTCAGCGACGAGCAGGTCACGGCGTTCATTGAGTCGCTGGGTGAAGACGTGCGGGGCGAGTTGAGCCGCCGTGAGTTGGAGTACCGCACCCTGAAAAAAACCTTGAAAGTCTGGGCGCAAGCTAAGGGAGCGCGGGCCTTGGCCCCTTACAGCGAGGAGTGGCGTGTGAGCGAAGAGATCAAACGCTGCTGGCGCCGTGAGACCGGGAGCCAACTGCACATTCGCCTGCCCAGGGACAACCTCTATGGGGTGGATTTGCCCGCCATAAAAGGAGGCTTCGACCATGTCCAGGAATTGGTGTTGTCGAATGTCAAATGGGGTGGGCATTCCAGTGCGTTGTTCCTCGAAAACTTTAACGAGCTGAACAGTTTGAGCATCACCGGGGCCGAAATGACCGAGCTGCCTGCGGTGATTGGCGACATGAAGCAGCTCACTGCGTTGACGCTGCACGACAACGGCTTGCAGTTGACTGAACATAGCGCGGGCTTGGTGAGTAATCTCAATGCGCTGCAAGTGCTCGACCTGTCGAGTAATCCGCTGGGCGTAACGCCAGACTTCAGTGGCATGCCCCATTTAAGAGAGCTGAGTCTGTATAGGACGCGCATCGAGCGTTGGCCCTCGGGGTTGAGAGAGCAAGCCGGGCTGGAGCGCCTCGACCTGCGTCAAAACCGTCTGCAACAGGTACCACAGGACAACCTGGTGCCGCCCGCGGATCAATTGGAAACCGTGGCACGTATCAACAATGTCACCTTGCTCGAGAATAATCGCTTCCCCCCCGATTATTGGAAAACCTTCGATAAGTACTGGCAGGACCTGGCCCAGTCTCGACCCGACCTGTTGCAAGGGGCACTGGAGGGCGCTTTCGACAGTAAAAACCCGCGCATCGAGAAGGTGCAGTACATGTACCCCGAGTACTCCGTGCAGAAGGCCAGGGCGCTTATCTGGTCCTGGGGTGAAGGGGCCGATGCGCAGCTCAACCGCCTCTGGCAAGAGCATTCTGTGCTGCTCCGGCAGTTGAACGGGTGGCTGTTCTCAGGCGGTGGTGAGCGCCAGCGCTATGTGCGTGTTGGCGAGCGTGCCAATGACGCAGGGTCTTTGCGTGACCGCCACCAGGCCTGGGACCGCATCTTGCGCTGCTGGAGGCAAGAAACACCGCAACAGCTCACCAATGATGGCGAACCTTTCGGCCTGGAGTTGAACCTCAGTGATCTGAACCTGCCGAGCCTGCCTGACCTGGACGCGGATTTCAGCCATGTGGGTTCGCTCAAACTGAGCAATATGAACCTTCGAACCTCGCCGGAAGGGTTCCTCGCGCGTTTTCGTGGGGTGCGCTGGCTCGATTTGTCCAAGAACCAGTTGCGTGAGTTACCGCCGGCGGTGGGGCAGATGCATGGCTTGACCCGCTTGTCCCTGCAAAACAACCGGATCCGCCTGACTGCCGATTCGGCGGCGATACTCTCGTCACGCACCACGCTCAAGGCTCTGGTACTCAATTCAAACCCCCTGAGTAGGGCGCCGGACTTCAGCCAAATGACCAACCTGCACTCGTTGGGCATGGGGGCCACCGGCCTCGATACCTGGCCTACCGGCTTGGACGAGCTCCCCCTGTTGGACATGGTGTACCTGCGTGGCAACAATATTTCCACCTTGCCCGATGCGCTGATCGCCCCGTCGGACGAGCAACTGGAACAGACACTGCGGGTCACCCGGGTAACCGACCTGGGCCTTAACCCGCTGTCCGCCGATACGCGACAACGCATCAACGCCTACGGCGACCGGCTCACCGCCACCGAGCGAGCAGCCAATCGATTGGTCGCCAGTGTGACGAGTGCGGTGGATGGCCCGGTGGTGTCGCATGACGCGGATGCTCCGTTTCGGCGCTGGTCCACAGGCTTTTCCACTGAGCAGTTGGCGCAGCGCCGGCTCCAGTGGTCCACCCTGCGTGCGTTACCGGGTTCGGACGGCTTCTTTGAAGTGCTCCGGGACCTGGAAATAGCGCCTGCCGGGCGTGAAGACTTGCAGCGCCGCATCTGGGAGGTGATCGATGGCATCACGCAAAACAGCAATGAGTCCGAGCAGTTGCGCAAGGAGATGTTCGAGTGGGCGGGGCGGGCGGCCTGCTGTGACCGGGCGGCGTTGACCTTCAGCAACCTGGAGATTCTGCTGATGACCTACAACGCCAAGGCACTCGCTTTGGACTCGACCCAGGGTGAGGCCCTGCTGAAGCTGTCCAAGGGGCTGTTCCGTCTCGATGAGCTGGAAAAGATCGCCCTGGAGGATATCGACCAGCGCAGGGCTGCGATCAACGCGCGTGAGGGCTTGAGCCCTGCCCAACGGGAGAGCGCCTTGAGGGCCGTGGAAGAGGTGGAGGTGCGCATGGCGTATCGCCATGGGCTCAAGGATCGCCTTGAATTGCCCGGCCAACCGCAGCAGGCCCGGTTTGCCCATTTCGGCAATGTGACCCAGGCTATGCTTGATGCGGCCTACCAACGGGTGCTCAGCCTGGATAACTCCGCCCAGGAGTTGCAAGCCATGCTCGCCAGAGACTTCTGGAAAGACTATGTGGCGAATAAATACCGGGCGCAGTTTGAAGCACAGAACGAACCCCATCACGAACAAATGGAAGCCTTGCAGCGCGACTTCGAGGCCGGGACGCTGCCCCGTGCAACCTACGACACCAAGGTCAAGGCATTGCAGGCGCAGTTCGAGATTGAAGAAGCACAATTGATCGAACGCTTGAGCCGCGATGAAGTGGCGCAGGCGCTGGTGCCGACAGCGAGCCTTGAAGTGTTGGCGGATAGCGATGGCAACGGCTTGCAACTGTCCCAGGCGCAAGCCATCGACTTCAATGGCAAGCGCTACTTCGTGGCGAGCATGCCCGATGCGGGTGATGGCGAGCATTACGTGTTATGGGTACAAGCGGCGGATAACCCCTTGCGGTTGACCAGCAGCGCAATCGTGGCCAAGCCTGACGTCAATGGCGTGTGGCGCCGCCGAGGCCTGGCGGGCGGGATGGCGCCGCCGGGGTCCGACGATGAGTTTGTCGACGCGTCGGAATCCATGCCGGTCAAGCCCTATACAACGGCCGAACTCAGTTACATGCGCCGGGAGGTGCACTTTACGGCCAACCCTAATCCGGTCGGCAGTTACATCCGCGCCAACAACGGCAAGTACCCACTCAGGGATTACCAGGGCAGGCCGATCCGTATCCGAACCCTGGAGAGGCAAGTGACCTTGGATTCCGGCGCGCAATACACCTCCGCGCAGGTCAAACCCTACATCCAGTTCGAAGGCTATGAGCATGTCGGTGCACGCTATGAAGCGCAACTGCAACTGCGCACGTTCACCGCGCAGGATGTGAAAGTGCCTGGCGAAAAGGCGTTGATCGGCCAGTCCATGGTGGTGGCCAACCGGCGTATCGCCAAAGGAGAAATCGTCGGTGTCTACGGCGGTACCGTACTGCCGTCGGGGATCTTCGGCGAGGGCGGCCAGACCTACACCATGAAGGTGGGCAGCCAGAAGGTCGCCGAGGGTAACGTTCTGATGGAGGTGCCGATTCATTTGTCGGGGGACAATATTCTGTCGCGAATAAACACCCACTTTGAATATGACGAAAACGGCAAGCCGCTGCGCCAGGCGCCAAGTGGCTATAACGTCGAGACAGTGGGGTTTGATGTTGAGGCCGACATGTGGCTGGGCGTGGGGCCAGGGGCGCAGATAAAGCGCAAGCCGTTCATCCTCAACACCCTTTTCGCCACTGAAGACATCGCCGCGGGCACCGAGCTGCGATTGGACTACCAATACACCGAGGGGATGATAAAAAAGCTGTTCGCTTGATCCTACGCAGGTCGGTAACCCGTCCGTCGTCGTAAATAGCGGTATCGCATCTTGAAAGACCGCGTTTTGCCCCAATCTTGTGGGCATATCCAGGCGGTACACAGCCATTGCATTAAACCTGTGTGCCGCCGCTTAACTTATGACGCGCCCTGACATCAATTCCCAGGCTGCCAGCCATGGCGTGCCGTGTGGCGGGCTGCGCGATATCGATAACGGATGGTGATGCCCCCATGGATTTCAAAGACTATTACAAGATTCTCGGTGTCGAGCCGACGGCTGACGACAAGGAGATCAAGTCGGCTTATCGCAAGCTGGCGCGTAAATATCACCCGGACGTCAGCAAGGAAAAGGATGCCGAATCCAAGTTCAAGGATGCGTCCGAGGCCTACGAAGCGCTGAAAAGCGCCGACAAGCGCGCCGAATACGACGAATTGCGCAAATACGGCCAGCATGGCCAGCCGTTCCAGGGCCCGCCGGGCTGGCAGAGCCGTGGCGGCTTTGGTGGCGGCCAGGACGCGGGCGACTTTTCGGACTTTTTCAGTTCGATCTTCGGCTCGCGCGGCGATGCTTTCGGTGGCGGCCAGCGCCGTCCTACCGGGCGCAAGGGCCAGGACGTGGAGATGCACCTCACGGTTTCCCTGGAGGAAACCCTGTCCACCGAGTCCAAGCAGATCAGCTTCCAGGTGCCGCAATACGATGCCTCCGGTCGGCATGTGAGCAATACCACCAAAAGCCTGAACGTGAAGATCCCGGCCGGTGTGGCCGATGGCGAGCGCATTCGCCTCAAGGCTCAGGGCGCACCGGGCATCGGTGGCGGGGCCAACGGTGATTTGTACTTGATCATCAAGTTTGCACCCCACCCCAAGTTCGAGGTGGACGGCGAAAACCTGATCATCAACCTGCCGCTGGCACCCTGGGAGTTGGCGCTGGGCACGGAAGTGGCCGTGCCGACCCTCACCGGCAAGATCAACCTCAAGGTGCCAGCCGGCAGCCAGAACGGCCAGCGCATGCGTGCCAAGGGCCACGGCTTGTTGAACAAGGCCGGGCAACGCGGCTACCTGTTCATCCAACTGAAGGCGGTCATGCCTGCGGCGGGTAACGACGATGTGAAAGCGTTGTGGCAGGAGCTGGCGCAAAAAGCCGCTTTTAACCCACGCGAGCAGTTCTGAGGCCTACGCGAACACGCTGTACCTGTGGTGAGGGCGCAAGCTCCCTCACCACATGGGGCGAAGCTAGAACAGGAAATACCGCTGCGCCATCGGCAACACTTCAGCCGGTTCACACCACAGCAACACCCCATCGGCCTTGACCTGATACGTCTGCGGGTCCACCTCGATATCCGGCAAATAGTCGTTGTGGATCAGGTCCGTTTTCTGCACATCGCGGCAACCCTTGACCACTGCAATCTGCTTTTTCAAACCCAGGGCCTCGGGCAGGCCGGCGGCCTGTGCTGCCTGGCTGATAAACGTCAGGCTGGTGGCGTGCAGGGAGCTGCCGAAGCTGGCGAACATGGGGCGGTAATGCACCGGTTGCGGTGTGGGGATCGAGGCGTTGGCGTCGCCCATCAGGCTCGAAGCAATGGCGCCGCCCTTGAGGATCAGCGTCGGCTTGATGCCGAAAAACGCCGGGCGCCACAGCACCAGGTCGGCCCATTTGCCGACTTCGATGGAGCCGACGATATGGCTGATGCCGTGGGTGATCGCCGGGTTGATGGTGTACTTGGCGATGTAGCGTTTGGCGCGGAAGTTATCGTTGCCCGCGCCGTCGCCCGGCAGGGGGCCACGCTGTTTTTTCATCTTGTCGGCGGTCTGCCAGGTGCGCGTGATGACTTCGCCGACACGGCCCATGGCCTGGCTGTCGGAGCTGATCATCGAGAACGCGCCGAGGTCGTGCAGGATGTCTTCGGCGGCGATGGTTTCGCGGCGGATGCGGCTTTCGGCGAAGGCCACGTCTTCGGCAATGCTCGGGTCCAGGTGGTGACACACCATCAGCATGTCCAGATGCTCGTCGATGGTGTTGCGCGTGAACGGCCGCGTCGGGTTGGTGGAGCTGGGCAGCACATTGGGGAAGCCGCAGGCCTTGATGATATCCGGCGCGTGGCCGCCACCGGCGCCTTCGGTGTGGTACGTGTGGATGGTGCGGCCCTTGAGCGCGGCGAGGGTGGTTTCGACGAAGCCCGACTCATTGAGGGTGTCGCTGTGGATCGCCACCTGCACGTCGTAGGCATCGGCGACGCTCAGGCAGTTATCGATGCTCGCCGGCGTTGTGCCCCAGTCTTCGTGCAGCTTCAAGCCGATAGCACCGGCCTTGACCTGCTCGATCAGCGGTTCGGGCAAACTGGCGTTGCCCTTGCCGGTAAAGCCAATGTTCATCGGGAACGAATCGCTGGCCTGCAGCATCCGCGCAAGGTGCCACGGGCCGGAGGTGCAGGTGGTGGCGTTGGTGCCGGTGGCCGGCCCGGTGCCGCCGCCGATCATGGTGGTGACGCCGCTGGTGAGGGCCTCTTCGATCTGCTGTGGGCAAATGAAATGCACATGGGAGTCGATGCCGCCGGCGGTGAGGATCATGCCTTCCCCGGCAATCACTTCGGTGCTGGCGCCGATGGCCATGGTCACGCCGGGCTGGATGTCCGGGTTGCCGGCTTTGCCAATCGCGTGGATGCGGCCATTCTTGAGGCCCACGTCAGCCTTGACGATGCCCCAGTGGTCGATGATCAATGCATTGGTGATCAGCGTGTCGACCACTTCATGGGCGAGCAATTGGCTCTGGCCCTGGCCGTCGCGGATTACCTTGCCGCCGCCGAATTTGACCTCTTCGCCGTAGACGGTGAAGTCCTGTTCCACTTCGACGAACAATTCGGTGTCGGCCAGGCGCACCTTGTCACCGACGGTGGGGCCGTACATGTCGGCGTAGGCTTGGCGGGTGATTTTCATGTGTGTGCCCTGAACAATAGGTGTTGAATGTGAAATCGCTATCGCAGGCAAGCCAGCTCCCACAGGGGAATGCATTCCAACTGTGGGAGCTGGCTTGCCTGCGATGAGGCCCTAAAGGTCGCCCATGACCCGCCCTGCAAACCCAAATACCCGCCTTGCACCACTCAACTCCACCAACTCCACCTCCCGACGCTGCCCCGGCTCAAACCGCACCGCCGTGCCCGCCGCAATATTCAGGCGCATGCCACGGCTGGCCGCTCGGTCGAATTCCAGCGCGTCGTTGGTCTCGAAAAAGTGGTAATGCGAACCCACCTGGATCGGGCGGTCGCCGCTGTTGGCCACGCCGAGGGTGAGGGTGCGGCGGCCGACATTCAGTTCGATCTCGCCAGGCTGGATCTGATATTCACCAGGAATCATGCAGGTTGCCCCAGGGTCTTGAAGTAGATGGCGGTCGGGCTGTAGCGCCCGTCCGGGCTTTGGCAATAGTCGGGCAGCTCACCGATCTTGGTGTAGCGCAGCGACTGGTAAAAGGCTTCGGCGCCGGAGCCGGCCTCGGTGTCCAGGTACAGCAGGCCACGCTTGTGCTGGCGCGCGGCGAGTTCCAGGGCATTCATCAATTGTTGGCCCAGGCCATGGCGACGGGCGCTGCTGTGCACCAGCAACTTTTGCACCTCGGCGCGGTTCAGGCCGTTTGCTTTCTGGCACAGCGCCAGTTGCACGCTGGCAATCACCTGCTCGTCGCGCACCACCACCCACAGCAGCAGGCTGCTGTCCTCGACGCCGGCTTGCACGCCGGCCAGGTAGTCCCGGGCCTGGGCCTCATCGAAGTCGGCCATGAAGCCCACCGAAGCGCCATGCTGCACCGCGTCCAGCAACAGCTCGATCAAGCCCCGCCGGTAGTGAGCAAAACTTTCCGCATTGACTCGACGAAGTTGTGCAACGCTCATCGATGTCACTCCTTGGGCGGTTGTGCGCCCGGGTTCAAAGTCAGTTGCATAAAGGTCAGGTCGAGCCAGCGGCCAAATTTGATACCCACCTGGGGCATTTGCCCGGTGGTGATAAAGCCCAGGCGTTCATGCAGTCGGATCGAGGCCAGGTTGCCGCTTTCGATGGCCGCGACCATCACATGTTTGCCACAGGTGCGAGCGCGCTCAATCAACGCTGCCATCAGCCCTGGACCGAGGCCTTTGCCGCGCTGGTCGTTGCGCACATATACCGAGTGCTCGACGCTGTAGCGAAAGCCTTCGAAGGGGCGCCAGTCGCCGAACGAGGCGTAACCGGTGACTTCGTTGTTTTCTACAGCGACCAGGATCGGATAGCCCTGGGCCTGGCGCGCACTGAACCAGGCTTGGCGGTTGGCCAGGTCCACCGGTTGCTCGTTCCAGATCGCGGTGGTGTTCAACACCGCGTCGTTGTAGATGGCGCGAATTGCCGGCAGGTCGTGTTCGGTTGCATCACGAATCATGGCCGCGCCTCACGCAATGGGCTGGTGGACGGTGACCAGCTTGGTGCCGTCGGGGAACGTGGCTTCCACCTGGATATCCGGGATCATTTCCGGAATGCCTTCCATCACTTGTTCGCGGCTGAGCAGGGTGGTGCCGTAGTGCATCAGGTCGGCCACGGTGCGGCCATCGCGGGCGCCTTCCATCAAGGCGGCGGAGATATAGGCGATGGTCTCCGGGTAGTTAAGCTTCACCCCGCGCGCCAGGCGCCGCTCGGCGACCAGGCCTGCGGTGAAGATCAGCAGTTTGTCTTTTTCCCGTGGGGTCAGGTCCATGGTTCAGTCCGTCGTAAGGCAATTAAAAGGGCGAGCACTCACCCCTGTAGGAGCGAGCTTGCTCGCGAAAAACCTGAGGGCCCCGCGTGCATTCAGGATGCCCGCGTTATCGTTAACGATCTTCGCGAGCAAGCTCGCTCCTACAGAAGGGCGCATGTTCATGTGCTCCAGATTCTGGGTGATACGGCTTCGCGTCCAAGCATGGCGGGGCGCAATAGCCGCCATAAATCAATCAACCAACCCCTCGCCAGCAACGCTTCACTGGCCAAACAACGCGCCACCAGCAAGCCAGGCAATTGGGTCAGATCACCGCGCACCGCGTGGGGCAGTGAGCGGCATTGTTCCAGCAATTGCGCATCGACTTCACCGGTCACCAGCAATGTGGCAAACACCGGCTGCCCATCCAGCCCGATAGGCGAATCCAGCAACCCATCGGCGCCCACAATGCGCTGGCGCTCGTGCCAGAGCAACTGGCCGTCGCGGCGAATGTCCAGGTGCGATTGAAAGTGGCCCAGGTCGAACCGTTCGCCACTGGCCGGGCGGCCCAGGGCGACCACATCCCAGTAGAACAACCGCGCATCGCCCGACAGCTCGACTCGCGTGGTGAGTTCGGCTTGGGCGGCGCTGAACACGATGGTTTCCTGAGGTAGCCATTCCAGGGTCGCGCCGGCTTCCACGGTCAGTTCCAGTTGTTGAAACGCCGGGCCGCTGGCGCGGTACCACTTGGCGGCGCCAGGGCTGGTCAGTTGGGCCCAGGCCCCTGTGCCCACATGGGCGCTGATGTCCAGGCGATCGCCACCAGCAATCCCGCCGGGCGGGTGTACGATGATGTGCTGGCACACCTCGGGGCCTTCGGCGTACAGGTGTTTTTGCACCCGCAGCGGGCCAAGGTGGCGGCGCAGTACCGGGCGCGTGGTGGTGTCGACACGCGCGTAGCCGAGTTCCAGCTCGGCGTGCCAGCTGGGGGTGAACAGGGCAGGGGAAACGGGCAGGTTCATGAGCGTGTGCTTATCGTTAGGAGGCTACAGATTAGATGGTTACCAGCCCGCGCACACCGTCGCTTTCCATATTTTCACCACGGCCCTGCTGCACGATTTCGCCGCGGGACATCACCAGGTACTGGTCTGCCAGTTCAGCGGCAAAGTCATAGAATTGCTCCACCAACAGGATCGCCATGTCGCCGCGCGCCGCGAGCTTCTTGATCACCGCGCCGATTTCCTTGATCACCGACGGCTGGATGCCCTCGGTGGGCTCATCGAGAATCAACAGGCGCGGGCGGCTGGCCAGGGCGCGACCAATCGCCAACTGTTGTTGCTGACCACCGGACAAGTCACCGCCGCGGCGATGCTTCATTTGCAGCAACACCGGGAACAGTTCGTAGATGAAGGCCGGCACTTCCTTGGCTTCGGAGCCGGGAAAGCGCGACAGGCCCATCAGCAGGTTTTCTTCCACCGTCAGCCGCCCGAATATCTCCCGGCCCTGGGGCACGTAGGCGATGCCGGCATGCACACGCTGGTGCGGCTTGAAGCCGGTGATGGCCTTGCCTTCCCAGTTCACCGCGCCTTCCTTGGCGGGCAACAGGCCCATCAGGCACTTGAGCAGGGTGGTCTTGCCCACGCCGTTACGCCCGAGCAGGCAGGTGACTTCGCCGATCTTCACATCAAAAGACAGCCCGCGCAGGATGTGGCTACCGCCGTAGTATTGGTGCAGCTTGTCGACTTGCAGCATGTTTGATTCTCCAACTTGGCATTCCCACGCGGAGCGTGGGAACGATCAGCCGTTCGTGTCAGCGTTAGCGACCGAGGTAAACCTCGATCACCCGCTCGTTTTCCTGCACCTGCTCCAGCGACCCTTCGGCCAGCACGCTGCCCTGGTGCAACACGGTGACATGGTCGGCAATCGAGCCGACAAACCCCATGTCGTGTTCTACCACCATCAACGAGTGCTTCCCGGCCAGGCGCTTGAACAGCTCGGCGGTGAACTCGGTTTCGGCGTCGGTCATGCCTGCCACCGGTTCATCGAGCAGCAACAGTTGCGGGTCTTGCATCAGCAGCATGCCGATTTCCAGGAACTGCTTCTGGCCGTGGGACAGCAAACCGGCGGGGCGATGCACCGAGGCGGTGAGGCGGATGGTGTCGAGCACTTCTGCGATGCGGTCTTTTTGCTCGCCACTCAGGCGCGCACGCAGGCTGGCCCACACCGACTTGTCGGTCTTCTGCGCCAGCTCCAGGTTTTCGAACACGCTGAGGGCTTCGAATACCGTGGGTTTCTGGAACTTGCGCCCGATGCCAGCCTGGGCGATCTGCACTTCGCTCATGCGGGTCAGGTCCAGGGTTTCGCCAAACCAGGCCTTGCCGTGGCTGGGCCGGGTCTTGCCGGTGATCACGTCCATCAGTGTGGTCTTGCCGGCGCCGTTGGGGCCGATGATGCAGCGCAATTCGCCGACGCCGATGTACAGGTTCAGGTCGTTGAGGGCCTTGAAACCGTCGAAGCTGACGCTGATATCTTCCAGGGTCAGAATGGTGCCGTGACGGGTGTTGAGCCCTTTGCCCGCGACCTGGCCGATGCCAATCGCATCGCGGCCGCTGCCTGCGTCGAAAATAGGTTCAAGCATGACGTTCCTCATTTCTTCAGCAGGCCGATAACGCCCTTGGGCAGGTACAGGGTGACGATGATGAACAGCGCCCCCAGGAAGAACAGCCAGTACTCGGGGAAGGCCACGGTGAACCAGCTTTTCATGCCATTGACCACACCGGCGCCGAGCAGCGGCCCGATCAGCGTGCCACGCCCGCCCAGCGCCACCCACACGGCGGCTTCGATGGAGTTGGTCGGTGACATTTCGCTGGGATTGATGATGCCCACCTGCGGCACATACAGCGCGCCGGCAAGGCCGCACAACACCGCGCTCAACACCCACACGAACAGCTTGAAACCGCGTGGGTCGTAACCGCAGAACATCAGGCGGTTCTCGGCATCGCGCAGGGCGGTGAGCACACGGCCGAACTTGCTCTTCGCCAGGCGCCAGCCGATGTAGAGGCTGGCCACCAGCAACAGCACCGTGGCGATAAACAACACCGCCCGCGTGCCCGGTTCAGTGATGCCAAAACCGAGGATGCTGCGAAAATTGGTAAAGCCGTTGTTGCCGCCGAACCCTGTCTCGTTGCGAAAGAACAACAGCATCCCGGCGAACGTCAGGGCCTGGGTCATGATCGAGAAATACACGCCCTTGATCCGCGAGCGGAAGGCGAAGAAACCGAACACCAACGCCAGCACACCGGGGGCCAGTACCACCAGGCACAACGCCCAGAGGAAATGGTCGGTGCCGGCCCAGTACCAGGGCAATTCGGTCCAGGACAAAAAGGTCATGAACGCCGGCAACTCATCGCCCGACGCCTGGCGCATCAAGTACATGCCCATGGCGTAGCCGCCCAGGGCGAAGAACAAACCGTGGCCCAGGGATAACATTCCGGCGTAACCCCACACCAGGTCGAGCGCCAGGGCGACGATGGCGTAGCAGAGAATCTTGCCCACCAGGGTCAAGGTGTAGGCCGACACATGCAGCGGGTTGTCGGCAGACAATAGCGAACACAGGGGCAACGCCAGCAGCAGGAGCAGGATGACCGCACCGACTGCAATCGTGACTTTGGGGCCGGCCTTTTGCGTGGCCGTAAGCATCAATGGCTGGTTCATCAGTCGATCACCCGTCCTTTCAGTGCGAAGAGTCCTTGCGGGCGTTTCTGGATAAACAGAATGATCAGCGCGAGGATCAGGATCTTGCCGAGCACGGCACCGATCTGGGGTTCGAGGATTTTGTTGGCGATCCCCAGGCCAAAGGCGGCCATGACACTGCCGGCCAACTGGCCGACGCCGCCGAGCACCACCACCAGGAACGAGTCGATGATGTAGCTCTGGCCCAGGTCCGGGCCGACGTTGCCGATCTGGCTCAGCGCCACGCCGCCAAGGCCCGCGATGCCGGAGCCGAGGCCGAAGGCGAGCATGTCCACACGCCCGGTGGGCACGCCGCAGCAGGCCGCCATGTTGCGGTTCTGGGTGACGGCGCGCACGTTCAGACCCAGGCGCGTCTTGTTCAGTAGCAGCCAGGTGAGCACCACCACGAACAGCGCAAAGGCAATGATGACGATGCGGTTGTACGGCAGCACCAGGTTGGGCAGCACCTGGATGCCGCCGGACAGCCAGGCCGGGTTCGACACTTCGACGTTCTGCGCGCCGAACACCAGGCGCACCAGCTGGATCAGCATCAGGCTGATGCCCCAGGTGGCGAGCAGGGTTTCCAGCGGACGGCCATACAAGTGACGGATGACTGTGCGTTCCAGCGCCATGCCGATGGCCGCAGTGACAAAGAACGCCACCGGCAACGCGATCAATGGGTAGAACTCGATGGCCTGGGGCACATAGCGCTGCATCATCAACTGCACCACATAGGTGGAGTAGGCGCCGAGCATCAGCATCTCGCCGTGGGCCATGTTGATCACGCCGAGCAGGCCGAAGGTGATCGCCAGGCCCAGGGCCGCCAGCAGCAGGATCGAGCCTAGAGACATGCCGCTGAACGCCTGGCCGAGGATTTCACCCATCATCAGTTTGCGTTTGACCTGGGCCAGGCTGGTTTCAGCAGCGGTGTGCACGGCGGCATCGGCTTCCACGCCGGGTGCCAGCAGCGCTTCAAGGCGCGTGCGCGCGAGCGGGTCGCCGGTGCTGCCGAGCAAGCGCACGGCCGCCAGGCGCACCACCGGGTCAGGGTCGACCAATTGCAGGTTGGCCAGGGCCAGGCTGAGGGCGCTGTGCACCTGCTCATCCGTCTCGGCGGCGGCCTGCTGGTCGAGGAATTTCAGCTGTGCAGGCACTGCGCTTTTTTGCAGGGTGCGCGCAGCCTCCAGGCGCACCTTGGGGTCGGCGGCGAGCAGTTGCTGGCTGGCTTGCACGTTATTGATCAAGCCGCGCAGGCGGTTGTTCAGGCGCACGGTCTTGGTTTCGCCGTTGAGCGTGAGTTGGCCTTGCTCAAGGGCGTCCACCAACTCGATACGCGTTGGGTCGGGTTGGGCGGCCCAGTCCTGCAGGAGTTTGGCTTGCTGCACCGGGTTGGCGGCGAGGAAGTCTTCGGCGTCGCTGGCGTGTGCGCCAAAGGGCAGCAACAACAGCAGGGCGAGGATGAGGCGGTGGAGGGCAGTGGGCATAGCAAAATGTCCTGATTATGCGCGGTCAAACTGTGGGAGCGGGCTTGCTCGCGAATGCGGTGTGTCAGTCAGCACATTTGTCACTGATTTACCGCATTCGCGAGCAAGCCCGCTCCCACATTTGATCTGTGTTGGGCTTTAGTTGCTCTTCACCGCGTAGTCCGGCTTCTTGTCATTGCCCGGGATGTAGGGGCTCCACGGCTGTGCACGAATCGGCGCTTCGGTCTGCCACACCACCGAGAACTGCCCGTCGGCCTGGATCTCACCGATCATCACCGGCTTGTGCAGGTGGTGGTTGGTCTTGTCCATGGTCAGGGTGAAGCCCGACGGCGCGGCGAAGGTCTGGCCGCCCAGGGCTTCACGCACTTTGTCGACGTCGGTGGACTTGGCTTTTTCCGCCGCCTGCGCCCACATATGAATGCCCACATAGGTGGCTTCCATCGGGTCGTTGGTCACGGCTTTGTCGGCGCCCGGCAGGTTGTGTTTCTTGGCGTAGGCTTTCCAGTCGGCCACGAACTTCTGGTTCACCGGGTTCTCCACCGACTGGAAGTAGTTCCAGGCCGCGAGGTTGCCCACCAACGGCTTGGTGTCGATGCCACGCAGTTCTTCTTCACCCACCGAGAACGCCACCACCGGGACCTCGGTGGCTTTCAAGCCTTGGTTGGCCAGCTCTTTGTAGAACGGCACGTTGGAGTCGCCGTTGACGGTGGAGACCACAGCCGTCTTGCCACCGGCGGAGAACTTCTTGATGTTGGCAACGATGGTCTGGTAATCGGCGTGGCCGAACGGGGTGTAGACCTCTTCGATGTCTTTATCCGCCACGCCTTTGGAATGCAGGAACGAGCGCAGGATCTTGTTGGTGGTGCGCGGGTACACGTAGTCGGTGCCGAGCAGGAAGAAACGCTTGGCGCTGCCGCCTTCTTCGCTCATCAGGTATTCCACCGCCGGGATCGCCTGCTGGTTCGGCGCCGCACCGGTATAGAACACGTTGGGCGACATTTCTTCGCCTTCGTACTGCACCGGGTAGAACAGCAAGCCGTTGAGTTCTTCGAACACCGGCAACACCGATTTACGCGACACCGAGGTCCAGCAGCCGAACACCACGGCGACCTTGTCCTGGGTCAGCAGTTGCCGGCCTTTCTCGGCGAACAGCGGCCAGTTGGACGCCGGGTCTACCACCACCGGTTCGAGCATCTTGCCGTTCACCCCGCCTTTGGCGTTGATCTCGTCGATGGTCATCAGCGCCATGTCTTTGAGCGAGGTTTCGGAGATCGCCATGGTCCCGGACAACGAGTGCAGGATGCCGACCTTGATGGTCTCGGCGGCCTGGACGGTCCAGGTCAAACCCATGGCGGCAATGGATGCCGACAAAGTGAAAGCCTTGATCAAGCTGCGACGCTTCATGGTGCGATCTCCGTGTACCGATAATTGTTGTGGGGCAGATACACACGGCTTTGCAAGGGCTGTGCCTGCTACGCCAGACACGGGTTTACCGGCGGGTTCAGGAGGTAAAGCCGCTGCGTGGCGCACCAGGTTGGCGCCACGCAGGCCGTTGAGTGCACGGCAGGCTTCAAAATAGGGCGTTGCGCGACAATGCTTCAGGCGGTTGCGCTAATGCGTGACAGCAGCAAGCGATCCAGCGCCCATACCAGGACCAACGAAGCCCCTACCAACGGGAAAATGATCGCAAGCCCAAGCATGATCGCCATCGCGGTTTTCCATTTCGGCAAGTCATGACGCAGCGGCGGCACGCCCAGTCCGCCTTGTGGCCGGCGCTTCCACCAGATCACCATGCCGCTGACCGCGCTGAGCAGGATCATCAGGCAGATCACCAGCACGATCAGTTGGTTGACCCAGCCGAACATTTTGCCCTCATGCAGCATCACGCCGGTCTCGGTGGCGCGTGCGACCAGGTTGTAATGATCCCAACGCACATCGGCCAGGACTTTGCCGGTGTACTGGTCCACGTGCAGGGTGGCGTCGTTGCGCGGGTCGTCGGCGAACACCGCGACGGTGAATATACCGGTGGCGGTGGTGGGGAAGGTGATGCTGTAGCCGGGCTCGACCTTGCGCGCATTGGCCAGGTCGACCACCTGTTGCAGGCGTACGGTGGGTGCGGCCGGCCCTGCGTGCATCGCGCCGTGATTCATATGCTCGGCGTGGTCGCCGGACATCGGCATAGGGGTGTTTTCCAGGGCCCAGGGCACGGTTTGCTGGGTGGCGGTGTTGAGCACACGGGCTTGCTGGTCGGACTGCGGCACGTTGTTCCACATCGCTGCCGGGAAGGTGTTCCATAGGTCGGCGTATTGCTTGCCCCAGAAGCCGGTCCAGGTCATGCCGCTGAGCAGCATCACCAGCAGGAACGCCGCGCCCCAGAACCCGGCGACAGCGTGCAGGTCGCGCCAGAACAAGCGGCCACGGTTGCCGAAGCGCGGCCACAACACCCCGGCCGAAGACTTGCCCCGCGGCCACCACAGGTACAGGCCGGAGACCACCAGCATCACGCCCCAGCCAGCGGCGAGTTCGATCAGGCGATCACCGACGGTGCCGATCATCAGCTCGCCGTGCAGGGCGCGGACGATGGCTTGCAGGTTGTTGTTTGCGTCTTGCTCACCGAGGACGGTGCCGCGATAGGGGTCGATGAACACTGTCACTTCGTGGGCGTCGTTGCGTATCACGAACTGCGCACTGCGAGTGGCGTCGGCAGGCGGCAGGTATTTGCTGATCGCGGCGTGAGGGTAGGCGGCCTGGGCGCGCTGCAGTTGCTCATCGGCGCTCAGCGCGTGTTCGGCGGCGGGCACGGTAAGCAGGTGGCCGTACATCAGCGGGTCGAGTTGGGGTTTGAACAGGTAGATGATGCCGGTGAGGGCCAGCAGCACCATGAAGGGGGCGACGAAGAGGCCGGCGTAAAAGTGCCAGCGCCAGGCCAGGTTGTAGAAGGAAATTTTTTGTGTGGTCATCGGGTGCTCCGCATAAGGCTTTTGATTTTTCTTGGTCTGTTACACCGCCATCGCAGGCAAGCCAGCTCCCACAGGGGACTGTAATCCACCTGTGGGCGCAGGCTTGCCTACGACGCTTTTAGAAGCTCATGTCCACCTTGGTCCAGAGCGTACGCCCCGGCTCCTTGATGGCCTGCGGGTCGTTCGCCGGGTAGCCGAAGCCTGCGTTACCGGCAAGGTTCAAGTGCTCGGCATAAGCCTTGCCAAACAAATTGTCGACCCCGGTACTGACCTTGAAGTGCTTGTTGACGCGGTATGCCGCGTTCAGCGAGAACACGCCAAAGCCGCCACTTTTGTCGTAGTCCTTGCCGACCACGTTGCCCTTGTTCGGGTCGATGCGGTGTTGCGCAGCAACTACCCGCCACAATGCACCAGCGCTCCAATCGTCTTGGCTGTAGGTCAGGCCCAGGCGCGTGTCCAGCGGTGGCATTTGTGGCAGGGCCTTGCCGTCGCTGCTGTTCTTGCCCCAGGCATAGGCCAGGCTGGCGTCGGCTTTCCAGTGTTGGCTCAGCTTGTACGCCGCGCCCAGTTCGCCGCCCATGATGCGTGCGTCCACATTGCGCGCCTGGGAGGTGGTGCCCATCATGCCGGGCCTGTAGTCGAACAGAATGAAGTCGCGTACCTGGCCGACGTAGCCCGAGGCCCAGGCTTCCAGGTCGGCGCTCTTGTATTGGGCACCGAAGTCGAGCTGGGTGGTTTTCTCCGGTTTCACGCCGTCGAAGGCATTCACCGAACCCGCCGCGCCGGTGTTGGGGGAAAACAGTTCCCAATAATCCGGGAAACGTTGCGCGTGGCCCAGGCCGGCATACAGCGTGGTGGGGCTGTCCGCCAGGTCGTGTTCATAGCGCACAAAGCCCGAGGGCAACGTATCGGCGCGGGTGTCGCCGGCAGTCGGGTTCGGGCGCGACATCATTCCCGAGCCGGTGCGTTGACGGAAGTCCTTGGCCGAGGCGCGGTCCAGGCGTGCGCCGGTGATCAGGCGATCATTGTCAGCGGCGTACCAGGTCAGTTCGCCGAACACACCGTAGTTGTGGAAATTGGCGTCCTTGTTACGCGGCGCATCCTTATAGGTGTCGATGCCCATGCCGCTGCGCGCACGGTGTTCATTGGTCTGTGCATCCAGGCCGCTGATCAATTGCACATCGGCCCAGCGCCAGGTCGCCTTGATACGTGCGCCGAGGGTGCGGCGGTCGACGTTGGACGCCATGGGCCCCGCCATCCTGCCGGTGCCCGAAGGGACGCGCAGGCTGTAGTTGTCCATCACATGGTCGGCGTAGTTGTAGTAGACCTGGGCCTCGACCTTATCCAGCACCTCGCCGATATTGGACTTCTCGAAACGCAGCCCCAGGCTTTCGCGCAGGAACTGCGAGCCATCCATGCCGCGCCCGGCGTAGCGCGCCTCGCCGTCGCCACGCCCGGCGGTGAGTTCCAGCAGGGTGTCGGCGTCGGGCGTGAAACCCACGGCCACGTCACCGTTCCACTTGTCATAGCGCGAGGCGACGGTGTCGTTGTTGCCGTCCTTGTAATCGTCGGCATGGGACTGGTTGCCGATCACCCGCACGTAGCCCAATGGGCCGCCGGCAGCGGCATCGATGACCTTGTCGAAGCGCCCGTTGGAGCCGGCCAATACGCTGGCGTTGACCCGCGTGCCCAGCTCGCCGAACTGCTCCGGCTCACGCTCGAACAGGATGGTGCCCGCTGACGCGCCAGGGCCCCAGAGCACGGTTTGCGGGCCTTTGATCACGGTGAGCTTGTCGTAGGTTTCCGGCGAAATATACGAAGTTGGCGCATCCATGCGGCCCGGGCAGGCGCCGAGCATCATGCCGCCGTTGGTGAGGATATTCAGGCGCGAGCCGAACATGCCGCGCAGCACCGGGTCGCCATTGGTGCCGCCGTTGCGCACCAGGGCGAAGCCGGGGATGGTCTTGAGGTAGTCGCCGCCATCGCTGGCGGGCACCGGTTGGCGTGGGTCTTTGGGGTTGGTGACCACGGTCAGCGGCGAGCTGGGGGCGATCGCGGTGATGACGGTGGGGCTCAGCTCATGCTCGTCGGCGTGGGCGTGGGCAGCCAATAGTGCGCCGCATAAGGCGGTGAGCAGGGCAGTACTTCCCAAACGGGTGTCAGCAGAAAACCTGGACATGACAAATTCCATCAATCAATCGTAAACAACACGGCCAGCAGCCTGCGGCTGTCTGTCTAAAGTCGGCCGGGGTGAAGTAACGCTGTGAAGGGCTTACGAATCGATGGGCGGCGCACGGCTACGGGCGCCGGGGAAGATGCTCTGCCGGGCATGGCCCAGGCGCGTGGCGGGGGTGAGGGCGTTGGCGGGCGGCGGGGTGCCGAGGGCCACGAATGACACACTGCCGGGCAGGGCCGGGCAGCTGAATAGCAGGTCGCAATAGCCGCACTTGGCCCAGAGTGCGTGGTGTTCGGCGGGGGCTTTGGTGTGATGGGATTCGCCGTGGTCGCTCGGCATCTCCATGGGCATTTCCATGGACATACCGGCGTGATGATCCATCGGCATCGCCTGGGAAATCAGCGGACCGATAAAGATCATCAGCATGGCGAACAGGCTGATCCAACTGCCGCGCTTTACGCGGTAGTGGAAAGACAACCTGGCGCGAGGGGCGCCCATCGAGGTTGGCTTACTGAGCGTGCATATGCTCGTGGCCAGCCATCGGTGGTGCTTTGTGCACCGACACTTGCACCTCGACCTTGCCGGCTTTCTCGAAGGTCAGGGTAAGCGGGAATTGCTTACCATCGGCCAGCAGGCTGCGGTCCTTGAGGCCCAGCAACATCACGTGATAGGCCATCGGTGCGAAGGTCAGCTCACCCTTGGCCGGTACGGCGACGCTGGGCACTTGTTGCATCTTCATCAAGTCGCCCTGCATTACATGTTCATGCAGCTCGGCTTTTTCGGCGACGCTGGTTTCAACGCTGAGCAGGCGATCCGGGGTAGCCCCGGTGTTATGAATCACAAAATAGGCCGCGACGGTGGGCGCATTCGGCGGCAATTCCTGGGACCAGGGATTGCTGACCTCCAAGTCGCCGGCCTTGTAGTCCTCGGCATTGGCAGCACTGAACACCGGCAGCAGCAACGCAGCCAGAAGCAGGGAAGATTTGAGCATGGCAGTTCTCCAGAACGGTTCTAAACGCAGTTCACTTGCGAAGAAAATCAGACCGTTGGAGAGGCGCGAGGGTTAAGACTTGGCCATTGCTGGCGCGGGGTGGGATTGCGCAATAAGCGCGGCGGCAGGCTCTGCACCGCCTCGAAGCGTGTCACATACAACTGCGGCACATGCCCCGGCAACGCCACCAAGGGCGCCGAACCCGAGCAACACCAGCAATGCTGCATAGCCGAGTGATCATCCGGCGGCGCCGGGATTTCCAGCTTGCCCAGGGCAATCGCCTTGAGGCTGGCACCATTGGACGAACAGAACCCGCCCCACATCAGACGCTTGATCGGGTCATCCGTCTGCTGCATCGCACTGGCCAACGGCATGGCAAACGCATTGAACAGCACTGCAAGGCAGGCGATCCAGGCAATTGCAAAGCGTTGACGGGCCATGGCGGATAATCCGTAGGGTTAAACGATCAGGCGGGTATTTAGCCTGATCGAGGGGGATAAGTAAAAAGGGCGGGTGTGGTTTGGTGTCGCAGTGGTTCAGACGGCCGTGGCGTGGAGCTTGAGGCCCAGAGCCTTCATGACTTTCATGATAGTCGCGAATTCGGGATTGCCCGTGCTGGAGAGGGCTTTGTACAGACTTTCTCGTCCGAGGCCGGCGTCGCGGGCTATTTGGGTCATGCCTTGGGCGCGGGCGATATTGTTGAGCGCTGAGCGAATCAGCAATCCGTCACCGGCGTCCTCCTCGAAAGAGGCTTCGAGATACTCCGCCATGTCCTCTGGGGTCGTCAGATGCTCGGCTATATCGAAATCTTTAAATTGAGTCATGGGTCACTCCTTTTTCTCAAATTCATCTGCAATTTCTTTAGCACGCTCGATGTCACGTTTTTGCGTTGACGAAATGTTGAGGATCATCGCCATGGGCTGCGTGTCTCAGTAGTCAGCGGGTTCCGGTGCGTCTGTAGGTAACTTCTCGTTGAACCGTTGCGCAGTTGATTGAGCTAACGCCTTTGCTGGCTGATCCACTACCGCCGTCTGATAACGCAGTTCCAAAGTGTGGGAGCGGGCTTGCTCGCGAAAGCGGTGTGTCAGTCGCTGGCTGTTTTGGCCGACACACTGCCTTCGCGAGCAAGCCCGCTCCCACATTGGACAGGTGGTGTTTAGAAAAGGGTGATTGCCTCTAGCAACGCTGGCACTGCCGTAAACTCTCGATCCACTGCTGCCAACACCGGCCGCTTCAACACCAGCACCGGCACCCCACGCTCACGCGCCACTTCCAGCTTCGGCTCGGTGGCGGTGCTGCCGCTGTTCTTGCTGATCAGCACATCAATCCGCCGTTCTTGGAATAAGGCCCGCTCGTCCGCGATGAGGAACGGCCCGCGTGCGCCGATCACTTCACAGCGCTCGTTGCCCGGATACACATCCAGCGCGCGCAAGGTCCAGAACTGCTCGGCGGGGATTTCGTCGAGGTGCTGCAAGGGTTCGCGACCCAAGGTGAACAGCGGGCGCTTGAAGGGTTTGAGCGCTTCGACCAACTCGGCCCAGTCAGCGACCTCGCGCCAATCATCCTCCGGCTGTGGCTGCCACGCCGGGCGTCGCAATGCCCAGCAAGGTACATCGCTCAATCGCGCCGCGTGGGCCGCGTTTTGGCTGATCTGCGCTGCATACGGATGGGTGGCATCAAGGATCAGGCTGATACGTTCTTCACGAATAAACTGCGCTAAGCCTTCAGCGCCTCCGTAACCCCCGACGCGAACCTGGCAGTTCAGGTCGGTTGGTACGCGGCCCACGCCGGCCAGGCTGTAGATATGCTGCGGCCCCAAGGTGCGGGCGATGGCCAGCGCTTCGGTGACGCCGCCCAGTAAAAGAATCCTTTTCATAACGGTTTGATCACTTCCAGCAACGTGATCGGCAGCGCCTGGCGCCAGGTATCGAACTCGCCTAATGGCTGGGCCTGGGCGACGTGGATGCGGGTCAGTTCGCCGCCATGTTGGGCGCGCCAGTTCATCAAGGTCATTTCGCTTTGCAGGGTCACGGCATTGGCAACCAGCCGACCACCAGGGCGCAGGTGGTGCCAGCAGGTGTCGAGCACGCCGTCGCGGGTGACGCCGCCGCCGATAAAGATGGCGTCCGGTGTTTCCAGGCCGGTTAACGCCTCCGGCGCCTTGCCACGCACCAGTTGCAGGCCGGGCACGCCGAGGGCGTCGCGGTTGTGTTCGATCAGGCCCTGGCGGCCGGTGTCGGCTTCAATCGCCAAGGCGCGACAGCTGGGATGGGTGCGCATCCATTCAATACCGATGGAGCCGCTGCCCGCGCCCACGTCCCATAACAGTTCGCCCGGCATGGGCGCGAGGCGGGCGAGGGTCATGGCGCGTACATCGCGCTTGGTCAGTTGGCCGTCGTGTTGGAAGGCCGAGTCCGGCAAGCCGGCAAGACGCGACAGGCGCGGTGCGTGGGAATCTGCCAGGCAGTCGATGGCGACCAGGTTCAAATCGGCAACCGCAGCCTGCTCCCACGTTTGCGCGTGCCCGTCGATACGCCGTTCAGCCGGGCTGCCCAAGTGTTCAAACACACGGATGCGACTGGGGCCAAAACCACGCTCGGCCAACAACGCGGCAATCAGGGCGGGGCTGCTGCCGTCATTGCTCAATACCAACAAGCGCACGCCACTGGCCAGGTGTGCGTTGATCGCCGCCAAGGGCCGCGCCACCACCGACAATGTCACCACCTCCTGCAACGGCCAGCCCACGCGTGCAGCCGCCAGGGATACCGACGAGGGCGCGGGCAAAATCGTCAACTCCTCAGCCGCCACGTGCCGGGCCAGGCTGGCGCCGACGCCATAGAACATCGGGTCGCCACTGGCCAAGACGCACACAGGCTCCCCGCGCCGCGACAACATCGGCTCCAGGGAAAACGGGCTCGGCCATAGCTGGCGCTCGCCACCAATACACTGCGGCAGCAGGTCCAACTGGCGCTGAGCACCTATAATCCGCGTGGCGCGCAACAGGGCATGCCGGGCATTCCTGCCCAGGCCTTTGAAGCCGTCTTCACCGATGCCTACAACCGTCAGCCAGGGCGACATATCAATTCCTTGAACGACATCCGACGGGCAGGCTTTTCATGCCGCCGGACAAAGCAGGCATAATACCGCGCCTTTACCCGTCAACCGGTAGCCCCGTGAACCCAACGCCCGCTGTGAATACCTTGCGCCCCTCGGCTTGTCCGGGGTTGCTGCGTATTGTCCAGGCGCTGGACGGCGGCATTTGCCGGGTCAAATTGGCGGGCGGCGCGATCACCGCCGCCCAGGCCCACGCCGTGGCGGACGCGGCCCAGGCGTATGCGGGCGGGGTGATCGAGGCGACCAACCGCGCCAACTTGCAGATTCGCGGCATCGGCGCCGAGCAGCAAGTGTTGATCGCCCGGCTGCTGGCGGCGGGCCTGGGGCCCAGCAACGCGGGCGGTGACGACGTGCGCAATCTGATGCTCAGCCCCAGCGCCGGCATCGACCCGCAGATGCTGTTCGACACCCGCCCGCTGGCCGCGCAGATCCTCGCCACCCTGGAAAACCATCCGCGTTTCCATCAACTGTCTGCCAAGTTCGCGGTGCAACTCGATGGCGGCGAAGACCTGGCGATGCTCGAACATCACCACGATCTGTGGTTGTCGGCCTTCGTACGCCATGGCGAAACCCTGCTCGCGTTCGGCCTGGCCGGCTGTCCGGGTCTGGATGCGCCCCTGGCCGCCGTGCCATTGAGCCAAGGGCTTGAGTTGGTAGTGGCTGTGCTGGAAGCCTTTCTGGACCTCGCCACCCCTGAGCAAACGCGCATGCGCCATTTGCCTGTGGATAACGTGCTGAGCCATTTGCGTGTGCCGTTGCTGCCAGTCGACCGCTTCACTCGCCCGCCCAGCGACGCGTCGCTGCAGGTGGGCACTTATCCACAAGCGCAAAAGAATCAGTTCTACGTCGCCGCCCTCGCGCCCCTGGGCCGTCTGGACCCAACGATGCTCAAGGGCGCCGCACAACTGGCCAGCGACTTTGGCGACGGCACCTTGCGCTTCACCCCCTGGCAAGGCGTGCTGGTGCCCAACGTCGAAAAGCCTCACGCCGTGACCGAGCGCCTGGCGCAATTGGGCTTTATCTGCTCCCTCGACCACCCGTTGGCGCGCATGATTGCCTGCACCGGCTCCAGTGGCTGCGCAAAAGGCCTGGCCGACACCAAGGCCGACGCCGTGCAACTGGCTGCTCTGCAACCGGGCGTTGAGGTGCATCTGTCCGGCTGTCCGCGCTCCTGCGCTGCCGCGCACACCGCGCCCGTCACCTTGCTGGCGGTGAGCCCCGGCCACTACGACCTCTATTTTCGCGATGCAGCCCAGCCAGGTTTTGGCCGGCTGCACGCGCGCACTCTTTCCATTGAAGCGGCGGGCGCCCTGTTGCGCGCTCGTCCACGGAGCAACACCGATGATTGATTACATCCGCGACGGTCAGGAGATCTATCGCAACTCCTTCGCCATTATTCGCGCGGAAGCCAAGTTGGACCGCATCCCGGCTGACTTGGAAAAGCTCGCGGTGCGGGTGATTCATGCGTGCGGCATGGTCGAGGCCATCGACGGCCTGCAATTCTCCGAAGGGGCCGGCAAGGCTGGGCGTGACGCGTTGGCCGCTGGCGCGCCGATTCTGTGCGATGCGCGGATGGTGTCCGAAGGCGTGACCCGCGCACGCCTGCCGGCCAATAACCAGGTGATCTGCACCCTGCGCGACGACAGCGTGGCGGAGCTGGCGCGGGAGCTGGGCAACACCCGTTCCGCCGCCGCCCTTGAGCTGTGGCGCCCGCATCTGGAAGGCAGCGTGGTGGTGATCGGCAACGCGCCGACCGCGTTGTTCTACCTGTTGGAAATGCTCGATGCCGGCGCGCCGAAACCGGCGTTGATCCTCGGTTTTCCGGTGGGCTTTGTTGGCGCCGCCGAATCCAAGGCGATGCTCGCCGCTGATAGCCGTGGGGTGCCGTTCGTGATCATGCAAGGCCGCCTGGGTGGCAGTGCCATGGCGGCAGCCGCCGTCAATGCCCTGGCCACGGAGGTCGAATAATGCAGGTGCGCGGACGTTTGATCGGCCTGGGCGTCGGCCCCGGTGACCCCGAACTGATTACCCTCAAAGCTTTGCGCCTGCTGCGTGAATCGCCGGTGGTGGCGTACTTCGTGGCCAAGGGCAAGAAGGGCAATGCCTTCGGCATCATCGAAGACCATCTGGTACCGCAACAGACCCTGATGCCGCTGGTGTACCCGGTGACCACCGAAGTGCTGCCGGCGCCGCTGTCCTACGAGCAGGTGATCAGCGACTTCTACGACAACGCCAGCCTCGACGTGGCCGCGCACCTGGACGCAGGCCGCGACGTGGCGGTGATCTGCGAAGGTGACCCGTTCTTCTACGGCTCCTACATGTACCTGCATGACCGCCTGGCCGAGCGCTACGACGCCGAGGTGATTCCAGGCGTGTGCTCGATGCTCGGGGGCGCCTCGGTACTTGGCGCGCCGTTGGTGTATCGCAACCAGAGTTTGTCGGTGCTCTCCGGCGTATTGCCCCATGAGGAGCTCAAGCGCCGCCTGGCGGATGCCGATGCCGCCGTGATCATGAAGCTGGGGCGCAACTTTCCGAAGGTGCGCCAGGTGTTGGAGGAGTTGGGCCTGGCCGAGCGGGCGCTGTATGTGGAGCGCGCCACCATGGCCAACCAGAAGATCGTGCCGCTGGATCAGGTGGAACCGATGTCTTCGCCGTACTTCTCGCTGATCATCGTGCCCGGTGAACGGTGGCAAGGTTGATGACCCCGGCGATTGTGATTCTGGGCCAGGGCAGCCTGGCGACTGCGCGCACGCTCCAGCAGGTTTACCCCGGCGCGTTGATCCACGGCCTGGCCACACGGGTTGAAGGTGCAGACCGCAGCTACAGCGAATTCGGCGCGACCTTGCGTCAGCTTTATCAGCAGGGCACGCCACTGATTGCCCTGTGCGCCGCGGGCATTGTGATCCGCACCCTGGCGCCGTTGCTGCTGGAAAAGGGCGAAGAGCCCGCCGTGCTGGCCGTGGCCGAAGACGGCAGCGCCGTGGTGCCATTGCTCGGTGGCCTGGGTGGCGTGAACCTGATGGCGCGGGACATCGCTGCGGCACTCGGCGTGTCCGCCGCCATCACCACCAGTGGTGAGTTGCGTTTTGGCACCTGCCTGCTCAACCCGCCGGCGGGCTATCAACTGGCCGATATCGAATTGGGCAAACGCTTTGTCTCTGACCTTCTGGCCGGCGAAAGCGTGCGTATCGAAGGTGCGGCGCCATGGCTGGAGGAGGCTAACCTGCCTCAGGATCAACAAGCGCGCCTGGCGATTCATGTAGGCAGTGCCGAGCGCACACCGGCAGCCAACGAGTTGCTGATTTACCCGCAGAATATCTACGTCACTTGCCGGCCGGGTGCGCAGTTGGCCGAGCGTGTGCGCACAGCGTTGCAGGAGGCGGGTGTGGCCGTGCAGTCCCTGGCCTGCCTGCTGGCCAGCGACCTGCAGATGGCTGACGCGTCCTTGCATGAAGCCGCGTCGGCTCTGGGCGTACCGCTGCGTTTTGCCGCGCTGACACCCGTTGCGGATATCAGCATTACCGTGGCCGAGCAGCCCTTGGACCTGACACAGGTGGGGCGCCCGCGCGGGCGTCTGGCGGTGATCGGCCTGGGCCCCGGCGCCGCTGAACTGATGGTGCCGGCGGTGAAGGCGGAACTGGCGCGTTGCACCGATGTTTTGGGGTATGAAACCTACGTGCGCATGGCCGGGCCGTTCCGGGACGACCAAGTGCAACACTGCACTGACAACCGCGAAGAAATGCAGCGCGCCCGCCACGCCTTCGAGTTGGCTGCGCAGGGGCGTTCGGTGGTGGTGGTGTCGTCCGGCGACCCTGGCGTATTCGCCATGGCTGCGGCAGTGATTGAAGCGCTGCACGAGTCCAGCGAGCCGGCCTGGCATCAGGTCGACCTGGAAATCCTGCCGGGGGTTTCCGCTTCGCTGGCCACCGCTGCCCAGGCGGGCGCGCCGCTGGGGCATGACTTCTGTGTGATGTCACTGTCGGATAACCTCAAGCCCTGGTCGATCATCGAAAAACGCCTGGACCTGGCTTCCCAGGCCGACCTGGCCTTGGCGTTCTACAACCCGATCTCGCGCTCCCGGCCTTGGCAACTGGGGCGCGCCCTGGAGATCGTCGCGTTGCATCGCACGCCACAGACGCCGGTGGTGCTGGGCCGTGACATCGGTCGTCCAGGCCAGACGCTGCGCGTCACCACCTTGGGGCAACTGACCCCCGAGCAGGTGGACATGCGCACCATGGTGCTGATCGGTTCATCCACCACCTGTGTGTTCCCGCGCGCCGGTGGGGGCGAGTGGGTGTACACACCACGTTGGTATGGCGACAAACCCAACTCCTGAAAACAGCCCCGTTGGCTGCCGGAAAGCTCCGAATAACCCAGGGATTCCCCTGGCGTTGTTCGGGGCTTTTTCTTTTTTTTGCGATGAAAACCGCACACCTGCCCGCCGCGCCTTGTTATTGCTGGGCGCTGGTTTTGGGCGGGGCAGGCCAAGGGATGTTTGTCGCATGGAAAGCGAGCAGCACCCTGGACTAGGGTGGAGACAAGCCCCATGTGGGGTGCTTGTGGAGAACAGAAAATGGAGCGACGTCACAGAAGGATCAACAGCAAAAAAAGGCGCAAGTTGATTGCCGCCTACAAATTGCCGGGCGCACCTGCACGGCAGGCCATTTGCGCGTTGGATCGCGAGGATGATTGCAACGCGGCCGTGGTCAACAACGGGGTGATTTCGTTTGCCGAAGGGTTATCGGCGTTGAACCGCGAATACGTGCGCAAAAGCTATTTGCTGGCCAGCAGTTATGTGAGCGATGTGCTGAACGTCCAGCGGGGCAGCGAGACGTGGTACGAGGAATTTATCAAGGTCATGGTCAGCCTGGGCTGGCTGCCGCTGCGCAGTCGCTTTGAGCGGGTCTCGCGTGCGGGCAAGGGCCTGACGGTACAACTGGCGGCGCTGAATATCATCGCCTCGATGCTGACGTCGACGGCGCTGTCCGGGCCGTTGCTCAGCGCATTGCCAAAACTGGCCGCCGATGCGCTGGACGCATTGAAGCGCCAGCCAGCGTCTTTCGAGCTGTTCAAGCGCAATTGCGCGGTGCGCGAGGGCGGCGACTTCGGCCTGGCCTCCTGCGCTGAAACAGACGGCGAATTGATCATGGTGCTGGTGACCTACAGCACCCATGGTGTGGATAAACAGGTGGGCCTGCCGTTCCTGGAGTGGGACAGCTCCTCGTTCGAGGCCTTCAGCGGGCAGACTTGCCTGGTGCTCAATACCTCGATGGTCAACGAGAAAACCATCCAGCTGATGCGCGAAAGCGCCGGTGACAAAGTCGAAATGGCGATCGCCAAATACCGGATCTAGGGCACCAGGTAGCCGCGTACCCCGGTAAAAATGATTTGCGCGGCCAGGGCGCAGACGAACAGGCCCATCAAGCGGCTGACAATCTGCAAGCCCTGGTCGCCGAGAATGCGTTCGATACGGTTGGACAGGTACAGCACCACGCCCACCGTCAGGCTGGCCAGGGCAATACTGAGGATGGCGGTGAGTTTGTCATCCCAGTGCGGTTGGCTGACGCCCATCACCAGCAAGGCGCCGATGGTGCCGGGGCCGACGGTGAGGGGGATGGTCAGCGGCACGATGGTCACGTCCTGCTGCACGTTGTCGGTCTGCACCGCCGACTTGCCCTGGGCCATGCCCAGGGCGGAGATAAACAACACGCTGCCGGCGCCGATGCGGAACGCGTCGACGGTAATGCCGAACACACTGAAAATCACCCGGCCAAACAGGTAGAGCAGCACGCTCGATACCAGGGTGGCCAGTGCGACTTTCCACGCCAGGCGCCGACGCTCCTTGCTGGAATAGCCACGGGTGAGGCTGATAAAGCAGGACAGCACAAAGAACGGGCTGTAGAGCACCAGCATCTTCAGGTACACGCTGAATAACACATGGAGCATGGGGGCGGCTCGCGGGCGGGGGAAGTGGGGAGGAGTCTATCTGACAGAGATCAAATGTGGGAGCTGGCTTGCCTGCGATAGCCATAGGTATCTACGCAACTTTGTGGGCAGTAGCAACAGACGGTAACCACGATGCGAAGCGAGCCGCTCTTGATCTTGCTCTTGATCTGCTTGTGATCTTGATCTCAGGCGCCCCGTTAAACCACGCTGGCCGGAATTCGACAGGGATTTGGGGGGTAAACCGGCAGGGATGCCGGTTTAGCCGCCCCGCGCCATGGATGGCGCGTGGCGGCGGCCCCCCAAATCCCTGGCGGATTACGGGCACACCGAGCCTAGGCGAGGTGCCGAGTGGTGGGGCAAGAGCGTTTTGCTTACTTTTGCGCTTTTCAAAAGTGAGCCGCCGTCAGGGCGGAACCCTAAGTGGCCGTTACCGCAGCAATGGATATGTACACAATCCAACTGTGTTGACTGCCAGGCCGCCTTCGCAGGCAAGCCAGCTCCCACAGTTTGATCGCGGGGCGGCAGGTAGATAAGTGTAGGCTGTCCGGCCGTCACGGGAGCAAGCTCCCTCGCCACAGGTTTAGCGTCGTACCGAAGTTGTGTAGATGCCTATGCTGCCATAGCGGTGGGTCAGTTAACACATCAGTGACTGATACATCTCTATCGCAGGCAAGCCAGCTCCCACAGGGGATGGTATTTCAGGTCAGGATGGGGCGTGTTCCGGGCGTTGTTGGCGCTGCGCCACCCAGTAGTCCACCAGCTCGCGCAGCTGCGACAGTTCCACGGGCTTGGCCATATGCCCGTCCATGCCTGCCTGGCGTGCGCGTTCTTTGTGTTCCGAGAGAATGTGCGCCGTGAGCGCTACCACCGGCGTGCGCACGCGTTGGTGGCTGACTTCCCACGCCCGCAGTTGCTGCGTGGCAGAGAAACCATCGAGGATCGGCATCTCGCAGTCCATCAACACCAGGTCATAGCGCTGGGCTTTCATCGCTTGCAGCGCTTCTTCGCCGTTGCTGGCGGTGTCCGGGTTGAGGTTGAGCTTGCCGAGCATGCCGCGAATCACTTTGGTGGAAATGCTGTTGTCTTCGGCCACCAGGATGCGGAAATCGCTGGGCACGGTGATGGCGGCCGGTGCGCTGGGGGCCGGGCGGGCCACGAGGGCACCTTTGCTGCGCTGGGTCAGCTCATCGGCCAGGGTGGTTTTGAGGGTATAGCCCGCCACCGGTTTGGCGAGGATGCGCTTGATCCCGCAGTTGCGCGCAATGATCTTGCTCGGTGCGTTACTGATGCCAGTGAGCATGATCAGCAGGATGTCGTGGTTCAGGCTCGGGTCTTCCTTGATCTTCGCCGCCAGTTGCATGCCGGTCATGCCGGGCATGTTCTGGTCCAGCAGTACCACATCGAAGTAATCACGCAGGTGCGCCTTGGTACGCAGCAGCGCCAGGGCCTCCTTGCCCGAAGGCGCGGCGCTGACGTTCAGGCCCCAGGCCGTGCATTGCTGTACCAGCACTTTGCGGCAGGTGTCGTTGTCGTCCACCACCAGCACGCGGGCGTCCTTGAGCGGGCCGTCGAGGTCGCTGGTTGGGTGCTCCAGGCGTTCCGGGTCCAGCGGCAGGGTCAGCCACAGGGTGCTGCCCTGGTGACTGCCGCTCTTGACGCCGAACTCGCCGTTCATCAACAGGATCAGCTGGCGGGCGATGACCAGGCCCAGGTGGCCGCTCAAGCGCGTTGCGGAAAGGAAGTTCTTGCTGTGCAGTTCGCTGTGCAGCAGGGCGTCGCGTTCGGCGGCTTCCATGGGTACGCCGCTGTCTTGCACGGCAATACGCAGGCGCGGCTTGGTGCTGCGCTCATCCAGGGCGACAACGATCAGCACTTCGCCTTCATCGGTTTTGTGCAAGGCGTTTTCCAGAAGGCTCAGCAACGCCTGGCGCAGCCGCGTCGGGTCACCGCTGATCACCCGTGGCACCTGGGGCTGGATGAAGCTGATCAGCTCGACATTCTGTTGCTCGGCCTTGGCGCGGAAGATACTCATGCAGTCGTCGATCAACGCATTGAGGTCGAACTGCACATCATCGAGTTCGATCTGGCCGGATTCGAGCTTGGAAATGTCGAGAATCTCGTTGATCAGGGTGAGCAACTCGTTACCGGCACTGTGGATGGTCTGCACATAGTCGCGTTGCTTCACCGACAACGGCGTACCCAGCAGCAACTCGGTCATGCCCAGCACACCGTTCATGGGGGTGCGAATTTCGTGGCTGATCTTCGCCAGGAACTCGGCCTTGGCGGCGATTTCGGCGTTGCTGGCCGCCAGGTCGCGGCTGAGGCTGAAGCGGGTTTCGACAATGGCGCGCTGGCGCTCGCCGAGGGCCAGGCTCATCAGCAGGCCGCTGAGGCAGATAAAGCTCAGCAGGGTGACGATCAGGCCTTGTGGCGCCACCAGTGTGAGGCCGAGCAGGGCGGGCAGGATGATCAGTGTGCCGATGTTGAATACCACCATGGCCGCCACGAACAGGCGCGCCGGGCCGTAGCCTTTTTGCCAGTGATAGGCCGAGACAAACAGCATGCTCAGGCCTGCCAGCGCGACCAGGGCATAGGTGATGATGTTCAACGGCAAGGTGTTGACGAACAACAGCAGCAGGCCACACAGGATGATCAGCAGGATGTCAGCCATCAATACTTTGTTCAGCGGATGCGGGCCCAGGGGCATGAAGAAGCGGTAGGCAAACATCAGCCCGCAGGGCGCGGTCAGCAGCAGGGCCAGGTAGGCGCCAGGGGTCTGGATCGCGTGCCAGTTCGGCAGCCACGGCCCCACCAGGTTAAGCAATAGCGCCAGGCTGAGCATCAACAGGAACTCGCACGCGGCCAGCCACAGGCTGCTGCGCGAGCGGTGGTAGGCGAAGCGCGTGAGGTTGTGCAGGATCAGCATCGACAGCACGCCGAACAGCAGGCCGTAGATCAGCGTCTGGTTCTGGTTGGCGGCGGCCAGTACCGCAGGTTCCAGGGTGATGTAAGGGCGCAGTTCGTGTTCCGAAACCAGCCGCAGGTACACCTCCAGAGGCTGTTGGCTCTGGGGCATCGGTAACATGAAGTCGCTGCTGGGCAACGGACGCTCAGCCTGGGGTTGGCGAGTGCCGGTGATTTGTTGCTCCACCAGGGTGTCGCCGTCCAGCACGTACAGGCTCAGGCTGGACAGGTCCGGGGCGAACACCCGCAGCACTTGTTCGTGCTTGCCGGGCTGCAACCTGAAACGCACCCACAACGCACCGTCCGGCTGCGCGGCAGTGATGCGGTCCAGTTCGATGGGGCTGAATTGATTGGTATAGCGGGCGGAACGGATGTCGCTCAGTTGCAGGTCGGCCTGTTCATCAAGCAATACCGCCCAGCCACTGCCTTGCGCGGCGGCCTGGGCCGGTAGCAAGCAGAGCAAAGTCAGCAGACTGATTGTGAAACCTATGGCGATCCTGAGCCAGCGCACGGCGAAATCCCTTCGGTAGTTGGATGCACGGGTTAACTATGCGCGGGGCGACAGGGTACGGCAAGGGCCAAAGGCCCTTACCTAACCGAACGGATAGCTACTGCAAGTGTAGCTGCTCAGTTGTTCTCACCGCGTTCGCGGGCAATGGCACGGTAGCCAATGTCGGTGCGGTAGAAGCAGCCCTTCCAGTCGATTTTCGCCGCCAGTGTGTACGCCTGTTGTTGCGCGGCATCGACACTGGCACCCATCGCGGTGGCGCACAATACGCGGCCACCGGCGGTTACAACTTTGCCGTCCTTGAGCGCGGTGCCCGCATGGAACACCTTGCCTTCCAGCGCAGCGGCCGCGTCGAGGCCTTCGATCACATCGCCCTTGGCGTAGTCGGCAGGGTAGCCACCGGCCGCCAGCACGATGCCAACGCTCGGGCGTGGGTCCCATTGCGCTTCGACCTTGTCCAGGGCCTGGGCGAGGGCGGCTTCCACCAGCAGCACCAGGCTCGATTGCAGGCGCAGCATCACCGGTTGGGTTTCCGGATCGCCGAAACGGCAGTTGAACTCGATGACTTTCGGGTTACCGGCTTTGTCGATCATCAGGCCGGCGTAGAGGAAACCGGTGTACACGTTGCCTTCATCGGCCATGCCGCGCACGGTTGGCCAGATCACCAGGTCCATGACGCGCTGGTGCACGTCGGCGGTCACCACCGGCGCCGGGGAGTAGGCACCCATGCCGCCGGTGTTCGGGCCGCTGTCGCCGTTGCCGACGCGCTTGTGGTCCTGGCTGGTGGCCATCGGCAATACGTTCTTGCCGTCGACCATCACGATAAAGCTGGCTTCTTCGCCGTCGAGGAATTCCTCGATGACCACGCGCGAACCGGCGTCACCAAAAGCATTGCCGGCGAGCATGTCGCGCACGGCGTCTTCGGCTTCCTGCAAGGTCATGGCGACGATCACGCCTTTGCCGGCAGCCAGGCCATCGGCCTTGATCACGATCGGTGCGCCTTTCTCACGCAGGTAAGCCAGGGCCGGCTCGATCTCGGTGAAGTTCTGGTAATCGGCCGTCGGGATCTTGTGGCGAGCCAGGAAGTCCTTGGTGAAGGCTTTCGAGCCTTCCAGCTGGGCGGCGCCAGCGGTAGGGCCGAAGCAATCCAGGCCGCGGCTGCGGAACAGATCAACAACGCCTGCTACCAGTGGCACTTCCGGGCCGACGATGGTCAGGGAAACATTCTTCTCGGCAAAATCGGCCAACTGCTCCAGGGCCAGCACGTCGATGGCGACGTTTTCGCACTTGGCTTCGATGGCGGTGCCGGCGTTGCCGGGGGCCACGAAGACTTTCTGCACGCGTGGGTCCTGGGCTACTTTCCAGGCCAGGGCGTGTTCACGGCCACCGCTGCCAATGATCAAAACATTCATTTCAAAAACCTCTGAGAAACGCTGTGCTTCATCTGTAGGAGCGAGCTTGCTCGCGAAGGTCGCTAACGATGACGAGGGTAAATTGACACCCCGTGGCGTTCTTGAGTTTTTCGCGAGCAAGCTCGCTCCTACAGTAGAGAAGCGGTGCTGTTTAGTGGCGGAAGTGGCGCATGCCGGTGAAGACCATCGCAATGCCCGCTTCATCAGCGGCGGCGATGACTTCTGCATCACGCATCGAACCACCCGGTTGGATCACGGCGGTCACGCCGGCTTTCGCGGCGTTGTCCAGGCCGTCACGGAACGGGAAGAACGCATCGGATGCCATCACCGAACCCACCACCTGCAAACCGGCGTGTTCTGCCTTGATCGCGGCGATACGTGCCGAGTTCACGCGGCTCATCTGGCCAGCGCCGACACCGATGGTCTGGCGGTTCTTGGCGTAGACGATGGCGTTGGACTTGACGTACTTGGCCACTTTCCAGGCGAAGATCAGGTCGTTGATCTCTTGCTCGGTCGGCGCGCGCTTGGTCACGACTTTCAGGTCCTGGCTGCCGATCATGCCAATGTCGCGGCTCTGTACCAGCAGGCCGCCATTGACGCGCTTGTAGTCCCAGGCGGCGGCGCGGTCTGCCGACCACTCGCCACAGGCCAGCAGGCGCACGTTGGCTTTGGCGGCGACGATGGCGCGGGCTTCTTCGCTGACGCTTGGGGCGATGATCACTTCGACGAACTGGCGCTCGACGATGGCCTTGGCGGTCTCGGCATCCAGTTCGCGGTTGAAGGCGATGATGCCGCCGAATGCGGATTCGGTGTCGGTGGCGTAGGCCAGTTCGTACGCCTGGCGGATACCGCCTTCAGCGTCCGGGCTGACGGCCACGCCGCACGGGTTGGCGTGCTTGACGATCACGCAGGCCGGCTTGACGAAGCTCTTCACACATTCCAGCGCAGCGTCAGTGTCGGCCACGTTGTTGTAGGAGAGTTCTTTGCCTTGCAACTGAGTGGCGGTGGCGATGCCCACTTCGGCCGGCTTGGCTTCCACGTAGAACGCCGCGCTCTGGTGCGGGTTCTCGCCGTAGCGCATTTCCTGGGCCTTGATGAACTGGCTGTTGAAGGTGCGCGGGAACTGGCTGCGGCCTTCTGTGCTCAAGGTTGGCGCCGCCTGGTTCACGGTGCCCATGTAGTTGGCGATCATGCCGTCGTAGGCGGCGGTGTGTTCGAACGCCTTGAGCATCAGGTCGAAGCGCTGGGCGTAGGTCAGGCCACCGGCCTTGAGGTTTTCCAGGACGCTGGCGTAGTCGCTGGCATTGACCACGATGGCCACGTCTTTATGGTTCTTGGCCGCCGAGCGCACCATGGTCGGGCCGCCGATATCGATGTTTTCGATGGCGGTCGGCAGGTCGCAACCTGGCTTGTTGATGGTGGCTTCGAACGGGTAGAGGTTAACGGCCACCAGGTCGATCGGCTTGATGCCGTGCTCGGTCATGATGGCGTCGTCGATGCCGCGACGGCCGAGGATGCCGCCGTGGATTTTCGGGTGCAGGGTCTTGACGCGACCGTCCATCATTTCTGCGAAACCGGTGTAGTCCGCGACTTCTACTGCGGCCACGCCGTTGTCCTGCAGCAGTTTGAAGGTCCCGCCCGTGGAGAGGATTTCCACACCCAGGGCTTCCAGCTCCCGGGCAAATTCGAGGATCCCGGTCTTGTCGGAAACACTGATCAAGGCGCGGCGGATCGGCAGGCGGGTGGTCTGGTCGGTCATCTCAATTTCCATCAAAAGCAAAGGAAGTCAGCAAAAAAGGCGACCGGTTTTACGCGGGCGCCTTTCTGGTTTGATTGAATGCTTACAGCAAATCGTACTGCTTGAGCTTTTTGCGCAAGGTGCCACGGTTGAGGCCCAGCAGCTCACTGGCTTTGGTCTGGTTGCCCTTGACGTAGTTCATCACGCTTTCGAGCAAGGGCGCCTCGACTTCGGAGAGCACCAGGTTGTACACATCCGTGACGGAAGCGCCCTCAAGGTGGGCGAAATAATTGTGCAGCGCCTTCTCGACACTCCCGCGAAGGGTCTGGCCTTCTTCGCTCGGCGTGTTGAGGTGCTGTTTCAAATTGACGTTGTCGCTCACGGGTGTTGTTCCACTCACTAAAGTCTCGGTCATCATCGTCATGCGGCCACCCCTTCTCCATCCCCTGTTCCCAGGCTCTTGTCGCGTCCGGCGAAGAACTCACGAACGGTGGCGACCTGTGCCTGCGTTTCATCCAAACGATTGAACTGAGCGCGGAATTCCTTGGCGCCCGGCAAGGTGGCGAGATACCAGCCGACATGCTTGCGAGCAATGCGTACTCCCATCACGTCCCCATAGAAGGCGTGCAGGGCGGCCAGATGCTCTAGCAGAATACGTTCCACCTCGACCAACTCTGGTGCCGGCAAGACTTCACCGGTACGCAGGAAATGCTCGATTTCACGAAAAATCCACGGCCGCCCCTGGGCGGCCCGGCCAATCAACAAGCCATCGGCACCGGTCGCGTGCAGCACGCGCCGGGCTTTCTCGGCACTGTCGATGTCGCCATTGGCAAAGACGGGCATCGACACGGCCTGCTTGATCGCGGCAATGGTGTCGTACTCGGCTTCACCGGTATAAAGGTCGGCGCGGGTGCGGCCATGCACCGCCAGCGCTGTAATACCTGCCTGTTCAGCGATCTTCGCCACCGTCAGGCCATTCTTGTTGTCCCGGTCCCAACCGGTACGAATCTTCAGGGTCACCGGCACATCCACTGCGCCGACAACGGCCTGCAGGATCTCGGCGACCAACTGCTCATCTTTCAACAGTGCGGAACCGGCGGCCTTGTTGCAAACCTTCTTGGCCGGGCAGCCCATGTTGATATCGATGATCTGTGCACCCAGCTCCACGTTGGCCCGGGCTGCATCCGCCAGCATCTGCGCATCGCCACCGGCGATCTGCACCGAGCGTGGCTCGGGATCACCTTCGTGGATCATGCGCATCCGCGACTTGCGGGTGTTCCACAAACTCATGTCGCTGGTAACCATTTCAGAGACTACTAGACCCGCGCCCAAACGCTTGCACAGCTGACGAAAGGGCTGGTCGGTGACACCCGCCATCGGGGCGAGGATCAAGCCGTTTTGCAATGTGTATGGGCCGATGCGTACCGCCGACATAGGACTTCCCTGTTGTGGGGCCGGATCATTAGAGTTCGAAAAAGGGTTGGCATGATACCCGCTCTCGATGACTGGTTAAAGGCTGAATTGGATAAAATCTGAACAGTTACTTTTTTATCGCCATCGGTTTGGTCGACGGCGGCCAAGTCAATAATCCGCCGTCAAACCTCGGTGGGCACGCCGTTTCACTCGGGCGAATGGAAGCTCAGGCTGTAATTCACGGCTTTGTTGCCGGGGTCGAGGATGTCCAGAGAGATGTGGATCGGCGTCTGCGAGGGCATTTCGCTCACACCGGCCAACTCGCCGCTCAGGTATTCGGCGGGCTTGAAGCGACGACTGGCAATCAGGCTGCCGTTCAAATCCGCAAAGCGTAGCTCCAGCAGCGGGAAGGGCTGGGAGAAGGTCGCGCGGTTATAGAGGATGGCATCCACCACCAGCGCCCCGGCGAATTCGGGGTGGCTGCGCACCACCAGATTGCTGCTCTTTATATGGCTAATGTCGACCCGCGATGGCACGGTGCACCCCAGTTTCGGGCATAGCGCCTGGAACCAGGGACGGTAGGCGTCCTGGCGGGCCAGGTCGTCGAATTGGTAGGCGATGTACTGGCCGGCCAGGCCTGCGGCGGCGAGTACTACCAACAGTATCCAGACCAGACGGCGGCCCCAGCCTGACGGGCGCTTCTGCGCATACAGGTGCAGGGGGTCGTCTTCCAGGTCCTGGAGCAGCTCGTCGTGTACGCCGGCCTCCGTTCGTGCGCGCTTGCGTCGTGGCTGCGCGCGGTCTTCGGGTTCCGGCTCGTCGAGGGTGGGCGTCAGCGGCGGGTCGAGGTCTTCATCCTCGGCGGTGGTGTGCAGAGCCGGTTCGTCATCGAGGTCGTCGGTGTGGGCCGACATGGACGGTTCGGTGCGCTGTTTGGACGCAGGCGCCTTGGCCGGCTCGGGCTCTTGCTCTGGTGCCTGGGCGCGCTCTTCGGGTGGCTCACTGAACAGGCTGGCCGCCCATTTTTCTTCCTCGGCCTTGACCGTATCGCGGCTGGCGCTGAAGGACTCTTCCTTTTGCCGACGGTCGGCGCCTGGCTGGCGACGCTCGGCGCCCACGGCCTGGGTGTGCTGGATCTCGCGACGTTCCAGCCTGGCCAGTTCCTTGTCCAGGTTATCCAGGTCCAGCTCTTCAGCCGTCCACTGTTTCTGGCTGATGGCCCGCGGTGGTTCGGGAGGTGCTTCGCCAGTCGGTTCGCCAGTCGGTTCGACGGCCGGCTCAGCGGTGGTCGGCACCTCAGGTTCCGGCGCAGACGCCTGGGCCCGTTGCTCCAGCAACTGGCGTGCGGCGTTGAACACTTGCAGGCACGAGCCGCAACGCACCACGCCGCGGGCCACGCTCAATTGAGCGTGGTTGACGCGAAAGCGCGATTGGCAATGTGGGCACTGGGTGACGAAACTGTCGGTCATGCGGCCATCCGATTCAGGCAAGCGCTCATTCTAGCGCCGACGACCGCTGATGCGTACCCAACCATCACGGTTGGCGATCGGGTCCAGCTCGAAGTCCTTGGCGTAGGCCGCAGCCACGTCTTCACCTTGCTCGGCCAAGATGCCCGATAGCGCCAGGCGCCCGCCCGGCTTGACCAGGCTCGACAGTTGCGGCGCCAGCGACACCAGTGGCCCGGCGAGGATATTGGCGACCAGTACGTCGGCCTGAACCTGAGGCAGATCTTCAGGCAGGTAGAGTGGGAATTTGCCTTCGGCAATGTTGTTGCGCCCGGCGTTATCGCGGGAGGCTTCCAGGGCCTGCACGTCGATATCGGTGCCCACGGCCTCCTTGGCGCCCAGCAGCAGGGCGGCGATGGCCAGGATCCCCGAGCCGCAGCCGAAGTCCAGTACGTTGCTGTCGGTCAGGTCCTGGCCGTCCAGCCATTCCAGGCACAGGGCGGTGGTAGGGTGGGTGCCGGTGCCGAACGCCAGGCCCGGGTCCAGCAGCAGGTTCACCGCGTCTGGCTCGGGAGCGGCGTGCCAGCTTGGCACGATCCACAGGCGCTGGCCGAAGCGCATGGGCTGGAAGTTATCCATCCAGCTGCGTTCCCAGTCCTGGTCTTCGATGACTTCGCTGTGATGCTCGGGCAGCGGGCCGCCGGTGAGCAGTTCCATATGGGCCAGCACGGCAGCGGCGTCGGTGCCGTCTTCGAACAGGGCCAGCAAGTGGGTGTGGGACCACAGCGGCGTGGTGTTGAGTTCTGGTTCGAAGATCGGCTGGTCTTCGGCGTCCATGAAGGTCACCGACACGGCGCCCACTTCGAGGAACGCGTCTTCGTAGGTTTCGGCTTGTTCTGGGCTGATGGCGAGACGGACTTGCAGCCAAGGCATGGCGGGCACCTTTGAAAAAAATGAATGTGCGGCGGGCAGGCCGCGAAAGCGCGCAAGTTTACGCGAGCAGCGGGCAGAAGACGACACTACAGACTGCACCCGGTCAAAATGTGGTGCTTGTGTGGGAGCCGGGCTTGCCCGCGATGCAGGCACCTCGGTTTTTCTGCCAGACCGAGGCGATGCCATCGCAGGCAAGCCAGCTCCCACACAAGCCAGCTCCCACAGGGTTTCGGTGGCCCAGAAACAACAAAACCGCCCGAAGGCGGTTTTGTTGGGTGGAGCACTTACTGGTTGGCCAGCTTGTGTTCCAGGTAGTGAATGTTCACACCACCTTCGCAGAAGCCTTCATCACGAACCAGGTCCCGATGCAGCGGGATGTTGGTTTTGATGCCGTCGACCACGATTTCGTCCAGGGCATTGCGCATACGGGCCATGGCCTCGTCGCGGGTGGCGCCCCAGGTGATCAGCTTGCCGATCAGTGAGTCGTAGTTGGACGGAACCTTGTAGCCGCTGTACAGGTGCGAATCCACACGTACGCCGTTGCCGCCGGGCGCGTGGAAATGCTTGACCAGGCCAGGGCTTGGGATAAAGGTTTTCGGGTCTTCGGCGTTGATGCGGCACTCCAGGGAGTGGCCGTGCATCTTCACGTCGTCCTGGGTAAAGGACAGCACGTTACCGGCGGCGATGCTCAGCATCTCCTTGACGATGTCGATACCGGTGACCATCTCCGAAACCGGGTGCTCTACCTGCACGCGAGTGTTCATCTCGATGAAGTAGAAGCGGCCGTTCTCGTAGAGGAACTCGAAGGTACCGGCGCCACGGTAGTTGATGTCGATGCACGCCTTGACGCAGCGTGCCAGGACTTCCTGGCGGGCTTTCTCGTCCAGGCCCGGAGCCGGGGCTTCTTCCAATACCTTCTGGTGACGACGTTGCAGCGAGCAATCGCGGTCGCCCAGGTGGATGGCGTGGCCCTGGCCGTCGGACAGTACCTGGACTTCCACGTGACGTGGGTTGGTCAGGTACTTCTCCAGGTAGACCATCGGGTTGCCGAACCAGGCGCCCGCTTCGGAGCGGGTCTGCTTGGCGGCTTCGATCAGGTCTTCTTCCTTGTGCACCACGCGCATGCCGCGACCACCACCGCCACCGGCGGCCTTGATGATCACCGGGTAGCCGACTTCGCGACCAATGCGCAGAGCGGTTTCTTCGTCTTCAGGCAGTGGGCCGTCGGAGCCTGGAACGGTTGGCACGCCGGCTGCGATCATGGCGTCCTTGGCCGAGACCTTGTCGCCCATCAGGCGAATGGTTTCGGCTTTGGGGCCGATGAAGGCAAACCCGGATTTTTCCACCTGTTCGGCAAAATCGGCGTTTTCCGCGAGGAAGCCGTAGCCTGGGTGGATGCCATCAGCGCCGGTCACTTCTGCCGCGGCGATGATGTTCGAGACTTTCAGGTACGAGTTCGTGGCCAGTGGCGGGCCGATGCAGATGCTTTCGTCCGCCAGTTTCACGTGCATCAATTCGGTATCGGCCGTCGAGTAAACAGCGACGGTCTTGATGCCCTCTTCCTTACAGGCGCGCAGGATACGCAGCGCGATCTCGCCGCGGTTGGCGATCAGGACTTTTTGCAGTTTCTTCGCAGGTTTCAACATCGAAGGCGCTCCGCGGTTCAAACGATGGTGAACAGCGGCTGGTCGTACTCAACCGGCTGACCGTTTTCTACCAGGATGGATTCAATGACGCCGGCTTTTTCCGCGGTGATGTGGTTCATCATTTTCATCGCTTCAACGATGCAGATGGTGTCGCCCACTTTCACGGTCTTGCCCACTTCAACGAAGGCTGGCGAGGTCGGTGCCGGGGTGCGGTAGAACGTACCGACCATTGGCGACTTGACCACGAAACCATTCAGCGCAGGCGCGGCTGGGGCGGCAGGTGCAGCGGCGGCGGCAGGTGCGGCAGCCGGTGCAGCAGCGGCTGGAGCCGGCGCTTGCATCTGTGGCGCGTAGAACTGTTGGGCCGGGGTCTTGCTGTGACGGCTGATCCGTACGGACTCTTCGCCTTCCTTGATTTCCAGCTCGTCGATACCGGATTCTTCCAGCAGTTCGATCAGTTTCTTAACTTTACGGATATCCATGAATCATCAACTCCCAAGGGTCGGTCAGGGGCGTTTAGCCTGTTCTTCAATGTGTTCCAGGGCGGCCTCCAGGGCCAGTCGGTAACCGCTGGCGCCAAGGCCGCAGATCACTCCTACCGCTACGTCGGAGAAGTAAGAGTGATGGCGGAAAGCTTCGCGTTTGTGCACGTTCGATAAATGCACTTCGATGAATGGGATGCTCACCGCTAGCAACGCGTCACGTAATGCAACGCTTGTGTGCGTAAAAGCGGCGGGATTGATCAGAATAAAGTCCACGCCTTCGCCGCGCGCGGCATGGATGCGATCAATCAATTCATACTCGGCATTGCTTTGCAGGTAGAGCAAATGGTGGCCGGCTTCACGTGCCCGTCGTTCCAGGTCGAGGTTGATCTGGTCGAGGGTCACTGCCCCGTAGACGCCCGGTTCACGGGTGCCGAGCAGGTTCAGGTTGGGTCCGTGAAGAACCAGTAAGGTCGCCATTGGCTGTTCCTTGTTATTGGTGTGGGTGCGTCAGAACCCGGCGACTATGCCGCAAAGCCTTTGTGACTGTCCAGTTCTATGCAGTAGCCGGCACGATTAGCGAGGATTGCGCAAAATTTGTGACTGTGGTCTTAGATCCAGTCATCGCTGGTACGGCACTGAGATCGCTGGAGACCTATTGTGGGAGCGGGCTTGCTCGCGAATGCGGTGGATCAGCTAAAGATGCCTTGACTGACACACCGCATTCGCGAGCAAGCCCGCTCCCACATTTGGTCTACACCGGGCGGGATATCGGGTCAGACGCGAAAGGCTTGCACGGCGGTAGTCAGTTGCCCGCCCAGCACCAGTAGGTGCTCGCCTTGGCTGCGGCCCTGGCCAATGCGCAGCAAATTATCCTCACCCAATTGATGAATCCGCTCACTGTTGTCGCGTATCTCGCTCACGGCTCCACTTTGTTGCGCGGTCACATCGGCAATGCGTACGGCGGTATCGGAGATGGTCTGGATCGCGCCGACGATTTCATCCAGCGCGCCATCCGCCGCCTGGGCTTGCTGGGCGGTGGCTTCGGCGTGTTCGACCTGGGCGCGCATGCCTTCTACTGACTGGTGCGCGGCGGTTTGCAGGCCGGCGATCAGGCCCTGGATTTCGGCGGTGGCACCGGCAGTACGCTGGGCCAGGGAGCGTACTTCGTCGGCCACTACGGCGAAACCCCGCCCGGCCTCACCGGCACGGGCGGCTTCGATGGCGGCGTTGAGGGCCAGCAGGTTGGTCTGGTCGGCAATCGAGCGAATCACCGTGAGCACGCCGCCGATGGTGGCGGACTCTTCGGCGAGTTTTTCGATCATCTGCGCATTTTGCTGCACTTCACCCACCAAGGCATGCAGCCCGGTGAGGCTCAGGCCGATCACGCGCTGGCCTTGCTCCACGGCCTGGCCCGCACTGCGGCTGGCTCCGGCCGCCTGACTGGCATCCCCGGCAACTTGCTGGATGGTGGCTTCCAGTTCGCCCAGGGAATCACGAATTTGCGCCGTGTCGCCGGCCTGGCGTTCGGCGCCGTCGTGCAGGCCGCTGCTCAGTTCGGCCAGGGCGCGGCTGCTGCCCGCCACTTCTTCGGCATTGCCACGGATGGTGCCGACCAAGTCCACCAGATAGGCGCGCAGGCGGTTGAGGGAGGCCTCGATATCGTGCAGTTCACGGTTGGTCTTGCCCAGGGCGATCGGCTGGCTGAAGTCGCCTTCGGCCCAGGTCGACAAGGCCGGCGCCAGGTTGGTCAACACGCGCGCCAGGCGGCGTTGCAGGGTGTCGATCAGCAATGCGATCAGCAGGATCAGGCCAATCATCACGCCTTGTATCACACGCACTTCGCCCTGAATCTTCGCATGTTGCGCGCGCACCACGGGTTCGAGGCCGGCGATGGCTTGTTGCACGTTGGCGATTTTCAAGCGGGTGCTGGCGGCGAGGTCAGTGCGTTGCTGAATCTGCTCGCGGGTGCGCTGCAACTCGGCGGGGTAGCGGTTCAGCAGGCTGTTGAGCTCGCGCTTGAGGTCAACGCCGGTATCCTGGGCTTCGGTTTTTTCGGTGTTTTCCAGGCCCATCAGCGCGGAAAAATCGTCGGTGTTGGATTCTGCGCTGGCCTTTATTCCCAATAGGGGCAGCTGCGCGAGCAGGTCGGCCTGGGTTCGCAGGTTAGTCACTTCGCGCTCGACATCCACAGCCAACTCGGCGCGCCCGCTGCTCACCAGCTTGTCGCGGGCCAGGGACAGTTTGCCCAGGTGCTGTGAGGCGGCGAGCAATGGCGGCATATAGCGCGCAGCCTCCGCGGAATTGACGCCGCTGGCGTACTGGCTCAGTTGTTCCAGGTTCGCGCCCAGTTCACGTTCGGCTTGCAGCAACAGGGCTTGCGGGTCGCCAGCCAATTTACCGGCGGCCAACAAGTCAGTCTTGCTGAAGGTTTCCAGCTCCATAAGGCTGGGGCGCAGGTTTTGCGCCAATTCGGGCGGCAGTTCCGCTAGCTGCAGTTGCAGGCTTTCCAGGCTCTGGGTGGCACTGCTCAGGCGCAGGGCATCGCCGCTGGCCAAGTAGTCCTCGATGTTACGGGCAGCCTGGTTTTGAAAGACCTGGGACAACCCCAGGTAGCGCTCCATCAACAAGTACGGGCGCTCCAGCGCCCGTTGCGACCACCACAGCGTCGCCCCGAGCGCCAGGCACACGGCCACCAGCAGAAGGGTATTGAGATTGGTCAGCAGCTTCAGGCGCATGCGGGGTTTCAACCGACGGCAAGAGATAAGCGCCTGAATTTATTGCGTTTGTATTACAGCGTTATGACCGAATCGGTGGATTCTGGTGAAAAGATGGCACTTTGCTTTGATGTGCGAGCGGCTTGCACGCGGTTGCGTCCGGCGTCCTTGGCGCGGTACAGCGCTTCGTCAGCCTGAGCGGCCATCATCAGGCTGTCGGAATCGTCGCACAGCTCCACCAGGCCGGCGCTGAAGGTGCACCACAAATCCTGCGGTTGGGCGGGGTAGTGGATTTCTGCAAAGCGCTGGCGAATGTCGTCCAGCACCTTGCAGGCCGAATCCAGGTCGGTGTCGGGCATCACGATGGCGAATTCTTCACCGCCGTAGCGGCCGATGTAATCGGTCTTGCGCAAACGCTGCTTCAGAAACAATGCCAGGCTCTTGATCACCCGGTCGCCCATCGGGTGGCCGTGGCTGTCATTGACGCGCTTGAAGTGGTCGATATCGAGCATGGCAAAGCTAAGAGGCTTGTTCTCGCGGCGGGCGCGGAAGCTGCAATCTTCGAGCAGTTGCAGGATATGCGTGTGGTTGTACAGCCCGGTGAGGCTGTCGCGCACCATCCGTGCCTTCAAGTTGCGCGCACGCGAAGCACGGTTGCGCACGGTAGTGATCAGGTGGCGCGGCTTGATCGGTTTGGTGAGGAAATCGTCACCGCCCTCGCTCATCGCATCCAGCTGTTTATCCAGGTCGTCCTCAGCCGACAGGTAGATGATCGGCACACTGACGTAGCGGTCGTTGTGGCGAATCACCTTGGCCAGTTCGGTGCCCGTACAGGCAGGCATGTACATGTCGAGGATGATCAGGTCGGGCTGGAAATCCGCCAGCTCGGCCATGGCCTGGATCGGTTCGATCAAGGTGCGGGTGATAATCCCGGCACTGTTGAGCAGGCGTTCGGTGTGCAGCGCCTGGGCCCGCGAGTCGTCGATGATCAGCACTTTGTACGGTTCATACTGGGCCGCGCAGGTCAGCACTTCGATCTTTTCCAGCAGGCTTGAAGCCTCCAGGGTGCCGGTCAGGAACTCTTCGCCACCGGCGCGCACGGCGGCCAGGCGCGTCGGGGTGTCGGTTTCGTGCAGGCTGAAAAACAACAGCGGCAGCTTGTGCTCCAGGCCCTCTTGGGCTTCTGCGGCGAGCTTCAGGCCCAGGCCCGTACCGCAGAAGTCCACGTCCATCACAATCGCCGACGGCAAGCGCTCGGCCATGGCCGCGTGAAAGGCAGCGACGCTGTCCAGGGCGTGGGCGCTCATGCCAAAGAATTCGAGCTGCTTGGCCAGGCGCTCGGCGCGGTCATGGTCGGCGAGCATCACGTAGATCGGCTTGCGCATCGGCGGCAGGAAGGTTTGCTCAAGCTGATCGCCCTGGCGCAGGCCGGTGCGCGACAGGCGTTGCATCAAGCGGTTGAGCTCGGTGATCAGTTGGCTGCTCAGGCGGCCACGGTTCTCGTCCACGGCTTGCAGGGATTCACTGATATGCCGTGCCAGTTGCGTGTGTTCGGGCTGTTCGAAGCGTTCGGCGAAGCGCTGCAGGCGCAGGTTGGCTTCGCTGAGTTCGGAAAAATCGGCGTTCGACCACTCGCTGCGTTGCAGGCGCTGCCAGATCTCAAGAATTTGACGTGCCTGATGAATTACCCGCTGGGCAAAGTGCTGCTTGAGACGCTCGCGGCTGGGGTCTTCTGACTCGGTCATATCCTGACTACTGTGAGGGTGCATGCTGAGGTCGACTGATGGCGCTATGCTAGCACCTCTTTTCTGATAGATGAGTGTCATACGTCAATTAAGTCTGCATGCCTGAGATTCAGTTATTGACCGGCTGGTCGCCCAGCGTAAAAGGTGTGCATCCTTTATAGTCCAAGCGGCCCGGTGCGCCACTTTCGTGTAAAAGCCCCGCACCGATGGGCACGATGGGGTAGGGTTGTGGTCGGAATGTCTGAACGCACCCGGACAATTGACGTGCATGAACTCAAGTGATTGAAAGGATATCGCCATGCTGGACTGGAAAAACCGCGAAGGCAGTGCCAAAGGCCCCGCCCCTGAGCCCAAGTCGGCCAACCGCAGCTATTTTCGCAACCTGCTGATGAGCCGGGCTTTGCTCAGCATCATCGGCCTGTACCTGCTGGTCACCGGTGGCCTGGGTTGGTACTGGAGCCAGGAGCCGGCGCTGTTTCCGGTCCAGCAAACCGCCCAGCTTGCCGCCGAGAAAGAAGGCAAGCAGATAGTGGTGGGCTACACCACCGTCGAGACCCTCAAGACCGTGGTCGGCACCTTGCTGAACAAACCGGGCGGTTATATTTCCAACGACCGTTTCCCGCCGGGCTTGTGGATGGACAACATGCCAAGCTGGGAATATGGCGTGCTGGTGCAGGTGCGTGACCTCACCCGTGCCCTGCGTAAAGACTTTGCCCGCTCCCAGTCGCAGTCGGCTGAAGACGCGGACCTGGCCAAGGCTGAGCCGCGCTTCAACTTCGATAACAAGAGCTGGGTGCTGCCTTCCAGTGAGTCGGAATATCAGGAAGGCATCAATTCCCTGAGCCGCTACGAAGCGCGCCTGTCTGACCCGAACCAGCGCGGCGCGCTGTTTTATGCGCGTGCCGACAACCTCAACAACTGGCTGGGCGATGTGGCCACCCGTTTGGGCTCGTTGTCCCAGCGCCTGTCGGCCAGTGTGGGCCGGGTCAAGTTGAACACGGCGCTGAAAACCGAGGCGCTGGCGCCGGGTGAAGTGCCCCAGGTCGATGAAGAAGTGGTGGAAACCCCATGGATGCAGATCGACAACGTGTTCTACGAAGCGCGCGGCCAGGCGTGGGCCCTGTCCCATCTGTTGCGTGCCATCGAGGTCGACTTTGCCGACGTACTGGCCAAGAAAAACGCCACCGTCAGCGTGCGCCAGATCATTCGTGAGCTGGAGGCCTCGCAGGAACCGGTATGGAGTCCTATGATTCTTAACGGCAGTGGCTTCGGTGTACTGGCGAACCATTCGCTGGTGATGGCCAACTACATTTCCCGGGCAAACGCTGCAGTGATCGACTTGCGTCAGCTCCTCAACCAGGGTTGATGATGGACGCTACTCAAAAGGAGGCCGCACACCGAGCGGCTTCCGATGCTGAACTGATCTGCTGGGTCGACGAGCAGGACCACCTGCTCGGCCACCTGGTCAGGTCTGACCTGCGCCAGCGCGGCTTGATTGGCCGTTGCACTTTTATCTTCCTGTTCAATTCCAAAGGCGAGCTGTGTGTGCACCGGCGCACGCTGAGTAAAGCCCTGTATCCGGGGTTCTGGGATACGGCGGCGGGCGGGATGGTGGCGGCGGGAGAAAGCTATGCCCTGTCGGCACAGCGGGAATTGGCCGAAGAGCTGGGCGTGAGTGGCGTGGAGCTGGTCGAGCACGATCATTTTTACTTTGAAGATGGCGACAGCCGTCTTTGGTGTACTTCCTACTCTGCCGTCTGGGACGGCCCGCTGTGCTTGCAGCCTGAAGAGGTCATGGAGGCGCGTTTTCTACCCATTGAAACGGTGCTTGCAGAGGCCGAGCAAAAGTCTTATTGCCCGGACGCCCAAGAGGGCTTGCGGCGCTATCTGGCCTCGCGTCGCTAAAGTTGTATAAATTGGCGCCATTTGGCTCTTAGCAACTTGGCTTTTTGCCGTTACACTGCGCGCCTTTTCACCCGAACCGCTATTGTTTCACCCTGTAGGAGCGAGCTTGCTCGCGAAAAACGCCAAGACACCGCGTGCTGCCTGAATGCCCGCGTTATCGTTGACGACCTTCGCGAGCAAGCTCGCTCCTACAGTGGTGGTGGCCTTGACGGTTCGGTAGCGCTGCCCCTGCCTGAGTGGGGCTTCGCGGTCGGTTACTGCCTTGTGCGGCACCGATCAGTCTTCATCCTCCCAAGAGGATTGCCGGTGGCCAAAAAAGCCGCATCCTTCGCCGCCCTTGGTGGCCTGGTATTTTCCACCGACGCAGGTCGACACTGCCCGGACTGTCGTCAGCCCGTGGATTCGTGCACCTGCAAACAGACCCTGATCCCCGAAGGCGACGGTATTGCCCGCGTGCGTCGCGAGAGCAAAGGCCGTGGCGGCAAGACGGTGACTACCATCACCGGCGTGCCCCTGGCTGAAGACGCCCTGAAGGAATTGTCCACCTCGCTGAAAAAGCGCTGTGGCACCGGTGGCGCGTTGAAAGACGGTGTCATCGAGATCCAGGGCGATCACGTCGAGTTGCTGTTGGCCGAGCTGATCAAGCTCGGGTACAAGGCCAAGAAGTCCGGCGGCTGAAAGCCTCTTCCAAACCTGTGGCTAAACTCTGTCCTGCCAATGGGGTCTACTTCCCTTGCAGGCAAATCGTCATTTTCATTCTTTAGACTGCGCCAGCCTCGAACGAGAGGTGGCGCCTTCGCCTTCATTTATAGGGGACTTCGATGTCCGTACGACGCACACGCAAAGACGATGGCAGCCAATGGACAGTTGCGGACAGCCGCAGTGTTTACGGGATTCGCCATTGGGGGGCCGGGTATTTCGCGATCAATGAAGCCGGTCGCGTAGAAGTCCGTCCGAACGGCCCGAACAGCACGCCCGTCGACCTGTACGAGCAAGTCGATGAGCTGCGCAAAAGCGGCCTGTCGTTGCCGCTGCTGGTGCGCTTCCCCGATATCCTGCAAGACCGCGTGCGCCAATTGACCGGTGCCTTCGATGCCAACATCGAGCGCCTGGAATACCAGAGCAAGTACACCGCGCTGTACCCGATCAAGGTGAACCAGCAGGAAGCAGTGATCGAGAACATCATTGCTACCCAGAACGTCTCCATCGGCCTGGAAGCCGGCTCCAAGCCTGAGCTGCTGGCCGTGCTGGCCCTGGCGCCGAAGGGCGGCACCATCGTCTGCAACGGTTACAAAGACCGTGAGTTCATCCGCCTGGCGCTGATGGGCCAGAAGCTCGGCCACAACGTGTTCATCGTGATCGAGAAAGAGTCCGAGGTAGGGCTGGTGATCGAAGAGGCGGCGAGCCTCAAGGTCAAGCCACAGGTGGGCCTGCGTGTGCGCCTGTCGTCCCTGGCATCAAGCAAGTGGGCCGACACCGGTGGCGAAAAATCCAAATTCGGTCTGTCGGCGGCGCAGCTGCTGTCGGTGGTCGAGCGCTTCCGCGCGGCCGGCCTGGACCAGGGCATCCGCTTGCTGCACTTCCATATGGGCTCGCAGATCGCCAACCTGGCTGACTACCAGCACGGGTTCAAGGAAGCCATTCGTTACTACGGCGAACTGCGCAACCTCGGCCTGCCGGTGGACCACATCGACGTCGGCGGTGGCCTGGGCGTGGACTACGACGGTACCCACTCGCGCAACGCCAGTTCGATCAACTACGACATGGACGACTACGCCGGCGTGGTGGTGGGCATGCTCAAGGAATTCTGCGACGCGCAGAGCCTGCCGCACCCGAACATCTTCTCCGAAAGCGGCCGTTCCCTGACCGCTCACCACGCCATGCTGGTGGTGCAGGTGACGGACGTCGAGAAGCACAACGACGAAATCCCGACCATCGAAAACAAGGAAAGCCTGCCCGAAACCGTGCAATGGCTGGTGGACCTGCTGGGCCCGACCGACATCGAGATGGTCACCGAAACCTACTGGCGCGCCACCCACTACATGAGCGACGTGGCGGCCCAGTACGCCGATGGCAAGCTGACCCTGGCGGAAAAAGCCCTGGCCGAACAGTGCTACTTCGCGGTGTGCCGTCGCCTGCACAACTCGCTGAAAGCCCGCCAGCGCTCGCACCGCCAGGTGCTGGACGAACTCAACGACAAGCTGGCCGACAAGTACATCTGCAACTTCTCGGTATTCCAGAGCTTGCCGGACACCTGGGCTATCGGCCAGGTCCTGCCGATCCTGCCGCTGCACCGCCTCGACGAAGAGCCGCTGCGCCGCGCCGTGCTGCAAGACCTGACCTGCGACTCCGACGGCAAGATCAAGCAATACGTCGACGAGCAGAGCATCGAGACCAGCCTGCCGGTTCACGGCTTGAACGAAGGCGAAGACTACCTGCTGGGTATCTTCCTGGTCGGCGCCTATCAGGAAATCCTGGGCGACATGCACAACCTGTTCGGTGATACCGACTCGGTGAACATCTACCAGCGTGAAGACGGCTCGGTGTATAGCGCCGGGATCGAGACCCACGACACCATCGAAGACATGCTGCGCTATGTGCACTTGTCGCCGGAGGAGTTGATGACGCATTACCGTGACAAGTGTGCGAGCGCGAAGATCTCGGCGTCCGAGCGTACCCAGTTCCTGGATGCGTTACGTCTTGGCCTGACGCGTTCTTCGTACCTGTCCTCGTAATAAAAATGTGGGAGCGGGCTTGCCCGCGATGGCGGAGTGTCAGGCAACAGTTAAGGGGCTGACACACCGCCATCGCAGGCAAGCCAGCTCCCACATTGGGTCTGCGTTCCTTCAGGTTGTTCCCAGCCACTGTCCTTGCCGATTCAGGCGCCAGGCTATCGCCCACAGCGTCAGGCTGCGCACCGCCATGAACAGCAGGAAGGTGATCCACAACCCGTGGTTGCCCAGCCCCTGCAAGGCCCAGGCAACCGGCAGTACCAGCAGCACCGTCAGCAACATTCCATTGCGCATCTCCCGCGCGCGCGTTGCGCCGATAAACAAGCCATCAAGTAGATAACTCCACACTGCAATCAACGGCAATACCGCGAGGTAAGGCAGGTAGATGTCGGCGGTTTCGCGCACGCTGGGAATATCGGTTTGCATGGCGATAAACAGATGGCCAGCGAAGGTGAACAGCAGGGCGAAGCCGACGCTGGCGATCAGTGACCAACCGCAGGCCACCACCAATGACCGCCGTAACGCTTGCCGGTCACGGGCGCCGATGGCGTGGCCGCAGAGGGCTTCGACCGCATGGGCCAAGCCATCCAGTGCATGAGCCGTCAGTAACAGGCCGTTAAGCAGCAGCGCATTGGCGGCCACCGTGGCATCGCCCAACCGTGCGCCTTGTACCGTGATCATGAAGAACACCGACTGCAGCGCCAGGCTGCGGATGAAGATGTCGCGGTTGACCGCCAGCAATGGGCGCCAGCTTTGCCACAGTTTCAAGGCGGCCCAAGCGATATGCCCAGGATAGGCACGCAGGGCTTTTTGCGTGAGCGCCAGGCCGAGCAGGGCGCCGGTCCACTCGGCGATTACCGAGGCGCGGGCGGAGCCGACCACGCCCCAGTCCAGGCCGAGTACAAACCACAGGTTAAGCGCGATGTTCACCAGGTTGGTGGTCAGCAAAATCGCCAACGGCGCCCGCGCGTTCTGGGTGCCGAGGAACCAGCCGACCAGTGCATAGCTGGCGAGGGCGGCGGGCAGGCCGAACAGGCGGGTGTGGAAAAACTCGCGGGTCAGTTGGTTCAGTTCGGGCGAGGGCTGCATCCATTCCAAGGCCAGGTGGCTCAGGGGAATACCCACCGTGCCCAGCAGCATTGCCAGGCCCAGCGCCAGCAACAAGCCTTGCAACAGGATCTGCCGCAACGCCGCCCCATCGTTGCGCCCGGCGGCTTGGGCGGCGAACCCGGTGGAGCCCATGCGCAGGAAGCCCATGGCCCAGGCGAGGAAGGTATACAGGCTGGCACCGACAGCCACGGCGCCCAGTTGGTGGGCGTGGGGCAGGTGGCCGATGACCATGCTGTCTACGAGGGCGACCAAGGGCACGGAGATATTCGACAGGATCATCGGCGCGGCCAGGGCCCAGACGCGGCGGTGGGTGGGGCGGTGGCGCCAGTCGGTCAATAAGGTGGACATGCAGTCTCCTTCGGGGGAGCGGCATTGTAACCGGCCAATGTGGGAGCTGGCTTGCCTGCGATGGCGGCCTCCCAGCCGATACCTATCTACCTGACACCCCAACGATCCAACTGTGGGAGCGGGCTTGCTCGCGAAGGCGGCCTGGCAGGCGACACAGTTGGATTGGGTATATATCCATTGCTGCGGTAACGGCTACTTAGGGTTCCGCCTGACGGCGGGTCACTTTGGAAAAGAGCCCCAAAGTAACCAAAGGGCTCTTGCCCCACCACTCGGCACCTCGCCTAGGCTCGGTGTGCCCGTAATCCGCCAGTGATTTGGGGGGCCGCCGCCACGCGCCATCCATGGCGCGGGGCGGCTAAACCGGCATCCCTGCCGGTTTACCCCCAAATCCCTGTCGAATTCCGGCCAGCGTGGTTTGACGGGGCGCTTAAGATCAAGATCAAAAGCAGATCAAGAGCAGATCAAGAGCGGCTCGCTTCGCATCGTGGTTACCGTCGGGTGCTACAGGCTGCAAAGTTGTGTAGATAGACAAGCCAGTTGCTCCCACATGTTGATCTTGATCGCCAATGGTTGTGGGATTTGGCTCGGCTTCATGCCTACCTAGAACCAACCGCCCCTCCGTCGGTCAATGTGACCGGCACCGCAGCGGCTTGGTCGGCGCTGATATATAGTTCACCCCTCGGTTCCCTCTGACTATGAGTGCCCCATGCTTAACAAAGGACTGTTCCTGGCCTGCGCGCTGGCCCTGCTGAGCGCTTGCGATTCTTCCGATAAACCCGCTGCGCCGCCTGCGCCCACCGTGGCGGCAGCGCCGAAGCCGGTGAAAGCCGCGGTAGATGTGGCGGCGCTCAAGCAGCGTTATGCCGGGCGCGAGCTGAGCGTGGTGGACGTGTCCGAGGTGCAGTTGGACGGGGCCAGCACCTTGTCGGTGAGTTTTTCCATCCCCTTGGACCCCGATCAGAAATTCGCCGACAAGCTGCACTTGGTAGACAGCACGTCCGGCAAGGTCGATGGCGCCTGGGAACTGTCCGATAACCTGATGGAACTGCGCCTGCGCCACCTTGAGCCGCAGCGCAAGCTGGTGCTGACCGTGGACGCCGGGGTGAAGGCGGTCAACGGCAACAGCCTCGCCGCCGAATACAGCGCCCGCCTGGAAACCCGCGACCTGCAAGCCACCGTTGGCTTCGCCAGCCGTGGCACGTTGTTGCCGACGCGCCTGGCCGAGGGCCTGCCGGTGATCGCGTTGAATGTCGACAAGATCGACGTGGAATTCTTCCGGATCAAACCCGAATCCCTGCCGTCGTTCCTGGCGCAGTGGGGGCGCAATACCAGCCTGCAAAGCTATGAGTCCCGTGAACTGCTGCCGATGGCCGAGCTGGTCTACGGCGGGCGTTTCGACCTGAACCCGGCGCGCAATACCCGCGAAACCCTGTTGCTGCCGATTGCTGGCCTCAAACAACTGCAACAACCCGGCGTGTACCTGGCGGTGATGCGCGCTTCAGGCACCTACAACTATTCGCAACCGGCCACCCTGTTCACCTTGAGCGATATCGGCCTGTCGGTGCACCGCTATGCCAATCGCCTGGATGTGTTTACCCAGGCGCTGGAAGGCGGCAAGGCACTCAACGGCGTCGAACTGGAAATCCTCGATGCCGAAGGCCGCGTGCTCGGCCAGGGTAAGACCGAGGACGGTGGCCACGCCGAGTTGCCGCTGCCGAAAAAAGCCCAGGTGTTACTGGCCAAGCAGGGCGAGCAAACCAGCCTGCTGCGCCTGGACAGCGCCGCGCTGGACCTGGCCGAGTTCGATATCGGCGGGCAACCGTCCCACCCGTTGCAGTTCTTTGTGTTCGGCCCGCGTGACCTGTATCGCCCTGGCGAAACCGTGCTGCTCAACGCGCTGTTGCGTGACAAGGATGGCAAGGCGGTGAAGCCGCAACCGGTCAGCGTCGAAGTGCGGCGCCCGGATGAGCAGGTGAGTCGCAAGTTCGTGTGGGAGGCCGACGCGTCCGGCCTGTATCAATACCCGTTGCAGCTGGCTGGCGAAGCGCCGACCGGGCGTTGGCAGTTGGTGTTCGATCTCGGCGACGGCAAGCCGCAACTCTATGAATTCCTCGTCGAAGACTTCCTGCCCGAGCGCCTGGCGCTGGAACTCAAGGGCAGTGACACGGCGCTGAGCCCGGAGGAAAACCCGGTCATCCAGGTCAATGGTCGTTACCTCTACGGCGCGCCCGCATCCGGTAACCGCGTCAGTGGCCAGGTGTACGTGCGCCCACTGCGTGAGGCGGTCAAATCCCTGCCGGGCTACCAGTTCGGTTCCGTCACCGAAGAAGAGCTGAGCCAGGATTTCGAACTGGACGAAAGCGTACTCGACGCTAACGGCGAGCAAGCGCTGACCCTGGAAAGCAAGTGGGCCGAGGCCAAGTCACCGTTGCAACTGATCGTGCAAGCCAGCCTGCAAGAGTCCGGGGGGCGGCCGATCACCCGGCGTCTGGTGCAGCCGATCTGGCCGGCCGAGCAACTGCCGGGCCTGCGTGGCCTGTTTGACGGCAAGGAAACCAACGGCGATGGCCCGGTGGAGTTCGAAGTGCTGGTGGCCAACCAGGACGGTCAGAAGCTGGCCGCCCAAGACCTCAAGGTGCGCCTGGTGCGCGAGCGTCGCGACTACTACTGGAACTACTCGGAGAATGACGGCTGGAGCTACCACTTCAACGAGAAATTCCTCAACCTCGATGAGCAGAGCCTGAACATCAAGGCGGGCGACACCGCCAAGGTCAGCTTCCAGGTGGAGTGGGGCCCTTACCGTGTGGAGGTTGAAGACCCGCAGACCGGGCTGGTCAGCAGCCTGCGCTTCTGGGCCGGCTACCAGGCCCAGGACAACACCGAAGGCGGCGCCGTGCGCCCCGACCAGGTCAAGCTGGCGTTGGACAAACCCGCCTATGGCGATGGCGACACCGCCAACGTCACCGTCACGCCCCCGGCGGCCGGTAAAGGCTACCTGTTGGTGGAGTCTGCCGAAGGGCCGCTGTGGTGGCAGGAAATCGACGTGCCGGCCGAAGGCAAGAGCTTTGCGGTGAAACTCGACCCGAAATGGTCGCGCCACGATCTGTATGTGAGCGCCCTGGTCATTCGTCCTGGCGAGCGCAAAGCCAATATCACGCCTAAACGCGCCGTGGGCTTGCTGCATCTGCCGCTGGATCGCACCCAGCGCAAACTCGGCCTGACCCTCACCGCGCCAGAAAAAATGCGTCCCAAACAACCGCTGACGGTGAAGATCGCCGCCAAGAACGCCGATGGCAGCGTGCCCCAACAGGTGCACGTACTGCTGGCGGCGGTGGACGTGGGCATCCTCAATATCACCGAATACCCAACGCCTGATCCGTACGCCAGCCTGTTTGGCCGCAAAGCCTATGGCGTCGACCAATTCGACATCTACGGCCAGTTGATTGAAGCCGGCCAGGGGCGCCTGGCCAGCCTGGCATTTGGGGGTGACGCGGCGTTGGCCAAAGGCGGCAAGCGCCCGGACACCAGCGTGACCATCGTCGCCCTGCAAAGCGCCCCGGTGACCTTGAACGAGAAAGGCGAGGGTGAAGTCAGCGTCAATATCCCCGACTTCAATGGCGAACTGCGCCTGATGGCCCAAGCCTGGAGCGAGGATCGCTACGGCATGGCCGAAGGCAAGACGGTGATCGCCGCCCCGCTGATTGCCGAGTTGTCAGCACCGCGCTTCCTGGCAGGAGGCGACCAGACCACCTTGGCCCTGGACCTCTCCAACCTGTCGGGCAAGGCCCAGAAACTCGATGTGCAGTTGACCGCACAAGGTCAGTTGCAGTTGGTCAACAGCGGCGCGCAATCGGTTGAGCTCAAGCAAGGCCAGCGCACCACCTTGCGTATTCCGGTACAAGCCTGGGGCGGGCTCGGCCAGGGCAAGGTCACGGTCACCGTCAACGGCCTGGACCTGCCGGGTGAAAACCTGCCGCCGTTCAGCCGCGAATGGACCCTGGGCGTACGCCCGGCGTACCCGGCCTTGCTCAAGCATTACCGCGCAGTGCTCAAGGACCAGCCGTGGAGCTTGCCATCGGGCGCACTGGATCAATTCGATGCGTCGGGGCGCGAGGCGTTGTTGAGCCTGTCGAGCCGGCCGCCGTTGAACCTTGGCGCGCAGATCAGTGCACTCAAGGCTTACCCCTACGGTTGCCTGGAGCAAACCGCCAGTGGCTTGTACCCCTCGCTGTACGCCGACGACGCGCTGCTCAAGCGCCTGAGCATCAAGGGCGAGCCGGATGCCGAGCGTAAGCGCAAGATCGAATTGGGCATCGAGCGCCTGCTGGGCATGCAGCGCTACAACGGCAGCTTCGGTTTGTGGGGCGCCGATGGCGAGGAAGAATATTGGCTGACCGCCTATGTCACCGACTTCTTGCTGCGCGCCCGCGACCAGGGTTTTGCCGTACCGCCTGAAGCCTTGAAGAAGGCCAGCGAGCGCCTGTTGCGGTATGTGCAGGAACGTAACCTGATCGAGGTGGAGTACAGCGAAAACGCCGAACACACCCGGTTTGCCGTGCAGGCCTATGCCGGCATGGTGTTGGCGCGCAGTCAGCAGGCGCCGTTGGGTGCGTTGCGCAGCCTGTTCGAACGGCGCAGCGACGCACGCTCCGGCTTGCCGCTGGTGCAGTTGGCCATTGCGCTGCAGAAAATGGGTGACCAGCCGCGTGCGGATCAGGCGTTGTTGGCCGGCTTGGCGGCGCAGCGCAATGCTAATGAGTGGCTGGCCGACTACGGTAGCCCGTTGCGCGACCAGGCGATGATCCTGGCGTTGCTGGAGGAGAACGACTTGGCCAAGGGTCAGCGCGAGGAGCGGTTGTTCACCCTGTCGGATCAGTTGGCGGCCAGCCCGTACCTGTCGACCCAGGAGCGTAATTCGCTGTTCCTGGCCGGGCGCCTCGGGTTCGCCAAGCCGGAAACGAACTGGCAAGTGTCGCTCACCGGCAGCGGCGGTGTGCGTGAGTTGAACAACCAGCAATCGACGTTGCAATTGGACGGCGCACTGCTCTCCAGCGACCTGGCCTTGAGCAATCAGGGTGAAGCGCCGGTGTACCAACAATTGACGGTTTCGGGTTATCCACAGGTGCCGCCAGCGGCCGGTGGCAACAACCTGAGTATCCGCCGCGAATACCTGGGCATGAACGGCCAGCCGTTGAACCTGCGTAACCTCAACAGCGGTGATCTGGTGCTGGTGCACTTGGCGGTCAGCGCCAAGCAACGCGTACCGGATGCTCTGGTGGTCGACCTGTTGCCTGCCGGCCTGGAGCTGGAAAACCAGAACCTGGCCCAAAGCGCGGCGAGCCTTGAGAACGCCAGCAGCCAAGTGAAGGAATGGCGTGAGTCGATGCAGAATGCCTCGCTCAAGCATCAGGAATTCAGGGACGACCGCTATGTGGCGGCGATGAATCTGGATGGCTATGGCACCACGCACTTGCTGTACCTGGCGCGCGCGGTGACCCCGGGAACCTACCGCGTGCCGCCGCCGCAGGTGGAGTCGATGTATCGGCCGAACTGGCAGGCAGTGGGTGAGACGCCAGTGGATATGGTGATCAAGGGCCGCTGAAAGCCACTGTAGGAGCGAGCTTGCTCGCGAAAAACGTCAACGATAACGCGTGCTTCCTGAATCAACGCGGCGTCTGTGAGTTTTTCGCGAGCAAGCTCGCTCCTACAGGAGGGGAATCGAGTGGTTGTAATGTCAGTGCACGACCCAACTCAGCAACCACAGCCCCAGCATCAGCCAGATGATGCCCACGATAATCGAGGCCCGCATAAAGGCGCGTACCGCCGAGTAGAGGAACAACAGGCCGACGATCAGGGTGATGATGCTGATGATCGAGGTGTCCATGCCCAAGGTGCGTGACAGGCCATCGATAAAGTTGCCGCCGGCGTGGGTCAAGGCCCCGAACAAACCGCTGAGCCCGTCGACGATAAAGCGGATGACGGAACCGAGCGCCTGGCCCAACCATTCGAAAAAGCTTTCTACCTGCATGTGCGTGTCCTGATAAGAAGGTGGGCGTAACTGTGCCTTTGGTTGTCGATAACGCAGGCGAGTTCCCTGCAAGCATAGAGGTTTGCCCGTTTGAGTTTTAGTTTAATCACCTGCGGATGTACTCAGTTCAATGTGGGAGCTGGCTTGCCTGCGATAGCGGTGGGGCAGTTGTGGATAAGTTGACTGATCCTGCGCTATCGCAGGCAAGCCAGCTCCCACAGTTATTGCGCTGGGCTTTGGGTGGTGTGGTGTTGGTGGTTGCCCTGCTATGGCTGGCCGATCGCATCTGGCCCTTACCTCTGCCCCAGGACGATCTGGCCCGAGTGGTGCTGGCCGAAGATGGCACACCCCTGTGGCGATTTGCCGATGCCAATGGCGTATGGCGCTACCCGGTACACACCAGTGATGTCTCACCGTATTACCTCGACGCGCTGCTCACCTATGAAGACCGTTGGTTCTACCAGCACCCCGGCGTAAACCCGTTGGCGCTGGTGCGGGCGACCTGGCAAAACCTGAGCGGTGCGCGGGTGGTCTCCGGCGGCAGCACCTTGTCGATGCAAGTGGCGCGCCTGCTCGACCCGCACTCACGCACCCTGCACGGCAAGTTGCGCCAACTGTGGCGTACCGCGCAGTTGGAGTGGCACCTGTCCAAGGACGAAATCCTCAACCTGTACCTGAACCGCGCGCCTTTCGGCGGCACGCTGCAGGGCGTGGCGGCGGCGAGTTGGGCCTACCTGGGCAAGTCACCGTCACAGCTGACCCACGCCGAAGCCGCGTTGCTCGCGGTGTTGCCCCAGGCGCCGAGCCGTTTGCGCCCGGACCGTCATCCGCAACGCGCCCAAGAGGCCCGCGACAAAGTGCTGCGCCGCCTGGCCGAGTTTAAGGTGTGGCCGCAATCGGCGGTCGATGAAGCCCTGGAAGAACCCCTGTTGCTCGCCCCACGCCTGGAGCCGAGCCTGGCGCCCTTGCTGGCGCGCCGCCTGAACCGCCCCGACAGTCCGCCACTGATTCGCACCACCCTGGATGCCACCCTGCAACGCCGTCTCGAAGACCTGCTGCTGGGCTGGCGCGCACGCCTGCCGGAACACACGTCGGCGGCCATTCTGGTGGTGGAAGAAGAAAGCATGGCGGTGCGCGCCTACCTGGGGTCGGTGGATATCAACGACACCAAGCGCTTTGGCCATGTGGACATGATCAGCGCGCTGCGTTCGCCCGGTTCCACCCTGAAACCTTTTCTCTACGGCATGGCGTTGGATGACGGCCTGATTCACTCCGAATCCCTGCTGCAGGACGTGCCTCGACGCTATGGCGATTACCGCCCAGGCAACTTTTCCATGGGCTTTACCGGGGCGGTGCCGGCGAGCACGGCGTTGTCCAGCTCGTTGAATCTGCCGGCGGTGCAACTGCTGGAAGCCTACGGGCCCAAGCGCTTTGCCGCACAGATGCGCATCGGTGGCATGCCGTTGGCGTTGCCGGCGTTGGCCGAGCCGAACCTGGCGCTGATCCTCGGCGGCGCGGGCAGTCGCCTGGAAGATCTGGTGAGCGGCTACAGCGCCCTGGCCCGCGATGGCAAGAGCGCCACCCTGCGGTTACAGCCGGACGATACGCTCAGGGAGCGGCCGTTGCTGTCGCCCGGCGCCGCATGGATTGTGCGGCGCATCCTCAGCGGCCAGGCGCGCCCCGATCGCGACCCGCGCGCCGAGTTGGTCCAACGCCCGGTGCTGGCGTGGAAAACCGGTACCAGCTATGGCTTTCGTGATGCCTGGGCGATTGGCGTGGGCCCGCGTTATCTGATCGGCGTCTGGATCGGCCGGCCCGATGGCACGCCGGTACCGGGGCAATTCGGCCTGGCGTCGGCAGCGCCGCTGATGTTGCAGGTGCATGACGTACTGACCAACCGCGACAGCCAGCGCGGCATCAGTGCGCCGGTCAAACCGGTGCCGGCCAATATCGGCGTGGCAGCGATCTGTTGGCCGCTGGGCCAGCCCATGAGCCGCAGCGATCCCAATTGCCGCCGCCAGCGTTTTGCTTGGACCCTGGACAACACCACGCCGCCGACCTTGCAGGCATTGGATCAACCCTTGAGCGTGGGCTTGATGGAAAGCATCTGGGTCAACGCCAAAGGCTTGCGGGTCGATGCCCGTTGCCCTGGCGCAACCCCGCAAAACATCGCCCTGTGGCCGGCGCCGTTGGAGCCCTGGTTGCCAAGAATTGAACGCCGTGAAGCACGCATCCCGGCGGCTGACCCGGATTGCCCACCACCGGCGCTGGCTGCGGCGTCGCCATTGTCCATTGTGGGAGTGCGCGAAGGCGACCAACTGCGCCTGCCCGCTGCCAGTCAACAAGCCTTGCGCCTGAAAATCTCGGCGTTGGGCGGCAGTGGCCGGCGTTGGTGGTTTCTCAATGGTGCGCCGTTGGGCGACAGCGCGAACCAGGACAGCATCAATGCCAGTTTTGAACGGCTGGGCCGCTATCAGCTCAGCGTATTGGATGAAGCCGGTCAAACCGCCAGGCTCGAGTTCAGCGTTATCGACTGATCGTTCCCACGCTCTGCGTGGGAACGCCGCCTGGGACGCTCCGCGTCCCATCATGGGGTAAGCTATACCCATTCAGGAGCCCCCGCATGAACCTCGAACACCTCACCGAACGCCTGCACCGCATCCGCGATACCAACGACTGGAAGCAGTTCCACAGCCCGAAAAACCTGGCCATGGCCGCCAGCGTGGAAATGGCCGAACTGGTGGAAATCTTCCAATGGCTCACCGAAGACCAATCCCGCCAACTGCCCGCCGATAAACTCGCGCATGCGGGCCAGGAGGTCGGCGATATCGTCTTGTACCTGCTGTTGCTGTGCAGTGAACTGGGCCTGGATATGAACGAGGTGGTACGCGCCAAGCTGGCCGACAGCGAACGGCGGTTTGCCCATGAGTGATCGTCATTTCGACCAGTTGGCCACGCGCTTTGCCGAAAAGATCTACGGCGGTGCCAAGGGCGCGATTCGCCTGGCGGTGCTCCAGGCCGATCTGGTGGAAGCCTTGCCGCAGCGGCCTCTGCGCGTGCTGGATATCGGCGCCGGCCTGGGGCATATGTCGCTGTGGCTGGCCGAGCAGGGCCACGAGGTGACCCTGGCCGAACCCGCCGCGCCGATGCTTGAGGGTGCGCGCCAGCGCTTCGCTGACGCGGGCCAAAGCGCGACCTTTATTCATGCACCGTGGCAGGACTTGCTCGGCCAGCTCACCGAGCCTTACGATCTGGTGCTGTGCCACGCCGTGCTGGAGTGGTTGGCCGAGCCCCACGCCATCCTACCGGTGCTGCACCAACTGACGCTGCCGGGTGGCTGGTTGTCCCTGGCGTTCTACAACCGTGATGCGTTGATCTACCGCAACCTGCTCAAAGGCCACTTCCGCAAAATGCGCAAGAACGACATGGCCGGCGAAAAGCAGAGCCTGACGCCGCAACAACCCCTGGACCCACGGGAGTTGGCGGCGCAACTTGAAGGGTTGTGGCAGGTCGAAAGCCAAAGTGGCGTGCGGGTGTTCCACGACTATATGCCGGTGGAATTCCAGGCGCGCGCCAACCTGCAGGACTTGTTGGAGATGGAGCTCGCTCACCGTCGTCACCCAAGCTTTGCCGGGCTTGGGCGATATTTGCACTGGATCTGCCGCCCGGTTTAAGCGGCCCAGCGTGGGAGGTCGACATGCGTCGTCTCGGTTTAATCCTGTTGTCTTTAGCGCTTGGGGCGTGCTCGAGCCCCAATCCTTACGTCGCCAGTTCGGCACCGATGCCGCCGGCGCCCGCCCAGGCGGCCACTACCTTTGATGCCAGCGCCTACCCCGCGCCGGTGCGCGACTATGGCGCCTACCGCAGCTGGGGCTGGCTCAACGGCCAGTTGCCGGCGGGCACGGCCTGGGCCGATTCGGCGCAGATTGCCGAGGCGGTCAGCGGCGCCCTCGACCAGCGTGGCTTGCGCCCCTTGCATGACAAGCGTGCGCCCGACTTGCTGGTGAGTGCCGATGTACGCCTGGAAAAACGCCTGCGCCAGGTCCAGGACGATTATGGTTACGGCTACGGCGGCTATAACCGCTATGGCAACGGTTACGGCATGTACAACAGCGTGCCGGTGGTGCGCACCTATGAGGTGACCGTGGCCGTGGCGCGTATCAGCCTGTTCGATGCGCGCACCCGCCAGCCGGTGTGGAGCACCAGCGCCGAAACCACCAGCCAGGGCAGCCTGAGCGAGCGCGCCGATAGTTTGCGTAAGGCGATGCAAAAGGCAATGGCTGCCTATCCGCCCAGTTAGCAGCTATTCTCATTACAGGCCCACGTTGTTTTTGGAGAACACCATGCTTCGTCGCATCGCTGCACTTGCTGTTGTCATGTTGCTGGGCGGTTGCCAGAGCAACCAGGTCAACCACGATTTCGACGCCAGCCGAGACTTCGGCGCCTACCGCAATTGGGCCTGGAAAGACCCGGCGTTGCAGTATCGCCCCGATGACCCGCGAATCAAGAGCGACCTCACCGAGCAACGCATCCGCCAGGTCGTGGGCGAACAGCTGGACCAGCGCGGTTTGCGTCCTGCGGCGGCGGGCACCAAGGCTGACCTGAATGTACAGGCCTACCTGATCGTCGAAGACCGCCAGCAGCAAGTCACCACCAACTATGGCGGTGCCTGGGGCGGCCCGTGGAATGGGTACTGGGGCGCGCCGATGTACAACGAAACGCGCAACATCACCTACAAAGTGGCGACCCTCCAGATCGACCTGCTCGACGGCAAGGACGGCAAGCTGGTGTGGCGCGGCAGCGACGAGCAAATGATGGCCAGCACGCCGAACCCCGAGGACCGCAACAAGGCCATCCGCAGCACCGTGACCAAGATCCTCTCCAACTACCCGCCGCGCTGATCACTCACTGTAGGAGCGAGCTCGCTCGCGAAAAACGTCAACGATAACGCGTGCTTCCTGAGTAAACGCGGCGCCTGTGAGTTTTTCGCGAGCAAGCTCGCTCCTACGGTATCAGGGCGTATCAGGGCATCTCCGCCAGTCGCCAATGTGGCGAGTTGCCAGCAACCTGCCCAAGCCTTGTCTACACTCCAGTGCAACGGAGAGTTAGCGCAGGAGTGCTTCGATGTCTCCCCGATTCGGCTCCAGGCAGCGTGGTGCAATTGGCTTGATGGCGGCAGGCACCTTGGCCTTGGCCCTGGTGTTCACGTTGCTGGCGGTCGATAGCGGGCGCTTGTATTTGGAAAAGCGCAAGTTGCAGTCCGTCGCCGACACCTCGGCGTTGGAGGCGGCAGGTCTGGGTGGCCAGTGCGGTACCAACACCACGGCCAACGCCTATGCCACGCAAAATGCCGCGCGTAACGGTTTTGTGGTCGGTAATGGCAGCACCCTGGCGGTGACGTGCGGCACCCTGGCGACCAATGCCCTCAACACCCGCGTATTTACCGCCGATGCCACCAAGAGCGACGCCATCCGCGTGGTGGCCTCGCGCACCGTCCCGACCAGCATTGCCAATGGCCTGTGGAACCTGTTCAGCGGCGCGCCGATCACCCCGCAAATCAACTTGAGCGCCACCGCCGTCGCCGCGACACCGCCGCCCGTGGCGCAGTTGTCGATCCGCAGCAGCTTGGCCAGCGTCGATTCAGGCAAATCCCCGCTGCTTAACCTGGTGATCGGCAACCTGCTCGGCGGTAACCTGTCGCTCACAGCAGCCGGTTGGAACGGCTTGCTGCAGACCAACGTCAACCTGCTCAGTTACCTGGACCAACTGGCGATCAACCTGAACGTGAAGGCCGGTGACTATGACGCCTTGCTCAGTACCGCGGTCTCGGCTACTCAGTTGATCGACGCTGCGGTGAAGGTCTTGCAGAAAAACGGTGCGGCGGCCACGGCGGTCATCAATGATGTGATTTCGATTCAAGCGATTGCGCCGAACAGCAAGCTGTTGACGGTGGGAGACCTGGTCGACATCGCCACCGGCACGCCGACAGCGGCGCTGAACAGTAACGTGCAGTTGTTTCAGCTGCTGGAAGCGGTGGCGCAGTTGTCCAGTAGCAAGAATGCGGTGAGTGCGGCGGCGCAGGTCGCGATTCCGTTGGTGGGCAATGTGTCGATCCAGACCAAGGTCATCGAACCGCCGCAGCTGTCGGCGATTGGCAATCCTGTATTGGCCAAGAAGGGCTTGCAGAATACCCCGCCAACCGATCAGATTTTTGTACGCACCGCGCAAGTGCGCACGTTGGTGACCGTGCAGGCGCCGATCATCAAGGCGGTCTCTGGCGTGGCTTCCATATTGACGGGCCTGGGCACGCCGGTGTCCCAGGTGGTCAAGGGCTTGTTGAATCTCAACCTGCCAGCGGTGGTTGGCGGGGTGTTGTGCCTGGTGGCCTGCAATGTGGCTGACGTGGATGTCACGACGTCGCTGGCCATTTACGTTGAAGCCGGCAGTGCGCAAACCAATGTCACGGATTTCAATTGCGACTCGCCGGCCTCTAAATCCTTGACGGTGAAAACCACTACATCCCTGGCAACTCTGGCGGTCGGTACGGTGGATCCGGTGGCGGCTTTTTCTTCCTCGGCTGCAGTCAATGTGCAGCCGGTCAGGCTGATTGATTTTGGCGAGCGCTATTGTGTCGTCCTGACGCTGCTGTGCAGCCCCAACCGTACACCCAATGTGGGTGGCGGTTTGCTGTTGAAAGCCAACTCCACCATTGCCGCGCAAACCAGCACGATGGTGTTTGCGCCGGTGGCCGAGATGAATGCGCCGCCCACCTACAAGTTTGCGCCGGGTACCGCCAATATCGTCGGCAGCCTGGCGGCGACGCTTAATGGGTTGCAGGTCACTTACGCACCGCCCAGCGGGAGTGTCTCCAATGGTGCGCTGGCTGGGGTCGCCGGGCTGTTGGCGACCATCACCACGGCGGTGGTGGGGTTGATCCAGAACGTGCTGTCGCCGATTCTCGACCCTGTCGTCAACACCTTGCTCAGCGCCTTGGGCATCAATCTGGGCAACGCCGAAGTCGGCGCCAACCTCACCTGCCATATGGGCCGGGCTTACCTAGTGATCTAGCCTGTTGCTAGGAGGTTTGCTTCCGGTTGTGGCTCGATAGCTGAGCAGGATGTCCGGTCCAGTACAAAGCCCTTCCTGCGTAAACGGCCGCTTATGGTTTCGCCCTTACGGCCACCCCTTTAAAAGTCTTCGGTAAAGTCCCGTAAAATTCTATTCAGGGCTTGGTCGTGCTTGAGAGCGCAGAAATGATTGGCAATACATTGATGGATTTTGCGCTATTTAAAAAATGTATTTATGTAAATGCAATAACATATCATTTGCGCCTTGGAGCAAGATGTTAGTGACGTTATCAAAAGGCCTTTAGATGCCCGTACCTTCACCCCTTTTTCGCTCCGAGGCGCTCGCAGCGGCCCACGAGCAGCGTTTTGGTAATGTCTTGATCAGCCAGCCGTGGGGATACAGCCTGGCTGCACTTGTTGCCGGAGTGTTGGTGCTATTGATACTGGCTTTTACCTACTTCGGTACCTATACACGTAAGGCTACTGTGAGGGGGTTGCTGATGCCTGAGCAGGGCATGTTGCGTCTGTCTGCTCCAGGTGTAGGGATTCTTACTCAGGTGAGAGTTGCTGAAGGGCAGAAGGTCAAAAAAGGCGATGTGTTGTTTGTCATCTCCGGCGAGCGCTTGTCCGGCGTTGGTGCGACGCAGGCGCTGATTTCCGAACAGTTGGATCAACGTTTGAATTTGATACGCCGTAACAGGGAGCTGGCGGACGAGCGCTTGTCAGGACAATTGCGCATGCTTGATAGTCGTCTAGTCACTATCGCCGGTGAGCTTCGACAATTCACTGAGGAGGTACGATTGCTACAGCGTCGTGCCGAGTTGGCACGCACACAAATGGGGCGTCAGCAAGAGCTGGTCGATGCCGGGTTTATATCTGTTGCTCAATTGCAGCAGGCCGAGAATGATTGGTTGATCCTGCAAGGCCAGCAGCAAAGCAACCAACGTGCCCGGGCAAGCCTGGAACGAGAGCGTACGGAGCTGTTAGCTCAGCGCCAAGAAATCGAAATACGCCATCGCAGCGAGATAAGTGAAGCTGACAGTGCCACTGCGCTGGTCAAGCAAGAGCAGGCTGAGAATGAAGTCCGTAGTGAGTTGGTCAGTATTGCTCCTTATGCCGGGACACTGACCGGCCTGAGAGCCCAGGTCGGCCAGCAGGTCACTGCGGGTTCATTACTAGCCAGCTTGATTGCCGAGAGCGCAACCTTGTCAGCCCATCTGTTCGCCGCCCCACGCCAAGCAGGATTTATAGAGCCAGGGCAAAGAGTCTTAATGCGTTATGCGGCCTATCCCTATCAGAAGTTTGGCATGGCTCGCGGTCGCGTCATTGATGTTGCAAAGAGTCCCTACGCTACGCAAGAGTTACAACCTCATATCGCAACTGCACTGCAGGGGCCGGGATCAACGACTGAGCTGTTTTACCAGATTTCTGTCGCACTGGACTCCTCCAGTATTGAGTTGTATGGAAAATCCCAGTTATTGCAAGCGGGTATGTTGCTGGAGGCTGACATTCTCTTGGATCGAAGACGGCTGTATGAATGGGCACTAGAGCCTATCTATTCGGTAACAGGAAAGCTGCGCAATTAAATGAGGCTTGGACGATTAGCCTTGACACCTTAAAAAACACACAAAACAGTGGGGCTCTCATGGAGCTGACAAAAAGAGAGTCGGATGTCTTGCAGCTGCTTTTGATCGGAAAAACCAATAAGCAAATCGCACTTGACTTAAGCATAAGTGATTACACCGTGCGTGATCATGTATCCTCACTATTGCGCAAGCGTGGTGTCAGAAGCCGCATGGAATTAATGGCAAAGCAAGTACGATTCTGAAAGGGCATGCACCCTGTAATGTAACGATCGCCTCCGTAGCGAAGTAATCAGGCGCGCTAAAAAGTTGATGTTCCTCCCCTATCTTGACTGAGTAATCAACAGCCTCCCTCCCCCCTACATGTGTAGGGTCGCTTGCTCCGCGAAGAAGCTTTAATATAGGTATCGGCATTACTATCCATCAATATCGATCCTGGTTTCACCAGTGCCAAACTAGGTGCATCAAATGAAAATTGATTGTGCCGGGAGGTAGTGTGGACATCATTGATGTTCTGAGTAGTTTATGCCCTAACCGTTGAAGATCCTTATGGAGAGGCATATTTTGAAAGACATAACTATTAAAGAGTTGGAAGTGGTCTCTGGCGGCATTGGGGTTCCGGGCGCTCTTGCTGGCGGGATTACTGCTGGTGCGGGATATGTAGGCTTCGAGGCAACGACCGGTGGAGGAAGCATGACCGGTTTCGTATCAGCCGTGGCTGCTGGTGCCGTAGCAGGCTTTTTTTCCGGACCGGCGGGGGGGCAAGCCGTGGCTTCTACTATCATCGCTGGAGGGTCTGCAAGTTTTTACGGAGGCATGGCGGCGGGCTTCGGACTCAACGCATGGAATGCGGCAGGAACCAACTACAATCGCTAGTTCTTAGTTGTCAACCTTGGTGGCAACAGGTCTGCTACTAGTGTAAGCAATGGCGTCGCCAAGGATGATAATTCGCGCTAGTTGTTTGGGCACGAATGCATCAGTAAAGGCCATAGGTGGGACTGAACTGATAAGAAGGAGGAGCAATATAAACATGTCTGACTTTTTTCTGTATCTTGGAGTTCAACTGCTTTTGGCACTGGCCATAAAAGGCGTCCTGGTGATATCGCACTGGAAGGTGTCGAAGCCGATAGAGCTATTCTTTATTGCAGGAGTTCCTGCAATTATTACCGCGATGGTTTCTGCTCGCTGGCTTGCTTGACTCCGATATAGGTCTAACGATTTAGTTTGGTTGCACATCATTAAGCTTGCGCGCCGGCTTGAGCGGACTTGCTCGATATTATTATCATGGATGTACTATGATCATTGATTTCAATATTTCAAGAACGGATTTTGTTAAGTATTATCAAGGCAAGAAACCTTTACTGATCAAGAAGGCCTTTGAAGTCACGCAGGCGTTTACCTGGACTGACGCCAATCAAATCATTGAGCGTAGTAGCGTCGAATCCGATGATTTTAAAATTCTCCACAATGGATTGGTGCCAAAAAGCGAGTACGTCGAAACTTTCTACGATGTGGGGATGATCAGACATCGACTGATTAAATCAGCGGTTTACGAGCGCATGAAAAGTGGCGCGACTCTGATTGCAAACAAAATCGTCAATGAACCCAAGGTCCATGCGTTTGCCCGACAGGTAGCTCAGTTCACGGGCAGGCAAACCGTCAGCAGTGCCTACGCAGCATTTGGCCGGCAGGCGTCCTTCCAAACGCACTGGGATACACGGGATATTTTTTCCATCCAACTGATTGGCCGCAAACGTTGGTTCATTTATGAGCCAAGCTTCAGCGATCCGCTGTACATGCAACAGAGTAAAGATCTTGAGCATGACTACCCTTGTCCTGCAGAGCCGTGTATGGATTTTGTCCTAGAACCAGGGGATGTTCTCTACCTACCTAGAGGCTGGTGGCACAATCCTTTACCTTTCGAGGAGGAAACCTTCCACCTCTCCATTGGCACGTTCCCAGCCGTTGTCCTGGACTATGTGCAGTGGTCAATGCAACAGCAACTGCCAGCCTTGCTGACGGCCCGAAAATCCATGAGCACGTTCGAGGATGACCGGGAGAACTTGACTCAGTTGGCCTCGCAATTCGCAGGGATGGTCCTGGACCCGACTCACTACGGACGCTTCATGGAGGCATTTGATACGGCTCAACGTGTGGGCGCGCCGCTGGCCATCGACCTTTTAGGGAACTCTGGAATTAAGCAGTTGCCGGACGATACAGGTCTGCAGCTTTCAGCTAACAGCACCCTGTCTATCGCACAAAACTACCTGATCGCAAACGGCACGCGGGTCAATCTTGACGAACAGGCTCTGTTACTTGTGCGCAGTATCGAGCACTCACCCGGAATTCGTCTGGACGAACTGCTTACACTACTCCCCGAAATGGATCCTGCGAAGGTTCGGGCCCTGGTGTTCGAGCTATGTCATCAGGACACTCTCGAACTGATTCGACCTTGAGAACCTTCCTGATCGTTTTGTCTGAGCAGGAACCGTTATGATGCGAGTGACCTTGCAGTCCGAGAGCCAAGAGTGCGGTCTGGCGTGTCTGGTCATGGTGGCTGCAGCGCACGGCCTGCATCTGGATTTGGCGACTCTGCGGCGGCGATTTGCGGTTTCAATCAAGGGTACAAGCCTGGCGCAGTTGATTCGTTATGCCCAAAGTCTGGAGTTTACCTGCCGTCCCTTACGGCTTGAGCTAGACGAGATTCCTCAGCTTCGCACGCCCTGTATCTTGCACTGGAACCTGAACCACTTTGTTGTGTTGATAAAGGCTCAGTCAGGTCGTCTTGTGATTCTCGACCCGGCGTGCGGACGTCAAGTGTTGTCGCAGGAAGAAGCCTCTCGAAACTTCACCGGGGTGGCTCTTGAGTTGTCACCCAACGCGGAGTTTGTTCCTGCTCAACACAAGCCCCGACTGCGTTTAAGGACTCTGATTGGCCGGGTAATAGGACTCAAGCGAGCGCTGGGAAATATCTTTGTCCTGGCGGTGGCACTGGAAATGGTGGCCTTGCTCTCGCCTCAGGTGACGCAATGGGTGGTTGACGGTGCTTTAGTGTCTGCTGATCAGCATCTTTTGCTGCTGGCGGTAATGGGCGGCTGCCTACTGATGTTGATCGATTTTGTGCTGCGGATGGCACAAGGCTGGATGGGGTTACGGCTCAATCAACAGTTGGCATTGCAGTGGTCTGGAAATTTGTTCAGCCATTTGTTGCGACTGCCATGGCCATTCTTCGAAAAACGTCAATTAGGCGATATTACCGCACGGTTTCAATCGTTATCAGCCATTCGTAATATCCTCACCAACGGTGCGATCACCGTGGTAATCGATAGTCTGGTCACGCTTATTACCCTTGCAATGATGATACTGTACAGCGGTGCGTTGACCGGTATTGTAGGCGTGGCTGTACTGCTTTACGCAGTGTTGCGTCTGGCGTTTTATCATCCGTTGCGCAATGCCTCCGAAGAACGAATAGTACTGGCGGCCAGGGAGAATTCTTACTTTCTTGAAAGCATCCGCACAGTACTTCCACTCAAATTGTTCAACATGACTTCTGCGCGCCTGGCCACTTGGCAGAACCTAATGGCAGACGTACAAAATCGCGATGTTACTACACAGAAAATGTTGCTGACGTTCGCCAGTTTTAATACTTTGATTTTTGGCGTTGAGGGCATGTTGTTGCTGTATGTCGGCGGCCTGGCAGTACTTGAGGGCAGCTTGTCTTTGGGCATGCTGCTGGCTTTTCTAGCTTACAAGAGTCAATTCACCGGGCGAGCTAGCAAGCTGATTGATCTGGGTATCGAAATCAGAATGCTGTCCTTGCATGCCGAACGCTTGGCTGACATCGCGTTAGAGCCAATTGAGCCTTCATCTCAATGGGAAATCGATGTGCAGCTTATTGAGCCCAACCTTGAATTCAGAGATGTTTCTTTCCGATATGCCGAAGGCGAGCCCTGGATTATTCGTAACCTTTCACTAACCATTGTTGCTGGTGATTCTGTAGCGATCGTTGGGGCCTCTGGTTGCGGCAAATCAACTCTGTTTAAGCTGATGCTTGGCCTGCTTCAACCCACCGAGGGTGAGGTTCTAATCGGTGGTGTTCCGGCTCGGCAACTTGGAATCGATGGATTACGCAGTTTGATCGGTGTGGTAATGCAGGAGGACCAGTTGTTTGCTGGTTCTCTGGCAGAAAATATTGCATGTTTTGCCCCACAGGCCGATCAAGGCAAGATCGAAGAGGTCGCTCGAGATGCCTTTATCCACGACACCATCTGCCAGATGCCGATGGGATATCAGACACTGGTTGCGGAGATGGGCAGTGGTCTTTCCGGTGGTCAGCGGCAAAGAGTGTTATTGGCACGGGCATTGTACAAACAACCCAAAATTCTGGCGTTGGATGAAGCCACCAGCCAACTGGACCTTCACAGCGAACGGTGTGTAGTTCATGCCATGCAACGCATGCCCATGACTCGGATCAGCATTGCTCACAGACCAGAAACCATTGCCTTAGCGCATCGAATTGTCCGGATGGAAAAAGGCACGATCATTGATGACCTCAGGCTCACTGCCGGACCGGTGTCCGCCTGATGCCACTCCTAAGGCGGTTGTTCGGCGTGCTTATGCTGCCGTGGGCTATGGCTGCTCAGGCGGACGATCTTATAAGTATTTACGAGGATGCCCTACTCAATGATCAACAGCTGTCGGCAGCTCAAGCTGAACGTGATGCAGGCTTGGAAACGGTTGTACAGGCGCGTGCTGGCCTGCTGCCGGAGGTGTCCTTGCAGGCACAGAATTTGTGGAACCGCAACCAGTACCAGGTTCAGGGGGGCGAAATAGAGCATCGCCGGCAGAACCAGACCTACAGCATACAATTGGCCCAGCCTGTATTTCGCTGGAAGAATTGGATTCTGTATCAGCAAGGTAGCCAGCAGACAGCCCTTGCCATCAGCCGCTTTTACAGTGCACAACAGACACTAATGCTGCGTGTCGCCACCGCCTACTTTGAGGTTTTGAGTACCGAAGAGGTCCTCGATACCTTGCGCCAGCAACAGGTGGCTGATGTTCAACTACTAGCCAGTGCTCGTAAACAGTTTGAACTGGGTAATGTCAGCATTGCTGATGTGTATGAGGCGCAGGCTAGCGCCGATCGGGCTTTGGCGGCATCTATCAAGGCTAATAGTGATGTTGAACTGGCCCGGCAGGGATTGGCGCGGATCATCGGACGGCAATCTGGATCTCTACTAGGCCTGCGCGATGGGGTAAGCCTTGAACCGCCATTTCCCGCCGATATCAATTCATGGATTAGGGAGGCAGAGCAGAACGGATTTGAAGTTCAGGCACAGGCCCTGCTCCTGGATATCGCTCGCAATGAGGTGCGGAGCCGTAAGGCTGATCACTTGCCTTCAGTTGATCTAGTCGCTAGTAAAAGTATGCAGCAGCGCCCGAACGTGGGTACTGAGCGCAGTGACTCGTCCAGTATCGGCCTTCGTGTCAGTTTGCCTTTGTACGGTGGTGGACGCACTAGCTCAGCAGTGCGCCAGGCCCAAGCGTTGAGTGGCCAGAGCGAAGCTCAATACGAGGAAGCCAAGCGTGTTGCGCAGTTGCAAGTACGGGAAGCTTGGCAGGGGGTGGTCAGTGGTATGGCGCAAATAAAAGCGTTGGAAACAGCTAGAGTCTCGGCAAAATCTGCCCTGGAGGCTAACAAGTTGGGCTACAGAGTGGGTGCTCGTATCAGCATTGATGTGCTGGAGGTTCAGAGCCGCTTCACCGAAACGGTGCAGCAGCTTTCGCGAGCTCGCTACGATACTCTGTTGGCTACGTTACGCCTCAAGGCGGCTGTGGGCAGGCTCACGGAGCGCGACTTGAATGAAATTAATCGACTTCTACGTTCGCGCTGAGGTTTTTGAATTGCCTCACTTTGAGGCTGAAAAATGTCGATGGTAGCGGTGGCAGCCCTCGGCGTTCAACTGAGTAAAAATGCATGACCATACTCTTGCCGCCACCCGGAATGCTTTTCAAAAGGCGGGGGACACGACAACTACCCTGACACCGGGGGCGGTGATTTAGGCCTGCACGATGGGCAACTCAACGCAAAATTTCGCACCGGCCTCGCCATTGCTGACACTCAGGCGTCCGCCCATGTTTTCCACAATCCCATAGCTTACTGACAGCCCCAGTCCGGTGCCTACGCCGATTGGCTTGGTGGTAAAGAACGGCTCGAAAATCCGCTCCAGCAAGCGCGGGTCTATCCCGCCGGCGTTGTCTTCGACCCAGATACGCACATGGCGGCTGTCGTGCTCGCTGTGCAGGGCAATCCAGGGGCGCAGGGCAGGGTCTTTTTCTCGCTGGCTGAGCAGGGCGTCGCGGGCGTTGACCATCAGGTTGATCAGCACCTGTTCCAACTGGTCGACATAGCCTTTGACCTGCACCGAGAAGTCGGTAGGGCTGATGCGCACGTCTACACCTTTGCCGCGCAGGCCTTCGCTGAGCAGGGAGAGGGTGCCCTCCAGTGCCTGCGCCGGGTCGAAGGGTTGTTGCTCGATTTCCGAGCGGCGGCCGAACACGCGCATGTGGTCGACCACTCGTGCGGCGCGTTGTACCTGGGCGTCGATGCGTTGCAGTTTTTCGGTGAGGTAGTCGATTTGCGCGTCACCATTGCCCAGGCGTTTGAGCACATTGGCGATGGCCATGCGCATCACGTTCAGCGGCTGGTTGATTTCATGGGCCAGGCCGGTGGCCATTTCGCCGAGGGTGGCCATTTTTGCGCTTTGGGTCAGTTGTTGCTGGGAGCGGCGCACTTCGGTGTTGTCGCGGCCCACGGCTTGCACTTCGATCAGGGCGCCGTGTTCATCGAAGACGCCGCGGTCCGACCACACCCACCAGGCATGTTCGCGCCCCGGCAGTTGCAGGCTGATTTCCGCGGTGCTCACCGGGAATTCCGGGGTCAGTTGTTGGATGCGCTGTACAAAGGCGGTGCGCTGTTCATCCGATAGCCATTGGCCCAGGTCGATGCCTGGCAGGTGCTCGGGCCGGCATTCCAGGTAATTGGCCAGCGGCGTGTTGCCGAAGGTGAGGGTCAGGTCGGGGCGGTAGCGGCAGATCATCGCGGGCGAGTCTTCCACCAGGATGCGGTAGCGTTCTTCACTTTGGCGCACCTGCTCGGCGGCCAGGGTCGCTTCGGTGACGTCCAGCCACAGGCCCACGGCTTCCACCGGCAGGCCAAGGTCGTCGCGCAACAGCTTGGCTTCGTCGAGCAGCCAGTGGTAGTGGCCCTGTTTGTCGCGCAGGCGATAGCGGCTGCGCACGTTGCCTTCGCGCAGCAGTTGGCGGGTGCGTTCGAAGTAGCACTCGCGGTCGTCGGGGTGGATCAGCGCTGCCAGGGTGTCGTGGTTGCAATCGGCCAAGGTCCAGCCCAGCAACGGCAACAGGCTGGCGCTGAAGAACGCCGGGTGCAGCGCGCCGTTGACGTAGCGCTGCACGTAGATAACGGCCGGTGAGCTGGCGATCAGGTTGTCCAGGCGCGCATGGGCGGCGGCGGCTTGCAGTTGCTGGTTCTGGATGTCGCTGATGTCGAGCATGAAGCCGATCCAGCGCCGTTCATTGCCGGCGCCCAGTACTTGGCCTTGTATGCGGTACCACAGGGGCGACTGTTCAGCGTCGGTGCGTTGCAAGCGCACGCTGGTCAGCAACGGCTTGCCCAGGGCTTGCAGGTCTTGCAGGCGGCTGTTGAGGGCCTGGCGGTCGGCGGGGTGGATGAGTTCGAGCCAGGTGCCGAGGGGCTGGCGGGTGGGGCCGTCGTCCAGGCTCAGGTTGCGCAATAGTTGTGGCGCCAGTTGGATTTCCTGGGTGACGGGCAACAGTTCCCACCAGCCCGTGCCGAGCAGGCCTTGCAGGGCTTCCACGCGTTCCAGTTGCTGGTGGTGACGCTGTTCGCGCAGGCGGCCCAGCAGCGGCGCGGCGAGTGCTGCGCACAGGTTCAGCCAGTCACGCTCGCCGGTGTGGTGTGCCTGGCCGTTATAGAAACCACACAGCAGCCACGCGGCGGCGCCATGGCTGTCGCGGTACGGCACCAGGAAACCGTCGGCATTGCCAAACACACTGCGCAGGCGCGGGTTGTCGCTGCGGCCCTGGGCAATGTCCAGGCTCAATGGCGTGTTGCCGTTGATGCTGTCCAGGCTGGTGCCCAGATGCTGCCCGGTTTGCCACAAGGCTGGGGCGTCGTGGGCGGCGTATTGGCTGTAGATGCGCCAGCCCTGGTCATCCTCATCGAGCAGTGCCATGGCGACGCAGGGGATGCTCCAGCGCTGGGCCACGCTGCGCAGGTGTTCGCTGAACACGTGATGCAGGCGGCTGAAACTGCACACGCGCAGCTGTTCGCTCATCAGGGCGGCGAGTTGGTGGTTCTGCTCGCGTTGCTGCACCCGTGCCCGGTCGGCAAGCAGGTCAGTGATGTTCAGCAGGTGCAGGGCCCAGCCCTCGCCCTCCGGCTCGATCCAGCCACGGGTATGCAGGACCTGGCCGGCGGCGCCCTGGAAGTCCAGATCCAGGCCGTGTCGTTGCCACTCCTGCGGCGTGCCCTCCACACTCAGCGCGCTGTCGGCACACAGCAAGGTCTGCAAGGGTGGGTTGGGCACGTTGGCAAGATGCTGGGCAAGCAAAGGCCTCAAGGCGCCCGTGATGCTCAGCACCCGGCCCAGGTTGTCCAGTTGCACTTGCAGGCCCGGCGCGGGCGTCGTTGGCGCGTCCAGAGCCAGGGCGCTGGTAAGCCCGCGCAGGCGTGCGAACAATTTATCCCCTGTCGTCAAAACTGAAGGCTCGAGGTGGCGGTGAGGTTGGTGGGCAGGTTGGGTACGGTACCTACCCCAGGCAACACCAGGGCCGGCAAGACCGCTTTGATATTGGCCGAGGGGTAGGTGATCTTCACCGTCAGCAAATTATTGGTGTAGGTGGCGGTGATATAGCCGGGCAAGAACTTCAAGGAGCCGGGGATCCAGTTCAACTGGGCCTGGGCTGCATCCTTGGCGCGTTGCACAACCAGGGCCGAATAGCCGGCGGTGCTGGGGTCCAGGGAGACACTGCGGCGTACCCCTTCGGCCGCGGCTTGATGAAATGACTGCATCAACAGCAGCGGCAAGCTGTAGCTGAGCATGCCGTAGAACACCGCAAAGAAAATCACGAAGACCAAGGCAAACTCGATCGCCGCAGCACCTTTTTGCTTTCTCGGGAGGCTCGATTTCATGACTGCGTCTACCCTGAGGCGAGTACTTGATATCAGCATAGAATCATTCAGCCAAAAGGGATGTTTTTTACGTGATCCAGACGCTAGTGATTGTGCTGTGGTTGGGCGTATGTGCCGTGCAGGATATTCGCCAGCGCCAGATTGCCAATACGTTGACCCTGGGCGTCGGGCTGCTGGCGTTGATTTACCTGCTGTGGGCGGGGTCGACGTGGCTGGGCGCGTCCCGTAGCGAGGGCGGCCTGGCCCTGGTTTTGGCGCTGGTGCTGACCTTGCCGGGCTATGCGTTGGGCCGCTTTGGCGCAGGGGATGTGAAGTTGCTCGCCGCCCTGGGGCTGGCCTCCAATATCGAGTACCTGCTCGGGGCGCTGATCGGTGCGGGCATCGCCATGGTGGCCTGGACACTTATGCATCAAGGGCTTAGCTCAAACCGCGTTGAACGGGCAGGGCCAGCGTCAACAAAACAGCCTTTTGCACCCTTCGTTTTGACAGGTTTTGCCGGCAGCTGGTTTTGGATCCATCAGTCGCACGAGTTGATTAATGCTATGTACATAGTCGGAAAGTACGTCTACGTTAAATGAGTAGTTGTGTAGGACTTTTCGTCAGAAAGGATAGGTCATCATTTGGCTTGCCAGGCATGGAGTAGCGCGTGAACAAGCTTACGTCTGCAGTAAAAGTGCTCGTTGTCGACGATCAACCCTTAATCGTGGAGGAGCTCTGTGAATTTCTTGAAAGCAGCGGGTACCGTTGTGTCCCGTGCGAGTCCAGTGAGCAAGCTGTCCAGCGTTTCAAGGAAGACCTTCAGATCGGTTTAGTGCTGTGTGACCTGCATATGCCGGACATGGACGGCATCGAGCTGGTGCAGGCGCTGCAACGGATCGCCGGTAAACATCGTGCGTTCGAAGCGATCATGCTCACCGGGCGCGCCGACAAGCAGGATGTGATCAAGGCCCTGCGTGCAGGTATCGCCGATTACTACCAGAAGCCGATCAACCTCGATGAATTGCTCGAAGGCCTCAAGCGCCAGGAAGCGGCATTGGAGGAACGACAAAAAGACCTGCAACTGGGCACGCTCAACCAGAAGTTGCAGTACCTGTCCGAATCCATCAACGACTTGTATATGGACTTGGACAAGGTGCGCCGCAACCCGACGCCCCAGGACCATGACGGGGACTCATCGGCCGATGACGCCGGGCCGGTGGAGATCCCGGCGATCTTCAATCAACTGTCACCGCGCCAGTTGGACGTGGCACGCCTGGTTGGCAAGGGCCAGACCAACTACCAGATTGCCTGTGAGCTGGGGATTACCGAGAACACGGTCAAGCTGTACGTGTCCCAAGTGCTGCGCTTGACCCATATGCATAACCGCACGCAGTTGGCGCTGGCGTTGTCACCGAGCAACTCGGCGATGCGCCAGCGGGTAACGGCGCACTAGCACCGCCCCACTGTAGGAGCGAGCTTGCTCGCGAAGAACGCCAAGACAACGCGGTTACCCAGGATGCACGCGTTATCGTTGACGTTCTTCGCGAGCAAGCTCGCTCCTACAGGGTGGGTTGAGTTTTATTTGCTGCCCTGCGCAGTGCCGCCTACTTTCTGATCAAAAAACTCCGGGATCGGGTGCTTGTTGCTGTCCAGCCAGCGCTTGAGCGCCTGCTCGCGTTCTGCCGGCGTGGTTTTTTGCGGGTTGGCCGAGGCTGCGCGACCGCTCAGTTGCAGTGCCATCCAGTTTTCCGTTTCTGCCTGCCGGGGTGAAGACGGCCCTGCTTCGATGGCCGAAGCGAGGAGTGGCAGGGCCAGGCAGGCAAGGCCGGCGAGGTAATGGAATTTCATCATCGACTCCTTATTTCACAGCGGCCGGCAGCGTGTCGCTGACCGCCGCTACCTGATCTTTGACTGGACGCTGCGGTGCCGTGCCAGCCTCCTTGAGGTGTTGCGCCCGTGCCTGGGCTCGGGTCACTTGCTCGGGGCTCAAGCCGAGTTGACCGACCACTTTCGCCGCTTGCTCCCAGTTGTCCTGATAGATCAGCAAGGTCACCAGGTTGACCGCCGCCAGTTGATCGCTCTGCTTGAGCTCGATGGCGGTCATGAATTCAAAGCGTGCGTCTTCCAGGCGCCGTTGGTCGAGGTACACCACGCCCAGGTCATTGCGGATTTTTTCGTCGGTGGGCGCCAGCCGTGCCGCGCGTTGCAGGTGGGCCATGGCCTGGCCGTTGTCGCCCTTGGCCGACGCCAGTTGCCCCAGGCCGTGCTCACCATCGGCGGCCAGGCAGGTGCCCAGCAGGCTGCGGTACAACGGCTCGGCGTCAGGGCGGCCCAGCAAGCGATAGGCACGGGCCTGGCGTTGACGAACCTGGGGCAGGGCGCTGGGCAGGTTTTGCAGGTTGGCGAGGCTGGCGTGCAGCTTGCCTTCGTTGGCCATGTCATCGGCCAGGTTCAGCGACAGCTCCTGGTCGGCGCTGGGCTTGGGGCAACTGCCCGGCGCCAGCAACCCGGCCCACGGAGCCTGGCCATTGCTGGCACAGCCACCCAGCATCAGCAGGCTCAAGGCGACGATCAGTGGTTTCATGGCAGGCTCCTCAAAAGTTATTCAAGGCTCGGGAAATGGCGATCATCGCCGGCCCCCCGAGCACGATCAGCAAGGCGGGAAACAGAAACACCATCATCACCACGGACATCTTCGCGGACATCTTCGAGATGTATTCCTGCAGGCGGGTCAGGCGGCGGTCGTCGAGCAACTGCTTGAGGGCCAGCAAGGATTTCATCGCGCCGCCGCCTTGGTGGATCAGTTGCTGAAGAATGATGCAGGTGTCGGTGAACTCATCCACGGCCAGCAGGCGCGCGGTTTTGCCCAACTCTTCGGACAGCTCCAGGCCCGAGTCGACCCTTACCAGGATCAGGCGCAGTTCATGGGTCAGGTCCGGCAGCAAGCGCTGGGCTTCGGTGCTCAACACCCGCAGCGATTGCTCAACCGCCATGCCGGATTCGAACAGGATGCGCAGCAGCGGAATGAACGTGGAAATTTCCCGCGCGATGCGCTCCTGACGGTATTTCGCGCTGAGGGCCAGGATGCGCTTGGGCAGCAAGTAACCGATGCCCAGGGCAATCGCCGGGGCAATCCAGGGTGAGCCGGCGTGAGGAAACAGCAGTTGCTGGCCGAGCAGGGTCAAGCCCAGCAGCACGACGGGCACGCCGATCTGGAAGGCGGCAAACATGGAGCGCTGGTTGGCTTTGCGCCAGCCGACGCGGTTGAGCAGGGTCTGGGTTTCGTTGTCCAGGCTGACCGAGCGCTGGGCCACGGCGCTGGCGCCCAATTGACGCATCAGGCTGCCGAGTTTGTCCTCGCGGGTCAGTTGGCCTTGCAGGCGTTGGCTGACCAGGCGTTGACGGCGCCGTTGCTCCAGCAGGTTGCCGACGATCAAGGCGACGGCGGCGAGCGACAACAGGATGCAGATCAGGATGGCCATCTCAGATACTCCGCAACATGCGCCACATGACGAAGGTGCCCGTGATGTCGAGCGTCGCCGCGGCCAGCAGTAGGTAGCGCCCGGTTCCGTCATTCCACATGCTCATCAGGTAGCCCGGGTTGACCATCAAAAAGTAGCCGACCATGGCGATGGGCAAGCCCGCCAGCACATAGGCGGTCATGCGCGTTTCGCCGGTCATGGCCTTGAGTTGGCGCGCACCCTGTTCGCGCTCGCGGATCATTTTGATCAGGTTTTCCAGCAGCTCGCTGGCATTGCCGCCGTAGCGGTGGTTGACCTTCAGGCCCAGGGCAAACAGGCGGAACTCATCGCGTTCATAAAACTCGGCAAAGTCGCTGACCGACTCCGGCAGGCTCACGCCCATTTGCACGTTACGCTGGATGCGGCTCATGGCCTCTTTGAGCGGCGCTTCGGTGCTGTCGATCGCGCCCAGCACCGCGTCCGCCAGGGTGCGCCCAGACTTGAGGCTGCGCACGCTGTGGTCCAGCAGTTGCGGCAATTGTTCGATCATGCGCTGCACTCGCCGTTGGTAGCGCCAGGCGATATACACCCGCAGCAGCAGCGGCGGCATTATCAGCATGGTGAGCAGGCCCAGCCCGCCGGCCAGCAGATAGCCCAGTAACATGCCCACCGCCCAGCCACTCAACCACAACCCCAGGCGGTCGGTGGGCTTGCCCAGGCCGGCGCGCTGGAACATCCGCTCCAGCGCGATCCAGCTGCCGTTCGGCTCCTGGGCTACTGGCTGGCCATCAGAGAGCCGCTCCAGCACCCGGTCGGTGCCGGCCTGGCGCAGCCCGCGCTGGAACAGCCAGACGGACAGGCTGATCAGCAGGACGCAAATGAGCAGCAAGACAAGTCCGGTCATGAGCCCTCTCTACAACGGCAATGCCGATTCACGCCGCAGCTTGTCGCCGGCCGGGTTGAGCGCTTCGCGCAGAAAGCCGAAACCGGTACGGCGGTCGAGGCGGAACAGGGTGTTGGTGACATACACGTCGTCGCGCACACCCACCACTTCCACCACCTCGCTGACGCAACGGCGCCCATCGGGCAGGCGCGTCAGTTGAATCACCACATCCAGTGCGGCGCAGATCATCTGCCGCAGGGTTTTCTCCGCCACCACACGGCCGGTCAGGCCCACCAGGGTTTCCAGGCGCAACAGAGCGTCCTGGGCGTTGTTGGCGTGCACGGTGCTCATGGAACCGTCGTGGCCGGTGTTCATGGCGGTCATCACGTCGAGTACTTCGACGCCACGGATCTCGCCAAGGATGATGCGGTCCGGGCGCATCCGCAGGGCGTTGCGGATCAGGTCGCTGGCCTTGACCTCGCCATGCCCTTCGGCATTGGGCGGGCGGGTTTCCAGGCGCACTACGTGGGGGTGGCCCAGTTGCAGCTCGGCCACGTCTTCGATGGTGACCAGGCGTTCGTGGGGGTTGATCAATTGGCTGAGGATATTGAGCAACGTGGTCTTGCCGGTACCGGTGCCGCCACTGATGAGGATATTGCAGCGCTTGCCCACCGCCTCCTGGAAGAACTCGAAGATGTTGTGGTCGATGGTTTGCATCGCCACCAGGTCGCTGCTCTTGAGCATGTCCTTGCGAAATTTACGGATCGACAAGCACGGGCCATCCAGGGCTATCGGCGGGATGATCGCATTGACCCGGCTGCCATCGGGCAAGCGCGCATCGACCATCGGCGACGACTCATCCAGGCGCCTTCCGAGGGGCGCGAGAATGCGCTGCATCACGCGTTCTACATGGTGCGCATCGATAAAACGCAGGTCGCTCTGGTGAAGCACCCCGTCACGCTCGATAAACACCCGGTGCGGGCCATTGACCAAAATTTCGGTAACCGACACATCGCGCAGCAGCACTTCCAGCGGGCCGAAGCCGGTCAGCTCATCGACGATTTCCTCGGCCAGGCGCTCCATCTCATAGCGCGAGATCGCCAGGTGCATGCGTGTGATGTACTCGGCCACTTTGTCGATGACAAATTGCGCCAGGGATTGGCGCGAGCCTTCCAGCAGGTTCTGGCCCGACTCTTCGATAGCATCGATGATGTAGCGATGCAGCACCAGTTTCAGGCCATCGTGGTCGTTGTGCGCGGCAGCCCCACGGGCCGGGGCGCCGAAGAGTTTTTCGCTGTTCATCGACTCGTCCCCAGCAGGCGTTCGAACCAGCGTGTCGAAGGTTTATCCAAGCCTTCGGTGCGTTTGGCCAGGCGCTCGCCCAGGTGGCGCAGGGCTTGGGTCAAGGCTTCGCGTGGGGCCAGGGTGAACAGGCTTTGCCCCTGGTTCTTGGCGTTCAGGCGCACTTCTGGGCTCAGGGGCAGCACGGCGATGCACTCCAGGCCGAAGCTTTTTTCCAGGGCTTCGGTGTCGGGGGCGCAGCCTTTGATGTAGCGATCGACGAGCAGCTTGGCATGGTCGAGCTTCATGCCTTTTTCGCGCCACAGGTTCAGCACCGCCAGGTTGCGCCGACAGTCGAGCACGCCCTGGTCGGTGCACCACAGCAACTTGTCGCAGTGGCTGACAAAGGTGCGCAGGGCTTCGCTGTCGGCTTGCCCGGTGAGGTTGACCACGATGTGCTGGAAGTGCTGGCGCAAGGCGCTGAGCAACATGTACAGCTCGGCGGCGCTGGTCATTTCCAGGGGCTCATCGCTGGTGGCATAGGCGAGGATGCGCAGGCCGTCGTCGGTGCTGGTGAACGCGCTGTTGATCAGGGTGGCGTCCAGGCGGCGCAGGTGGCGCAAGGCGTCGCCGAAATTGAAGGTGCTGTCCAGGCCCAGCAGCGCCAGGCTGTCGCCCCTGGGCAAGCCGAGATCGAGCATCAGCGTCTGCTGGCCACTCTTTTGCACCACCATTGCCAGGTGGCTCGCCAGCAGGGCGCCATCGGTATTGCCCTGGGCACCGTAGAGCACGGTAAGGCCGCCGAGATGGGCGTTGGGCGCAGTGGGCGGCAAGCGCTTGCTCAGGCGTCGCACCAGCCCGGCCACTTCGCTGGAGCGCGAGCCATAGGCGACAAAATCCCGCGCGCCGGCACGCATGGCGTTGAGCACCAACTGGTTGTCCATGCCGTCGCCCAAGGCCACTACTGCCAGCATCGGCTTGGCTTCCAGAGCGCCTTCGATCAAGGCGCTCTGGGCCACCAGGTGCTCACGGTCAAGGCCCACGAACACCAGGTTGGCAAAGGTCACGTCCACCAGCGCCAGCAGTTCATCCAGGCTGCCGCCGCCCACGCTGATCACTTGGCCAAGGGGAGCCAGTGCACCCTGGAGCCATTCCAGGTCGGTGCTGTTGCGGGTGATTGCCAGGAAGGTCTGGCTCAGGCTATCGCTCATTGGGAAAGTCCACTGCGACGGTCGAAGTTGCCGTTTTCCAGGAAGAACAGGCGGAACCAATTCGGGTCGTAGTTGCGCAGTTTCTCGCCGGGCAGCGACGGCAACTGCGCATTGGCGGCCAGTGGCTGCACCAGATGCGGCGTGACAATCATCAGCAGTTCTTTTTCTTCACTGTTGATATTGGAGTCGCGGAAGAAAGCACCAATGATCGGGATGTCGCCCAGGCCCGGCAGCTTGGCGATGGTGGAGCGGTTGGTGCTGCTGATCAGGCCGCTGATCACGAAGCTTTCACCGTCTGCCAGTGACACACTGGTGTCCGTGCGTCTGACGGTCAGTGCGGGAACCAGGATGCCTTCGATGCGGATCGCGTTGTTGTAATCCAGCTCGCTGACTTCCGGGGCGACTTTCAAGGCGATGCGGTTGTGGTCGATGACCGTGGGCGTGAGGGTCAGGCGAATGCCGAATTCCTTGTACTCGATGGTGATGGTATCGCTGCCGGCACTGGGCACCGGAATCGGCACTTCGCCGCCGGCCAGGAAGGTCGCGCTCTGGCCACTCATGGCCACCAGGCTCGGGCGTGCCAGGGTGTAGGCGAAGCCGCTGCTTTCCAGGGCGTTGATCAGTGCCTTGACCCGGCCACCGCCAAAACCGATGTTGAAGCTGTCAGCGCTCACCGGCAATTTGAAGATGCCCTCTGAAGGGGACAGCAAGCTTGGGCTGCCGAGGAAGAAGTTGTTGCCCATACCGAGGATCTTGGTGCTGGCCTCCTTGAGCTTGGTGCGGCTGACTTCGACGAAGCGGATATCGGTCTGCACCTGGCTGGGCAGCGTCGGGTCTTCGGAGGGCGACAGCGATTGGCTGGTCAGCGCCGAGGTGGCCTTGCCCTTGACGAACACCATGCTCTGGCGCGGGGTGGTCGAGCAGCCGGTCCACACCATCAGGCTGGTGGCCCCGCTACCGACGCCGGTGAGCAGGAAGTGGCGGTCGCCGTTAACTCGCACGTCGGCGATTTTCGGGTCGCCGATGGCCAGGCGCGTAATCGCTACCGGCGATTGCAGCTCGGTCTGCAAACCTTCGCCCACCTCGATCACAGCGGGCAATTGGCCCAAGGCGTTGCAGTTGCCCGATGCGCCCATTGCCATGCCCAGGGGCAGGCACGGCAGCATCAAGGCCAAGGCCAATTGAGCGTAGCGTTGGCTCATTCAAGGCATCCTTGTTCAATCAGGGGGTAGGTTGTGCCGCCGCTGCGCCGCGAATCACTTCAACGCCCCGACGCTGGCCGGTGTCGGCCACCGCGGGGGTGATTTTTTTCGGCGGGCCGCTGAGGGCCAATTGGGTGAATTGGTAGAGGTCGCGGTTGGCGCTCTGCACCTTGTCCGGGGTGTCGCTTTCGCCGGCCCAGTAGCGGCTGAGCAATTGTTCGTCGGCACTGCGCACAGCCAGGCGCAGCGTGCCAGCTTGGGAGGCGAGCATCAGCCGGCTCAGCATGGGTTCGGGCACCGCTAGTACCACACTGCGCGGGGCGGTGCGGCGTTGGGCGGCCTGGGCGCGTTCTTCGGCGGTGGCGGGTGGCGGCACGGCCGGGGTGCCGTCGTTGGCCAAGCCCAACTGATCACCGACGCTGAGCAGGCGAATCGCCGGGATGACCACCTGCGCCGATTGCTCGGCATTGGCATTGTCCTGGCGCAAGAACAGCAAGACATCCACGTAATCGCCGGGGCTCAACTGGCCACCGGCGCCGATGACCTCATCGACGGCGACGGCCAGCGCCCGTTCGTTTGTACGAATCATGCGGGCCAGGGGGCCGCCGGCGGTGAAGCTTTCATCATTAAGCCAGGTGCCGGCACCCAGGGCCCGCAAGGGCGTGCGGCCGATGGCCTGGTCAACGCTGGTCAGGCTGCCAGCCGGCACGGTGCGCAGTTTTTCCACGGCGACATCGGCAGCAGTGAGGGGCACAAAAGGCGCAACCGCGTGCACCAGCACCACGACCGGCTGGCGGGTCTGGTCTTCTACAACCGCAACGGTTTTTTCAACGGAAATGACAGGTGCTGGCGAGGGCGCTACGGCGGGTGCCGGTGGACGACTCAGCACCAGGCCCCAATACCCTGCAACCAGGGCTCCGATAAGCAGCAAGCCAGCCAGGACCATGCTGATACGACTGTTCATGACGGCGCTCCCTATCCTGTTGCACTGCTTTTATTCCCGTTTATCCAAACGAGTTAAATTCGCAACTGGGCTGTGATGAACAACTAACGATTTGGCTATTTGAAGGTAGCCCAGCTAGGACAAATTGCCATTACTGAATGAAAAATTTATCTGCGCGGTTAAAGCGGGGGCTGTAAATAACGGAATTGTGGGGCTGGCGCGGCGACTAATACTTTATGATTAATTCGTTCTTACAGTTGTGAGTGTTAAATTTGTTGACAATGCTCTAGTGGCACACGGCAATCATTGTGCGGGCCAGCTGTATCGGCGCTTTGTGGCGCATGAAGGAGATCTCCTATGATCCTTGACCTGTTCTTGAAATTTTACATTCACGCTCAGTTATTCCTGCGCCGTAGAGACGGGGCGTCGGCCATTGAATATGTGATTATTGTGGCGATAGTTGCGTTGGTTATCATTGGCTTTGGCACTGGGCTTGGCGATAAAATCAAAGGTGTCTTCCAGAAAGTGTCAGACGCTCTACCGGCGGCGACTTAACATGCAGCGTTGTCTGTAATTGTTTTGGCGATTCTCTTTATCAGGTACCGCCCATGACCCACCTTTCGTCATCCCGCCAAAAAATCCTGTTGGTGGATGACGAGGAGGATGCGCTGGTCGAGTTGGCCGAATCCCTCGAAAACGAGGGGTTCGTCTGTTTCACCGCGAACTCCGTCACCTTCGCCCTGCAAGAATTGACACTTCACCCTGATATCGCCCTGGTCATCACCGATCTGCGCATGCCTGAGGAAAGTGGTATCTCCTTGATCAAGCGCCTGCGCGAACACACCTCACGTTCGCAGTTGCCTGTGATCGTGATGTCGGGTCATGCAGAAATGGATGATGTCAGCGATATGCTGCGCTTGCAGGTGCTGGACCTGTTTCGCAAACCTATCTACCTGGTGCGCTTGCTCGATACCCTCAACAACCTGTTTCCCCTCTCTACACCTGGTCGGTAACGGACCGGCACCGCTTATTAAATGTGGGAGCTGGCTTGCCTGCGATAGCGGTGGTTCAGTTAAAGATTCATTGACTGACACACCGCCTTCGCGAGCAAGCCCGCTCCCACATTTGGCTCGTGGGGTGCCAGGCACTTAGTCGTCGACTGTCCGGCCGTCATCGCAGGCAAGCCAGCTCCCACAGTTTGATTGCGGGGGCTCAGGTAGAAAGGTTTCGGCTGTCAGGCCGCAGGGGTCTGTGTGGGGCACTGATTCTGTGAGCAACACAGACCCTTGTGGGAGCTGGCTTGCCTGCGATAGCGGTGGTTCAGTTAAAGACTCATCACAGCTGATAACTGAAACTCAGCGTATACCGCGGCCTGCGGTTAAAGCTGTCCAGGGCGATATCCGACATTGGCTTGGCCGCCTCCAGCGCGATGTTGTAGTACTTCTTGTCGCCAAAGCGTAAACCCACCGCCGCCGAGGACATGTCGTTGGCCTTGACCGGCAGGTCGTTGAACCAGGATTTGGCGCGGTCGACCACCACATAGGGTTGCAGGATTTTCACCCAGTTGCCGGTGCGGTTGAAGCTGTAGTTGACCTCGTACGCTACCCCCCAGCCTTTATCGCCCGAGCCTTGGTCGTCCGGGTAGCCACGGCCGAAATTCTGCCCGCCGAAGGTCACGCGTTCGCTGTCGGGCAGGGTGTTGTCGCTCCAGTACAGCGCACCGGACAGCACGCCTTGCCAGTTGTCGAAGAACTTGTCGCTTTGCACGCCGGAGAGGCGCAGGCGGAAGAAGTCGAGGTCGGGTTTGGCCACGCCCAGGTCACTGCGGGCCTTGGCGCCCAAGCCGTCTATGCCCTGGTACAGGCCTCCGCTGATGATGCGCAGGCGTTGCGCATCGGCCTTGCGCCAATCGCCTTCGAAGGCCAGGGCGCGCAGGTTGGATTCGATGTCGAAACTCAGCGGGAAACCCACCAGTTTGTAGCGCGTGGTCTGGTCGACCGCGTACAGGCGCGTACCCAGGGTGAGTGACTCGGTGGGGGAGGCAATGAACGGGTGGCTCAGGCCAATGGAGTAGCGGTCGATGGACTGGTGCGGCTTGAGTTCGAAACCGCCGTCCAGTTGCACGCTGCTGTTGGGGGCGGCGCGATAGCGTTCGGCGGCGAGCGCCAGTTGGGTGCCCTCGGCGTTGATGAACTGGTTGTAGTCCACGCGGTAGTAATGCTCTTTGTCCTCGCCGGGCGGGAACAGGCCGCTGACGCTGAGTTGTTCACCCATGGACGTCTGGGAATTGCTGGTAGCGCTCAGCAACGCTTGCGTGCCGCCACGGCTTTTTTGTACCAGACTCATGCTGGTGGTGAAAGGTTTGCGGCTGGCCTGGATCTGCATGTGCGTGGCGCCATCGGTGGTGCCCGGTGGCGGCACTTGCGCCTGTACGCTGAGGCCAGGGATGCGGCTCATCAGCGTGGTGTAGCGCTCGAAGGTCTTGCGGGTCAGTGGGCGCTCAGCCAGGAGCTTCTGCGCGAGCTTATCGACATAGGCCGACACCGAACCGATGTCGCCGGTTTGTTGATAGTCCTTGATATAGCCCTCCACCAGTACCACGCGAACCAGGCCGTTTTCGAAGTTCTGTTGCGGCAGGAACGCGTAGGACAGCAGGTAGCCATCCTCCTGATAACGGCGGGTGACGCCACGGGTCGCTTCGATCAGTTGCGCAAGGTTGGTTTCCCGTCCAATCAACGGCGCATACACCTGTGCCGTCTCGGCGAGCGGGTAGACCGTTCCGCCTTCGATCTGCAACTTGCGAATAGTGACCTTGGTGTCCATCAACAGCGGCTGGCCGGCAGTCGGCGGCGCTTCAGGTACCTGGGTTTTCGACGTGGGTGGTCGATAGGCGTCGGCGGGCAGGTTGGGCACCGGCAGGGTGCGGACAGTGTCGTTGCTGTTAAGAAAGCTGGGAAGGGTCTCGGCCTGGGCGTAGGCACTGAGGGTGAGCAATAACAACGGCGTCAACACGCGCATAGGACACTCCATGGTCAACTGCAGCAGCGCTTCGGGCCCGCCGGGTTCTGGGACTCGGTTCGGGAGGGTGGCGATTGATAAAGCGTGTCGCCGCCCATAAAAAAGACGAGAGACTTATTAAAGGTCTCTCGTCTCAACCAAGCGTAGGCGCTGTAGGGGAGGCCGTCTAATCGGCCAGGTGCATTTCTATTTGCCGGTCAGGCCGTTCAACAAACCGCCCAGACCGCCTGTTGCGGTAGTGCCGCCTGTGGTTGTGGCCGTGCCGGTTGCTGTGGTAGTGGTGCCGATGTTCAAGCCACCGAGCAAACCACCGCTGGTGCCGCCAGTGGTGCCGCCGGTTACCAGGCCACCCACCGAGGCGACGGTGCCGCCGACTGCTGTGACGGTGGTGCCTACGGCGTTGGTGATCGGGTTGGCATTGGCTGCTGTCAGGTTGGTGCCCACGCTGCTGACTGCGCCGCCGACTTGAGTCACCAGGCCATTCACCGGGGCACCCACACCGGTAGTCGTGCCGATGGTTTGCGTCAGGTTGGTGACGCCGCTGGTCACAGGGTTGAGCGCTGCGCCGACATTGGCGGCCACGGTGGCGACCGGTGCGGTAGCTGCGGTGTTTGCTACACCTGTGCCACCCAGCACAGTGCCCAGCGACGCAACGGTGCCGCCGACTGCACCACCGGTTACACCCGCCGCACTGACGGTGCCGTTGGTGTTGCCCACGTTCAGGCCGGTACCTACGTTAGCCACCAGGCCACCTACCTGCTCTAGAATGCCGGGAGCCGAGGTGCCACCGGTTGGGGCCACATAACCACCCGATTTATCCAGTGTGCCACCGACGCCAGTGAGCACGGTGCCGACAACGCTGGTGACCGGGTTGCCCGTGCCGCCCGTGCTGGCGACTTGAGTACCCAGGCCAGTGACAGCCGAACCGACTTTATCCAGTACGCCATTGAGGGGAGCGCCCAGGCCGGTTGCGTTGCCCAGGTTGCCGGTGGTGTTTTCCACCAGCGACACCACAGGCACCACGACTTTGCTGCCCAAGGTGTTGGTCAACGAACCCAGCGGGCCGGTGGTGCTGGCCGTGCTCAGGGTATCGCCGAGCATCGTAACGGTGGTGCCGACTTTATCCACGACGCCACCTACCGCTGTGCCCACGCCGCCTGTCACGCCGCCGACCACAGGTATGCCGCCCAGAGTGGTTGACAGTGATTGGCCGGTGGTCGAGAGGCCGCCGCCCAGGTCCGCCACGCCATTACCTACGCCTGCCACTGTCGTGCCCAGGGAGTTGCTGTTGGTGCCCAGTGAGCCCAAGCCGGTGGTCACACCAGTGCCTATGCTGTTAACAGCGGTGCCTGCCGAGGAGACCAGGCCGCCAGCGGTTGCGCCGACGATAGGTACGCCGTTCAACGTCGAACCCAGGTTACCGACAGCCGTACCGACATTGCCCACAGTGGTGCCAAGGGTGCCGGCGATCTGGCCGGTGACCAGTGGGGTGGTTGTTGAACCAGTGCCGCCACCAGTGCCACCACCGGTGCCGCCGCCAGTGCCGCCACCAGTGCCGCCGCCAGTGCCACCGCCAGTGCCACCACCGGTGCCGCCGCCAGTGCCGCCACCAGTGCCGCCACCAGTGCCGCCGCCAGTGCCACCGCCAGTGCCGCCACCAGTGCCACCGCCAGTGCCACCGCCAGTGCCGCCACCGGTACCGCCACCAGTGCCGCCGTCACCGCCGCCCGTGCCACCACCGGTACCACCGCCAGTGCCGCCGTCACCGCCGCCCGTGCCACCACCGGTACCACCACCGGTACCACCGCCCGTGCCACCGTCACCACCGCCCGTGCCACCACCGGTACCACCGCCAGTGCCGCCGTCACCGCCACCAGTACCGCCACCAGCACCTGCACCCGCATCCGGCGAGGACGCCGCCACGCTGGATTTATGCCCGCCACCACCGCTGCTGCAGCCGCCCAGGCTCATTGCCAGAACGAGGGCCAGCGCGGTACTTGCTTTCCAAAACACTACTTGAGTTTTCATGATTGAGTTCCTTGCACCTGGTACAACCTTGGTTGTTTCAAACCCTCGTTATTTCTTTGGATAACGATAGGTTTGTCCGTGTGGCTATCTCAGGCCAGGGCACTCTTTCACGCAACGCTCAACTTGGTATTAACGATTTATATACATTCGGCCATCGTCGGCTTAATGACTAATACCAAAGGTGTAATGGAGGGATGTTTCAGGATGTTTATATGAGCAAAATCAAAGCGTTGTAAATAAAGGCGGACCTCGTAAGGTCCGCTATAACTTAGGGTGTATATATACAATTAATCAGGGGTTTTCAGGCAATCGGCTGCCACTTCCCCCGCATATGTTGAATATCCCCAGCGCCTTTGAGTTGCAACGCCCCGCTGGAACCGGCCGTGCTGCTCATCAATATCACTTCGCTGGGCAGGCGCACCGGCTTCATGAACTCGACGTCGATTTCAATATTGGCGGCCGGCAAGTGTTCTACCAGTGCTGCGAGGGTGTGCGCCTTGTTCCACAATCCGTGAGCGATGGCCTGGGGGAAACCGAACAGCTTGGCGGTAGGCGCACTGAGGTGGATAGGGTTGTAGTCGCCGGACACGCGGGCGTAGCGGCGGCCTATGTCAGTGGGCGCGTTCCAGCGCGTCAGTTCGGTGAGCGTGTCTGGGGTTTGCAATCCGCTCTCCACGGCTTCGCCTTCAAGCTTCACGCCCCGACATAACATCTGGCTTTCGGCTTCCCACAAGAGTCCAAGGGCATCCTCTACAACCGTTACGATGTCAAAGGTGGCCCCCTTGGGATGGGGGCTGAGATTGCGTGCGTAAACGCCGACACTCACGTCACCCACTGCGCCCAACGGCCGATGAATACGGATGCGATTGCGCAGGTGGATCAACCCCAGCAGCGGAAACGGAAACGTCTTGTCCGTCAGCAATTGCAGTTGCAGGCCGAACGCGAGGATATGCGGATAAGTCGCCGGCAGCATCGGGCTGTCAGCAAAACCGCACACCTTGCGGTACGCCGCAACGGCGCTGGGATTGATACTCATCCGGCAGCGCAACCCGCGTTCGGGCAATGTGCTGCCGGTGATCTTGCGCTTGAGCGCCGCACGCCAGTACAGCGGCAGTAGAGACGGGGTGCTGTCCAACGTTTGCCATTGCATGCTCACGCTCCCAGCAGGCTTTGCCCACACACCCGCAGCGCCTGGCCGCTGACCGCACCGGAACCCGGCTGGCTCAGCCAGGCGACGGCTTCGGCCACATCCTGGGGCAAGCCACCTTGGCCCAGGGAGCTCATGCGGCGCCCGGCCTCGCGCAGGGCGAAGGGAATATGCGCGGTCATCTGGGTTTCGATAAACCCGGGCGCGACGGCGTTGATGCTGATCCCACGCTCCTTTAACAGCGGCGCCCAGGCTTGAGCCAGGCCGATCAATCCGGCCTTGCTCGCTGCATAGTTGGTTTGCCCACGGTTGCCGGCGATGCCACTGATGGAGGCCAGCAATACCACCCGTGCATTGTCTTGCAGAGTACCGCTGTCGAGCAGGGCCTTGGTCAGCACTTGCGGAGCCCTGAGGTTGACCGCCAGCACTGCGTCCCAGTATTCCGGGGTCATGTTGGCCAGGGTTTTATCGCGGGTGATGCCGGCGTTGTGCACCAGGATGTCGAGCCCGTCTGGCAGGTGCTCGGCCAGTTGGCGTGCGGCATCTTCGGCGCAAATATCCAGCACCACCGTACGTGCATTCAGGCGCGCGGCCAGGGCTTCAAGGTCGGCCTTGGCCTGGGGTACATCGAGCAGAATGACGTCGGCGCCGTCGCGGGCCAGGGTTTCGGCGATGGAGGCACCGATGCCTCGAGCGGCGCCGGTCACCAACGCCTTGCGCCCGGCCAGCGGGCGCGTCCAGTCTTGCACCGGGGTATCGCAGGCCGCCAGGCGAATCACCTGACCCGAGATGTAAGCGCTTTTGGGCGAGAGGAAAAACCGCAGCGCGCCTTCCAACTGGTCTTCGGCACCGTCGCCCACGTACAGCAACTGCAGCACGCCACCGCTGCGCAGCTCCTTGGCCAGGGAGCGGCTGAAACCTTCCAGGGCGCGCTGGGCGCTGGCGGCGAAGGGGTCGCTGAGGCTTTCCGGCGCCCGGCCAAGGATCACCAGGTGGGCACTGTGGTCGAGGTTTTTCAGCAGCGGCTGGAAGAATTCACGCATTTGCTTGAGCTGGTCGGTGTGCTGCAAACCGCTGGCGTCAAACACCACCGCCTTGAGTTTGGGGCCGTGTCCTGGAATCCACGCGGGTGCCGTCGAGGCTTCGGCGTCGTAACTGTAGACGGTGTCGGTGAGTCGGTTGGCAAACGCCAGCACCTGGGTTGCCAATGCGCCACCGCCCAACAGCAGTGCGCCTTCGACCGGGCGCAGGCGTCCGGCTTGCCAGCGTTCCAGGCGTACCGGTGACGGCAGGCCAATGGCGGCGACCAGGCGATGGCCGAGGCTTGAGTTGGCGAAGTCGATATAACGGTCAGACATGGAACGCTCTCCGAAGGCTGGGGTTCAAAGGTTGACCACCCTGGGGTGGCAGTCGTTCGATTGAGCCTAGGCTAGGCTTGATGATTCCACCCACCACCACAAGGGAGCTTTCCATGACTCAATTGCGCCGTGTAGCGATCATTGGCGGTAACCGCATTCCTTTCGCCCGTTCCAATGGCCCCTACGCCACGGCGAGTAACCAGGCGATGCTGACCGCCGCATTGGAAGGCCTGATCGAGCGCTACAACCTGCACGGCCTGCGCATGGGCGAGGTGGCCGCCGGTGCGGTGCTCAAGCATTCCCGTGATTTCAACCTGACGCGTGAATGCGTGCTCGGCTCGCGCCTGTCACCGCAAACCCCTGCGTATGACATCCAGCAAGCCTGCGGCACGGGGCTTGAGGCGGCGCTGCTGGTGGCCAATAAAATTGCCCTGGGCCAGATCGAATGCGGCATTGCCGGCGGGGTGGACACCACCTCGGATGCGCCGATTGGTGTGAATGAGGGGCTGCGCAAGATCCTGCTCAAAGCCAACCGCAGTAAATCCATGGCGGACAAATTAAAAGTTCTGTTACAACTTCGTCCCCAGCACCTCAAGCCGGAGCTGCCGCGCAACGGCGAACCGCGCACGGGTTTGTCCATGGGCCAGCACTGCGAGCTGATGGCCCAGACCTGGCAGATCCCCCGGGCCGAGCAGGACCAGCTGGCGTTGGAGAGCCATCAGAAGATGGCGGCGGCCTATGCCGAAGGCTGGCACAACGATTTGCTTACACCCTTTCTCGGCCTCACCCGCGACAACAACCTGCGCCCCGACCTGACCCTGGAAAAACTCGCCAGCCTCAAGCCGGCCTTCGAACGCAGCGAAAAGGGCACGCTCACCGCCGGCAACTCCACACCGCTGACCGATGGTGCCTCCCTGGTGCTGCTGGGCAGTGAGGCGTGGGCCAAGGAACGTGGGCTGCCGATCCTGGCTTACTTGCGCGATGGCGAAGCAGCGGCGGTGGATTTCGTCCACGGCGCCGAGGGCCTGTTGATGGCGCCGGTGTATGCGGTGCCACGCTTGCTGGCGCGCAACGGCCTGACCTTGCAGGACTTTGATTACTACGAGATCCACGAAGCCTTCGCCGCCCAAGTGCTGTGCACGCTCAAGGCCTGGGAAGACGCCGACTATTGCAAGACCCGCCTGGGCCTGGACGCGCCGCTGGGGGCTATCGACCGCAGCCGGCTCAACGTCAAGGGCAGTTCCCTGGCGGCGGGCCATCCGTTTGCCGCCACCGGTGGGCGGATCGTCGCCAACTTGGCTAAATTGTTGGATGCGGCGGGCAAGGGCCGTGGGCTGATTTCCATTTGTGCCGCCGGTGGTCAAGGCGTGACGGCGATAATCGAACGCTGATTGCCGATAAAATTGGCCCATTGAATGCATTCTGAAGGGGTCAGAGGTCAGTAGCCTCTCCCCCCGGCGAGCCGATTGCCGTATAACGAGTGCCACACGCGTGTTTGGTAATACAGGACCCACAATAAAAGCTGATGAAGACTCCTAAACGCATTGAACCCCTGATCGAAGACGGTCTGGTCGACGAAGTGCTGCGCCCTCTGATGAGTGGTAAAGAAGCAGCTGTTTATGTGGTGCGCTGCGGCAATGAATTGCGTTGCGCCAAGGTTTACAAGGAGGCGAATAAACGAAGTTTTCGTCAGGCGTCCGAATACCAGGAAGGCCGTAAGGTCCGTAACAGCCGCCAGGCGCGAGCCATGGCCAAGGGCTCCAAGTTCGGCAAGAAAGAAACTGAAGATGCCTGGCAGAACGCTGAAGTGGCGGCGCTGTTCCGCCTGGCCGGTGCGGGCGTTCGCGTGCCCAAGCCGTACGACTTTCTTGAAGGCGTGCTGTTGATGGAACTGGTGGCCGACGAGTACGGCGATGCGGCGCCGCGTCTGAACGACGTAGTGCTGGACCCGGACCAGGCGCGCGAATACCACGCCTTCCTGATCTCCCAGATCGTGCTGATGCTGTGCACCGGCCTGGTGCACGGTGACCTGTCCGAGTTCAACGTGCTGCTTACGCCTACGGGCCCGGTGATCATCGACCTGCCCCAGGCGGTGGATGCGGCGGGCAACAACCACGCCTTCAACATGCTGGAGCGCGACGTCGGCAACATGGCCTCCTACTTCGGGCGTTTTGCCCCGGAGTTGAAGAAGACCAAGTACGCCAAGGAAATGTGGGCGCTGTATGAAGCCGGCACCTTGCACCCGGCCAGTGTGTTGACCGGTGAGTTCGACGAACCGGAAGAACTGGCGGACGTGGGCGGTGTGATCCGCGAAATCGAAGCGGCGCGGCTGGATGAAGAGCGTCGCCAGGCGATTCGCGCAGCGGATGATGCGCCATCGAGTAAAGTACCGGACGAGCCACCGCCGCCGCCTTGGATGCAGTAACTCACAACGGCGCGTTCCAATGTGGGAGCTGGCTTGCCTGCGATGCAGACACCTTGGTGTATCAGTGACACCGGGGTGATGCTATCGCAGGCAAGCCAGCTCCCACATTTGGTTTTGTGTTTGTCCAGTCAGGCGCAGCAGTTACCTGCCGCCAACTCCTTGAGTATCGGGCAATCGGGCCGATGATCGCCCTGGCAGTGCTCCATCAGGTCCTGCAAGGTATCGCGCAGTTGCCCCAACTCGCGAATCTTGTGATTGAGCTCGTCGATGTGCTGACGCGCCAAGGCTTTTACGTCAGCGCTCGCCCGTTGGCGGTCCTCCCACAGGGTCAGCAACTTGCCGACCTCTTCCAGTGAAAACCCCAGGTCCCGCGAGCGCTTGATGAACGTCAGGGTGTGCAGGTCATCGTGGCCGTACACCCGGTAGCCGCTGTCGGTGCGGTGGGCGGTTTTCAGCAGGCCAATGGATTCGTAGTAGCGAATCATCTTCGCGCTTAGCCCGCTGGTGCGGGCGGCTTGGCCGATGTTCATGGGCGTTGATCCTCCAAGTCCTTGGGTTTCCAGGTTTTCAACAACAGCGCATTACTCACCACGCTGACACTGGACAAGGCCATGGCGGCGCCAGCCAGTACCGGGTTGAGCAGGCCGAAGGCGGCCAGGGGAATGCCGATCAAGTTATACACAAAGGCCCAGAACAGATTCTGTCGAATTTTCGCGTAGGTCTTGCGGCTGATCTCCAGGGCGGCCGGCACCAGGCGCGGGTCGCCACGCATCAAGGTGATACCGGCGGCGTGCATGGCCACGTCGGTGCCACCGCCCATGGCGATGCCGATATCGGCAGCGGCCAGGGCCGGCGCATCGTTGATACCGTCGCCGACCATGGCCACCACGCCGGTTTTTTTCAGCTCGGCCACGGCAGCGGCTTTATAGGCGGGCAGTACTTCGGCATGCACATCGTCGATGCCCAAGGCCTCGGCCACCACCCGCGCACTGCCGTGGTTGTCGCCAGTGATCAGGTGGCTGCTGATGTGCTGCGCCTTGAGTTGTTGCACGGCCTGCAACGCGCCGGGCTTGAGCGTGTCGCCAAACGCAAACAGCCCCAGCACGCGCGGTTGCGCGCCTTGCTCGATCAGCCAGGACAAGGTGCGGCCTTCGGCTTCCCATTCCTTGGCACGCGGGCCTAAATCGCCTGCGTCCAGGCCGGTCTCTTCCAGCAAGCGGCGATTGCCCAGGGCCAATGGCCGACCGTCGAGCGTACCGGCAATGCCGCGCCCGGTGAGAGATTGGCTGGCGCTCACATCGGCCACGTCCAAACCTCTTTCGCGGCAAGCATCCAGCACAGCCTTGGCCAGTGGGTGCTCACTGCCGCGCTGCAAGGCGCCGGCCTGTTGCAACAGCAGGGTTTCGTTGCCATCCACGGCCGCCAAATGCGCGATGTTGGGTGCGCCGGAGGTGAGGGTGCCGGTCTTGTCGAACACCACGGCGCTCACGGCGTGAGCGCGCTCCAAGGCTTCGGCGTCCTTGATCAGAATGCCGTGGCGTGCGGCGACGCCGGTGCCGGCCATGATCGCGGTCGGCGTGGCCAGGCCCAAGGCACAAGGGCAGGCAATCACCAGCACGGCTACCGCATTGATGATGGCGGTTTCCAGGGAGGCGCCGTACAGCCACCAGCCCACTACGGTGATCAGCGCCAATACCAGCACGGCCGGCACGAACACCTGGCTGACTTTATCCACCAGTTTCTGAATCGGCGCCTTGGCGGCCTGGGCGTCTTCGACCAGGCGGATGATGCGCGCCAGCACGCTTTCCGCGCCCAGGGCCAGGGTGCGCACCAGCAAACGGCCTTCACCATTGATGGCGCCACCGGTGACCGCGTCGCCGGGTTGTTTGGGCACCGGCAGGCTTTCGCCGCTGATCAGCGCTTCATCGGCATGGCTCTGGCCTTCCACCACCTCACCGTCCACCGGGAAGCGTTCGCCGGGTTTGACCAGCACCAGGTCACCGTGCTTCAACGCGCTGATGGCGACGTCTTCTTCGCGGCCGTCCTGCACGCGGATCGCCCGTTCCGGACGCAAGGCTTCAAGGGCGCGGATGGCGCTGGCGGTCTGGCGCTTGGCGCGGCTTTCCAGGTATTTGCCCAGCAGCACCAGGGCGATCACCACCGCAGAGGCTTCGAAGTACAGGTGCGGCGTCACGCCTGGGGCGGCGGTGAGCCATTCATAGATACTCAGGCCGTAGCCGGCACTGGTGCCGATCGCCACCAGCAGGTCCATATTGCCGGCACCTGCGCGCACGGCTTTCCACGCGGCGACATAGAAGCGCGCACCCAAGATGAATTGCACCGGCGTGGCCAGGGCAAACTGTATCCAGGCGGGGAGCATCCAGTGCAAGCCGAAGGGTTCTACCAGCATTGGCAGCACCAAAGGCAACGCCAGCAGAATGCCCGCCATCAGCGACCAGCGCTCGCGACGCAGGCGTCGGGCTTGATCGGCATCGGTGGCGGTTTCGCTTTGGGGCAGGGTAGCGGTGTAGCCGGCCTTGTCGACGGCGGCGATCAACACGCTGGGGTCCATCTGGCCCTGCACTTCGATGTGCGCGCGTTCATTGGCCAGGTTGACGCTGACACGTTGCACGCCCGGCACCTTGCCCAGCGCGCGTTCGACCCGCCCGGCACAGCTGGCACAGGTCATGCCGCCGATGGGCAGGTCAAAGGTGGTGGATCCATTCATGGGGCAGTCCTCCAAGAGAAGTTGCCACTAGGATCAACCTTAACCTGTGGGGAAGGTCAAGCCCGATCGTTCCCACGCTCTGCGTGGGAATGCAGCCCGTGACGCTCCGCGTCACCCTGGCGTTGAAGTAGTGCCTTGTACCCGGGACGCGGAGCGTCCGATGAGGCGTTCCCACGCAGAGCGTGGGAACGATCGTGGGGGTTACTCAGTATTCCAATGCCGCAGCTTTGAGGTACATGCCGTCCGGGCCAAGGGCAATGCGTAATTTGCGTACGTCACCGGCTTTCAAGGTGATGTTCTGCGCACGTGGCGCGAGTAGGCCCGGCAGACAGCCTGCAGCTTGGCCCGGCAAAAGCTTCAGGCGCAGCGACGTATCGCCGGGGGGAAGATTGAATGAAGTGGCCTGTTCCTGGAACAGACGCCCGGCGAGTTGGTCCTGGATATACAGGCCGATCTCGCAGTAGGTCGGCACTTCCAGGCGTTCGCGGGAAATAATCAGCACCGCATAATCTTCAGCAGCGAGGGCCTGGGGCGCAGCGGCAGGCAAGCTCATCAGGCCGGCAAGGGCAAAAAACAACCAGCGCATGGCGAATGCTCCGTGGTTCACAGCGAGGAAGGTTGAAGCTTGGCCGACGTCGCCGCCGAATACCAGCCCGGCAGAAATATTGAGAACTTGACCTTGCCATCATGGCAAGCTCGACACTGGGCTCAACCTCATCAAAGGAGTCATGTCATGCAAATATTCAGCGTTGAAGGAATGACCTGTGGCCATTGCGTTAAAGCGGTGACCCAGGCGGTACAGAGCCAGGATCCGGCGGCGAGTGTGGAAGTCGATTTGAAGGCCAAAGAAGTGCGGGTGGCAAGCGGTCTGTCCTCGGACCAAGTGATCGGTCTGATCACCGAGGAAGGCTACAGCGCCAAGCTGGCGTGATTTTTCTGATCGTTAGCCACCTAACGTAATGTTCATGGCACCCAAGCGCGGCTAGACTGTTGAGCTGCCGACTCACTTGGGTGTCTGATGAACTTTCGCATAATCCTGATTCTGGGCGCCTTGAGCGCCTTCGCGCCGTTGGCGATCGATTTTTACCTGCCGGGCTTTCCGGCAATGGCTACAGCTTTTGCCACTGACGAAAAACATATCCAACTGACCCTGGCTGTGTATTTCGCTGGCCTGGCCATTGGTCAACTCATCTACGGGCCGCTGGCCGACCGTTTTGGCCGGCGTGTGCCGCTGCTCAGCGGTGTCACCCTGTTTACCCTCGCCTCTTTCGCTTGTGCGTATGCGCCGTCCCTGGAATGGCTGATTGGTGCACGCTTCGTGCAGGCCCTTGGCGGGTGTGCGGGCATGGTGATTTCCCGGGCGGTGGTCAGCGACAAATGCGATGCCGTGGGGTCGGCCAAGGTGTATTCGCAACTGATGCTGGTGACCGGCCTGGCCCCGATCCTGGCGCCATTGGCCGGTGGCCTGATGGTCGGCGTGTGGGGCTGGCAGTCGATTTTCCTGGCGTTGTCGTTGTTCAGCGTGATGGCAGCCATCGCCGTGGCGGTCGGGTTGCCGGAAACCTTCCCGGCCGATCAGCCGCGCCAGCCGTTGTCGGGCTCGTTGCGCCGCTACGGCTCGCTACTGTCAGACCGGGTGTATCTGGGCTATGCCTTGACCGGCGGTATCTCGATTGCCGGGATGTTTGCCTACATCGCCGGTTCCCCCTTCGTGTTTATCAAGCTCTACGGCGTGCCTGCCGAGCATTACGGCTGGTTGTTCGGCTCCAACGCCGCGGGCTTTATCCTGGTGGCGCAACTGAACGCAAGATTGCTCGCCAAGCGCGGCCCGGCGTTTTTGCTGTCGCGCACCGTGTGGGTGTACGTGGCGGCGGCGTTGACGCTGTTGGCAATTGCCGCGTTGCGCACCGAGGCGCTATGGCCGTTGTTGGTGCCGCTGTTTATCTGCATCGCCAGCCTGGGCTGCATTTTGCCGAACACTTCGGCCTGTGCCATGAGCGGGCAGGGCGCTCGGGCCGGCAGCGCGTCGGCGTTGCTCGGTTGCATCCAGTTCGGTGTGGCGGCAGGCGCGGCGTCGTTGGTTGGCGTGTTGCACGACGGCACGGCGATGCCGATGGCCATGGTCATCAGCCTCTGCGGTGTGCTGGCAGTGACCATTGCCATGGCGACCCAGCGCCTGCAACGAGCAAGGGCCGTACAAGCGCAGGTCTGAAGTTGGGCTCAGCCAGCGGAACGTTGCTGGTTGAGAGGGAAGCGATGGGGCGCCTGGATCCGGGCTTGTAGCGTGTCGGCAAAAGCGCGGGCCTCGGCCTCACTGCGAAAGTTGATGGCCTCGCCGTCGAGACGAACTTGCCATTGGCTGCCGGGAGATTTTGCTAACGCTTTTATCAGGATTTTCATTGCTGACTTCCTCACGTAAAAGAATCGTGGCAAAGGCGGCCAATATAAACCTGAACGGGCGCATAGATATGACAAGGATCAACTCTCGGACTAATGGTGTCGTCCATTACCTACGTAGATAACGGACGACACTGACAGCCGTTTTTTCAGAACCCTTCCAGCACGATCTTGCCCTTGGCCTTGCCGCTTTCCAGCAGGGCGTGGGCGCGGCGCAGGTTCGCCGCATTGATCACACCGAAGTGCTCGCCTACCGTGGTTTTCAGGGTGCCGGCGTCGATCAGCTCGGCCACGCGGTTGAGCAGGTTGTGCTGCTCGATCATGTCTGGGGTCTCGAACATCGAACGGGTGTACATGAACTCCCAATGCAGCGACAGGCTCTTGCGCTTGAGCTTGCTCACATCCAGGGCCTTGGGATCGTCGATCAACGCCAGCTTGCCTTGGGGTTGCAGCGCTTCGACCAGTTGGTCCAGGTGATGCTCGGTCTGGGTCAGGCTGGCAACGTGGGTGACTTGCCCGTGACCGACCTGCTTTAACGCTTCGCTCAGTGGCTGGCTGTGGTCGATCACCACGTGTGCGCCCAGGGCCTTGGCCCATGCCTGGGTTTCGGGGCGCGAGGCGGTGCCGATGACCTTCAGCGCCGTGAGCTGGTTGGCCAGTTGAGTGAGGATCGACCCCACGCCACCGGCCGCGCCGACGATCAGCAGGCTCTGGCCTTGATCGTCTTTGCCTTCAGGCACCTGCAAACGTTCGAACAACAGCTCCCACGCGGTGATGGCGGTCAGTGGCAGTGCGGCTGCTTCGGCAAACCCCAGGCTCTTGGGCATATGGCCGACGATGCGTTCATCCACGGTGTGCAGTTCGCTGTTGCCGCCTGGGCGTACCAGGGAACCGGCGTAGTACACCTTGTCGCCGGCCTTGAACAACGTCACGTCACTGCCGACCGCCTTGACCACCCCGGCCACGTCCCAACCCAGCACCTTGGCGGCGTCATTTTCCGGGGCGACGTTGTGGCGCACCTTGGTATCCACCGGGTTGACCGAGATGGCTTTGACTTCAACCAACAGGTCACGGGGGCCGGCCACGGGGGCTGGTAGTTCGATGTCTTGCAGGGATTCTGGATCGTTGATCGGCAGTGAGGTGTAGTAGGCGATGGCTTTCATGATGGCTCCAAGTGAATACGGTCAAGGGAGGAGCGAGCTTGCTCGCGAAAAGCGTTAACGATGACGCGGTGTTTCTGGTTTAACGCGTCGTCTTTGGGGGTTTCGCGAGCAAGCTCGCTCCTACAGAAAAAAGGCGGGATCAGGCGAGGAATTTCAGGCGCTTGAGTTCGAAGTGCTCGATCACATCGGCGGCCTGGGCGCGAAAGCTCTGGATATGCGCGCTCTGGTCGTGGTCGGCCAGCGCCGCGTCATCGCTCCAGCGCTCAAGCATGTAGAAGGTCTCGGGGTGTTGCAGGTCCTGGTGCAGGTCGTACTGCTCGCAACCGGCTTCCAGGCGGGTCGGTTCCAGCAGGCCGCGCAGTAACGTTTCCAGGATGGCGTGCTGGCCGGGTTTGGCGATCAGCGTGGCGATGACATTAAAAGCGGTGGACATAGTCGACTCCTGGCACGGGCTAACGGGATGGGCAGATGATTGGCTATTTCCCACGCCGATAAAAGCGGCTAAAACAGCAGGCTGTTTCAACCAAATATTGATAATGAGCGGGAATGCATGCTGCGTTTTGATGATTTGCAGTTGTTTGTGCGCGCCGCAGACTTGGGTAGCCTGTCGGCTGCGGCGCGGGTTATGGATTTGTCGCCGGCGGTGGCCAGCGCCGCGCTCAAGCGTATCGAACAGCAACTGGGCACGCGCTTGCTGGCGCGCTCAACCCGCAGCCTGCGCCTGACGGCCGAAGGCGAGGGCTTCCTGGAGTACGCGCGGGCGTCATTGAGTGCGCTGGATGAAGGGCGGCGCCTATTGGCCAGTGGCCAGGATCACGTCAGCGGTGTGTTGCAATTGTCGGCACCTTCGGATTTCGGCCGCAACCAGCTGCTGCCGTGGCTGGACGCCTTCCAGCAGGAGCACCCGCAACTGAACGTGCGCCTGTTGCTCGGTGATCGCATCGCCGACCTGTTCCGCCAGCCCGTGGACATTGCCCTGCGCTACGGCGAACCCGAAGACTCCAGCCTGATTGCACTGCCCATCGCCCCGGACAATATTCGCGTACTCTGCGCCGCGCCCAGTTACCTCTCCCGGCATGGCGAGCCGCGCCATCTGGAGCAACTGGCCCAGCACAATTGCCTGCTGTACATGCTCGGCAGCCGCGTCCACGACCATTGGGGTTTTTACGATGGCAAGCGTCATGTAAGCCTGACGGTCAGCGGTGATCGCTTCAGCGATGACGCTGATGTGGTGCGCCGCTGGGCGGTAGCGGGCATGGGCATTGCCTACAAGTCGTGGCTGGATGTGAGCACCGATGTACTGGCCGGGCGCTTGCGTTTGATCTTGCCGGAACTGCAGGGCGAGCGCACACCGCTCAACTTGCTGTGCGCCCACCGTGCGCAATTGAGTAAACCCATCAATCTGCTGCGGGACATGCTCGTGTCCCGTTGTGCGACATTGACCGCGCAGCGACCGGGGTGAATGGGTTCTCGGCAATAGCCTGCGCCACGCTCGGAAGTTTCACTCATATCCTGTCCTGATCTGCACTGTCAGACGCCGCGGAACCTATGGCCTGCGCACCTATACTTGGGCGTCAACCGCAGCAGAAAAAATGGTTTAACAGGGAGTGAATACATGGGAGCAGCACCTTGCATCAGTCAGATCGCCAGCTTGCTCGCCGAGCCTAAACGCACGGCCATGCTCTGGGCCTTGATGGACGGTTCGGCGAAGTCTTCAGAAGAACTGGCGGCTCTGGCCGAGTTGTCGCCGGCGTCAGCCAATGCCCATTTGGCGCGGCTGACCGGCAGCGGCCTGTTGCGGATCGAGGCGCGGCGGGGCCAGCGCCTGTTTCGGGTAGCAGCCGCCGATGTCAGTGCCGCCATCGATGCGTTGGCCAGCACCACCATGGCCAGCGCGGCCCGCAGCACCCCGGATGTGTTGCCGCCGGCGCTGCGGGCACCGCCGTTGCTGCGCCGCGCCCGCTGGTGCCACGGCCACCTCGGCGGCGAGCTGGCGGCGCAGTTGTATCAACGGATGCTGGAGGCCGGATGGATCGAGCGCCATGAACCGCGTACCGAAGTGACGCCCAAGGGTGTGCAGGCGTTGGCGGAACTGGGCATTTTCACCCAGGCACTGGCAACGCCGCTGGCCTGCGACTGTTTCGACTGGAGCCAGCAACAACCCCACCTGGGCGGTGCGTTGGGGGCGGGCTTGATGCAGCTGTTTCTGCAGGCGAACTGGATCGGCGTGATCAATGAATCTCGGGCCTTGTCTGTCACTGATGTGGGGCTTGAGCACATAGCCCGCATCGCCAAACTGTAGGAGCGAGCTTGCTCGCGAAAAACGTGAGTGCGCCGCGTTTTATCCAGAAGCCCCGCGTTAACGTTGACGATCTTCGCGAGCGAGCTCGCTCCTACAGGTGCTGGCGTCGTTCTCAGGTGTTGTCAGGTCGCATCCAGCAATAGCCGGCATAAATGATGCCGCACACTCGTAAGGGGGATTTTTCATACGAGTGGTGCGGCATGGGTAGGCAGGGTTATAGCGCGGCGGAACGCCTGGAACGGTTGCCCATCAGCGGTTACCACCGAGTCATTTTCATCATCATCGCCCTGGCGTTTTTTTTCGACTCCATGGACCTGGCGATGATGACCTTCCTGTTGGGCTCGATCAAAACCGAGTTTGGCCTGAGCACGGCCCAGGCCGGGTTGCTGGCCAGTTCGAGTTTTTTCGGCATGGTGGTGGGCGCCTCGCTGTCCGGGATGCTTGCTGATCGCTTCGGGCGCAAGCCGGTGTTCCAGTGGAGCATCGTACTTTGGGGCCTGGCGAGCTACCTGTGTTCCACGGCGCAGACGGTGGAGACGCTGACGTTGTTCCGGATTTTGCTGGGCATTGGCATGGGCATGGAGTTTCCCATTGCCCAGTCGATGCTGTCGGAGCTGATTCCGGCCAAGCGGCGCGGGCGTTACATCGCCTTGATGGATGGTTTCTGGCCATTGGGTTTTGTGGCGGCGGGCGTGTTGTCTTACTTCTTGTTGCCGGTAATTGGCTGGCGCGACATCTTCCTGGTGCTGGCGATACCGGCGGTGTTTGTGTTGGCTATCCGTTTCTTTATCCCAGAGTCACCGCGCTGGCTGGAACAGGCTGGGCGCCATGAGGCGGCGGACAAGGTGTTGCTGGGCATCGAGCAGAAAGTGCGCGATTCCCTGGGCCGCGCCGACTTGCCGGAGCCGATTGCCCTGCCACGGATCGAGAGTGCACCGGGGACGTTTTTCTCTGCGTTCCAGCAACTGTGGTCGGCGCAATACCGCCAGCGCACGATGATGATCTGGAGTGTGTGGTTCTTCGCCCTGCTCGGGTTCTACGGGTTGACGTCGTGGTTGAGTGCGTTGTTGCAGCAATCGGGTTTTGCCGTGACCCAGTCGGTGTATTACACGGTGATCATTTCCCTGGGCGGGATCCCAGGCTTTTTGATGGCCGCGTGGTTGGTCGAGCGCTGGGGGCGCAAGCCCGTGTGCGTGGTGACCTTATTGGGCGGCGGGGTGATGGCGTTTCTGTATGGGCAGAGCGCAGTGTTTGGCGGCAACGTGGGCCTGCTGATCACCTCGGGGTTGTTGATGCAGTTCTTCCTGTTTGGCATGTGGGCGGTGCTGTACACCTACACGCCGGAGTTGTATCCCACCTCGGCACGTGCGACCGGCTCGGGGTTTGCGTCGGCGATTGGGCGGGTTGGCTCGTTGCTCGGGCCGTTGGTGACCGGGCTGGTGTTCCCGATAACCGGGCAGGGCGGGGTATTTGCCTTGGGCGCGCTGTGCTTTGCGGTGGCGGCGCTGGTGGTGTGGGTGTTTGGGATGGAGACCAAGGGCAAGACCCTGGAAGAACTCAGCGAAATCTAAAGGACCATGCAAAACCAATGTGGGAGCGGGCTTGCTCGCGAAGGCGGTGTAACAGTCTACAACTGCATTGACTGACACGCCGCCTTCGCGAGCAAGCCCGCTCCCACATTTAGCCCGCGCTCATCCAATGATTGCCGGTTATGGCTTCACGAGCCGCGCATCCAGGCTGTTCTGCGCCAGGCGTTTGGCCTGGTCCTGGGTCATGCCCAGGCTTGTGTACAGCGCATGGAAGTTCTCGGTGACATAGCCGCCGAAGTACGCCGGGTCATCCGAGTTCACCGTGACCTTCACGCCACGCTCGAGCATGTCGAGGATGTTGTGCTGGGCCATGTCGTCGAACACGCAGAGCTTGGTGTTGGACAGCGGGCACACAGTCAACGGGATCTGCTCGTCGATGATGCGCTGCATCAAGCGCTCGTCTTCGATGGCGCGCACGCCATGGTCGATGCGCTGGATCTTCAGCAGGTCGATGGCTTCCCAGATGTACTCGGGCGGCCCTTCTTCACCGGCGTGGGCCACGGTCAAAAAGCCTTCGTGACGGGCACGGTCGAACACGCGCTGGAACTTGCTCGGTGGGTGGCCCATTTCCGAACTGTCCAAGCCTACGGCCACGAACGCGTCACGGAACGGCAGCGCCTGGTCGAGGGTTTTCTGCGCTTCGTCTTCGCTCAGGTGGCGCAGGAAGCTGAGGATCAAACCGCTGGTGATGCCCAGTTGCTGCTCGCCGTCTTTGAGTGCGGCGGCGATGCCGTTGAGCACCACTTCGAACGGCACGCCACGGTCGGTGTGGGTTTGCGGGTCGAAGAAGGGTTCGGTGTGGATCACGTTCTGGGCTTTGCAGCGCAGCAGGTAGGCCCAGGTCAGGTCGTAGAAGTCCTGGGACGTGCGCAGCACATCGGCGCCCTTGTAATACAGGTCGAGAAACTCTTGCAGGTTGTTGAAGGCGTAGGCCTTGCGCAGGGTTTCGACGTCGTTCCATGGCAGCGCAATCTTGTTGCGCTCGGCCAGGGCGAACAGCAGCTCAGGCTCCAGCGAGCCTTCCAGGTGCAGGTGCAATTCAGCCTTGGGCAGGGCGTTGAGCCAATCGTACATTTTTAAAATCTCATCAGGTGCAATGGCGGCATTCTACAGGCCATGGCTGAAATAATCGGCAAAACCTGACCAGCAGGAGAGTATTTCTGTCACTCACGCAAGGGCGGCCTGAACTAAGGTGTAACGAAACGTTAGCGGCTCGGCGCAGTCTGTACCCCATCAATGACTGATTCGCTGTACGAAAAGGCCCGGAATGCTCACATCCCTCAAGCAAGAAAAATTCATGCTGCTGGCGCTGATTGCCGCCATCGCCGCCTACCCGCTGGAACACTGGATGCTCCACAGCGGCCAACTGGTTGCGCTGCTGGCCGGCTTTGCGCTGATCGCATTTATCGTGATGGCGTCGATGCGCGTGGCTCATCACGCCGAGCAGTTGGCGGAAAAAGTCGGCGACCCCTACGGCACCATGATCCTGACCCTCGCCGCAGTATTGGTGGAAGTGGTGATCCTGGCGATCATGATGAGCAACGAGCCATCACCGACCCTGGTGCGCGACACCATTTACTCGGCGGTGATGCTGGATATCAACGGTATCCTCGGCCTGGCTGCGCTGATGGGCGGCATCAAGCATGGCGAACAGTCCTACAACGATGACTCGGCGCGCACCTACAGTGTGATGATCCTTACCGCCATGGGGGTGTCGATGGTGGTGCCGGAATTTATCCCCGAAGCCGACTGGAAAATTTACTCGGCCTTCACTATTGGCGCGATGGTGGTGCTTTACACCTTGTTCCTGCGCATGCAGGTGGGGCCGCACAGTTATTTCTTCAGCTACAGCTACCCGGAAAAACGCCGCAAGAAACAGCCCGAAGACGAGCACGCGCCGTCTGTCAGCCTGACGTTTTCCATTGCGACCCTGGTGTTTGGGGTGATCGTGATTGGCGCACTGGCCGAGGTGATGTCCAAGACCCTCGATCTGGGCCTGGAAGGCACAGGCGCACCGCCGGTGATTACCGCGATTGTGGTGGCGGCAATCTCGGCTGCGCCGGAAATCCTCACGGCACTGCGCGCCGCGTTGGCCAACCGCATGCAGTCGGTGGTCAACATTGCGCTGGGGGCTTCGTTGTCCACGGTGATTCTGACGGTGCCGGTGATGGAAGCCATGGCGCTGTATACCGGGCAGCCGTTCCAGATGGCGATGACGCCGGTGCAAACGGTGATGGTGTTTATCACGCTGATCGTCAGCGCGATCAACCTCAACGATGGTGAAACCAATGCGATTGAAGGGATGACGCATTTTGTGTTGTTTGCGACTTTTATCATGTTGTCGCTGTTGGGGTTGTAACCGATTTGAAAGGTGTCGCAGACCCAATGTGGGAGCGAGCAAGCCCGCTCCCACATTTTGATGGGTGCCTGGCTTAGGTGCCGGCGATCAACTGGCGCGCTGCCTGGCTGTGATCGGCGATCAAGCCCTTGAGGTCAAGGCCTTCGACTTGGCCGTCGATCACCCGCCATTGACCCGCGATCATCACCCGGTCTGCCCGGTCCGCACCGCACAGCAGCAGTGCGGAAATGGGGTCGTGGCTACCGGAGAAGCGCAGTTCATCGAGCTTGAACAGTGCCAGGTCCGCCTGTTTGCCGACGGCCAACTCGCCAATGTCCGTGCGCCCCAGCAACTGCGCCGAGCCCTTGGTGGCCCAACCCAATACGCCTTCGGGGGTGATCTTTTCCGCGCCATAACGCAGGCGCTGGATGTACAGGGCCTGACGCGCTTCAAGGATCATGTTCGAGGCATCGTTGGATGCCGAGCCGTCCACGCCCAAGCCGATGGGGGCGCCGGCGGCAAGCAGATCCAAGGTGGGGCAGATGCCGGAGGCCAGGCGCATATTCGAGCTTGGGCAATGGCAGATGCCGGTGCCGGCGGCGCCCAGGCGCTCGATTTCGTCCGGGTTGAAGTGAATGCCATGGGCCAGCCAGGTGCGTGGGCCGAGCCAGCCGACGCTGTCGAGGTAATCCACGGTACGCAGCCCGAAGCGTTGCAGGCAGAAATCTTCCTCATCGAGGGTTTCCGCCAAGTGGGTGTGCAGGCGCACGTCCAACTGGTTGGCCAGTTCGGCGCTGGCTTGCATGATTTCGGGGGTGACGGAAAACGGCGAGCACGGCGCCAGGGCGATCTGGATCTGCGCGCCGTCACCACGCTGGTGATATTCGCGGATCAGGCGCTGGCTGTCGTCGAGGATCACCTGGCCTTGTTGCACCGTTTGCTGCGGCGGCAGGCCGCCATCGGCTTCGCCCAGGCTCATGGAACCGCGGGTGAGCATGGCGCGCATCCCCAGTTCGCGCACGGTCTCGACCTGCACATCAATGGCGTTTTCCAAGCCATCGGGGAACAGGTAATGGTGATCGGCTGCCGTCGTGCAGCCCGAGAGCAGCAGTTCAGCCAGGGCGACTTTGCTGGCCAGCGCGAGTTTTTCCGGGGTAAGCCGCGCCCATACCGGGTACAGGGTTTTCAGCCAGGGAAACAGCGGTTGGTTGACCACCGGGCCCCAGGCGCGGGTCAGGGTTTGATAGAAGTGGTGGTGGGTATTGATCAGCCCAGGCAGCACCACATGCTCGCGGGCATCGAACACCTGGGCGCAAGGTTGTGCAGGCGCTTGCCCTTGGGCCAGCACTTCGGTGATGACACCGTCTTGCAGCACAAGGCCGCCACGGGCATCGAGGCCATTGGCAGTGAAAATCGCGAGGGGGTTTTTTAACCAGATACGGGTCGCAGGCATTGGCCGGCTCCTCTGAATGATGGGTTCAGGTTTGCCAGCTCAGTGTTGCCCTGTCTGCTGATCCAGGGTCGCCGGGGAGGGCGAGGTGGGCAGTTTACGCGTGGATCGTTATCGACGGCAATTGGTCGATAACGACCCTTTGCCACTTACCAGGCGATGGTGTCGCCTTTGTAGTCGACGAAGTGATGGCCGCCTTTGCCGGTGTAGGCATTTACCTGGTCCACCAGGCCGCGCACGCTGGTCTCGACGTCGATGTGGGCGTTTTCGCCGCCCATGTCGGTCTTCACCCAACCTGGATGCAGCGACAGCACCGTCGGTTTGGGCTCGCCCAGTTGCGTGATAAAGCTGTTGGTCATCGAGTTGAGGGCGGCCTTGCTGGCCTTGTACAGCGCCAGGTCCGAGCCGTCGGGAATGGTCACGCTGCCCAGTACCGAACTCATGAAGGCCAGCACGCCGGTGTCTTTGCGGATCTGCCCGACAAAGCGCTGGGCCAGGTTGATCGGCGCCACGGCGTTGGTGAAAAACAGCTGGCCGACCTCCGCCAGGGTTGCGTGGCCGGGCTCCTGGTTGGCCGGGCCCTTGACGCCGGCGTTGACGAACAGCAGGTCAAAGGTGCGGTCTTTCAGACGTTGGGCCAGGGCGATCACGGCTTGCTGATCGTCCATATCCAACTTCTCGATCTGTACCGGCCCCACGGCTTTCAGGGCATCGGCCTTGTTCGGATCGCGCACGGTGGCGGTCACGTCCCAGCCGTCCTGGAGCAGTTGCTTGACCAGGCCAAGGCCCAGCCCGCGCGAGGCGCCGATGATCAGTGCGGTTTTTGGCGTAGACATGAAAGGCTTCCTTTGAAATCGCGGTTCAGGGAGTTCAGCGCATAACAGTAGCAGTTTCAGCGTTCGAGCAGGATGCGCCCACGGCTCAGGTCGGCGAGCTGGGTTTGCAGGGTGTCGATGTGTGCCTCTCCCAGTGCGAGCTGCAGCTCAACGCCGTTGGCGGTGAAGGTTTCTTCCACCACAAGCCCGCCGAGTTCAGCGACACGCAGCTTCACCAGGTTCAGTTCGGAGAAGCCACAGGCGCAACGCAGGGGGACGCGGCTGATCAGCTCGATGCGCTCGGCATTCTGCAGGCATTTATTGGCCCCGCCGCCATAGGCGCGGGCCAATCCACCCGTGCCCAGTTGAATGCCGCCGTACCAGCGGATTACCAAGACGGCCACCTGATCAAAGCCCTGGGCCTCGATGGCCGCAAGAATCGGGCGCCCGGCGGTGCCGCCGGGTTCGCCGTCATCGCTGCTGCGGTATTGATCGCCCAGCTTCCAGGCCCAGCAGTTGTGCGTGGCGTTGAGGTCGCTGTGCTGCTCGAAAAACGCCTGGGCGTCCTGCGGGCTGGTAATCGGCGCCGCCAAGGTGATAAAGCGGCTTTTGCGTATTTCTTCACGAAACTCGCAAAAGCCGGTGAGCGTAAAAGACATAAATCGCTTCGTTTATAGGGCTGGCTTGATGCCGCAGCCTTTGAGAATGATATGGATCAGGTTGGTGCCAGCATCTTCCATGTCCTGCTTGGTCAGCTTGGTGCGCCCGGTAACACGGCAGATCTGGGTGGCGAAGTCGGCGTAGTGCTGAGTGCTGCCCCACAGCAGGAAAATCAGGTGCACGGGGTCGACGGGGTCCATTTTGCCGGCGTCGATCCAGGCCTGGAACACCGCGGCCCGGCCACTGAACCAGGCCCGATAGTCCTGGCCGAAATATTCAGTGAGGCATTCGCCACCGCTGATGATCTCCATGGCGAAGATTCGCGAGGCTTGGGGCTGGCGGCGCGAGAATTCCATCTTGGTGCGGATGTAGCGAGCGAGCGCCACGGCCGGGTCATCTTCGGCGGTCAGCGCGTTGAAGGTGCTGTCCCACAGTTCGAGGATATTGCTCAGCACTGCGACATACAGGCCCAGCTTGTTGGTGAAATAGTAGTGCAAGTTGGCCTTGGGCAGCCCGGCACTGGCAGCGATGGTGTTCATGCTGGTGCCTTTGTAGCCATGGCGCGCGAATTCATCTTCAGCAGCCTGGAGAATCGCTTGTTCGTTCTTTTGCCGAATGCGGCTGGCGGGTTTACCGACGTGGTTGCTGTGGGCAGGAACTTCGAGGCTCATGGAGGTTTCCGTGCTGATCGATAGAGACGACGTGTGCACAGATAACCCACCCTCAAGCCTCAGACAAGTCCTGATGCAATAAAACCGTCAAAGCGGTTCCAGGCTGTCGCGTTCCGGGTTGTGGTTTGCGGCGGCGGTACTTGCCTTGGCCTCCGGCAGTAACAGGCACAACACAATGGCGGTGATGCCGCCGCTGGTGATGGCGGAGTCGAACAGGTTCTGCACCAGAGTCGGCATCAGGTGCAGCAGGTTGGGTTGCGCGGCGATACCCAGGCCAACGCCGAACGAGGTGGCGATGATCAGCATGCTGCGTCGGTCCAGCGGTGCCTGGGCAAGGATGCGCACGCCGGCCGCGGCCACGCTGCCGAACATCACCAGGGTGGCACCGCCCAATACCGGCTTGGGGATTTGCTGCAGCACAGCGCCGATCAGCGGAAACAGGCCCAGACAGAACAGCAACACGCCGATGTATAAACCGACATAACGGCTGGACACGCCGGTGAGTTGGATCACGCCATTGTTCTGGGCAAACGTGGTGTTGGGGAAGGCGCTGAAGGTGGCGGCGATCATGCAGCTCACCCCATCGCCGAGCACGCCGCCCTTGAGCCGGCTTATATAAGAAGGGCCGCTGATGGGCTGGCGGGCAATCATGCAATTGGCGGTGAGGTCGCCGACGGTTTCGATGCTGCTGATCAGATAAATCAGCGCAATCGGCAGGAAGGCGCTCCAGTCGAAATTGAAACCAAAGCGGAATGGCGTGGGCAGGCTGACCAGTGGCAGGTCAGGCAAAGCCTGGGGAACAAGTTTGCCACTGAACCACGCTGCCAGGCTGCCCAGGGCCAGGCCGATGATGATGGCCGACAAACGTACCCAGGGCGTATTCGAGCGGTTGAGCAGGATGATCGTCAAAACCACGAACAGGCCCAGCGCCAGGTTGGTGGGGGCGCCGAAGTCCGGTGCATTGAAGCCGCCGCCCAGGTCGGTGATGCCCACTTTGATCAGGCTGATGCCGATCAGCGTAATCACAATGCCGGTCACCAGTGGTGTGATCACGCGGCGCAGTTGGCCGATAAAGCGGCTCAATACAATCTGCACCGCCGCACCGAAGAAGCACACGCCGAAAATCATCGCCAGAATGTCTTCCGGGCTGCCACCACGTTGTTTCACCAGAAAGCCTGCCGACAAGACTGCGCCGAGAAACGCAAAGCTGGTGCCTTGCAGGCAGATCATGCCGGCACCGATGCCAAACGGCCTGCGTGCCTGGATGAAGGTGCCTACACCGGAAACCATCAACGCCATGCTGATCAGGTAGGGCAGGTGAGCGGTGAGGCCGAGGGTGGAGCCAATGATCAGCGGCGGCGTGATGATGCCGACGAACGCCGCCAGTACATGTTGCAGGGCCGCGAGTAGAGCAGGCAGTGGTTTCGGGCGGTCATTGAGGCCGTAGATCAGGTCGCTGGGGCTGGAGGATTCTGGGGGCATGGCGGGTTAACTCAAGGCGAACGGTTCAAGGTCCTTGAGCTCTTGCAAAAAGCTGTCCAGGTGCTCAGCTTTTTGTGTGACGCCCGATTTATCGGGTGGCGGCCAGGCTTTCGAGGAAACTTTCCAGCACCAAATGAGGGCGACGGCCCTTGCGCGTGACCGATGCCAGGCTCAAATCGTAAAAACGTGTAGCCGGTTTCAGCGCACGCAGTCGGCCTTGTTGTACCCACAGGCTGGCGTAATGATCGGGCAAATAGCCGATATAACGCCCGGTGAGAATCAGGAACGCCATGCCTTCACGGTCTGAGGCACTGGCGGTGCAGTTGAGCGCCTGGTAATGGGCCTGGATCTCCGCGGGCAAGCGGAAGGTGGGGGCGATGGCGTCCTGGCTGTCGATGCGTTCGTCGTCCAGTTGCTTGTTGTCGGCGTAAAACAGCGGGTGGCCGACCGCGCAATAGAGCAAGGAGCGTTCGCTGTACAGCGGCTGGTATTCCAGGCCCGACAGTGCGCTGGCCTGGGGCACCACACCGACGTGCAGGCGACCGTCGAGTACGCCTTGCTCCACTTCATTGGGGGCGATCATGCGGATCTGGATCTGCACGTCCGGGCCGCGTTCCTTCAACTGCGCCAATGCGTGGGTAATACGCATATGGGGCAGAGTGACGAGGTTGTCGGTGAGGCCAATGATCAGTTCGCCGCGCAAATGTTGGTGCAGGCCGTTGACCTCGGTACGAAAACTTTCCAGGGCACTCAGCAGTTGCAGGGCAGACTGATAAACCTCACGGCCTTCTTCCGTCAGAGAGAACCCGGCGCGGCCGCGTTGGCAGAGCCTTAGCCCGAGCCGTTGTTCAAGGTCGCTCATCTGCTGGCTGATGGCCGAGCGCCCGATGCCAAGGACAGTTTCCGCTGCCGAGAAGCCGCCGCACTCCACCACGCTGCGAAAGATGCGCAGCAGGCGAATATCGAAGTCACTGACTTGCGCCAAAGGGTCGGGACGACGGCTGCTCATAGTTTAGTGAAGTCCTGACTGAAGGTTAGAAGAGTTGGATTTCACCGACTTTATCCCCGTGGCAATTTAGCTGCAACAACGCTTTTTCAATCCCGACGCTGCCTTTTGCCCTGCGAGGTTTTGCTGATGAACATGCCCGAAAACGCCCCATCGTCCCTGGCCAGCCAATTGAAGCTGGATGCGCACTGGATGCCTTACACCGCCAACCGCAACTTCCAGCGCGATCCACGTCTGATCGTGGCCGCCGAAGGTAGTTGGTTGACCGATGACAAGGGGCGCAAGGTCTATGATTCGTTGTCGGGCCTGTGGACCTGTGGCGCCGGGCATACGCGCAAGGAAATCCAGGAAGCGGTCGCCAAGCAATTGGGCACGTTGGACTACTCCCCAGGGTTCCAATACGGTCATCCGTTGTCCTTTCAGTTGGCGGAAAAGATCACCGACCTGACCCCAGGCAACCTCAATCATGTGTTCTTCACCGATTCGGGCTCTGAATGTGCCGATACGGCGGTGAAGATGGTGCGGGCCTACTGGCGCCTAAAAGGCCAGGCCACCAAGACCAAGATGATTGGTCGCGCCCGGGGTTACCACGGCGTGAACATCGCCGGTACCAGCCTGGGCGGTGTGAACGGTAACCGTAAGCTGTTTGGCCAGGCGATGATGGATGTTGACCACCTGCCTCACACCTTGCTGGCCAGCAATGCTTTCTCTCGGGGCATGCCGGAGCAGGGCGGTATTGCCTTGGCCGATGAGTTGCTCAAGCTGATCGAGCTGCATGACGCGTCGAACATTGCCGCCGTGTTTGTCGAGCCGATGGCCGGTTCCGCTGGCGTATTGGTGCCACCGCAGGGTTATCTCAAGCGCCTGCGCGAAATTTGCGACCAGCACAATATCCTGTTGGTGTTCGACGAAGTGATCACAGGCTTTGGCCGCACCGGCTCGATGTTCGGTGCCGACAGCTTCGGCGTGACCCCGGACCTGATGTGCATCGCTAAGCAAGTCACCAACGGCGCTATCCCGATGGGCGCGGTGATTGCCAGCAGCGAGATCTACCAGACCTTCATGAACCAGGCGACGCCGGAATACGCCGTGGAATTCCCCCACGGCTACACCTACTCGGCGCACCCGGTGGCTTGCGCGGCGGGCCTGGCGGCATTGGACCTGTTGCAGAAAGAAAACCTGGTGCAGAGCGTGGCTGAAGTCGCGCCGCATTTTGAGAATGCGCTGCACGGTTTGAAAGGCAGCAAGAATGTGATCGACATTCGCAACTACGGCCTGGCCGGTGCGATCCAGATTGCCCCGCGTGATGGGGATGCCATCGTGCGCCCATTCGAGGCCGGCATGGCGTTGTGGAAAGCCGGTTTCTATGTGCGCTTTGGCGGCGACACCCTGCAGTTCGGGCCAACCTTCAACAGCAAGCCGCAGGACCTGGACCGTCTGTTTGACGCGGTCGGCGAAGTGCTGAACAAGATCGACTGATTTCTCCTTCTATATAGAACAATTTTTCAGGAGCCCTGCATGAGCCTTATCCAGCATTTGATCAACGGTGAGCTGGTCAACGACAGCGGTCGTAGTGCCGACGTCTATAACCCGTCTACCGGCCAGGTGATTCACCAGGTGCCGTTGGCCAGCCGTGAAACCATTCAACAGGCGATTGACGCAGCCAAGGCGGCGTTTCCGGCTTGGCGCAATACGCCGCCGGCCAAGCGTGCCCAGGTGATGTTCCGTTTCAAGCAACTGCTGGAGCAGAACGAAGCACGGATCTCGCAGTTGATCAGCGAAGAACATGGCAAGACCTTGGAAGACGCTGCGGGTGAACTCAAGCGTGGGATCGAGAACGTGGAGTACGCGTGCTCGGCGCCGGAGATTCTCAAGGGTGAATACAGCCGCAACGTAGGGCCGAACATCGATGCGTGGTCGGACTTCCAGCCGTTGGGCGTGGTGGCGGGTATCACCCCGTTCAACTTCCCGGCGATGGTGCCGCTGTGGATGTACCCGCTAGCGATTGTCTGCGGTAACTGTTTCATCCTTAAACCTTCAGAGCGCGACCCGAGTTCGACGCTGTTGATCGCGCAGCTGTTGCAGGAAGCCGGGCTGCCTAAAGGCGTGCTCAGCGTGGTGCATGGCGACAAGGGCGCGGTGGATGCGCTGATCGAAGCGCCGGAAGTCAAAGCCTTGAGCTTTGTAGGCTCGACGCCGATTGCCGAGTACATCTACTCCGAAGCGACCAAGCGCGGCAAGCGTGTGCAGGCGCTGGGCGGGGCGAAGAACCACGCGGTGCTGATGCCGGATGCCGATCTGGATAACGCGGTGAGTGCCCTGATGGGCGCAGCTTATGGTTCCTGCGGTGAGCGTTGCATGGCGATCTCGGTGGCGGTGTGCGTGGGCGACCAGGTAGCGGATGCGTTGATCGCCAAGCTGGTGCCGCAGGTCAAGGCGTTGAAGATTGGTGCGGGCACTTCTTGCGGCCTGGACATGGGCCCGCTGGTGACGGGACAGGCGCGGGATAAAGTCAGTGGCTATATAGAAGACGGTGTGTCGGCGGGTGCAGAACTGGTCGTTGATGGCCGTGGCTTGAGTGTTGCCGGGCATGAGCAAGGTTTTTTCCTCGGCGGTAGCCTGTTTGACCGCGTCACGCCTGAGATGCGTATCTATAAAGAAGAGATCTTTGGGCCGGTACTGTGCGTAGTGCGGGTGGATAGCCTGGAAGCGGCGATGCAGTTGATCAACGATCATGAATACGGCAACGGTACGTGCATCTTCACCCGTGACGGTGAAGCGGCGCGCCTGTTCTGTGATGAGATTGAAGTCGGCATGGTGGGGGTTAACGTGCCACTGCCAGTGCCGGTTGCGTATCACAGCTTTGGCGGCTGGAAACGTTCGCTGTTTGGCGACTTGCATGCCTATGGGCCGGACGGGGTGCGTTTCTATACCCGTCGCAAGGCGATCACTCAGCGGTGGCCGCAACGAGCCAGCCATGAAGCGTCGCAATTCGCCTTCCCTAGCCTGTAAGGCTCGGTAGGTAGAAGGCCGGCCCCTTGGGGCCGGCCTTTGCGTTATTGGGGCGTTTTTGACTTATATGACAGAAATGTGAAAAAGAAGGTTGACGGCAGATTCTGGAAGCCTATAATTCGCCCCACTTCCGGCGCAGTCGAAACGGAAACTCCTTGGTAAACAATGAGTTACGCAGTTCTCGACAGCAAGTTGCTTCAGTTCATCGAAGCCAAAAGGAAGTTGAAAAAGAGGTGTTGACAGCAGCGTGTAACGCTGTAGAATTCGCCTCCCGCTTACGAGAGATCGAAAGCGCAAGTGGTTGAAGTTGTTGAAGAAATCTTCGAAAACTTCTGAAAATAACCACTTGACAGCAAATGAGGCTGCTGTAGAATGCGCGCCTCGGTTGAGACGAAAGATCTTAACCAACCGCTCTTTAACAACTGAATCAAGCAATTCGTGTGGGTGCTTGTGGAGTCAGACTGATAGTCAACAAGATTATCAGCATCACAAGTTACTCCGCGAGAAATCAAAGATGTAACCAACGATTGCTGAGCCAAGTTTAGGGTTTCTTAAAAACCCAAAGATGTTTGAACTGAAGAGTTTGATCATGGCTCAGATTGAACGCTGGCGGCAGGCCTAACACATGCAAGTCGAGCGGTAGAGAGAAGCTTGCTTCTCTTGAGAGCGGCGGACGGGTGAGTAATGCCTAGGAATCTGCCTGGTAGTGGGGGATAACGTTCGGAAACGGACGCTAATACCGCATACGTCCTACGGGAGAAAGCAGGGGACCTTCGGGCCTTGCGCTATCAGATGAGCCTAGGTCGGATTAGCTAGTTGGTGAGGTAATGGCTCACCAAGGCGACGATCCGTAACTGGTCTGAGAGGATGATCAGTCACACTGGAACTGAGACACGGTCCAGACTCCTACGGGAGGCAGCAGTGGGGAATATTGGACAATGGGCGAAAGCCTGATCCAGCCATGCCGCGTGTGTGAAGAAGGTCTTCGGATTGTAAAGCACTTTAAGTTGGGAGGAAGGGTTGTAGATTAATACTCTGCAATTTTGACGTTACCGACAGAATAAGCACCGGCTAACTCTGTGCCAGCAGCCGCGGTAATACAGAGGGTGCAAGCGTTAATCGGAATTACTGGGCGTAAAGCGCGCGTAGGTGGTTTGTTAAGTTGGATGTGAAATCCCCGGGCTCAACCTGGGAACTGCATTCAAAACTGACTGACTAGAGTATGGTAGAGGGTGGTGGAATTTCCTGTGTAGCGGTGAAATGCGTAGATATAGGAAGGAACACCAGTGGCGAAGGCGACCACCTGGACTAATAC